>JBDTNB010000117.1:0-22368 GCA_039933955.1 Chloroflexota bacterium
TTGAGGCGGCGACCTTTCACGAGGAGCGCCTGCGGACTCGTCCAGAAGATTTTGGTGCAGATGTGCTGGCACGCCTTAAAAGCAGCCAGGAATTCAGTGCAGCGGACTATGCTCGTGCTCGGCGTGCGCAAGTTCAACTTATTCATGATATGCAGCATTTCTTCGAGTATGTTGACGTGCTGGTTGTGCCGACAACGCCGATAGCCGCGCCCAGTTTAGACAATCCGACGGAATTGGATAAGGCGCGTACCGTGCTTTCATGGTTTACCGCGCCCTTCAATATGGCTGGACTGCCAGCCATTTCGATCCCTTGTGGGTTCACGGTGGATGGTCTGCCGGTTGGGTTACAATTGATCGCCGCGCCCTGGCAGGAAGCGCAACTGCTGCGGGCAGCTTTTGCCTATGAACAGTCGACGGAATGGCATTTGCGAAGACCGCAGCTTGATTGAATAAAAATGTGGCAGGTCTCAATTTTGTGGGTGCGACGATAGGTTCAACGCCGTATAATCACGAATAAACGAACTAACAAAGGATTATTTTCGTGAAAACAAGTTATCTGTATGGCGCGAAAGATATTCGCATCGAAGAAATTTCGGACTCAGAACCCGGCCCCGGTCAGGTCTTGCTCAACGTGACGGCTGTCGGCGTGTGCGGCAGCGATTTGCACACTTATTTGTTCGGCAATGTGGGCGGTATCGCGGCAGAAGGCCCGCTCACGCTCGGCCACGAGGCGGCGAGTGTTGTCCTCGAAGTTGGCGAAGGGGTTGAAGACCTCAAAGTTGGGCAGCGGGTCGCCATTGATCCCGCGATTCACTGCGGCCATTGTGAACGCTGTATTGCTGGCGATATTCACCTGTGCGAACGCATTATGTTCATGGGATTGTGGCCGCATCAGGGCGCAATGCGTGAGCGCATGGTCTATCCGGCGAGTGCCTGCGTCCCGATGCCTGACGATATTTCTGATGTGGGCGCGGCGCTGCTGGAACCGTTGGGTGTTGCTTTGCACGCCAGCCGCTTAGCCGATGTTCAGATTGGCGAGGACGTGCTGGTGGTTGGCTGCGGGGGTATTGGCCTGCTGCTGATTCGATTGGCACGGCTAGCCGGAGCACGGCGCATTTTCGCAACTGATAAACATCCCTGGCGGTTGGAACAAGCCGCAGCCTATGGCGCGGATGACATTATCAATGCTAACGAAGAAGATGTGGTTGCCCACGTGATGCACGCGACCAACAAGCGCGGTGTCGATGTGGCGATTGAAGCCGCCTGGGTCGAAGGTACGGCGGATCAATGTATGAACGCGGCGCGTTTTGGCGGGCGGGTCATTCTCGTCGGTATTCCAGCAGAAGATTTTATCACCATCAAAGCCTCGGTTGCACGCCGCAAAGAACTGGCGATTTTGCCTTCGCGCCGCATGAAGAATACTTATCCGGCGGCAATTGCGTTGGCACAAAGCGGGCAGGTGGATGTCGATTCGCTGGCGACCCACCGCTTCACACTCGATCAGGCGAAAAATGCCTTCGATACGGCATCTCTGTATGTGGATGGGGTCGTGCGGGCTGTGGTTTTGCCGAATGCCAAGTAAGTCATTGGTCAGCAGTCTTTAGCCGCTAGTCTAAAGACGAAGGCCGAAGCGGACGCCAGAATGGGTCATCAAGATCATTCTGGCGTTTTGCGTTTGGATTTCAATCGTGTCGATGAGGGTTTTGGCGACTTGCTCCGCCAAGAAGATTCCATGCGGCGGACTGGTCACTTTGCGAGAGACTCCAGCACTCAGAATGGTCATAGCTAAATCCCCTCACGCACGGTAATATTTCGAATAATTGCCCGGATTGTATACAAAAAATCGAAAAAGGGTTATTCCAGTGAGCAAATTAGCCATATTAGGCGGAACGCCCGCCAAACCTACGATTCCAACCTGGCCTGTGCGTGATTCGCGCGAAGAAGAAGCCGTGATTGAGGTCATCCGATCCGGCATTTATGGTGGATTCCCAGAACCCGCGCCTCACGCAGCCCGTTTTTCCGCCGATTTTGCGGCTATGCACGATGCTGCTCACGGAATCGCCTGCACCAACGGCACTGTGACGATGGTGATCGCCTTGCAAGCGGCGGGCATCGGTTGGGGTGATGAAGTGCTCATCCCCGCCTTGAGCTTCGCGGCGACGGCCTGGGCGCCTCTCAGTATCGGTGCT
This sequence comes from Chloroflexota bacterium, assembly GCA_039933955.1. GTDB lineage: Bacteria > Chloroflexota > Anaerolineae > Aggregatilineales > Phototrophicaceae > CFX2. Next base: position 2,190 of record JBDTNB010000117.1, read on the forward strand.
GTGCCCATAATTTGCGATCTTGACCCCAAAACCTTTTGTATTGATGTCGCAGCCGCCGAAGCCGCGATTACGGATCGCACACGGGCGATTATCCCGGTGCATCTCGGCGCGACAATTTCGGATATGGACGCGATAATTGCACTGGCGAAAAAACACGACCTGATTGTGATCGAAGATTGCGCCCATGCTCATGCCGGAAAATGGCGGGATCGCGGCGTTGGCAGTTGGGGACATTTCGGCTCGTTCAGTATGCAGTTGACCAAGACCCTGACGAGCGGAGAGGGCGGTTTAATCACCACCAATGACCCGGCTTATGCGGAAGCCTGTCACAGTTTGATCGACTGCGGCAGACCCAAAGATGATGATGAGTTGAATTATCATGTCGGTGCGAATTATCGCATCACTGAATTACAGGCGGCCATGTTGGAAGTCGGCTTGACTCGTTTGCTGGATCAGACGGCAACCCGCAACAAAAATATGGAATATATGGATGAACGCCTTGTGGAGACGATTGGCATGTCGCCGCAGTTTGTTGATCCGCGCGTGACTCGCCGTCCCGGATATGTGTATGTGACTCAATTCGATCCCAAGACTTTCGGCGGTCTGACATCACGTCAACTCACGGCGGCCCTGTATATGGAAGGTATTCCCTGCGGCAAAGGCAACCCGCCGATGCACCGCTATGATTTGCTGCAACTGACTGACCAGAATTCGTTCACCTATCACAATTTCAAAGATCGTATGGACTTCGCCAACATGCATTTCCCGATTGCCGAAAATGTGACCCAGACAACTGTGTGGATCGCACATCAATATTTCCTGGGTGACCCCGATTTGGTCGATTATTTTGTCGAAGCATTGGAACGTGTGCGCGAAAACGCGCGTGAAATCAAAGCCTTTTTTGACGCCAGAGACGCGCAGCCAACTGGCACGGTGTAGGGAGAATATCAATGCGCGTTGGAATTGTTGGCGCAGGCTCGATGGGCACTGTCCATGCGCCTGCCTGGAAAAATCTGGGTTACAAAGGCGCAGAACTGGTGGGTATTCATGCCGCGCGAGAAAATTCTGCCCAAGAACTTGCAGCAAAATACGGTGTCAAAACCTTCCCCAGTTATGAAGCGCTGCTGGCGGAAGTTGATATTGTCGATTTGTGCGTTCCCACCGATTTACATCGCGCGATGACCATCCAGGCGGCAGAGGCCGGTAAACATGTCATCTGCGAAAAGCCGATTGCGCTCAGTGTCGAAGATGGCCGCGCGATGATTGCGGCTTGCGACAAAGCCAATGTGCGCTTGTTCATCGCCCAGGTGCTGCGTTTTGTGCCGCAATATTCCTCAGCGCAGGCGGTGGTCGCTTCCGGTCAAATTGGCAAACCTGCCGTCATCCGTCTGACGCGAGCGGCTTATCAGCCGCGGAAGGCTGTCGATAACTGGTTTACCGACGAAAAACGTTCGGGTGGCATGATCCTGGATTTGATGATCCACGATTACGATTATGCACGCTGGCTGGCGGGTGATGTGAAGCGCGTTTTCGCCAAATCGGTGCGGACGATTCGCCCGGATGCCCCTGGCGATTATGCGCTGGTCACGCTACGCTTTGCGGACGGCGCGATTGCTCATATCGAGGGTGGTTGGGCGTATCCGCCGGGATTTTTCCGTACCTCGATTGATATTGCGGGGACGGGTGGTGTGCTGGAATGGTCATCGGATACCAGCGAACCGATGCATACCCATCTGGCCGCGCCGCATAAAGAAGAAGCCGCCGAAGTCGGCCTGCCACCCTCGTTGGAAACGGAAACGCCTTTTGATTTTGAAATCCGCCATTTTTATGATGCGCTCGTGAATCATAAACCCTTTTCTGTGACAGCGCGTGATGCCCTGGCAGGGCTGCAAATCGGCTTGGCTGCGCGCGAATCGCTCCAGAACGGGCGTGCCGTGACCATCAACCAGGAGGCTCTCTAATGCGTATCGGCATCATGAGTTTTGCTCACCTCCACGCAGAAGGCTACATCCAGAATTTGCGGAATACGCGCGATGTCGAAATGATCGGTTTTTCGGACACCGACGCCGAGCGCGGCAAACATTTTGCAGACGTGTTTAATGCGCGCTGGTTTCCGACTCATGAAGCGCTGTTAGCCGAAAAACCGGATGGCGTCATCATTTGCTCGGAGAATGCTAACCATCGTGAATTGGTCGAATTGGCGGCAAAAGCGGGCGTGCATATCCTATGCGAGAAGCCTATCGAAGTCACACTCGAAGAAGCCGAGTTCATGCGGAACGTGTGCAGCGAACATAAGGTCAATTTTATGACTGCATTTCCAGCCCGTTTTGGGGCAACTGCGGTTGCAGTCAAAGCCATGCTCGTTCGGGGCGATCTGGGACGTATCTATGGTGTGAACGGCATCAACCACAGCGAAATCCCGCGCGAACATCGTGCCTGGTTTGCCCAAAAAGCGCTGGCGGGCGGCGGTGCGGTCATGGATCACACTGTCCATCTTGTCGATTTGCTGCGCTGGTTTTTTGGCTGCGAGATCGCTGAAGTCTATGCCGAGGTTGACAACCTGTTTTATCCCGGCGAAGTCGATGTTGATACGGCTGGAATCGTGCTGCTTACGCTGGAGAACGGTGTGATCGCCAGCATTGACTGTAGTTGGAGCCGCCCAACCTTTTATCCGCGCTGGGGACATTTGAAATTTGATGTGATCGGCGAAAATGGCTTTACAGTAGTCGATGCGCTGTCGCAGCATCACACAGTTTACAGCAAATCTGCACCGCGTCTTCCGATGTGGGTGGGGTGGGGGTCGGATTCCAATCAGGCGATGATTAACGAATTTATTGCCAGCATTCGCGAGAAACGCCCGCCATCGGTATCCTGGAAAGATGGATATGAGGCGCTACGGGTGGCGCTGGCCTGTTATGAATCGGCAGCAGCGGGGCAACCAGTCAAACTCACGCACCAATCGTCATGAAAATCTTAATGCTTCGGGCTGTGTAAGTTATCTTACAATCAAGATAACGAACATTAGACAGCACAGAGGCCTACATCCATGTCACATGAAATTTATTGGCTGCGTCCCGAACGTGTTCTTTACATCAAGTATCAGGGCTATCAGACGCCGGAGACCTTGCAAGTCACTCTGGATGATATTGCCGAAGCATTGGATACCGTGAATCACCCTGTCGTCACACTCATAAACTGGCTGCAAGTCGAAGGCTGTGAGCGCGGGGCTGTGCTCAAAATGCGCGGACATCGCGCCTACAGCCACCCGATGGCGGCGCGCGGCATTCTGGTGGGGTTTGATCCGCAGCTTTCGTTTGAAAACGAAGTGTCGGTGGTCAGCACACGGGGCGACAAAAACACCATGTATTTCAATAATATGGATGATGCAATGGCTTACTTAGAGCCGATGCTGGAAATGGAGTAAGGCTCGATCCTGGACTTAATTGGTTTCGTCGGCTGCGGCATAATGAAATAACTTCCAGCGCTGAAAGTCGACGAAACCATGCCACCCGAAAACACTCGTGCGAATCTCCGCCGAATCGCGGGGATTACTTTTTTGACGTTTGCTGCTCGTGGCCTCACCATCCCTTTCATCAATTTGTACCTCGTTTCGATAGGCTTCTCCGGCACACAAATCGGTATTCTGATTACGATTAGCGCTTTTATTCAACTGATTATTCCCCCGGCGCTTCATGCATTGGCGGATCGAACCGGCCAGCATCGCCGCTTATATTATGGTTTGCTGATTGGGAATGCAGTCGCGTCTTTGGGTTTGGTCGCGGGTGCTGCCAACCCCCTGCTGCTGGACGGCGCGTATTTCCTCCGCGATTCGTCGGATGGCCCTGGTGCATCGCTGCTCTCGCAACTGACCATCACCTGGCTTGAGCAGCGCAAAAAAACAATTTATGGGCGTTTACGTGCATGGGGTTCGTTTGGGTGGGCGGTGACGACTTTCGTGAGTGGGCGTATCGCAGCCATTGGCGGTTATCCGCTGCTGTTTTTGCTGACAGGCGCGATTAATGTGCTGCTGCTGCCGTTAGTAAAAGTGCTGCCGGAGCGCACATCCGAACGTCACGAAGGTAAAGTAGTAACACACACACGGCCTTTCGCCTTTTACATTTTGATGGCGAGTCTGTTTTTATTCGCTTTTGGCAACAACGCAATCACCGCTTTTAGTTTCATTTACTTTAAACAAAATTTGGGCGCGAGTAACGACCTGATTGGCATCGTGTCGTCGATTTCCGCGTTGTCCGAAATCCCATCCATGATTTTCATTGACTGGCTGCTGCGGCGGGCAAATATTCGCACCACATTGGCTATAGGGATGTTGGGGCAGGCGATCTTGTGGGTTTTGTATACGCTGCTGGTCGGCCCCAATTTTCTGATTGTGTTGATTGCCTGCCGGGGGACTTTTTACACCTTCTTTAATGTCTCGGCTACGCTCCTGGTATCGCGCATCAGCTACCCCTCCAACGCGGCCACCAATCAGGCGATTGCACAAGTGACTGTGCCGAGTCTGGCGTTTCTGGTCGCGGGTTCGATCAATGGCTGGATGTTCGATAATGTGGGGCCGCACATTTTATTCAAGATCGCGGCGTTGATGGCGGCATTGGCGGCACTGCTGCTGATGGCTGCACGGCACACCATCGCCGCACAGGACAACCGGATGCAGTTGCTTCGTCAGGAATAGGCGGCGACTTTACCATAAATAAAATGGACAGAGATATTCTCTGTCCTTTGCTCAAAAATCTTTGAATTTGCGACTATTTCAGCGCGCCACGTGTTAAACCCTGGATGAACTGCCGCGAGAAAATAATGTAGAGAATCAGCACCGGCAGCATGGCTAACATGAGTGCCGCCAGGAGGGCTGTCCAGTCGGTTTTATACTGCCCCGCGAACTCCGAAAGTCCTAGCGTAATGGTTCGCACGTTTCCGCCTGGAGCCAATGTCAGTGGGAACCACAAATCATTCCAAATGGGCAGCATATTGAACACCAGCACTGTTGCCAGGGCAGGGCGAACCAACGGCAAGATGAACGAGAATAAGATGCGGTATTCGCTTGCGCCATCGACCCGCGCCGCGTCTTTGAGTTCTGTCGGGACTTGCCGCATAAACTCGGTCAAAATAAATACGGCAATTGGCAGCCCCGACGCGGCATACACCAGGATCAGCGCCCATTGGGTGTTGTAAATTCCCAGTGTGTTCATCAAGCGAATCAGGCTGACCGTACCTAAACGGATCGGAATCATGATCCCGATTGCCATGTAGAGTCCCAGGAGACGGTTGCCTTTAAACTCGTATTCGGATAGCGCAAACGATGCCATTGACCCTAATAACAGGATCAAAAACAGCGAAACGCCAGTCACGAACAGGCTGTTGCCAAAATAGGTGAACACGGATGCCCGTGCAAACACCTGCTCGTAACCTTTGGTTGAGAACATATCGACAATATGAAAACCGCCGTCTAACGAAAACCAGATTGGTGGCGTATAGGGCGTCTTGAACAGGTCTTTGCGGTCTTTAAAAGAATTAATGAGTATCAAGAATGTTGGGAACAAAGCAACTATCGAATAGCCGATCAAAATGACGTGCGGGAACAAGCGGGCAATGCGGTATCCCCAATCAACAATGACCTTGCGCGATTCGAGTGGAGGCATGGGTTGAGCAGTAGAAGTGGATGTCATTTTGGCCTCTCGCTAATCCCGGACTAAGCGCCGCTGCGCCACAAACAGGTATAGAATGACACCCGTCAGGATGATAAGAAACATCAAGGTTGCAATCGCCGTGCCTACCGAAAGATTGGGTTGCTGCCCCAATGGTGCATAAAGTACACGGTAGAAAAATGTGCCAAGCAAGTCTGTCGCGTAGTTCGGGCCAGCCTGTGCGCCTTGCATCACATACACATTATCAAATGTGCTGAAGTTGCCGACGAAAGTCAGTATCGTGACAATGCCGACTGTTGGCAGAATGAGCGGGAATTTGATGCGCCAAAAGACCATCCAGGGAGTTGCACCATCGACGCGCGCCGCATCAATGAGTTCGCCGTCGATACCAAGCAGTGCTGCCAGGAATAAAATCATCGGCAGTCCAATATACTGCCAAACCCCGACCAATGCGACGACGGTCAGCGCCAGCGAAGGCGAACCGAGCCAGCCTTCTTTGGGAATCAATGAGGCGAGGCCAACACTCTTAAAAATATTATTGACAACCCCCCACAGCGGATTGAGCATCAGCGTCCATATCCAGCCGATAATCACGATAGATAAGGTGGTGGGTGTGAACAGGATTGTCCGGTAAATCGCCGCGCCGCGCAAATTGCGGGTTGTCAGTAGAGCCGCCAGGAGCAGCGCAACCGGGTTTTGCACCAGCATAAATATTGCAAAAAAACGGAAATTATTGCCAATTGCATTACGCAGCCGTTCATCGTAATCGGTTGCCAATGGGTCATCAATTAGCCGCTTGTAATTATCCAGACCGATAAAGGTAGTCGTTGTGGTCGTTTTTCCATCAACTGTGCTGTATTCAATATCGTAAAAACTGGAACGCAGCGAGTCTAACAGCGGCCACGTCAGGAACAAGCTGTAAACCAGGACGGCTGGGCCGAGAAAAAATAATAAATGATGCCAGCGGGCGCGTCGAGTCGATCCCATAAAATATTTTCCATCTGCTAAAGCGTTCGCCTGATTGAAGAGTGGGTGATGGCAAGACACGCTTGCCATCACCCATGCAGCCTGGGCTGCGATTGTTAATACCAGTGCTGCGCCCTTATTGGGTTGCCGCCGGTTTGTACCATTGATCCAGCCCATCCTGGATGATTTTAGCCGTTTCTTCTGGTGTTTCTTTACCTTGCACCATCAGGTAAATATTGTCTCCTGAAAGGATGTTACCCGCTGGATCGCCGCGTGACAGGAATTGATCGAACAAGCGGATGGTTGAGCCACAATCCTTGCGCCATGACACAAATTCAGCCGCCAGTGGGTCTTTAATTTCGATGGGATGATCCGACAGCGAGAAGAATCCAGGCTGGTTGTCCGAATAGGCTTGTGCGAACTCGGCTGTTGTCAGCCATTCCAGGAAGCGTTTGGCTTCAGCCTGATGTTGACCCTTCGCATTCATACCGACAGCGATATCCACTTCATCGCTGATCGAGCACTCGGTTGCGCCATCCGGGGTATAGGGTTTGAATGCACCCATTTTGAAGTCCGCCAGTGATTCAAACAGCGGGATTTCCCATGAACCCGAAGGATAAATCGCCGCCCCGCCCAATGGGAACAACTGCTGTGCATCGGCATAACCGATAGACTCATTACCGTCCGGCAGATAATCCTTCCAGCGGGCAACCGTTGCCAGTGCCGCCACGAAACCGGGATCGGTGAGCTTCATCGTGCCATCAATGACGCCTAAACGCGCCTTTTCGCCACCGGCGAAGTTCGGCCACATATTGTCGAAACCCATTGTCTGGGTCGTCCACGAATCTTTAGTGGTGATGTCCAGGGGGACGATGCCAGCGGCCTTAATTTTGTCCAGAACCGCGAAGAATTCACTCTCGGTCTTCGGCACTTCGACACCAACCTGGTCGAAGATGTCCTGGTTATAAATGAAGCCGTGAATGACCGAGGCCATTGGCACGCAGTAGGTCGCGCTCTTATCGTCGGTTGACCATGCGCCTTTAGCGACATCGCTGAAGTGGCTCAGACCTTCGATGTCTTTAATATCCAGGAGGCCACCTTTTTGATACAGCAGCAGCGCGCGATCAAACGGACGGCAGGTAATCAGGTCGGGGCCGGTTCCTGAGTCTACAGCGCTTGTCATCGCAGCGTCGTAATCGGTGTTGAGGGTCGGCTCGAACTTCACATCAATGTCGGGATTGGCGGCTTCAAATACGGCCAGGATATTGTCCCAGGCTTCAATGTCTTCGGTACGCCAGCTACCCATAACCAGTTCCACTTTGTCCTGCGCATGAACTGCCGCAATCGACAGAATCAGCGTGAGGAGAACACAGGTGATGACTAACTTTCTCATTTTTTGCTCCTACTAAAATAAACCTTTTGCGAGACTGACCGAGTCGACTTACCTTGTGTGCTTATGCCCTATGACCTCCTCTTCTGTCAAATAGTTTGTGCAGATTGTTTACAGACCCAATTCCTGCTCTAGCAGAAACGCGCCCGCGCCGAGAAGTATAGATTGATTGTCGAAACGGTTGGCGATAATTTCCAGGTCACCAACAGTATACGGGTGCGTCGCGTCAATCACGGTTTTACGCACCTCGGCGACAAATGATTCGCCCAGTTCCAAGATGCTGCCGGTAATGATAATCATTTTGGGATTGAGCAAATGGATGAGCATGATGAGCGCGCCTCCCAGGTAGGTTGCAACCTGCTCGACCAATTCCAGGAGATGGGTGTCGCCCTGGGCGATGGCTTTTTTGATGGTGGCAACCGAGATTTCGCAGCCCTCTTGTGTGAGTTGTGCCAGCGGCGAATCGGGATAGGTTTGCGCCAGGATTTGAGCGTGGCGTTTGATGCCCCACCAACTCACCATCGTTTCCAGGCAGCCGCGCCGCCCGCAGATGCATATGTCGTCCAGTTGCGGAATGGGCATATGGCCGATTTCGCCCGCCGCCAGCGAATGTCCACCGATGATCCGGCCATCTGCCAGGATTCCAGCGCCTAATCCTTCGCCCGCCTCGACGACGACGAGGTTTTTTATATCCTGACCGTGACCATAACGATACTCGCCGACAGCCGCCAGATTACTGTCGTTGCCCACATAAACCGGGAGTTGAAAGCGCTCCGCCAGAATTTCGCCTAAGGGAATATTTTCCCACTCAAAATAGGTCGTGAGATGTACAAAACCAGTCTCACTGTTGATGATTCCCGGTATGCCAACTGTGATACCCAGGAGCGGGTAGGTGGCTTGCTGTCGGATAACGTCAATCAGGCCGATGAGACGGTTAATCAGCCGCTGCGAAGTCAGGTCTTGAATAGGGACGATTTGCTGGCTGATAGTCTTCATCCGCAAATCGAGTAATGTGCCGAGGGCGGTGGTATCGGTAAGGACGATGCCGATGATTTGATAGGCGTCTGGGTTTAAGGCGAGGAGGGTGGGTTTTTTGCCAACTTTGTCCTGGACACTTTCTGGCCCAAGTTCGAGAATCAACCCTTTTTCCAACAACCCTTGTGTAATCTCCGTGACCGATGGCCGCGATAGATGTGTGAGCTGCGCCAAGCGCACACGCGAAATCGTGTCATGCGCATATATTTCGCGCAGGATAAGCGACTCGTTGTGCTTCTTTAATTGTGAAGTCGTCGCTTTGCTGGCTGCCGGATTTGGTTGTAACATAGTAAAAAGAATATTTGTAACCCTTACGAACAAATTCATGTTAACGACGATTAAAGGTTTTGTCAACAAAATTGCTGACCCGTTTTGCTGAAAAATCATTTGCGATTTTGCTTCAGGGCTTTGCGTGACGGTATACCCTAATTGGATGATTTTTCGGGTCAAAAGTAAACCCATCCTATTTACAAGAAATAGGGGTAGAATTTTGCACGTTCATCAACCGATCTCACCACAAGGAAAAAGTGATGGCAAACTTTGTTGAAAATTACCTTGCAAATGTGATAAGTCTGTTGCAAGCGATTGAAAGCGAGTCGCAGGCGGCGATTCAGGAGGCCGCGATAGCCGTCGCGGATGCTATCGCGGACGGCGGATTGTTTATCCTTTTTGGCAGCGGTCACTCCGCTTTGATTGCCAAAGATGCGGCTTATCGGGCAGGGGGGTTAGCGCCTGTCCTGGCGATAGATGATGTTGCCGATGGTGATGCCGAACGCATCGAAGGCATCGCAAAATATCTGGTGTCCCGTTATGACCTTCGCGCTGGCAGCGTCATGGCAGTGATCTCCAATTCCGGCATAAACCCTGTGCCGATTGAAATGGCGCAAATCGCGAAGGCGGGCGGACTCAAGGTCATCGCCATCACTTCTGTCGCGCATGGGCAAGCGGTTGCATCGCGGCATTCCAGCGGCAAAAAATTGTTCGATGTAGCCGATATTGTGATTGATACTCATGGCGCACCAGGTGACGCTTCTGTCGCGCTGCCGGGAAGTGACTATAAGGTGGGCGCGACATCCACCATCGCCGGATCGGCGATTGTCCAGGCGATTACGGTGCAAGCGGCTGGATTGCTGGCCGAGCGCGGCATCCAACCGCCGATCTGGGTGAGCGCCAATGTCCCCGGTGGGGACGCTAACAACAATGCTTTATTGGAGCGTTATCGCCCCTTTCTCGCCCGCTATCAAATGGCAACCCTACCCGCATTCCTGGGTCTGGGACACAAATAAAGAGGTGCTGGGTTATGGCGGACGATTTAGCCATTGGTGTGGATATTGGCGGCACAAAGATCGCTTTTGCACTGGTTAATCGGAGCGGTGAAGTCCTGGCGGAGTATCGCCTACCAACTTTGCCATCTGAGGGCGCAGAAGCTGTTTTTGACCGGGTGGCAGAAGGTGTCCATGAACTGCTTGGGCAAACTGACCAACCGGTGGCTGGCGTAGGCATCGGCTGCCCCGGTTTTTTGAATCCCATTACGGGTGTAATCCATAATGCCACCAACCTGGCATGGCGCGAGGTTCCGCTCAAAACGGGTGTTGAGACACGGCTGAAGCAGCACTTGCCTGTTTGGGTGCTGAAAGATGCCAATGCCAGCGCCCTGGGTGAACTGTATTTCGGCGCGGCGCAGGGGTGCAGCGACTTTGTGTACATTTCCCTGGGAACCGGATTGGGCGGCGGCGCGATTGTCGGCGGTCAATTGGTACAGGGCGGCGAATTCGCGGCGATGGAAATCGGGCATATGCCGTTTATGCCCACCAGTCGCTTATGTGCCTGTGGCATGTTTGGCTGCCCGGAGATGTACGTTTCCGGTACAGGCATCCTGGCGGGGGCGCGCGAACACATGCCGAAATATCCTGACAGTGTACTCGCTGCGCTGGGTGATCGCCTAAATACCAGTGCCATCCTGGAGGCCGCCCGCGATAAAGACCCTTTAGCAATTGCTGTGATGGACGAGACGGGCTGGTGGTTGTGTTCGGTGATGATTTGCCTGATGGGCATCCTGAATCCGTCAATGTTTGTCATTGGCGGTGGGATGGGACACGCATCGGCTGAATTTATCATCCCAGCGGCCCAAAAAGCGCTGCGCGAACGCACTAATCCGGCTATTTACCGCGATATTCCGATGGTCGTATCTCAGGTGATGTCGAGTGCAGTCGGCGCGGCCTGTCAGGTTTGGTTTGGTTTACGAGAATCAGCTTAAACAGCAAAGGAACTTCCGTCATGAGTCCGTCAATACTCATTACCAACGCAAAGGTAATTACGCCAACCGCTGTGCATGAACGCGGTTGGTTGTTCGCAGAAGGCAAACAAATCCACCTGATTGGATCAGGGAACGCACCGGACATCAGCGCTCAAACAACGATTGATGCGCGTGGCTTAAATCTCATTCCGGGTTTCATCGATGTGCATGTGCATGGCGCTGTCGGCGAAGAAACAATGGATTCCAAACCGGATGGCCTGCGGGCGATGGCGCAATTTTATGCCCAGCACGGCGTGACCGGGTTTTTCCCTACTACCTGGACGGATACGAATGAACGTATCCTGGCTTCTCTGGAAATGGTCGCCGAGATGATGGGGCAGCAGCCCAACGGCGCGACAATTCTGGGCGTGCATCTGGAAGGGCCATACATCAGCGTTGAAAAGCGCGGCGCGCAGCGGGAGCAGGATGTCCGGCGAGCAGGGCGCACAGAAGCGCTGTCATATTTGGATGTAAATGTGATTCGTCTGCTTGCGTTGGCTCCTGAATACAAAGAAAATCATTGGCTGATTAGCGAATGTGTGCGACGCGGAATTACGGTTTCGGTGGCACATACTACCGCCAACTACGAGCAAATTGTCGAAGCAGTAGGGCTTGGCCTGTCGCATTCGACGCATACCTATAATGCCATGACCGGTTTGTCGCATCGCGAACCGGGTACGCTGGGTGCTGTGATGACATTGCACGATGTGTACTGCGAACTAATTGCCGACAACATTCATGTGCACCCCGCCGCGATGCAGATTTTATTTGCGGCGAAAGGGGCAGACCGGGTTGTGCTGATTACCGACGCCGTGCGCGGGGCAGGGCTTCCCGAAGGCGAAATGAAGATTGATGATCGCACGGTCATCATAAAAGATGGCGCGGTTCGACTGCTGGATGGCACGCTGGCGGGCAGCACCCTGACAATGGATGTCGGCCTCCGTAATTTTATGGCGGCTACCGGGCAGCCGCTCGAAAAAATTTGGCAAACCAGCAGTTTAAATGCTGCGCGATCACTGCAAATGTCGGATCACAAAGGCAGCCTGGAAGTCGGCAAGGATGCCGATTTGGTGCTGGTTGACGACCATATCAACGTGCATTTGACGGTTGCGGAAGGTCAGGTTGTATATCAAACGGTTGGGTAAGAATGTGTTAGGGAAGGGCGTAACTGGTTACGCCCTTTTGATTCTAACTAATTTTCGCCGAGATAAACTTTTCGGATCATCTCGTTTTTGAGGAGTGCGCTGGCTTCGTCAGTCAGGACGACTGAGCCGCTTTGCAGCACGTAGCCGCGTGAAGCAACCTCTAATGCCATGAGTGCGTTTTGCTCGACCAGCAGAATCGTCGTGCCCTGAGCATTGATCTGTTTGACGATTTCAAAAATGCCTTCAACCAACACGGGCGCGAGACCCATCGACGGTTCATCCAGCAAGAGCAAACGGGGACGGGCCATCATCGCGCGGCCAATCGCCAACATTTGCTGTTCGCCGCCGGAGAGTGTGCCCCCCAGTTGGATGCGGCGTTCTTTCAAGCGCGGGAAGAGTTGGAAGACGCGCTCGGTATCCGCCTGAATCTCTTTTTTATCGTTACGCAGATAAGCGCCCATCAGCAAATTGTCCTGCACCGATAGGCGGGGGAAGATGCGGCGGCCTTCTGGCGATTGGGCGATGCCGCGCCCGACCAATTCATGCGCGGGTACGCCCTGGATAGGCTGGCCTTCGAAGATCACTGTGCCTTCGCGTGGGTGCATGATGCCGCTGATGGTGCGTATCGTGGTCGATTTTCCTGCGCCGTTGGCTCCAATTAAGGTCACAACTTCGCCCTGATTGACATATAAACTGATGCCATGCAGCGCATGAATATTGCCATAGTAGCTGTGGACGTTCTCAAGCTGGAGGATGGGTTTTGTTGTGGCGTTAGACATTTTTGAGAAACTCCAGTGCGCGCCGCCCCAGATAAGCTTCGATTACGCGCTCGTTGCGTTGAATTTCGGCGGGCAACCCTTCAGCGATTTTTTGTCCATAATCCAGCACCGTGACTTTGTCCGAAATATTCATGACCACCTGCATATCATGTTCGATGAGGAGGATGCTCAAGCCGCGTTCGTCGCGCAGCCGCCGGATGAAAACCACCATTTCCTGGGTTTCATTGGGATTCATGCCCGCCGTCGGCTCATCGAGCAGCAGCATTTTGGGCTGCGTGCCCAACGCGCGCGCGATTTCCAGCCGCCGTTGTAAACCGTAGGGCAGCCCTCTGGCAAACACTTCTTCATAACCTTTGAGTCCCACATAATCCAGCAGGCCAATGGCTTCCTCACGGGCGTGGGTTTCCTCTTCTACCACCCACTTGGGCTTGAGAATGCTGCCGAGCCAGCCCGCCTTGAGGCGGTGATGCATCCCAACCATTACGTTTTCCACTGCGCTCAAATTGTTGAAAAGGCGTATGGTCTGGAAAGTGCGGGCGATGCCGATATGTGTCAGTTTATTCGGGCGCATCCCGCTAATTTCGCGGCCATCAAATGTCACCGTTCCGGTAGTGGGCTTATAAAAGCCAGTGACGACATTGAAAAAGGTCGTTTTTCCGGCTCCATTTGGCCCAATAATACTGTTGATGGATTCTGTTTCCAGCGAATAATCCAGGGTATCTACCGCGGTAAGGCCGCCGAACTGCTTACTAACCCCTTTGGCCTCTAGCAGAGTCGCCATTAATCACCACCTTTCGCGGCTGTCGCGGGCATTTCAGGTGGTAACATATCCGTTTCTAATTTCTTGGCGATTTCGCGCCGAGGAAACAACCCCTGTGGGCGGAAGATCATGATAACAATCAGGCCAACCCCGAAAAACACCCAGCGCAAACTTTGAATATCTATTTTGGGGAACAATTGGGGTAAGACCTGCGCTAGAAACACGCCGTCAAAGGTCGAGATAATCAGTCCACCGATCAGTACCCCCCAAACACTGCCGAGGCCACTCAAGACGACGATGATGAGCAGGAAAATGGATACTTGAAAGCGAAATAATTCCGGGAAAATTGCGCCGAGCATCGAAGCAAAGACCCCCCCCGCTAACCCGGAGAACGATGCGCCAATCGCGAATGCCGACAGTTTGGTACGGATGGGGTCAACGCCCATAAAATCGGCGGCGGTTTCGTCTTCGCGGATGGCTTTCCAGGCGCGTCCTAATCTTGAGTTATCTAATCGTATCGAGGTGAACAGCACCAGTGCAGCCATGATGACAATGACATAAAACCAGAAGTGCGGATCAACGCCGACATTCAGACGACCCGGCGCTAAGTTAAATGCACTTTCAAATATTCCAAAACTCGGTTTGCCCAACGGTGTCATGCCCTGGCTACCGTTGGTGAGACCTTTCAGGTTGCGGACAACTGTCGGGATAATTTCCCCGAAAGCCAAAGTAACAATCGCCAGATAATCACCGCGCAGGCGCAGGGTGGGCGTGCCGACCAGAATACCAAAAAAGGCCGCAACCGCCGCGCAAATCCAGATGACGATGAAAAAACTGGCTTCAATACCGTGTGTCGGCCATGTCAGGATGCCGAATGTGTAGGCTCCGATAGCGAAAAATGCCGCGTAGCCCAGGTCTAGCAGCCCCGAAAATCCAACCACGATATTTAAGCCGAGCGCCAGCACCACATAAATCAAGGCACGATTGACCTGAGTTAATAAACCGAAATTCGTCCAGTTTTCGACGACTCCGATCAGGAATGGTGTGATAAAAATGGCTGCAATAATCAGTATCCACTTAACGATGCGCGGCAGACGAGACCAGGATTGGGAAAGTGATTGCATGGTGGTCTCCTAAACTTTCTCAATGGATTGTGTCGAGCCGAGGATGCCAGACGGACGGAAAACCAGCAGCAAGATCAGAATGCCAAAGATGATGACTCGTGTCCATTCGCCGCCAATATAGCCGTCGCTCATCGACTTTATCATGCCAATGACAAATGCGCCGACCACAGCGCCCCGGATATTGCCAATTCCGCCTAATACCGCCGATGTGAACGCTATTAATCCAGCTTCAAAGCCCATGAGGAAGCGCCCTGAATTGATATACAAACCCCACACAACGCCCGCGCCGCCTGCCAATGCCCCACCGACAAAGAAGGTTGTGGCAATGATTCGGTTGACGTTAATCCCCATCATGGCAGCCGCTTCGCGATCCTGAGCACATGCACGCATGGCCTTGCCAATTTTGGTGCGGTCAATAAAGAGCGTTAGGCCGATAACCAGTGGGATTGTCACCGCGAAAAGAAAAATATCTTTAGTCGTAAAAATAATAAAGCTGTCAACGTGGAAAACCTCACGCAGGATATCCACTTTTGGGAAATAATTCGGGTAGGTGATTTGTGTAGCCCCTTGCCAGATGGCAAAAATGGCTTCGAGCATGAACGAAACCCCTACGGCGGTCAGCAGCGGCGCGAGTCGCGGCGCGTTGCGTAAAGGCCGATACGCAACACGGTCTATGAGCACATTCAGGCCGCCCGTGAGAATCATGGTCACAAAGAAAATAAAAGGCAAAATCACGATCAACCCAAAACCGTCTAATGGCTTGGGCGGGTTAATCATCTGGAACAATGCCAGCGAGATAAAGAATCCAAACGCGAACAAATCCCCGTGCGCAAAATTAATCAGTTCGATGATGCCATAAACCATCGTGTACCCCAGCGCAATGAGGGACAGGTACGCGCCGATGGTCAGCCCAATCAGAACCTGTTGGATGAAAACTTGTACTTCTATACTCATGTAAAACTCCAGGACTGGACAAGAGAAAGAGAGGACAATGACTGTCCTCTCCTTGTACGGGTCTTACGACTCAAATCTGGTTACGAACCAACTTTGCAATCCGTGTCTTGCATGGTTGGGGTGATGAGCACTGGGTTGGAGAGTGTGCCATCCGCAAAGTCATAACCATAGAACCCTGCTGCGGTTGAGTCACCATTTTCGTCAAAGCTGAAGGTCGCCAGAATGCCTTCGAAATCCTTCGTGTCACGCATGGCGTCGAGGATAGCGGTGCGATCCGCTTTGCCAGCAACTTCGATGGAATTCAGGATGACCTGGGTCGCCTGATAAGCATACAGGGCATAGGGATCAGGTTCTTCGTTATCATATTTAGCCAGATAATCGGTATAGAACCGTTTGCCGATGTCCGACGTAACCGTGCTCGGCAGCGGGCCAGGGAATGTGACCATCACGTTACCATTGACCACATCTGCACCACCAGCCTGCTCAACGAGGCTGTCACTCGCCAGACCATCCGGCCCCATGAACTTCACGCCTGCATCAAACAAACCTTGTGATTCCATTTGCTGGATGACCTGCGGGCCACCCGAATCGAGCACGAAGCCACCGTAAACCAGGTCGGCGCCAGAGGCGCGGACATCATTCAACAGTGCGCGGAAGTCAATGTCGGTTGATTCGACACTGCCGCGACCAGCAACTTCCAGACCGACTTTTGTGGCTTGATTGGCAAAGGTGTCTGCAACACCCTTACCGTAAGCCTGCGTGTCGTCCAGAATATAAACTTTCTTGAATCCTGCACACACTGCCCAGGATGCGCCCGCTGGCCCCTGAACATCATCCGTACCATTGGTGCGGAAGTAATTGACGATGCCGGTTGGGCGATAGATACCGGGTTCATCGGCCTGGCATCCATTTTCAACGCCGCAGTCGCGTGTCAAACCTGCATACGAATTTGCGGGGCTGATTTGCGCCATTCCCGCCTGATTGGTGATGACCATGCTGACCTTCGCTGCGCCGCTGTTGTAGGTGCCGAAGTAAATCATGCAGGCGGCGTCATTGACGCAGCGCTGGGCATTTTCGGCCTCAATTGTGCCGTCCCATGCGCCGGTTGTAGGCGAGGCATCATCCAATGGGACGATTTCAACGGTGAAGCCTGCTGGGCCTTTGCCATCATGGTCTTCCATGTAATGCGCGACAGCCAATTGCGAAGCCTTCAACATGCTTTCGCCGACAGCCTGCGTACCACCCGTGAGCGGCCAGCTTGTGTAGACCTTAATGGTCGTGCTGTCCTGCGCCACCGCTGGTACAATTACCAGGGCAGCAATAAGCAGGATGCTAAGGGTAATTAAAAGTCGTTTCACTGACATGCCTATCTCCTTATAATTTAATTGAACATGGTAGCGGGTGATTAGGAGCATTTTAATCACCTTTAATATTCAGTAAGGATTGTATCGTGCCACCCGTTGATCGACAAGCAATTTGCTGACAAGAGAAAAGCTCGTTTCATTATCCACCTATGACAAAGGAAGCTGCTAACCCTTATGCTAAGAGGCGCAATCTATGGTCTGTCTGCTGCTGCAATATGGGGCGGCATGTATGTGGTGTCCGATGTAGTGTTACGAACCGTTCCACCTTTTACTCTACTGACAATTCGCTTGATTCTGGGACTGCTTCTTCTTGCGCCGATGTTGTGGTGGCAGACTCGCGCATCCAATGTGCGGCTGCCCAATAGCCGTGAGTTACTCTCGTTGCTGGGGGTAGGGATATTAGGATTTGGTGTGAGTGTCGGAGCACAGTTTGTAGGCACAGATAAATCGACAGCCATCAACGGCTCATTGGTGACGAGTTCTTCGCCCGCCTTCATTCTGCTGTTTGCGGTGCTGATTTTGCGCGAGAAGTTGACCTTTCAACGTATCGCGGCAGTGCTGCTGGCGACCATTGGCGTGCTTATCATTATCGACCTGAGCAAAGCCGACTTCAATTCAGATACATTTGCTGGCGATATTGCTTTGTGTGTCGCAGCCGTGACGTGGGGGCTGTATTCCGTGTTGGTGCGACGGGTCAGCGCCAATTTCGATACGCTGGTGGTGACGACCATTGCTTTTTGCGGTGGCCTACTGTTGACAGTCCCGGCGTCAGTAATTGAAGTATCCTCGCGTCCGATAGGGGACGTCACGTTTGGTACGATTCTTGGCATCCTCTATCTGGGATTTGTATCAACCGCCGGGGCGATGTGGTTGTGGAATCGGGCTTTTGCGCTGGTGGATGCGTCGGTTGCGTCGTTGTTTTTCTTTGCACAGCCGGTAGTTGGGGCAATTTTGAGTGTGGTATTGTTGAACCAGCAGGTGACGCCCAATTTATGGATGGGCAGCCTGTTAATTGGGGTTGGCGTTTTGCTGTCGGTTGCGCCAAATCGACGTGCGGTTGCTACCGTGCCAGCGTCCTGATGTAAATTTTCAGCGTTCGATAGCGGGTATAAAATTTTCACACCACACATTTTCCAGCAGGGGTTCAAGTGGCTTGGGCAGCATCCCGTGATACGACAAAATCAGGCGGTAGCGGGCGCGAGTCATCGCGGTGAAGATTTTACGGCGCATGACCGTCACCGCATCCGGGTCGTTGGGTGCGGGGAATGAATCCTGTAAATGAGGCACGAAAACAGCAGCGAATTCCAGCCCTTTCATTTTTTCGAAGTGTTGGACGTAAACCCCTCGTTTTTGCCAAGCTGCCCAGCGCTCCACATGCCAGCGGTTGTGGCACAGGATGGCGATTTGTACCGGCAGCACACCTCCATCAATCAATTCCTGTACTTTTTCGCCCACAAACAGGGTTTCTGATTCCGCGTCTTTGCAGGCGATAAGCGCGGGCAGCGGCCCGGTTCCCAGTTCATAGGATGTGAAATCAGGTTCGGCGCGCTCCTCAGTCTGGCGCAGCGTTTCATCGGCTTCGATCAGGCTGTGCGCAGCTTGGCTGATTTCCCTGGTCGAGCGGAAGGGCACGCGCAGCACCCGCGAACGCCCCACAACCGATAAGCCTTTTTGCGGCCAGGTATAGGAACAAAAAATGCTCTGGGAGGGGTCATCGCAGATGAATAGATTGCCGCCGGGTTTGAGCAGCGCTTTTGTGACCTGAATCCATGACGGTGTGAAATCCTGGGCTTCATCCAGGAAAACGGCATCATACTGACCGGTCATCGGATGATTCTCATAGAGGGCATCCAATGCTAAAAATGGAATATCGTCCCAGTCATACCAAACTTCACCGGCTTGACGGTGATTGCTCTGATAGTCCAAATAACGGTTGAAAATTCGGTTCATCTGCTCGCGTTTGAGGCGATCTAAACGCTGCCCGCGCCCTTTGCGGTCTGCTTCGAGATAAGCCTCATCATGGAAAAGCTGAAGTTCTTTGCGCCACGCAATTTCCCCGGCCACAAAATCGGCAGCCAGTCCAAGCTGCTTCAGGCTTTCGCCCTCATATTTACGCAGCCAATCTTTGGCGGAAATCGGGTCTTTCCAGCCGGTTCGCAGGATCAACCGGCAGATTTTGTGGAAATTCATGACTTCGACACTGGCATTCGTCAGGCCGATACGCCTGCGTAAGTCGTCCGAAATATCTACGTTGAAGGCCATGACCAGCAGTTTTGCGTCGGTGTGCTGCGCTGCGACATGGCGGACGCGCCGCACCAGCACCAGCGTTTTGCCGCTGCCAGCGACGCCCCGTACCAAGCGCACCATCGCGTTTTCGGAGATGCCCATCGCCTCATTGGAGAGTTCGTCTTCGTCAAACAGCGGCAGTTGTTTGGGAAGCGCTGCATACAATGGCTCGGTGATTAAACCATATTGTGTCCGCGTCAGCGTGCCCATCGGAAAGCCATCGGTATCCTGCACCACCAAAGACGGGTTGATCAATTCGCGCACAATATCGATGATGTCCAGCGACATGGGCTGTTCAAGCCTGAATTTCCAGGGCAGATTTTCGATGGCCTGCTGTACATGCGCGGCGCTGGTGAGCTGCTCTTTGCCCAGCACCGTCCCACGCGGCCAGATGCCTTTGCGCTCGAATTGGCGGAT
>JBDTNB010000118.1:0-22167 GCA_039933955.1 Chloroflexota bacterium
TTTTTCCTCTCTGACCCTCATTTTAATTTACACATCTATTTCAGGATACCTATAGTATCGTCCTCGCGGGCAGAGAGGATGATGATGGGCGTATCCCCGGCGCGGATTTCTTTGCACAGCTCGTAGCCGCTGCCATCCGGCAGCCCCAGATCCAGCAGCACCAGATCAAAGGGGCTGCGCTTGAGCAGGTCGCGGGCTTCCTCCAGGCGGTAAGCCAGGCTGACCTGGAAACCGTCCTGCTTGAGCGAGTATTCCACCCCCATGGCAATGGTGGCATCATCTTCGACGAAAAGGATAGCAGTCATGGAAAGATTCCTAAAACTCGATTGGGTACAGATAATTATAACAATAGGGTGTTATGAACGATGAATATGGTTTCGACCACACGTTTGGCTATCAGAATGGCAGAAAGCCAAAAAATGCAGGCCAATCCGGGTTTCCAGCAGGCGTTCGTAATCCTGCGCCAGCCGGTGAAGATGCGCTGCCCAACCAAAACTGCGCTGGAATACCCAGCGGTGGGGATGTGAAGAGAATTGAACAATTTCTTAAAATTAATTATCCCTTAAGATTTAATTTTTCAAGTGATACCGGCGAGAGGATTCGAACATCGCCATGCAAGAAAAAAGCGCTTCATGAGCGCTTTTGAGGGATCAACTGGGGAGGAAGGATTCGAACCTTCGAATAGCGGATTCAAAGTCCGCTGCCTTACCGCTTGGCGACTCCCCAATTTCTACATCACATTATACCAAACCCGCGTTGCCACACAAGAGTCGAATTCAGGTGTTCAGGAAGGGCAAAGCAGCGCCTTGCCCCTACGGGCACATCGATTAACCCCCGGCGTGGGGGTCAGGGAAGGCGTTGCCGAAGGAACCGGGAATCGTGGTTGGGACAGGCGGTGGCGGCACATCATAATCTATCGGCAGGGCATCCAGTACCGATTGGGTTTGCAGCGTGACCAATGCCAGCCAGCCGGTCATGCCGCTGAACTCCACTTTGACCCAGGGGCTATACGGGCTGCGCGCGACCAGATTCACCATCACGCCATCTGGCAGCGAGGCGACCACCGCAAAACTCACATCGGGCGCATTACGCAGATTAACTCCGGCGGGCGCGACGACTTTTGCCAGCTTTCCCAATTCACCGAAACGCTGCTGCGGCGCGGGTGTCGAATCATAGACCGCCTGGATATTGCCGAGCGATTGCAGCAGGAGATCGGCTTTCATCCAGCCGGTTTCGCCGCTGTCCAGGCGGACATGCAGCCAATCGCCGCTGGTATTACGGCCTAATACACTCAAAACCTGTCCGGAAGGCACTTGCCCCAAAATCGCCGCGTCGGTGTTGGGCGCTGTTCGCATGTTGACCGCGCCGCCCGTCGTAACATAACCGGGCTGCGGCAGGATGATCGGACGATCCAGCAGCGCCACCGGCAAATTTTGGGCCAGAGATGTATCGAACGGGGCGGGTGCGCTGGCGAGATCAACCGGGACGCTGAAGTTCCCAGCATTATAAGGTACAGTAATTTGCTGTCCGGGGCGCAGCATTTGATCCTGGCCGACGGCGAAGACCGTGCTTTGACCGGAGAGTCCCGCGAAAATAGTCTGGTTGTCGCGGGTTTCCACCAGCACTGTCCCGTTCAGGCCGAGCGAGACGCCGTTGATGGCGATATTCGCGGGTTGGTTGAAAGGCGTTTGAATAATGAGCGCATTGCGCGGCATCGCTCCACAGGTCGAAGGGGCTGATCCGGTCTCGACGATCATGGCCTGCCATGCCGGGAAATCGGGCGGGGAGTTGTTGCGCAAGTTGACATCGCCAATCAGCAAGCCGGTCATCTGGATAGGTTGGGGCAGCCGCAGCCATGCCACGCCGATGCTGCTGCCGTCTGCCGCGCCCGTTAATGTATGGATAGCCGTCACCACACTGGCTTCGACCATTGATCCGGTGGGGGCCAACGAATTGCTAACCGGCCCCTGCGGTTCGACCTGCGGCGCGCTGCCACCGTTACACAAATAGCCTACCGGCCCGGTCAGACAAGCGTCAGTGGCTGCTGTCCAGGCAGTATCTAAGGCCGGAGCACAGGAGGTATCCTGAGCCAGCACCCAGGCAGCACCTAATAAAAACACCAGCCCGATGCTGATGAAAATAGCGATTTGATGGCGGCGCATAGATTTGTCCTAGAGAAGCGTAAGATTGCGACACATTGTACCAGACATTGCACCAGAACTCGATTAAGCCTTCGTAACCTTTAGGGAAGTGGGAAATAAGAAAAAGGCACTTGTTCAGATTAAGTGAAAAGTCTATATCAGCAGGGACGACACATAGGTCGTCCCCTACGGAAATCACTCGTTTTGAACATGAGCCAAGAAAAAATAGCCGAATAATCCGGTCTATAGGGGAACGGCGATTCGGCTCAAACGTGATTTAGCTGCTACGGGCGCGGGTGGTTGGCTTTGATATTTTGTTCGGCTAACTTCACCGTTTCCGTGATACGTTTTTGGCGTGTTTCCGGGCGTTTGGCGCTCGTAATCCACCACAGAATGATCTTTTTGGATGAGTTGCTAAAGGCATGAAAATACTGGTTGGCGGTCTCATTGGCGGCGAGCGCCTGCGCTAAATCATCGGGTACTTGCAGGTCATCGACACCATCATAGCTGCTCCAGGAGCCGTCGGCTTTAGCAGATTCAATTTTTTGGAGTCCAGCGTCGGTCATCAAACCCTGCGCGACCATTTTTTCGATGCGCACCTTATTGACTTTTGACCAGGGACTTTTCGGTTTGCGCGGTGAAAAAAGCTGCATATAGCGTTCGTCGTCAATCACATTGGTGACACTATCGATCCAGCCAAAGCACAGAGCTTCTTCGACGGCTTCCTCATAAGCCACACGCGGTTTTCCGCTCCCTTTTTTGTAGTAGATCAACCGTATTCCCGCAGAGGTATTATGATTTTGCAGCAGCCATGCGCGCCATTCTTCGCGGTCTTTGGCGTAAAAAGTTTCGGGTTCTTGATTGGTCTTCGCCATAAAGTAAATTCCTCGCTAATCACCAGGGCAGGGGCTTGCCATCACGGAAGAAACCGCCGCTTGGGCCATCATCTGGGAGCAGTGCCGCCCAGATGACACTCGCCGCGCCTTCGGGTATCGGACGTGCGCCCATTGCTTCCATGCCGGGAGCAGTCGCCGTAAGGCCAGGGCAAACCGCGTTGATAAGGATACTGCTGCCATCCAACTCGGCGGCCAATTTTGACGTCAGGGCATTCAAAGCAGCTTTTGAAATGCCGTAACTGGCAGATGCACCCTGATTGGTGGTCAGACCGAACTGAAGGTCGCCGTGCGAACCCGCGCCACTGGATACATTCACGATGCGCCCGTGTTCACTCTTGCGGAGCAGCGGCAGGAACGTCTGACACATACGCCACGCGCCAAATAAATTGGTCTCTAAAACGGTCTGAACAGCATTCAAATCAGCTTTGGAAGCGGTCTCCATCCAATCCACATAAGCGGCGGCGTTGTTCACGAGGATGTCCAGCCGCCCGAATTCAGCCTCGATTTCAGCAGCCAGACGGTGAATGCTGTCGTCATCAGCGACATCGACGGTTTTGGCGATGACATTCAATTTTTCGCCCGCCAGTTGTTGCACGGCATCAGCACTTTTTGAAGCATCGCGCGCTGTGAGAATCACAATGAGACCCTGCTGGGCAAGTTGACGCGCGACCTCGAAGCCAATGCCTTTGTTCGCGCCCGTTACCAAGACAATCCGATCATCTGTTGTTGCAACCATTCTCATACTCCAGTATATCTAAGAAACGCACACCGAATTTTTGGCACTCGTCCTGAATCAACTCTCCAGGAAACAAAAAGGACGACACCGGCCAATAGTGTTGGTCGGTTCGTCCCTCTTCAATTGTGTGATCGAACTTCGTTACGTTAATTCGGCCAGCCGCCGCGCCGTCCCTGACCGCCCATGTTGCCACCGGGACGCCGGTTCAGGGGATGGTCGCCGCCGCGTCCGCCTTCGCCCAACGAACGGCGGGCTTTCTGGACATCGCTCTCGTGCTTGAGCAGCACCGTCAGCGTGGTTTCCAGGGTTTTCTTGTCGAGGCTGTCGGCGTTGAGCATGACCAGCGCCTTCGCCCAATCAATCGTTTCCGACACGCTGGGATTTTTCTTCAAGTCCATCTGCCGCAAACTCTGCACGACATCGACGGCCTGCTGTGCCAGCTTGCTGCTGAGTTCCGGCACGCGCATTTTGACGATGTTTAACTCCGCTTCGTGGCTGGGGTAGTCGATGAAGAGATATAGGCAGCGGCGTTTGAGCGCCTCGGACAATTCGCGGGTGTTGTTGCTGGTCAGGATGACGATAGGCATATGGCGCGCCTTGATCGTCCCTAACTCCGGCACGGACACCTGAAAATCACTCAGAATTTCCAGCAGGAAGGCTTCAAACTCGGCATCGGCGCGGTCAATTTCGTCGATGAGCAGCACCACCGGCTCTGGCGAGGTGATGGCTTGCAGCAGCGGGCGCGCCAATAAAAAGCGCTCAGAAAAGAAAACGTTTTCCTCTTGACTCAGGCGATCTGCCGCTTCAGTTAAGCTGGTCGCACTACCCAGCACTTCGCTCAACTTGTCGCGCAAAAGCTGCGTGTAGAGCATCTGCTTGGCGTATTCCCATTCGTAGAGCGCTTTGCCTTCGTCTAACCCCTCGTAGCACTGCAAGCGAATCAGGTTTTTGCCGGTGACTTTCGCCCAGGCTTTGGCTAACTCGGTCTTGCCGACACCGGCTGGGCCTTCGGTGAGAATGGGCTTCTGCAATTTTTCCGCCAGGAACATTACCGTAGAAATCTCGTCCGTCGAAATATACTGCTGTTCACTCAAACATCGGGTGACCTGGCCTATATCGTTAAACATATTGATTTGTCTCCATTGTGAACCCGTGACTAAATTATAGCGATAAAGCCCTCGCGTACAAACGCTATGGTACTAGCAAAAAGATTAGGGGCGCATGGGTGTTTGTAGAATCAATATGTTTAAAGGCATATTCCAAGATTTAACACATCGCAGTTGGCGTGCGGAATGCGGTGTTGTTACTATACGGCAGGTTGACCAAGCTTCGAAAAGGCCGCTATGAACGAAACATCCCAGACCCCGCCGCAGGTATCCTATGGCGAACTCGCGCGCTTCTTTTTGCGCTTCAGTCTGACAGCCTTCGGCGGGCCAGTAGCCCATCTGGCGCTGGCGGAAGAGCAAATTGTCGTGCGCCGCAAATGGCTGACACGCGAACATTATTTAGATTTGATCGCCGCGACCAACCTGATCCCCGGCCCGAATTCCACCGAAGTGATGATTCATGTCGGTTATATGCTGCGCGGGATACCGGGCGCAGTCGTCGCTGGGGCGTGCTTCATCGGCCCAGCCTTTTTGCTGACGCTGGTGCTCTCGGTTTTATATGTCAGCACCGGAGGCATCCCGCAGGTCGAGTCGATTTTGTGGGGCATCAAGCCGGTGATCGTCGCCATCATCGCCAATGTGGGCTACCGCTTGATCCGCAGCGCCCTTGACACCCGCGCATTGTGGATTTTATTTGCCGCGTGTTTGGTTGCCATTGTGGTGCTCAATGTTCATGAAGTCATCGTCATGATGGCCGCCGGGGTGATTTATGGGGCTTATCGTGCGCGTCCAAAAGTGATTTCGCCGATGATTCTGATTCCCCCTCTCTACGGAGTGGGGAGGGGGTTAGGGGGAGGGGATTACTCATTAAGACTTTTCGCACAGCCCTTGTTGCAGGCCGCGCAGACCATTCCCGTGAGCCTGTTTGACATCTTTTTCTACTTTTTGAAAATTGGTTCGGTATTATTCGGCAGCGGTTATGTGTTGTTCGCCTATATTCAGCAGGATGTCGTGAACGGTTTCAAATGGCTGACGCCGCAGCAGCTTTTAGACGCCATCGCCATCGGGCAGATCACCCCCGGCCCGGTCTCGACGACGACGGCGGTCATCGGTTACATCATCGCCGGAATTCCAGGCGCATTTGCGGCATCATTGGGGATTTTTCTGCCGTCGTTCGTGTTGGTAATATTGACCGCGCCGCTGATCCCCAAAATGCGGCAGAATGCTTTTCTGGGTGGATTTTTATCGGGCGTGAATGCCGGAGTGATCGCGGCGATTCTGGTAACACTGGCTGATCTGGCGTGGGCATCGATCCGCACCGTGGATGGCGCGGCGCTGAGTCCGGTGGCGGTTCTCGTGATGCTGGGCGCGCTGCTGCTGCTCCTGCGCACCAAAATCAACCCGACCTGGCTGATCCTTGCAGGCGGGATTATCGGGTTGGTGGCGGGACTTTTGTGAATTTTAAGTATGAATATTGTCTATACCGCGTGAAATTTTACTAAAATTTTATTTATCTCCGTTAGAATAATGCTATGATAGTGACCGAATCCATGTAATAGGTAGCGACTACTCAATATGAATAACCTCGTCGGCAGCCGCATTGGTAAATATGAATTGATTCGGATGCTGGGGCGCGGCGGGATGGCAGAAGTTTATGAAGCCTTCCAACCGGGCACCGAGCGTTCGGTAGCCATTAAGGTGCTGCGCGGCTACAGTAACGAGACGCCGGAATCGGTTGCCCGCTTCAAGCGCGAGGCACGCAGCATTGCCCAACTGCGCCATACCAATATCGTGCAGGTGTTTGATTTCGACATCGACGAGAGCCTGTATTACATGGTCATGGAATATATCCGGGGCGGCACGCTCGGCCAGATGATCCACGACGGTGGCGCTCTCTCGGTCACGGATACACTGCGGCTCATGATCCAACTGGCGGATGCGCTGGCTTATGCTCATGAGCACGGCGTAATCCACCGTGACATCAAGCCGGTCAACATCATGTTCACTGACGCGGCGCATAAGCACCCCGTAGTCACCGATTTTGGGATCGCGCGGATTATGGGTGATCCCGTCCTGACAGCAGATGGCCGCTTTATGGGATCGCCCGCTTATATCAGCCCGGAAGTAGTGCGCGGATTGGGCGCAGACGCCCGCAGCGATATTTACGGCCTCGGCCTGGTTTTTTATGAAATGCTCACCGGACAGCGGCCTTATCACGCCGACAGCACCGGCGAATTGGTCGTCCAACATCTGAACGCGCCGCTGCCATCACCGCGCCAATTTAACCCGGCTGTACCGCAATCGGTAGAGATTGTGTTGAGCAAGGCGCTCGCCAAAGACCGCGAACGCCGTTACCAGACTGCGGCGGAATTCAGGCTGATTTTGGAGCGGACACTAGCGAGTCTGGGTGGCTATTCGGCGGCGAACTCGCCGGTTCAACCTGGAAGTCACTCGCCAACCGGGTCGGCGACAGTCCCCCTCAACGAAATTGTGACCGATACATTGCCCTTCGATGAACCGGTTGACTCGCGCACAAAGACGCTGCCGCCCGAAGAATCTGTTCCCGTGACCACCCAGGTTGATGAAAAACCGCGCCGTCGCAGTCCGATCCTGGTGTTGATTCTCATTATCGCGCTGGCTGGAATGGGGATTTATCTGGTAGCCACTGAGAAGCAGGCGGTGGCAGGTGATAATGCAACCGCTACCCAGCCCGCCGCGATTCAAGTGACCATTACAACAGCCTCAGCAGTGGGGGATGTAGCTGTAAGCATTACGCCAACCACACCTTCACCAACTTCCAGCCCAACCCCGACCAATACCCTTATGCCGACATCCACGCTGGATGTAGGGCGGGAGAAGGAAGGGGGTATCGTCAAGCCGACAGCCGCGCCGACGGATACCGCGACGGTCACGGTGCAAGCGACGAATACCAGCAGACCGCGCGCGACCCAACCTCCGGCTCAATCGAACCCGACCAGCGCGCCCGCCCAACCCACCAACGATCCCGGTTCGGGTAATGGTGGCGGTGGCGGATCAACCGGCGGTGGTGCGACGGGCGGCTCGAACCCGGTGCAAAATACTGTCGATCAGGTGAGCGATACCGTCCAGGATGCCGCTCAACCCGTCATTGATGTGATCCAACAGGTGCTGCCGACGGTGTGCTTGCTGGGCTGCCATTAATCCACGCCCAGCAAAAAATCATGAACCGCCAAGACGCAAAGAGCGCCAAGAAATAAGTTCAAAAAACTCCTTTCTTGGCGTTATTGGCGATCAGGCATATTCTGATTGATTTACTGCTTATGATCCTGGGACGGTGAACTGGCCGATGCAGGCCAGACCATCCTGCGCACCATCCACGTCTGACAGCACCGCGAAGCGCGTCAAATCCGGGTAGCTGTACCAACCAACGCAAATGCGATACGTGCCAGGATTTGATTTTTTGGTAAAACTAACTGTTTCAATCCACTCACTATTGGCTTTATGATTACCCAAAGTCTCATCAACTCCATCTATTTGTTTCCCTTCCGAATCGAGCACTTTGACAAAGCGAATATCCTGGTCGGTAACAACACTATTGAACTGCCACCAGAGGGCGATATTTGCCATGATGCCATATTGGGCGTCGATATGGATGCCCCTGAGGTTGATACCTCGATCAAATGTCGCGGCAGGCTGGGTAAAGGAATTGGATACAAAATCACTGATGATAAAATCACCGGGCCAGGGAAATCCACAAGATAGCGCTACATCAAAAGTCAGCGGACAAGCTGGTTGCAATCGCAGACGGATGCTGTGATACCCTGGTTCGGAAATAGGAAGCCACAGTCCAAGTCCGCCAGAAGATGTAACTTCTCTGATTGGTTTGTCATCCAAGTACAGTATTGCGTCCGCCTGAACCGGTTTAATCCAAGCCAGGCGATAGCTTAACCAGCCACTCTCTGGTAAATAGACAAACGAGTTTGCTGAGTCGCCCAAGAGCGGCGTTTCAGAGGGCATCATAAATTGTAAATCTTCAGGATGAATTGCCGGTATCCAGGGAGCACTTGCGATCCAAATTTCTGGTTGGGATTTGATCTCCGGCACATTAAACAGCACCAACTGCTCATCCTCGTAAAACGGATCGCCCAATTTCGCCCGCGAGTTTTCAGCCAACTTTCCATCAGTATCATATTGCTTGTGGACGATGACCACATCCACGCCCGCGTCTTTGAGCAGCGCCGGATCAAAAGTTTGTTCCAGGATGGTCAGCTTGGCGGGGCTGACGGGCGTCTTGCGCGTGACCTGCCCGGCGATCATCGGTTTTTCGTGGGCGGTTTGCAGCCAGAGGGCATCTTTGGCCGCCAGCACATTTTCCCAGGGCACATCGAATACCGCGCGGACATCATTTCGTCCGGCGAGGTCATGCACCGCCTGGGGGATTTCCGCCGAATAGGTCGGCAGCGGCCAGAAGGATTGGTAGTCAAGGAGGATGAGGGCAGTAATAACCACAAGTAGAACTTGTAGGGACGAGATATATCTCGTCCGTGCCCAACGATGTGTTGCGCTAGGATTGTTTTGATCTGGTGACTGGAAACTGGCAACTAGCGACTGGAAACTTTCTGCTCCATATCCCGCCATGACCGCGACAGCCAGCGCCATGACGAAGCCGAAACGTCCCGGCGTGCGGGCGAGGTTGAATCCTGGTAAATTGGCGACCAGCGACCAGGGCAGGGTGATAAACGTGCTGTATTCGCCGTTCTGGATGCTGATCGGCGTGTCAAAAATTTTCAGCAGTGGGCCGAGCGCCAAAACCCAGGCGACAACCGCCAACAATAACCACCAGCGCGCGGCGCGATTTTTCCAGAGCGCCAGCAGCACCAACAAGCCAGCGATGATGCCAATATAACTTGATCCTTCAACGATGTTCACGCCCAGGACGCGGTGGGTATAGTCGAGTTGGCCGAATAAAGGATGGTTAAAGGAGGGTGTGACGACGCCGAGCAAGTCCATGCTGAAAGCCACGCCGCCACCTTCGTCTGTGTAGGCTGATGTGCCGAGCGTGGATTGAAACACCGGAATCAGAAAGATGAGCAAAATAATGCTGCCAAGAGTCACAATCACGATCAGCCGCAGTAATGCCCACCAATCGCGTTTGACGAGCAGCGTCAGCCCGAACACGCCAATCAAGGGCATCGCGGCGTAAATCAGTTGCAGTGTGTGTCCAAATGGTAAAAGTACAAAAAATAAAGTGCTGAGTGCTAAGTACCGGGTGCTGAGTCGAAAACGGGAAATGCGTTTCGGGTTATCTTCGGGCGTGGGCACGACATGTCTTGCCCCTACAGGCGTTCGCAAATTCAATAACGCCCAGGCCAGCAAGGGCAGCGGCCATTGCACCAGCAGTCCGCCATGCCCGCCTGCGAGATGCCCCTGCATCACGGGCGCGGTCATGAACACAACGCCCGCTAGCAGCGCCGGAAAACGCTGGTGATCGGTCAATTTCCACATCAGGAAATATGCTGCCCAGCCGTTCAGCGCCAGATTGAGCAGACATTGCACATTGTAGGCGGCGGGCAGGGGCATGATAAAAGCGAACAGCCAGCCGGGGAAAAATTGCAGCGGGTCTGACCACAAAATCACGCCGGGGATGCCGTCGGGATAACCCAGCAGGGGTTGAAAAATCAATGGTTGGCCGTGCTGCAAGGCATATTTGAACCACCAGATATGGCGGGTCATTTCGTGGGCATCGCCGAAGGGATACCCCGCGAAGGACGTAGACAACACCGTCAGCAGCGGCCAGGTGATGAGGATCGCCAGCGCCAGGAAGAATCCGTAGGCGGCGATATGGTTACGAATAGGGTGTGGTGTGGGTTGGGTCATCATGGGGGCATATTATACCGAAATGTCCCCATGATGAGTGCAGCGTAGGCAAATCGCGGGCTATGAACAGCGTTTGCCTACACTGGAATATTCAGATAATACCGGGAATATCCGTTAAGCCTAACGGATACCCGACTGCTGCTGACTGCGCCGTGACAGGGCGTCAACGATGACTGCTAACAGAAGTACCAGGCCGGTCACAACGAAGCGCGCACCGGCACTGACGTTGGGTATCAACCCCATGCCGTTATTTACGCTGGCGATGATGACTGATCCCAGGATTGCGCTGGAAACTTTACCGCGCCCGCCGAACAGGCTCGTCCCGCCGATGACTGCTGCCGCAATCGAATTCAGCAGCAAATCGCCGCCGCCAGTGTTGGTCGCCACCGAGCGCAAGCGCGACGCCAGAATAATGCCACCGACGGCTGCCATACCGCTGGAGATCATAAAAACAATGACGCGGATGCGTTCAACGTTGATACCCGCGCGGCGCGCGGCTTCTTTGTTGCCGCCCACTGCATAGACATAACGGCCAAAGCGGGTGCGGTTGGCGACAAAACTGAGCACGCCCATCATAATCAGCAGCAGCACACCGACGAAGGGTACGCCGCGATCCTGGTTACAAACCCAGACCGCAATCGCGATAATCACCCCCAGGACAACCGTTTGCCCGATGATGATTGAAAGCGGACGAGCGGACAATCCTTTACGCAGACGGGTACGCATTTCTGAGATTTGCGTGAAGGCCACAACCGCTACAAACGCGGCTCCTGCTATCCAGCCTAGCTCCAATGGCAAAAAAGCATTGGCAATACCCAGCACCGTCTCATCCTGAATGATGGTGGTTCCCGATCCCCCGCTCAGAATCAGCACGACGCCGCTCCACACCATAAATCCGGCGAGTGTCACGACGAAGGAAGGTAGCTGGAAAAAGGTGATAAGTCTGCCCTGTATAAAGCCGATCAATAGTCCGACCAACAGCGCAAGCCCAATCGCCAGGAACCAGGGCATCGCCGGAATCCATTTCGGCCACTCTGGCGGCGGGTGCAGCAGCAGCACCATCATGACCGCGCAAACACCGCTGACGTAGCTGATGGAGAGGTCAATCTCGCCCAGGATGAGCACATAGACCACACCATAAGCAATCGCGGTGATACCGGCCATCTGCACTACCAGATTGACCAGATTACGCGGAGTCAGAAAGTTGGAATTTGTCGCCTGGAAAATAATCGCAATAATAATAGCGCCAATAATAATCGGCAGTGATCCGATGTCGCCCCTGCGAATGCGCCGCCAGGCACCGCTCAAATAATCGCCGGCGGACTGCGGGTTCTGGTTGTTGAGAAGCGGATTATCCGCTGTTGAGGTTGTTTCGGGAACGGTGGTCATGCTTCTGCTTCTTTCATGCCTGGAACATGCTCAAGTGTTCCAGCCGTAATCGCCTGGACAACTTCTTGCTGGTTGGTTTCTTTCACAACATACTCGGCCACATTCTGACCGAGGCGCAGCACGGTAACGCGATCTGCGGCTTCAAAAACATCATGCAGGTTATGGGAGATTAACACGACCGCCAATCCTTTTTGCGCCAGCCGTTTGACCAGATCAAGCACCTGCCGGGTTTGTGCCACGCCCAGCGCTGCCGTCGGTTCATCGAGGATGACCAGTCGCGAATTCCACATGACTGCTTTGGCAACTGCAATCGCCTGCCGCTGGCCGCCGGAGAGACCCGCTACCGCATGGCGCACCGATTTCAGGCTGGTCACAGATAGTGATTGCAGGGTTTCGATACAGGCTTGCTCCATACCCAGCTCATCCATGCGAAAGAAGGATTGTGTCCGCTCGCGCCCTAAAAACATATTGGCGACTACGTCGAGGTTGTCGGCCAGCGCCAGGTCTTGATACACCACTTCAATGCCCAGGGCGGCGGAATCACGCGGGCTGTGCAGCGCGACCTGCTTGCCATCAAAAAAAATTTCGCCACTGTCGAAGGGGTAAATTCCGGCGATACCTTTGATGAGGGTGGATTTGCCTGCGCCGTTATCGCCAACCAGCGCCATGACCTCGCCCACATTGGCGTGGAAATCCACTTCGCTGAGCGCCTGCACGGCTCCAAAACTTTTCGAAATCCCTTTAAGGTCGAGTAATGGTTTTGTTTCCAACCCGCCTTCTCCTTACTCAAAAAAGATTGATTATACCTATTAAACGAAAGATGGGGACGCCAGATTGGACGCCCCCATACGAGTTCAAAAATCATTCATTTGGACGAGTAACTGGTGTTGACCCGTCCAAAATTTGACTAGTGGGCTGGGCAGAGCGCGGCGACATCGCCGACGCAAATCTCGTCCCAGGTACGGAAGCCGTCAGCAATAACGGTTGCGGCAATGTTGTCTTTGGTGACGCCCAGGGGGGTCAGCAGTTTTGCCGGAACGTTGGTGTTGCCGTCGCTGACGCTGGTGGTCAGGATGCTGGAGGTGTCTGCACCCGTAGCAAACGCGATAGCAACCTGGGCAGCGGCGGCGGCTTCAGCGCTGATCGCCTTGTAGACGGTCATGGTCAGTTTGCCTTGCAGCACGCCCTGGACGCCGCCGACACCTGCATCTTGGCCGGTGGTCGGGACATAGGGAAGACCCTGATTTTCAAAAGCGGTTGCTGCGGCCAGTCCGAGACCATCATTGGCGGCCAGAACACCGTCAATTTTGCCACCGGCTGCGGTCAACATCTGTTCGAAAATGGTCAATGCTTGCTGATTGTCCCACTTGGGAACAGCTTGTTCGTCAACCAATGTCCAGCCAGAGGTGGGGTCATTGAGTTTCAGGTCGAGAACCTGATGCGCGCCCTGAGCAAACAGGGTCGCGTTGTTGTCGTCCGGTGAACCATCCAGGAAGGCAATGCGGGGATTCTGGGTTCCGGCAGCGGTAATCGCCAGGATCAAATCCAACGCCTGGATACGGCCTACGGCCTGTCCGTCGAAGCTGACATAAGCATCCGCGCCGCCTTGCAGCGTCAGACGATCATAGTCAATCATTTTGACACCGGCCTCATGCCCTTTGGCGATGATGGCTGCGGCGCTGGGGCTGTCCAGGTTGACCAGCAGGATGACCTTCGCGCCATTGGTGATGGCCGCATCGGCCAGGGTCGCCATCTGGGCGGGATCATTTTGTGCGTTGACGATGCTGTAGGTCACACCAGCGGCATCGAAAGCCTGCGACAGGAATTTGCGGTCATCGTTTTCCCAGCGGGGTGACGATTGGCTGTCGGGCAGGATCACCGCGATGTCAGCATTTTGAGCCTTAACAGGCGACGATTTGGCCTGGAAAGCGAAAAAGCTAACCGCCATGACGAAAAGAATGAAAAATTGATATAGTGATTTACGCATGATACTCCTCATACTTGTTATGAACTGCATACATTGATTTTCAGCTTAAAGCAGACTCGTCCATTTAATGGGAATTGTCCGTTTTGGTTATAAGTATTTATGGCCTCCTTATAGGAATTGTCTATCTTGCACACCATAGGGACGCTAAGTTCTCTTTGTGGCGAGGTTTTAAGCCGATAATCATTATAACAACCTAACCTCAGGTTGCCTACCCATTCTATACACAATTTAATGAAATTATTCTGCGACAACGTTGTCTTGTGCGCTTTAACTTTACAATTCGTCAGCTTGCCTAAGTTACATCGCTACGTTACAAATACCAACAGCTTTCCTTACATTAACTCGCATACCACGTTGGCACATAAATCTTGCCGTCGATGTCGGTAAAGTGGTATTCGGCAGCCAAATCAGACACCCACAGGCCGCGCCCGCTTTTTTGCATCACATCGGCATCATTCGCCAGTGCCACTACCGCCCGCCCGGTAAACTGGGGCGATTCGCTGTTGGAGAGGTCGATATATTTTTCGTGGAGCATGATGCCTTCGGTGCGTACTAATCCCGGCCACAGCGACACTGCCGCGACATTGTGTGGGCGCAGGTCGTGAGCCATATCCAGCGCTAACCGGTCTGTGCCGGTTTTTGCGCCCGGATAGGGTGGACTGCCCGCAGCGCTGGTATAGCTGGAAATGTTGACGATCAAACCACGCTTTTGCTCGACCATCATGCGCGCGGCAAATACACTGGCGATGTAGGCCGCCCGCAGACCGAAAAAATTATCGTCCCAATAGGACAGCCGCCGCGCCCAGAAGGGTTGATCCATCGGGAAATCACTGCCGTCGTGCAGCCCTTCGTATCCCGCCCAGGCCACATTCGCTAAAATGTCGATGCGCCCCTGCTCGGATTTTACACGCGCAAATAACGCTTCCGTCTGGGTATCGTCGCGGTGATCGCAGCGGACAGCGATGCCGATCCCGCCCATGTCCGTGACTTCGCGGGCGGTCTCTTCGACGGTTCCGGCGAGTGGTACGCTGGCGGCATGTCCCGCGCCGGTGCGCCCGCTGACGTAAACCGTCGCTCCGGCTTCACCCAATGCCAGCGCGATCCCTTTGCCAATCCCCCGGCTTGCCCCGGTCACCACCACTACTTTGTTCTTCAGTGCGTCGCCCACTTTTGCCCCCTATCCACATAAAGATTCACTCAACCGCAAAGACGCCAAGTGCGCAGAGAAAAATTGTAGGGACGAGACATGTCTCGTCCGCCATTCCCTTAGCGAAATAAATTTTCAATGTTCAATATCTCACTGATGCTTCTATGATCTTCTCTGCGTGCTTGGCGTCTTTGCGGTTCAATTTATTTTTGCATTTTATCCGGCAAAAATGCCCCCAGTTTGTGGCATGTTTGCGTCCCGTGCGCTATACTATCTTTCTTGACAGTGAGTAATTACTGTTCAGGCGACAGCATAGAGCCTTATCCCTGAACCTGGATATTCCCAGGTTTTTTTGTACCTGGATGATGACCATGCCCCTGGATTTGACCGGCCAAAAAGTCCGGCTGCGCGCCCTCGAAACCCGCGATCTCGATGCCATTTTAGCCGCCTACCATGACCTGGATTTGCAACTGACCACCGATGGCGATTCGCCGCCGCAGTCCGATGTGCAGGTGCGCGCCTTGTGGACGGAAATTATCAGCGATCCCGGCGCAGAATTGCGTTACTTCGCCATCGAACCCCTGCCGGGGCAAAACGGAGCAGGGCAGTTCGCGGGCGCGTGCAGTTTGCAGCATATTGATACCCGCAACCGTCACGCCGAACTCGGCATCTGGATGGCCTCTCACGCTATGCGCGGGCTGGGTTACGGCACAGAAGCCGTGCGCCTGCTGCTAGGTTATGCTTTTGAAGTCGTGCGGCTGGATAAAGTGCATCTGGGCGTCTATGATTTCAACGAGAGCGGTATTCGCTCCTATGAACGGGTCGGCTTTCGTTACGAAGGCCGCCTGCGCGACATGATTTATTATGATGGGCGCTATTGGGATGAATGGCCGATGCGCATTTTGCGGTCAGAATGGGAACGTGACCAAAAGCCGCCTGCTGAGGGTTTGCGTCCCTATCACCCTAGCGATTTAGACGCCGCCGTTGATTTGATCCGCCGTTTGAGGGATGGCATATCCGACGCTGAAGCTGCGCGGGTAGTCTTGCGCCGTTGGTGGCGTCAAATTGACCGTGAACTGTATGGCTATCAGGCCGAGGGTAAATTAGTTGCTCTGATAACCTTGACGCGCGATTCGTATCTCGCGCCGCTGGTGACATGGGAACAGGTGGCAGAAAAAGCTTATGCCGGAAAAGTTGCCGCTGCCCTGAAGTTACCAAGTTTGTGAATTCAAGTACGCGATCATCGCATCCAGGGCAGGTTGGGGATCGGGGTAAAACAGTGGATGCCCGATATTGCTCAGGCGGATGTGGTGTGGATGAGTGATAAGCGGGAGGGCATGGGCGACTTCGGCGTCGGTCAGCATTCCGCCGTGATCGGGGTCAGCCTGTAAAATCATTACCGGACAGGCGATTTGCGGCAGCAGCGAATCGGTATCGTACATAGCAAAAGTATCGTCGAAGCGTTCCATCACCGAGGTGAGCATATCCGGGTCGTGTTGGGCGAGTGTTTCCGCCATGTATGGGAACCAGGGATTATCCGCGCCGTACAAATCAACCATCCTGACGAGATTTCCGTCTCGCGATGGCACATGAACCCCCTGTAATTTTTCGATCATCGTGGCTGTGGACAAATCCGAGGCAGCGAGATCGCGCCACACGGTATTTTGATCGCTGCCGTTTTCCAAAATACTGCGCAGATGCTCGCGCGACAGCGGCGAATCGCCCACGATGAGCACCCGCAGCAAATCTGGACGCTGTGCAGCCAACATGATCCCCACATAGCCACCCAACGAATGCCCGAACACCAGCGCTGGCTGCCCAACCACATTTTCCACAAACGCCGCAATGTCTCCAGCATAATCCTGTATGCGATAATTTCCAGGCGTATGGCTGGATTGACCATGCCCGCGCAGATCGAGCGCATACACATGCCAACACTCGGCCAGTTTGGGAATAATAGATTCAAGGTGCTGCCAGCGCCCCGATCCACCGTGCAGCAGCACCAGCGGAACCCCCGGTGTGTGGCTGTCAGCATAATTGATAGTGATTGTCCCATTTTGAAAAAGTTGTTGTTGCAGCATGATTCGCCCCCGTTTCAGGTTATTGGCGATAGCATACGCTACAGCGGGGAGACCCGTAAATTGGACGAATTGCGGAAGACTCAGAGGGCAAAAAAGGGGTATACTAGAATCATGATAAAAAAGGGACTTGTCCGCGCGACAAGTCCCTTTTTTGATTTCAAAGTGTCATTTCCGCTTGGGGATGTCCGGCGAGACTTCGTTGCCTTCCATCGAGGGGATGTGGCTGTAATCCTCTTTGTTGACGGTGATCGGGGCGATGGGGCCATGCTCGACGCCCATCATGCGGCGGATGGCGCTCATTTCGGTGGTAGTCAATTTGGGCGTGGTGATGCGGCTGTCATCTTCATGTTCGGGTTTGCCGAAAGCCTGATCGAAGGCGATCCACATATATTGCAGATCAGCCAGATTGGAGACCAGCCGGTTGGGGTTGATACCGCGCGGCAGCATATCTTTGCCGCGAATGAGCATGATGCTGACGCCCAGGATGCCCACGCCGATGACCTGCGCCGGTGTCAGACGATCTCCCAGCACGAAGAACGCCAACGTCAGCGCGACACCAATTTCGGTCAGCGCCAAAATCGCCGTTTGCAGGCTGCCCAGGAATTTGACGCCAGCGAACAATGTCAGACGCGAGGCGGCGGTTGTGACCGCGAGAATCATAATCGGCGGCAGGGCATTGGCAAAAACGCCCGCTGACATTGGTTTGCCGACAGCCAGCCAGACCGTCGCCACCAGGACGCCCATTGTCGAAAGGGTGTAGAGTGTGACTGTGGGCGAGGGCATTTCATACAAAACATATTGGCTCAGGATGACCGTCCCGGCGAACATCAGCGCGTTTGCCAGCATCAGGCCAACACCCAACCAGCTAATCGGGTTATGACCGAAACCGGTCAGAATCACCAGCGCCACGACGGCCAGAAAAATACGGATCAACATGCGCGTGTCCAGGCGTTCGCCGCCCATGCGCGACAGCAGCACGACGAAGATCAGATACATGCCGTTGAGCAACTGCGCCAGCGAGGCATCCAGCAAACCCAGCCCGCCGTAATAAAACAGCGATCCGATGCCGTTGACAATGCCCACCACGATGCAGCCCAGAAGCCCCGCCGGATAGATGAAAATGTATCTGCGTGCAAACAAGCTGTACATCAACCACAGGAAAGCGACGGCGATTACCGTGCGCCACGCTGCCACCGTGAACGAATCCGCTCCGGCGTTGATGGCGAGTTTGCCGAAAATAGGAGCCATCCCCAGGAACATCGGCGTTAAGAAGGCGGCGATGACACCCCTTGTGTTGTTGTTAGGACGCATCAAACACTGAACTCCGAAAACTGCTGGTTACGAGACTCGGTCATCTTAAATATAGTATGAAAGATTATTTTACAACTTGTTAGGCTTGCGGTATACAGCCACGACGGGAAGTTCGACGATGAATTCGCTGCCCGGTAATTTGTCGGGGTCAAAACCGGGACTCTCAACCCAGATTTTGCCGCCATGTGCTTCGACAATCCCTCGGCACACCGACAGACCCAAACCCAATCCACCACCCCGGAAAGCCGTTTTGCTGGTGGAGTGCAGTTGGGTGTCGCCAGCGGTATGAAAACGCTCAAAAATGCGCTGCTGTTCTTCTTTCGCCACACCAATGCCGGTATCACGCACACTGATGCGCACCTGCTGGTCGGTGGCAGTTGCCGTCAGGTAAATATGACCGCCGTCCGGTGTGTATTTGATGGCATTGCTCATAAGATTGGCGAAGGCCAGCGCCAACATATCGGAATCGGCGCGCATTTTTTCCGGCCAGGTGCTGCGGTCAAAATGGAGATTCACCGGGCGAACCTTGAGGACATCCTGCACGTTGTTGACGACTTTTTCCATCACCGCGCCAGGGGCAATCGGCCCGATGGACAGGTCAATCTGGTTGGTCATGATGCGGCTGATCGTCAAAATTTCGTTGATGATGTCCTGCATTCGCTTGATGGCATCCTGCAAGCCCTTCATCAGCGTATTCAAGCCTTCGTCGGCATGGATAATGCTCTTGATTTGCGGCGCATCTTCGATCAGTCGGCTGTAACCGTAGACCAGTGTCAGCGGCGTTCGCAGTTCGTGGGCGGTCAATTGGATGAAAGTGTCCTTCATCTTATCGAGCCGCAGCAGTTCGGAATTGGTTCTTTCCAGGTCGCGGATTTGGGTTTCCAGGCGGGCGACAATCTCCTGCGTGTACTGGGTTTTTGCCTGGGTGAGCGTGTCCTGATCGATAAAATCCGAGCCGCCGCCCAGGTAAAATTCAACCCGTCCCGGCAGCGCTTCTACATCAATTGGTTTGGTCAGGTAGCCATTTACACCGGCTGCCATCGTCAGGGCGCGGTGTTCGTTATAGGCCTGTGCGGTCAGTGCCACGATAGGGGTGCTTTTAAAGCGCGTTTCGCTGCGTAAGGTGGTGGTGATTTCGCGCCCGCTCAGATCAGGAAGGTTAATATCGGTCAGGATCAAGTCCGGTACTTCACGTCTGGCGATGTCAATCCCATCCAGGCCGCGTTCGGCGACGAGCACCCGGTAGCCTGCATGGCTTAAAGTGCGCTCTACCAGGGAACGGCTGGCCGGGTCGTCCTCGATATACAGGATCGTCCGTTTGATGGGTGTCATACCCTGCCTCTCATTACGATGTGGCTTTCATCCAAAGCGTGGAATAGATTTACATTTTATATAATACCCTGGGATGCTGAAATGCGTGGTAAAGGTTTTATGAGCATTGCCCCTGAGGGCTTACACATGGGTGGGAATAAAGTACCATCACCGGGGAAGTTTTGGGTGGGTCAGCCGTCAAAATGGGCTGTAAGCGGCATTTTTAGGGGCAGGGTAAATATTTTGCTGCCGCGTTCACCAGGAAGTCAGCCGGACGGCGCGGCATAATACTCGCGCAAAATGGCTTCGGCAGGTTTGCCGTGTGGGGAATATCCGCGATCCTCAAGCCCACCCTGGTCGGGTTTGGTATCCAGCGACCACCAGAACGCGCCTTTCCACCAGGGTTTGTCGTGGAAAACCTCGAATACGGCCTGATAAGCATCCGCCTGTTCCTGGGGATCAGTCGCCCCATCCAACTGCCAATAACCGGGGAAACGGTTGCTGCCGTCCACACTCAGGTAGCCAATTTCGGTGAAAATAATTGGTTTCTGCCATTTCGCCGCCAATTGATCCAGGACAAAGACGGCGGGTTGTAAACCAAGTTTCATCTGCGCTACCGTCGGTTGGGTCGTCAGCGTGAGCAGGTAATAGGCGTCGATGCCGATGCTGTCGAGCGCATCCCACCAATTGATGCGCCAGGGTTCGAGATACGTGAGCGCGGCATAGGTCAGAGGCCCATCGTAGACGGCGCGTATCGCTCGGATTACAGCCCGCCAATCACTTTCGCGCGAAGTTGTACCACCCAATTCCGTCCCGACCACCAGATAATCCGCTTTGGTTTGTTGAGCGAGTTTCGCGTAGTGCGTGATGAAAGCCGTGTAACTTTCAAACCAGGCTTTCCAGGCGTTTTCGTCCGATCCCAAGTTGATGTTGTGCCGTCCATCGCCCAGGTTCATCAAATCAATGTGCGGCTTGAGCATGACCTTAATGCCCAGGCTATGTGCATAGTCGATCACATGAATCAGTTCGTCATCGGTGGCGGTGGTATCGTTTTTGCAGGTGATTTCAGTGGATGTCAGTGCGGCTTGCCGACATTTAACGATCACGGCGATCCAATCCGCGCCCATCGGCTGGACGATTTTGGACAGCGTTTCGTCGGACTCCGCGCTAGCGAATTCGCCGTACCACCAGGATTCGTAGGTGATACCTTTCAGAAAATCCAGCGGCAGCGACGGTGTTGTCGGCGAATCCGGCGGCGACAGCAGGCTGATGAACAACAAAAACACGCCGACAAACGCACAGGGAACAGCCAGGACGAGACATCCCACAATGCGACAGCCGCGCGGAATACGATAGAAAAGTCTAGGTAAACGATGTTTTGCAGTGTTTTCAACCATGCCGCTATTCTATCCTGACATTAAGGCTTCTGTTCAGACCCGATATTCAGAAAATGGCATTCGGATGCTTTAAGGCTTGCCAGCAAATGAATCGGCACGCAAACGTTATCGTCAACCGGCCTCGCCGTTGTAGGGGCACGACATGTCGTGGCCTGACTTTAAGCCTCAAGCACAGCGATACGTTTCAACCTACAATGAATGGGTGCATTAGCGTGTAAGGAAGGGAGGCGACATGGCTGAGGGCGTTTATACGTTCAAAATCGGTTTGTTCGATTGTGCCGTCGTGAGCGATGGGATGGCGATGCTCATGCCCGACGCGGCGAAAATTCTGATGGCGAACGCGCCGGAAGCGGAGCTGGTCACCGCGCTCCAGGCACATGGCATCAGCGGTTATGACATACCCTACCGTATGAACTGTCTTTATGTTCGCACGGATCAACATCGTGTATTGGTCGATACCGGTTTGGGCGGCGGCGTTCATCCTGACCTGGGACAGCTCATCAACAACCTCAGTGCAATCAACGTGACACCCGCCGCTGTTGATACGCTCATCATCACGCACGGTCACGGCGACCACATTGGCGGCCTGACCGATGCATCCGGCCAATTGGTTTTCCCCAACGCCCGTTATTTTATGCGTAAACCGGAATGGGAATTTTGGACGGCTGAGGAGTCGCTGGCAAAAATGGATGATTTTGGCAAAGGGTTTGCCACTAAAAACCTGCCGCCGCTCGCCTCGAAAATCAACTTAATTACTCACCTTACGCGGGATGAGATAAACTAAAGGGATGAAAAACAAAGAATTGTTG
>JBDTNB010000119.1:0-22117 GCA_039933955.1 Chloroflexota bacterium
CCAGCTTCTGACGTGTATAAGACGCCTGCGTTTGACCGATTACGCTACCGCCCCATTTGGGTCACATCCTATCATTGTCTTAGTAGTAAGTAAATTGCTAGATTGGATTTTTAAGGTTTTTAAAGGGTTATAATAAGTTTTTAAGGGTAGATCATTTTGATATTCCGAAAGTGGTTATTGAATTCTCAAGTGATGATATAATCGGAGCAAATGGTGAGGCAGGTCAATATGGTCGCAGCAAAAGTTATAAAACCCATCACATTAGAAGAATTTATCGAATTTGCGCTCCAGCCTGAAAACAGTGAGAGAGAGTTTGAGTTTATCTATGGGAGAATAGTTGAAAAGATGCCGGGGCGAACAACTAATTCTTTTATTGCTGTACAAATTGATCGTAAATCTTTCGCGTTTTGTGAAGCCCATAATCTTCCTTCCTATGTGAGTATCGGTGACGGTGCGTACATTGTTGGAGGGCATACAGTTGCGCCGGATTTTGCCTATAAAACAACACCGATGATTGGTGATTATCCTGACCCTGAACCACCATTATGGGCGGTTGAAGTCATTTCTCCTACGGATAAGGCAAATGACATCCGCGATAAGCGCAAAATCTATATTGAGGCAGGTATTCTGTTATGGGAGATATACCCTCTAAGACGTGAAGTGGATATATATGTGCCCG
Organism: Chloroflexota bacterium; assembly: GCA_039933955.1. Taxonomy (GTDB): domain Bacteria; phylum Chloroflexota; class Anaerolineae; order Aggregatilineales; family Phototrophicaceae; genus CFX2. The sequence continues at coordinate 680 of JBDTNB010000119.1, forward strand.
GTCAGCTAGTTCGAACAGTTGACATGGATGGTGTGCTGGATGGCGGCGATGTGCTCCCCGGTTTTGAACTCCCCGTGAAAGACCTTTTCCCCGAATCATAATAGTGCTCATCGGGGCGGGGCAGTGCTTGCACGCACGATCAATTCGGGATAAATGACACGCTGTTCGGCGGGCGTATCGGGGTGTTCGATGCGCTCGACCAGATAAGCGATGCTTTGTTCACTCGATAATTTAAAATCCTGGCGGACGGTGGTCAGCGGCGGTTCAAAACAGCAGGCTTCCGGGATGTCATCGAATCCAACCACCGAAACATCTTCAGGCACGCGAAAACCCCGTTCATGCAGCGCCCGCAGCGCCCCCATCGCCATCTGGTCATTGCCAACGACCAGACCGGTGAAAGGTGTGCCGCTGTCGAGTAATTGACAGGCCGCACGATAACCCCCAACTGCTGTCCAATCACCTTCGATACTTTGTCCGGGGGTATGACCTGCTTCTTGTAAAGTTTGAATCCAATTTTGATGGCGCACCGCTGCCCCCGACCAATCCAACGGGCCGCTGATTTCGCACAAAGCCTGATGCCTCAAATCCAATAAATGTTGAGTCGCGAGCCGCCCACCGTAGCCCTGGTCAATCACGACGGACGGCGTGCTGGAACCGAAAGGTGCGTCGATGAGCACCACCGGGATATTGGAGTGTCCTTTACCGACATCTTCATAATGGATTCCGGGGACGGGCGTAATCAAAATCATGCCGTCCACCTGCCAGCGTTCCAGGCGTTCCATCGCGGCGCGGATATGGTCAATATGCAGCTCGGATACATTTGCGAAAATCAGATCGTAACCGGCGGCTTTGGCGGCATGTTCAATATTCGTCACCATCTGGGCGGGGCCATAGTAATCCATGCCGAAGGTGATGACCGCCAATGTTTGCGAATGTTTAGCCGCCAGACTTTGTGCCGCTTTGTTGGGGCTGTAATCCAATGCCATAATCGCTGCCTGAACGCGGACGCGGGTTTCTTCAGCGACATAAGGATGGTTATTGATGACGCGCGAGACGGTCTGGTACGACACCCCGGCATATTTGGCGACATCGCGCAGCGTGTAACGATGAAAAGCGGCCATGATTCTTTGCCTAAATTTTAAATAGTGTTATTCTATATGTGACCGGTCACAGAAACAAATCAGATTAAGAGTTTTTAGTTATTGGTTATTAGTTTTTGAGCCTGTAAGTACCTCTCTTGTTTGGACTAATAACTAAACACCAACCACTAAAAACTAAAATATTTGTTCAAAAGGATACCCCACACTTATGTATACCATAGGCATCGATTTTGGAACCGAGTCCGGGCGTGCCCTGCTGGTTGATACCCAGGATGGGCGTGAAGTCGCCACCGCCGTCCATGCGTATAGCAACGGCGTGATTGACGAACACCTTCCCGGCAGCAGCAAACCACTCCCCCCCGATTGGGCGCTGCAAGACCCTCTCGATTATATTGAAGTCATCAAACAAACTGTTCCGGCTGTGTTGAAACAGAGTGGTATTGATCCACATGATGTGGTTGGCGTGGCGATTGATTTCACCGCCTGCACCATGCTGCCGACCAAAGCCGATGGGACACCGCTGCGGGCACTCTCCGAATGGCGGGACAAGCCGCACGCTTGGGTGAAATTGTGGAAGCATCATGCGGCACAGCCCCAGGCTGACCTGATTAATGAGACCGCGCGGCGCATGGGGCAGGGCTGGTTGAATCGTTACGGCGGCAAAATTTCGTCAGAGTGGTTCTTCAGCAAGGCACTGCAAATCCTGGTCGAAGCGCCGGATGTGTACCGCGCGACAGATCGTTTCCTAGAAGCGGCGGATTGGGTCATCTGGCAGATGACCGGCGTCGAAACCCGCAATGCCTGCACCGCCGGTTATAAAGCGATGGTGCAGGACGGCGATTATCCATCGAAGGAATATTTTGGCGCACTGTATCCCGATTTCGCTGATGTGGTGGATACCAAATTAGGTCGCAAATTTGCCCGCCTGGGCGATAAAGCAGGCGGTCTGACGCGCCAATTCGCCGACTGGACGGGACTTAAAGAAGGCATCGCTGTCGCCGTCGCCAACGTGGACGCGCATGTGACCGCCCCGGCAGTCAAAGCCGTCAACCCCGGCCAGATGGTCATGATTATGGGCACATCGACCTGCCACATCATGAGCGGCGACGCGCTGCAAACCGTAGAAGGCATGTGCGGCGTCGTCCCGGATGGGATCATCCCCGGTTATTATGGCTACGAGGCAGGGCAGAGCGGCGTGGGCGATATTTTTGCCTGGTTCGTCGATAATGCCGTGCCGCCCGAATATCACGATGCCGCCAAAAAAGCGGGCATGGATTTGCATCAATATCTGGAACAGGAAGCCGCTAAACAAAAACCGGGCGAACACGGTTTGATCGCGCTCGATTGGTGGAATGGCAACCGTTCAGTGCTGGTGGATGCTGATCTGACTGGCTTGTTGGTTGGCGGCACCTTGGCGACCCGCGCCCCGGATATTTACCGTGCCTTGATCGAAGCCACCGCCTTTGGTACGCGCATCATTATTGAAGCCTTTGAAGCACGCGGCGTACCCGTGAAAGAATTGATTGCAGCGGGCGGCCTGCCCGACAAAAACGCGCTGCTGCGGCAGATTTACGCTGATGTGACCGGGCGCTCTTTGACGTTGGCGGGATCAAGTCAGGCTCCGGCGCTGGGTTCGGCGATGCACGCAGCCGTCGCGGCGGGTGTGTATCCGAATATCCAGGCAGCGGCGGAAAAAATGGGCAAGCTGAAAAGTGAAGTTGTCTCGCCGATTCCCGAAAATCAAGCGGTTTACGATCAACTATATGCCGACTACAAAACGCTCTATGACTATTTTGGACGCGGCACGAATGATGTGATGAAACGGCTGAAGGCCATCAAACGCGCGGCCAAAGGCGATTAGATAACAAGATAAAAGGTAGGGACATGCTCAAACATGTAAATTGGATTTCCGCTCTCATAATTCTGAGTATCACGCTGCTGCCAGAGGTGGCGGCAGTTAGAGCCGATGAAGATGCGCGCGAGACGGTGTTGGCGGCGTTTGAAACAATCAATGCCCTGGATGGCTATCACTTGACGATAAAGTCTAATAACCTGAGCAAGATTATCCAAACAGATGGTGCCACTACCAATACTTATACCCTCCAGATTGTTGAAGGTGACATAGGACAGGATGGTGATCGTCGGTTCACGCGGCAGTTCCAAAGCGGCGACACTTACGAAAATATGGTGAAATCACAGCCTCTAGTAATGGAGCAGGTTGTTAGCGATGGTAAGAACTACGTGAACTTCCTCACGGAAGATACGATTTATGCTGACATGCTGAATATTGAGCCGGGATGGTGGGAATATGAGCATTTGTTGGATGCTTCTGAAAACACCAATATCACGGCCTTCATCCGACAGTTTGGCGTAACAGAAACACCGCTCGAATCCGTTTTTCATGACAATACCGTTCTTGATGCTCATGAACGTGCGTCGCAGGTCATCGATGGAGTAACGTTGCGTGTGTTCGACGTTGAATTGGATGCGGTGCAACTATTGTTAGAACAGTCTGGTATCACCGATAAAGAACAGCAGCAGACGAAGCTTACCCAGGACGAAGGTTTGCTGGCTGCCAGTGAAATCACAGCGAAGTTCCGGTTGTGGATTGGGGCACAAGATGGGCTGCTATATCGCGGCAAAGGTGAACAGCGTTCCTTTGTCCCCTATGGGACAGCCGGGACGGATAGTGATCCAGATTATGACTTTGATAGCAGTGGGACGACTGAAATTGTCATTTCTCAGCATGGTGAGCCGGTGGACATTCAGCCACCTGACCCGGCCTTGCTGAATGAGTAGTTGAGTAAATAGGAAAGTTGAACATGTTATTACCGAAATTGCGCGAGGAAGTCTGTGCGCTGCACGCCGAATTACCCAAAAATAATCTGGTCGCCTGGACGAGCGGCAACATCAGTGCCCGTGACCCGGAAACCAATCAAGTGGTCATCAAGCCGAGCGGCATTAAATTCGCTGACCTGACGCCCGAAAATATGGTCGTTGTGGACATCAACGGCAAGCTGATCGAGGGCGATTACAAGCCCTCATCAGATACCGCCTCGCATTGTGTCATTTATCGCGCCCGCCCCGATGTCAATGGCGTCGTCCATACCCACTCGCGTTATGCGACAGCTTTCGCCGTATTGGGACGCGAAATCCCCTGCGTGACAACCGCGATGGGCGACGAGTTCGGCGGGCCCATCCCCTGTGGCGGATTTGCATTGATCGGCGGCGAGGAAATTGGCGCGGTGGTCGTCGAAACGCTCAAGGGTTCACATAGCCCATCATGTTTACTGCAAAATCATGGAGTGTTCGCGACGGGTAAAGATGCTGAAGGCGCGGTGAAAGCGGCCATCATGACCGAGGACAACGCGGCGATTGTGTGGCTGGCGCTGCAAATCGGCACACCGCTCACCATTTCTGAAGAGGATGTCGCCAAGCTGCACCACCGTTATACCCACGTCTACGGGCAGTAACATGGACGAAGTAGCCCGCTACAATATCGAACGCTGGGAAACATTGGTGCAAGCCAATGCGCTGTTCACGCGCCCAAAACTCGAATTGGATACCGAATCGGCGCGCGAATGGCTGGACTCGGATGGGATGTTCGGTGATCTGCATGATAAAGATGTGCTATTGCTGGCGGGCGGCGGTGGACAGCAGTCGGCAGCTTTCGCGCTGTTGGGCGCACGGGTGACGGCCTTCGATCTTTCCGAAGGACAGCTTGCCCGTGACCAGCAGGTTGCCGCCCATTACGGTCTGACGATTGCCACCCAGCAGGGCGATATGCGCGATTTATCGGTTTTCGCGGATAACACGTTTGATCTGGTCTATCAACCTTACTCGCTCAATTTTGTGCCAGATGCCCGCGTGGTTTTCGCTCAGGTGGCGCGGGTGCTGCGTCCCGGCGGAATCTACTACTTTATGTGCGCGAATCCCTTTGCCGCCGGATTAACCGAAGGAACTTGGAATGGCGAAGGCTATACGCTCAAAAACCCTTATGAACAGGGCGCGAAAATAATTTATGAAGACCCTGATTGGGTATACAAACGCGATAATGTCGATAAGTCGATTCCAGGGCCGCAGGAATTCCGGCAAACATTGAGCACCCTGCTGAATGGATTGCTTCAACAGCATTTCAAACTGTTGCGCTTAGAAGAAGTGGGAGCAGTCGAGGCCAATATTCAGGCCGAACCAGGGACATGGGATCACTTTACGGCGATTATCCCGCCCTGGTTAGCCTTCTGGACGACGAAGGAGTCTGCACATTAAGCGGCGAGGGATCTCGATAGGGACACGACATGTCGTGCCCCTATCTGAATTTACTCCCTCTCTCCGTGTATGGCTGAGGAGAGGACACCTTTACAAAACGGGTCATGTCTTCCCTCAGAATTTCGATTTTGCTCCCCCTCTCTGCGTAGCGGGGAGGGGGCTGGGGGGTGGGGATGAGGGATACTTATCCCCGTCCGGTGCAGCTTTGATTCAGCAGGGCAATGGCCGAGGGCGCATCATTAACCAGGTTGAAAGTCGCATTGTAAAAATGCCAGTTGGGGTCAGGGGTGGTCGCGTCGCCTACTGGCACATCGCTCAAACGCACCACATAGCAGCCGGTGATATACAGATGCGTGTTCGCGGGGCTGTTGGTCACAACCAGCGCCGGGATCGAGGCGTAAATACTGCCCGCCGCGCCGTCCCCGTAAATCACCGGATTCACATACAGATTGATGCTCAACGAGGCTTCAACTTCCTTGCCATATGCCCCCAAAAATTGATCGCCGGGATTTTCCCAGAGCGCGCCCGCATCGACAACTTTGCCGGTGATGAGCATACTGAAATACGACTCAATCAACTGCACTGGGTCAAGCTGCGACGGAACCAGATTGGGATCGTCGGTGAGCGAATATTCTGTGTCACAAGCCGTGTCCAGGACAGTAAAGTCCGGCGTTTGCACCTGCTTCAAAACACCTTTTTGCAGATACCAATTCGGGTCGGGTTCGGTGGCATTGCCCACCGGCACATTCGATTTGTGTGCAGTGAAGCATCCGGCAAAAAATACCGTGCTGCCATCGCGCCGTTCAGCCGTGACCAGCGTTGGAATCGAGGCATAAACATTCCCCGCGCCCGCATCTTCAAAAATGGGCAGACGCACGAGCGCGCTGGCGCTCAAAGTATCAGAAAATCCCGCCGCAAATTGCGGTTCAGTCTGGTTATTCGGCGCTTGAATCCAATAGCTGAACGCACGCGGATAATCGCCCAGTGTGATGGCATTGTAGTACGAGCCGATCAGCGATGCCGGATCGGTCTGGGCAATGAATTCATCGGGTGGGGTCGTGGGCAGGAGCGGCGTTGGCGTGGCCTGCTGCGCGGATACCACCGAAATAAAAAGGAGGCTGCTGATAATCAATCCTATGAATCGTGCGCTTCGATACATGACTTTTTACCTTTCACATCGCATTACACCCAGGCTACTATACGCCCGCTTGATAAGTCCATGCAACAGTATAAACACCTATTTGCGCGATTTCTGTCTTTGATTCAAAGACTGATGACTATTAACTAAAAACGATTAACGAATGACTGGAGACTCAAAAATGGCCCTCGCACAACCTCAAACCATGCGCGCTTCCGCGCTCAATCAGCGCCCTGTCACCCTGGGCGTGATCGTCGGCAATCGCGGCTTTTTCCCGGCACATCTGGCCGGGAGCGGACGAGAGACGATCTTACAAGTTCTGGCGAAAGCTGGAATCAACGCCATTATCACACCGGAAAATGAGACCAACGTCGGCGCAATTGAATCGCTGGCGGAAGCCCACATGTGTGCCGATTTGTTCAAAGAACATCGCGACGAAATTGACGGCATAATTGTCACCCTGCCGAATTTCGGCGACGAACGTGCCATCGCCAACACCCTGCGCTTCGCCAACCTGAATGTCCCGGTGCTGATCCATGCTTTCCCCGATGACGCCACCAAAATGGACATCAAATTTCGCCGCGACAGTTTTTGCGGCAAGATGAGCGCCTGCAACAACCTGCACCAATACAACATTCCCTATACGCTGACCACCAATCACACGATGGATCCGACAACCGATGTCTTCATGGCTGATTTGCAAGCCTTCGCCGGTGTCTGCCGTGTCGTGCGCGGGATGCGAACTGCGCGCGTAGGCATGATGGGCGCACGCCCCAAAGAATTCAAGACCGTGCGCTTCAGCGAAAAATTGCTGGATCACGCCGGAATCAGCGTAGAGACCCTCGATTTGTCGGAAGTCTTCGGGCAGATTGACCGGCTGGCGGATACCGACGAAATTGTTCAGGGCAAACTGGAAGCCATCAAAAATTATGCCCAGACCAAAAATGTGCCCGATTTATCGCTGTATCGCATGGCGAAATTTGGCGTCGTGCTGGATCGCTGGGTGGACTCGAACGAACTCGACGCGACGGCCATTCAGTGCTGGACGAGCATGGAAGAATATTTCGGCGTCGTCCCCTGCACATTGATGAGCATGAGCAGCAATAAGCTCAATCCGGCAGCCTGCGAAACTGATATTGTCGGCGCGTTGGCGATGCTGGCGCTGCAATTGGCGAGTGGTCGTCCATCAGCGCTGGTTGACTGGAACAATAACTATGGCGAAGACCCCGACAAGGGTGTCGTTTTCCACTGTTCCAATTTGCCCAAAGATATTTTTGTCGATGACATCCCGGTGATGGACTTCCAGGAAATCATCGCCGGAACCGTCGGCAAAGAGAACACCTACGGCACGATTTATGGGCGTGTGAAAAAGAATCCTTTCACCTATCTCCGTATCGCCACCGATGACTTCGCCGGGACAATCACCGCCTACACCGGGGAAGGGCAGTTCACCGACGACCCGATTGACACCTTCGGCGGTTATGGTGTGGTACAAGTGCCGCGCTTCCAGGAACTCCTGGCCTACATTTGCGAACGCGGCTTCGAGCATCATGTTTCGGTGAATCAGCAGCGCGTCGGGCGGGTCATCAACGAGGCGTTCAACAAATATCTGGGCTGGTCAACCTACTATCACAAGTAGGGATACGGCTTGCCCTGTCCTGATTCGCAAAGGGGCGCAGCCGATAACGACTGCGCCCTTTTTGCGGAATGTACCGGCGCAACTGTACCCTGTTTTGACAGTTCAGAACGGATGAGCTAATATGGTGTTACAAGGGATCAGGTAAGCCGATCCTAACGTGATTGCCACCTAAGTCAGTTAAGGAGATTCCAATGGCTGCTCAACCGCAAGTCAGAATCCTGGTCGGTACGCGCAAGGGTGGATTCATTTTCACCAGCGACAAGACTCGCAAGCAATGGTCAGTGAGTGATGTGCTGTTCAAGGGCTGGAACATGATGCACATGGTCATGGATACTCGCGATGGGCGATTGCACGCGGCCCTCAACCATTTTTCATTTGGCTCGACTACCCATCACTCAGATGACCTGGGTAAGACCTGGAAGCAGGGGCTGGGAGCACCTAAATTTTCGCGGCCATCAGCTTCGGGACGACCCGGTGGCACACCCGAAGAAGCCTATTCGGGTAAGGGAATCCCGACGACGCCGGAAGAAGTGCTCAAGGTATGGAATATCGAGCCAGGGCGGCCAGAGGAACCGGGGGTGTTGTATGCCGGAGTACAGCCTGCGTCGCTGTTCAAATCGACAGATCGCGGCGAAAGCTGGGTACTCAACGAGAGTCTCTACGATCATCCCCAGCGCGGCAAATGGAATCCCGGTGCAGGCGGCCTGTGCCTCCACAGCATCGTACTCGATCCGCGCGATCCTAAGCGGATGTATGTGGCGATCTCGGCGGCGGGCGTTTATCGCACCGACGACGGTGGACAGACCTGGCAGCCGCGCAACAAAAATGTCCTGGCAGATTTTGAGGCCAAAACCTATCCTGAGTTTGGGCAGTGTGTCCACAAGCTTGCGCTTCATCCTGCCTATCCCGATGTGCTCTTCCAGCAAAATCACTGCGGTGTGTATCGCAGCGATGATCGCGGCGACGACTGGATTGACATCGGCGAGGGCAAGCTGCCGAGCCGTTTCGGTTTTCCCATCGTCATCCATCCCCACGACCCGCAGACGATTTATGTGATGCTGGAGGAGAGTGACCAGTTCCGCATGAGTGTAGACGGTCAGGCGGCGGTCTGGCGCAGTCGGGATGGTGGAGAAAACTGGCAGCGGATTACAACCGGTCTTCCGGCCAACGCGCACGTCGTTGTCCTGCGCGAGGCGATGGTCGCCGACAACCTGGAACCCGCCGGACTTTATGCCGGTACGGATACCGGCCAACTCTTCTACAGCCGCGATGACGGTGACACCTGGGAAGTGCTGGCCGATTTTTTGCCACCCATCCAGTCGGTGGAAGTCGCTATCGCTTAATTGAGGGATGTGTAATAAGTGGGGCGCAGTCGATTTCGGCTGCGCCCTTTTATTTTTATACCTGAACGCCCATGAATTCCCGTGCGCGATCCACATCGGGGCTGCGATACATAATCTCCGGGATTTCTGCTAGAGTCGATTCGTGGACTTCACCCTCGCCAAGCCCATAAAATTTCTGAAAACTCATGATGAGTGGACGCCATTTATCAGGATCGACGCGGTTGGGGTCGCCGTTCATCAAAATCGACTCGTCGAGATGAACCCGCAGAATCCGCACCTCGAAACACACGATATTGCCTTTTTGGTTGGGATCATCTTCGGAAATCCAGTGCTGCCCTTCGACAACTGCTTCCATTTGCACCGGGCATTCCAACACACGCGGGGCTTCAACGGTCTCCGATGGAACGGGCGTAAATCCTGAAATGCCAAATTTGTCTGGCTTGTAACGATAACCGCGCTTGGCTTTTCCCTCCGGCACAGGATTCGAGCCGGTGGTTTTCGCGAGGCGATTGACCGCGCCTACATTATCGACAGACGCCAGATTGAGGACGCACTGCCCGGTACGCAGCATATTTTGCGCCGTTTTTGCTCGCGCGCCCAAACCGAGCATACAACGCCATCCCAGCCAGAAGGCTGACGACATCGGCGCGAGGTTGTACGAACCATCTTCATTGAGCGTGCTCAGGACGACGACAGGGGTTCCAAAATACAGAATGTTCGGTTCGCCGGTAATGTGCATGGCTGCTTGCTCCAGTTGCTAAATTTTGTGTCAGCCCTCAGCATATCGTGCCCCGAAATTACAAACACTCCGCTTCTTGTCGTCACATTCCAAGCAATAGGAGGTGAAAATTATCCCCATGCTCCGGCTGTTAGGCATCATTTTTTCTTAAATGCTGCATTTAACCTTAACCGATACGTAATTTTACTTGCGGAATTAGGCTTCCCTGATTTTCTCCACCTTTTGAAGGATGTGCCTGCCCGCGCCGAGCAGCATCAGACTCGCGCCGCCCAGGTAATACAAAAACTCACGCCGGTTAGGTTTTGAAGTTTTAAGTGTTGTCATGTCGATTCTCCTACTATCAACTTGGACGGGGCTGCCCATAAATGAGGCGGTTGGTATCAACGACAATCTTTGTCGCGCCCTCAATATTGACCGGCGCACCATCCGGCGGTGTGGTGATAACGCCATTTGGAGTGGTCACTTCGATAAAATAACGATCCAATCCACGCTGTGCTGGCCCTTCAATCCATGTTCCATCCAGTTGGTATTTTGACCCGCAGCACGGACACTCAAAACGGTTATTGGTTGGAACCCACTTGGGAAGACACCCTTCCCGCATCAAACCTCTCATAAAAGAACATGCGCCGTATAAAGCAATCAGTCCTTCATCGACATGCACCAACCAATAGCGACCAGCCGGAAACGCAACCGGCCATTTTCCAACTTCCGGTATTTTTGTTAAATCGACTTCAAAAATCTTATGCTGTGAAGTGTTCGTTTGAGGCGGATTCAAAAATCGCGCCAGCACGCCGATACTCCCCGCGCCGAGCAGCATCAGACTCGCACCGCCCAGGTAATAGAAAAACTCACGCCGGTTAGGTTTTTCGATCAACGAGGTAGGGTGGGGTGTTGCGGACATTGTGCTTTTCCTCACAAATGTGCTTTCGCAGATTATACAACCAATTTTTGCAGTGAGCGGAAATTCGCGGAAAATTAAGGATGATTACAGTTGATTTGAAGTATCATAGACTCATAAATTCGCTGCACAAAGGACACATTGATGCCAGTTCAAGTGGTATGGGACGACGAAGCGCAAACGATCCTCCGCCAGATTTATAGCGGTCATCTCAAAATGGAAGACTATATTCAGGGAACCGATGAGTTTGGGCGCATGGCGCGGACGGTGACGCATCCTGTCCATAGTATCATGGATCGCTCTAAGGTGATTTCGACTCCCGGTATCATCCTTCCGGCGATGCGTTATGCCAACAATAATCTGCCGCCCAATCTGGATTTACGCATCGTGGTCAAAGCCAGCATGTTCACGCGCGTCATCGTCGATCTGGGACGGCGCGCTGCTCCCAAATTGGCGAATAATGTTTACTTTGTGGATACGGTGGAAGAAGCCCATCGCGTTGTTGCCGAACACACTGAAAAAGTACCCGCCGCAATATCCTGAAAATCACGCCAGCCTGTATTGAATTTCAATCCTGGAACAAATACCCTGATGCCAACGTTTAAGATTCAGTGAAGCATAAAATGGATAGGGTATTTCAATGAAGCGGACGATTTTTGCGCTCGTACTGGCGCTGTTCATGATTTCTGGTTGCAGCGTGCTAGACTTTTTTGCCGGTACGAGCGCGAATGCGAATACGCATATCACGACTGGCGATTATGAAGGCGTGATTTTCACCGGGGCAAATACTGCGCAGGCCGGACTGAATTATGAATTCAACGATCCGATTGTCAGTTATTGGACGCCCACTGAAGCGCAAATCAGCGAACTCGAAACCGGACTCGTGCCATTCCTGAAAGCTACCCTGACGCCCGATAATTATGCCTATGGCATGATCGACAAACTGGACGGTTACAAGCGCCAGTATTTCGGTGTCACTTTTGCCGACGGTCAGCCGCTGATTTACACCAACTTTTTCTGCGTCAATGATTTTGATAATTGGCAGGAATCGTTGATTTTCGTCATGGATGGCGGCGAATGTTTTTTCCAGGTTTTGTACAACCCTACAAACACCACATTTTCCAATTTGCAGATCAATGGCTTCGCTTAAACCATAACCCTATACATGAAATTCTGGGTATTCCCCGCCTTGCGAAGCGGGGAGAGGGTAGGGTAGGGGATAAAAAAAGACGATCCATCGTGGATCGTCTTTTTTTATTCATTCGCTTATTTGAAATTAGATCGCTGACGCCATACGCTCGGCATTCAGCGCAATCACACCCGGAATCGGGAAGCCGTTGAAGGCTACCGCATATTCGTTGGTGTACGCGCCCGCATCGAAGAACACCAGCTTGTCGCCGATGTTGATTTCCGGCATGAGCAGGTTGCGTGCGACCACATCGCAGCTATCGCAGCTTGGCCCAGCCAATGTATAGCGTTCGCTGCTGTCACCTTCGGGTTCATCCAGCAGACTCACAACCGGCGGGAAGCCTTCGTAGGTTTCCATCAGACCGTTGAACACGCCCGCGTCCAGATATAACCACATCGCGTCGCCGCGCTTGGCTTTGCCGACTACTGTCACCATCAACCGGCCTGACTCGCCGACCAAGCCGCGTCCCGGTTCTAGCACCAGCATCAGGTTCGGGGATTGCGGGATAAATTCTTCAATCGCTTCCATTGTTACCGCGCCGATGCGTTCAATCGTCGGGATGCTCTCATCGTGATAATGTCCCGCCGGGAAACCGCCGCCGATGTCCAGGAAATTAAACTCGTGGCCGCGTGCTGCGGCTTCGCGCCAGATTTCACCACAGGTGTGGACGGCGTTGACCCAGTTATTGACTGACAAACATTGCGAACCCACATGGAACGACAGGCCGATTGGCTGCAAGCCTAATTCGCGTGCCATATCGAACAGCGCCAGGGCTTCTTCGCCACTCACGCCGAACTTACCCGCTAACGGGAGCACGCTGCCGTGATTATCCACCGCCAGCCGGACATAAATGCGGCTGCCGGGCGCATACTGTGCTACTTTTTCGACCTCGTAAGTCGAGTCCACGACCATCGCGTACACGCCTGCCTGGTACATCCGTTGCAGGAAAACCGGATTCTTGATCGGGTTACTGCAAATAATCTGCTCGCCGACAGCACCTGCGTCCAGCGCACGCTCCAGCTCCGCCAGCGACGCAATTTCCAGGCCGCCATGTCGATCCACCACCAACTGCACAATCTGCTGATTGGCGTTGGCTTTCATGGCATAAAAAATCTGCCCGCCAGGGAAGGCGTCGAGGAATCGGGTGTAGGTTTGCTGAATAACATCGAAATCAAGTACGAGTGCGGGGGTCTGGGTGTTGGGGTTATGCAAAACGGTGTCCATGAGGACAGTGTTCATCGAGTTTTACGGGTCTCCCTCTGTAACAACTAAAGGCCAATACAAGATAAAGGAGCGACATGGTGTCACCCCTACTGATAAGATGATTCTACAACAAAGCATCAGAATTGATATAGGAAATCTGTAAATATTCGTTAAGAAATCCCTGCAAAATTGGGGGAATATTTTATGCATTATGATACGAATGAATGATTGCCGACATTATGTCATTATGGACTCTGCCCACTTTTTTTTATGGACTTGGTAATGGTCAGGGTTTGTATCTGGTGATAAAATGTTGCGTAATGATGTGTAATACGCATGTTTATACAACGCCTCAAGCTCACAAACACATCCAAAGGAACCTTTGTAATGAATCGACAGCGGATTGAATCCGCTCAGTATTGGTTGGCTCGTATGGGGCAGCGTTTGCACGCCCTATGGGAGAAAGTCGTCCAACCACCCAACTCCATTGATGACCCCGAAACAATGCGGCGCGCTCGTGTATTAAATCGCATCCTGGTGATTATCATTCCGACCACACTGGTCATATTGGTTGTGCAACTCGCCGTTTCCCCAATAGAAAAGCTGCCCATATCGACTACCTTTAGCTCGGTTATAATGGGTTTTGCGTCGGCGCTGCTCGTTTATATTGTGAATCGAATCACCGGGAATTTCCGGTTTGTGAGTTATCTGCTGATTGCGATTGGGATTGTTGCCATCCTGGTAAATGCCTTTTCCTCTGATCCACCGCATCTTGAAATTTCACTGCTGGTGCTGCTGTCCTTATGCGGGACATTGTTGTTTTCCATGTGGGAGACGATTTTACTGTGTGCAGTGAATATCATTTTGCTGGTGGTTTTTGCTGCCGTTATTGGCGATATGCCCGACGACATCCTTAAAGATTTAGTCGTCTATATGAGCCTGGTGCAGCTTTTTATCGTTTTTGTAGCCTATCAACGTAATGTGCTGGAAGCAGACCGCCAGCAGCTTGCCCTCGCAGCCGCCAATCATGAACTCCTCACCCGTTTGATTACCGATCTTTCACACGATTTCCGCACGCCGCTTGCCATTGTGAATACCAGTGCCTATCTACTTGCTCGGACAGATGACCCCCTGGCGCGCGAGGAAAAAGCGGAGCAAATTAATGTGCAGGTGCAGCGCCTCAGCAAAATGCTGGATGATATTCTTATGCTGTCGCGCCTCGATGCTACCCCCGATCCGACGTTAACATTGGTAGATGTCGACAGCCTCTTGACTAATCTGGTTCAAGATTTTCAGTACAGCATGGAACGCAAAAATCTTCACATGAACATCGATTTGATGTCTAAACCGCCGCCGGTAATCGCCAATCGAGCGAATCTACAACGCGCCTTATCGAAATTGATCGAAAACGCCGTGCAATATACATCTGAAAATGGTTCGATTACCCTGCGAACTCGCTTGATTGTTACCATGTTGGCTATCGAGGTTGTGGATACCGGCATTGGTATTTCGCAAGACGATTTTCCCTTGATATTTGAATATTTTTTCCGAGGCGACAAAGCTCGTTCATCGGATGAAGGCAGCACCGGTTTGGGGTTGTCTATCGCGCGCCGCATCATCGAAATGGTTGACGGCAAGATTGAAGTTGAAAGTGTGGTGGGGAAGGGCAGCACTTTTCGTGTGCTGCTCCCCACCAACATACCCCATACTCGCCGCCTCCACTGAAGTTTTTAACGTTTCTCTTTTATCGTGTTCCGCTGGATAAGGCTTCCTGTTCAGCCGCCATTGCCGGATCGGCCAATTTCATGCAGGCTGCGAGGCCATCATAGTAGGCGCTCATTTCAGCTTCCCCTGCGTCGGCGCTCAGTGCTGGGATTTTATTTACGCAGCTTACAAAATCATCGGCTTTACTTTGGGCATCTGCCAGCACTGTATCCAGGTCAGCGATATCCAGCACATAAGCATCGAATGCCCGTCCCAGCCATTGATAAATATAGAACATCTCAACTGAATAGACGCCCCCGCCGCCCATACCAGAGTGAAATATCACGGTATTGGGAGCCGTCAATAAATGAGCGAATTCCTGATCGAGTGAAACTGCATTTTCGCCCTGCGCCGCCAGCAAAACCGGGTCGTTGATCGCCGCTGCTCGCGCGGGCATCACCCCCGGCAATAATTCAGGATGCGCGGCAACTGTCGCCATCCAGCGGTAACAGGCATCCGGGTTTTGCGCGTGTTTGCTGATAAACATGCCGCCCACGTCGCCCACCAACATCGTCGAGTAGGCGCTGTTTTGCGGAAAATTGACCGAATTATAGCCTTTCAATGAGAGATTGCTGCCGTCCATCTGTACCGGATTAAGCACCCCTCCGCCCGATGTATCTGTAAAGCTGAAGGTTCCGAGTTTGGTGTAACGGATTGTGCCGCTTTTCGCCAGATCAAGCACCTGCCGGACGGCGCTGACCGTATCCGGCTTCGTAAAATTGATGGTTGGTGGATCGGTTCGGTAATCAATTGGCAGGCCGCCGTAAGCTGCAATCAGCATCAGGAAATCATCACCCGGCGCATAATTACGCGGGGTAAATGCTGCTATCCCTAAATCTGCGTTTTGAAAAGCCTGCACAGCATCCGCAAAATCATTTATCGTCCAGACCGCTCCCGGCAGCGGTACGCCTGCTTTTTGAAAATTGGCGGGATCATACATCAGCGCCACCACCTGCATCGACAACGGATAACCCCAGATTTTGCCGTTCACCTGCATCGCATCTAATGCCCCCGGAAGGAAATCGCTCGGAATAAAATCTGGGTCAGCGTTTGTGTAGGGATCAAGGTTGATGTAATCCGGGATGCGATAGGCGTCTGCGCCATCATAGGTCAGATAGTAGCAGTCGTTGTTGTCGATGAAGCCTTGATAATCCATCCCCTGATAATCAACTGCGACCTGTCCTACCTGCGGATCACTCGCCGCGAAGGCCTGCGCGACCCGCTCCCAATCCTTTGGATTTTTAACCTCCTGCTGGCTGATGCCAAAGTGCAGGATAATTTCATCCACGCCAAAACTGGGTGTTGGGGCAGAGGTAGCCACCATCAGATTTTGCGCGCCTGTCCATTGCGAGGCTGCTTCCAGATTTGCTAGTGCTTTTGCCTGCGCATCTTGTAAAGCGGTATGCCCGTCTACATGATTGGTGCGCATGTTATTTTCTGCCGCATACACGTAATTGAAAAACAAAAAGTCGGCCCCGCCCAGCGCATTGTCCAGCGCCGCATCAATGAATGTCTGATTTTCCGGCGAAAAGGTGTTGATGTTTTCGCTGCCGCTGGGGTTAGCTGTTCTTAAACTCGGAAACTGGCCGGGGATACCAAATGTATTACGCGGATTTTGCGCCAGAAATTTCACTAATTCAAACGCCATTTCTGGATGAATACTGCCCGCACTGACACCGAATCCTTCTAGATATGCGCTGGTGATTTTCCCCGGCATCTGCGCGCTCACCATCGGGTCTTGCGTGTTGAGAGTCAGGCCATAAACACCCGACATCTGTATCGGCACACCTTCGGATGAATAACCATTCGGAGGATAAATTTGCGCGCTGATTGGCGACCATTTGTCCATCAGAGTGGCTAATTCGGGGCTATCTAACTGTGGCGAATCATTGGCGTCCTTCAGTCCACCGCCTAATAAACTATTAAAAATGAGGCCATCATCGCAAATGCATCCCGGTTTGGTTGGAACCCCATTTTTATCACGTTCGGTCAGTGTCGTCGCCGCTGTGATGAAGTTATCCAGTCCCCAATGCTCATCAGGATAGGTGAGTCCGGCTTTATCGAAGGCGGTGGGGTCGTAAGTCAATACATTCAGTCGCAGGGCTATCGGCAGTGCCCACATGCCGCCATCCCATTGATACGCGCGCCATGCCGCTGGGTAAAAGTTCGCTTCGGCCAAATCGGGGTCAGCCAATACCAGCGGCTTTAAATCACGCCAATAACCTGCGCGGGTGCTTTCCTGAGTCAGAAAAGTATCCAGGCTGACGAATAATACATCCGCGCTGGCGACATACTCGCTTACGCTGTTGAGATGTTCATCGAGCGAATTCCAGGCAGGTGAGGGTGGGTAGGATTTTTCTTGATCCTGCTGTATGACGACTACATCCACACCTGGATGGGCTGTACGGAACGCATCGAAATACGCCGAATCATAACCATCCCCTCGATAAGGGGGCACTTCCACCGTCAGTACAATATTGTCCTGTGCCTGGGTGGTTAGTACCCCGGTGCTGAGTGCGGTGAGCATGAGCAACGTGACCAGTAAACGTTTCATCATCGTAAACTCCTTTCAGCGGCTTGTGAGACTAAAACGTTATTCACAACTTGGCTACCAAATTCTTACTATCAGAGGGCAATCGTCAGCTATAATCCTGACCAATAGAGGTGAAAATCAGGGTCAATGGATACCAAACGCTGTAGCAAATGTAAGCAGGAATTCCCCGCCACACGGGAATATTTTAATGCTCATAAGCAAGTGAAAGACGGTTTACGTTCGATATGTAAACAGTGTCGCCGTGCGCAGGATAAAAATTATCATGTTGCACCATTAAATGACACGCATACTCTGAAACGCTGTACGGGATGTAAAATCGAATATCCAGCAACTACTGAACACTTTTACCCGCTAGCCTCAGGGCGTTATGGCTTAACATCTCGCTGTCGGTCTTGCACGCTTGAGCAGAATCAAAAAAAGGTTGTTGAAGTTAATATCGACCCAAACATCCTCAAATCCTGTTCGAAATGCGGTACTACATATCCTGCCACGATTGAATATTTTACGCCTACTAAGGGTGGTCGTTACGGTTTAACTTCGCAGTGTAAGCTTTGTCGCAGTCAAAATACCCAAAAATGGCGCGATGAAAACCCTGATAAGGTAGCAGAGCAAAACTACAATTATTATTGGGAACACCGCGATTATTTACTGGAAAAGAATCGGGAGTGGCATCAAAATAATAAAGAATGCCGTCGCGCCTCGCATCGTGCCTGGTACGTCAAAAATGCTGCTCATTCTCGAAAGAAGCGTAAATATTGGTATGCCGAGAATACAGATCGAGCGAAAGAATATGATCGTCAAAGGTATATCATACATGGCGCGAGTATTCGCGAATATTCCCGGCAATGGCGATTAAATAACCCAGAGAAATCTACTGTTCGGGAACAACGGCGCCGAGCGAGGGAAATGGAATTGCCCGCTACGCTTACGAGGGCGGAATGGCGAAAAGCTGTAGATTATTGGCATGGAAAATGTGCGTATTGCGGCGATGCGTTTGGCAATGATAAAAAGAAGAAAACGCTCGATCATTATATTCCCGTCTCCCATCCAAACTGCCCAGGTACAGTTGCAAAAAATTGCGTTCCGGTGTGTCTCTCCTGCAATACTGCCAAAGGTAAAAAGGATGCAATGGATTGGTTTAGCTGGCAATTCGGAGATAGAAAAGCGGAAATGATAGCTGGAATTATTCAAGTATATTTTGATTCTCTAAAATGATGAGGGCGGATATGCTGATCCGCCCCACAAAAAATAGTCTATTCTTCCAGGGTTGAAATATCGCCTTCAGGCATTCCAGTAGCTCGTGCCTTCAAGACCCTTCGCATAATTTTGCCACTGCGGGTTTTCGGAAGCACCGACACGAACTCAATTTTGCTCGGCACGGCAATCGGCCCGATAGCGTGTTTGATATGTTCTTTGAGTTCATCAACTAGTTTTTCGCTGCCCTGGAAACCATTTCGCAGGATGCAATAGGCATAAATTACATTGCCGCGTATCTCATCCGGTACGCCAATTGCTGCCGCTTCTGCCACCGCAGGATGGGCTACTAAACCCGATTCAATTTCAGCCGTGCCAAGACGATAGCCGGAAACCTTGATGACCTCATCCATGCGGCCAATAATCCAGAAATAGCCATCCTCATCTTTACGGGCAGCGTCCCCGGCCAGATACCACATTTTGCCGGGGAATGCGCTCCAGTATTGTTTGATGTAACGGTCTGCATCACCGTAAATGGTACGCAGCATTCCCGGCCAGGGTGTTTTGATAACCAGTTTGCCTTCTGTACCTGGTGCGCAGCTATTGCCTTCGTCATCTACGACATCCGCCACGATGCCAGGGAAAGGACGGGTGGCACTGCCCGGTTTGAGTGCAACTGAGGGAAATGGAGTGATTAAATATCCACCCGACTCTGTTTGCCACCAAGTATCTATTACGGGACAATTATTATTACCTATTACTTCATAATACCATTTCCAGGCTTCTGGGTTAATCGGTTCACCCACCGAGCCAAGCAAACGCAGGCTGCTCAGATTATGGCGGTTCGGCCATGCATCCCCAAAGCGCATCAGGCCGCGAATGGCCGTCGGCGCAGTGTAGAGAATTGTGATGCCATATTCTTCGACCAGCTTCCACCAGCGGTTGGGATAGGGGAAGGTCGGCGCACCTTCGTACATGAATTCTGTCGCGCCCAGAATCAACGGGGCATACACGATATAACTGTGTCCGGTGATCCAACCTGGATCAGCCGCACACCACCAGCGGTCATCGTCTTTCATGTCGAACGTCCACTCCAGCGTGGTCGAGGTGTACACCTGATAACCGCCGTGTGTATGCAGGATGCCTTTTGGTTTGCCGGTTGTCCCGCTGGTGTAGAGGATGAAGAGTGGGTCTTCCGCATCCATGACTTCGGTCTCGCAAACATTGCTGGCAATCGGCAGCGCCATCAAATCATGCCACCAATAATCGCGTCCGGTCTCCATGTGGATTGCTTGTTCGGTACGCTTATAGACGATGACATGCTCGACAATCGGCGATTTGTGGACGGCCTCGTCAACAATATCTTTCAGTTTGACGATGTTGCCGCGCAGCCACGCTCCATCCGATGTGACCAGCACCCGGCTTTGCGCGTCTTCGATGCGATCTGCAATCGCTTGTTCCGAAAATCCGCCGTAGATCACGCTGTGTACCGCGCCGATTTTGGCACAGGCCAGCATCGCGATCATTAGTTCCGGCGTGCGACCCATATAGATCGTGACACGATCCCCTTTTTTGACGCCCATGCTGCGTAGTACGTTTCCGAATTTATTGACTTCCTGCCACAGCCGCCAATAGGAGTAGGTGCGTTTGTCGCCCGGTTCGCCTTCCCAGATCAGTGCCAATTTATTTTTGCGCCAGGTTTTGATATGCCGGTCAAGCGCATTCAGTACGATGTTAGTCTTGCCGCCGACGAACCATTTGTAGAACGGTGGGTTACTCTGATCCAGTACATTGTCCCATTTTTGATACCACTCCAGGGTGTCCGCTCGTTTCGCCCAGAAAGCCTCCGGGTCTTTGACGGCCTCGTTATAAACTGCCTCGTAATCCGGGACGTGCGATTTTTTAACAACCTCGTCCGACGGGTAATACCATTCACTCGCCGCCGGGACAAAAGCCTCGTCTGTCATGAAAAACTCTCCTTAAAAATTGCACTCTTCACTAAACGAAGTCAATTATAAAGAGCGCGCTCTCAATCGGCAAAATTCATTTGCCCTATATGGATGGAGAAGCATCCGTTATGCCTGAGATCGTACCTGAGCTAACCTCTAAATAAAAAAGCGTGTGAGCAATTTTGCTCACACGCTTTTGGGTTAATTATCGGGAGAGGTCAGGCTTATTCCTGGCGGCTTGCCCATTTCGAATCACTCCACAGGCTGGAGATCAGCAGTTCGCGCACCGACAGCAGTTCTTTGGGCATACGGTCATACAACTTGATGAACAATTCTTCGTGCGACAGGATTTCCTGTTTCCATGATTCCTTGTCAATCGACATCACATTGTTGAAATCTTCCTGGGTGAAGTTTTCAAGTCCGCGCCAATCCAGGTCTTCGTAACGCGGCACACGCCCC
>JBDTNB010000120.1:0-21916 GCA_039933955.1 Chloroflexota bacterium
CCGCCTCCATACAATAGCACCTCCGATGTAGCCGAGTGATTGGCGCGTATGTTGACCAGATTTTCAGGGTATGGGCATTATACCGAGCTTTTAAACACCTTGAAACCCCCTGATGGTCACAGAAAACAGCAATTTAGGGCGTCATATGTCATAATCTCTAGTCAATACCATTAAATCTACCAGCTCTGGAATAATCAATGAAACATACTGTCGAACAACTCGACAAATCGCTGGATTGGCTTTGGCTCCCTGCGCAAACGCAATATGTCATCGAGCAAGGGATTGCCATCCAACAAATCCCCGCACCGACTTTTAACGAAAGCGCCCGCGCGCGCTATGTCGCCGAACAATTCAAAACTATCGGGCTGCAAGCGATTCTGATCGACGAATTATTCAATGTTTATGGCTTACTGCCCGGAATCCAGAAACCGGGCGTGATGATCTCCGCCCATACCGACACCGTTTTTGACGAGCAGACCGACCTGCAAATCCGCCGCGAAAATGACCTGATTTATGGCCCCGGCCTGGGCGACAACAGCATGGGTGTCGCGGGGTTATTGGGGTTGGCGAACATCCTGCAAAGCTTAAAAATCATTCCGGCGCGCGACATCTGGTTCGTCGCCAACACACGCGAAGAAGGCCTGGGCGACCTCGGTGGCATGAAGGCCGCGTTCGCCCAGTTGAAGCCCCATATCTGCCAGGTCATCAACCTGGAAGGCATGGCATTCGGGCACGTCTACCACGCCGGGATCGCGGTGCGGCGGCTGCACATCAGCGCGACGGCTGAGGGTGGGCACAGTTGGCTGAATTATGGACGCGCCAGCGCGATTCATGGGATCGTCGAACTGGGCGCGCGCATCACGGCCTTGCGCCCACCGCAAACGCCGCGCACGACTTATAATATCGGCATGATCGACGGCGGCCAGACCATTAACGCTATTGCCACCAAAGCCAGTTTATGGTTAGATATGCGTTCGGAAGAATCGAGCACCCTGGTGGCCTTCGAACAAGAAGTCCGGGCGCAGGTGGACGCCGTATCAAAACCCTATATGCCCTTCACGATTGAGGTGGTCGGAGATCGGCCTGCCGGGTCAATCGCGCCGGAACATCCCCTGGTACAAACGGCGATGGCGGTGCTGACGCGGGTCGGCATCCAGGGCACTTTGGAAAATGGCAGCACCGACGCGAATGTCCCGTTATCACAGGGTGTACCGGCTGTGACCATCGGCGTTACACGGGGTGGAAACGCCCACCGGCTTGACGAATATATTGAAACCCAGCCGATTGCCGACGGGCTGCGCCAACTGGTTCTGCTGACACTTGTGGTTGCCAACCAGAATCCATAGGCCAACTTTTTTGGCGCACCTGCTATAATCGGATGAGAACTACCCATCTACAGTGAGGAATGAAGCATGTCGAATGTTGATGTATTAGTCGCGGTACAGCGCGAAAACGCCAGCCGTTATTATAAAAATCTCTCGGCATATAAAGATTTCCGCGTTCAGATGGTTTCCGATACTGGCGATGCTTTTAACATCCTGGCTGACCGTGACCAGCATATTGACGTGCTTGTACTCGATAACGGCCTGGGCTATATCTACGAATTCATCCAGGACTTACGCCACAGCTACCCGCGACTGTTCATCGTCCTGGTCGATGAAGAAGCCGATTTCGGGATGCCGGGGCAAGCCGATGAAATCAGCACTGAACCTTTTGAAAATAACGACCTCATCAAGCGCATTGCCCGTTTGATGTCGGATCGCCAGCTTGAAACCCTGCGGGCGGACAGCCTGCCCGCCGTGCGCAGTTTCGCCAAGGAACTGCGTAAAGCATCCGGCGAAATGGGCAAGCAGCAGGCCGCCGTCGCCGCCTGCAAAGACCTGGGCTACGATTACGTGGCTTTTTACCGCCTCGAAAATACCAATCCGCCGACTGTAACCCTCAAGGCACAGGATGGCCCTGCCCCAATCCAGGCGGTAGCGCCCAAAGCCGCCGCGCCCGACGATCTGCTGATGTGGGTGGCGCAAAATGGGCAAAGCCGTATCACTGGCCCGCAGGACTCGCCCAATTATCCATTGGTGGCGAAAGGCCGCCTGGGCGCAGCAGTGTGCGTCCCGGTAATTTTCGGCGGCAACCGTTATGGCGTGCTGATCGCCTGCCGCGAGATGCCCAACTCCATCACCCAGGAAAATGTGCTGATGCTGGAACTGGTCACGGCGCAGTTGGCTGCGGCGATTTCGAAAGAGATTATTGGATAGTCGATAGTCATTAGTCGATAGCTAAAAAATCAAAGCATATCGTAGGGGCGTTCAACTGAACGCCCTGGACACCTTCGCATCCAACACTTTTTGCACTTCTAACCGTTTTCCAACCGCCTCTCCCTCAAAATCGAAACAAATGTTCGAACAAATGTTTCACCTTTAATATTGAATCTGTGGCATACTGATACTGATTTTCATGGTGCGCCTGAACACGGATTGCCGAATTGGCTTATTTTGCTGATGCAGAATCGGCGGAATTTGCGGAATCGCAAGCATATTCGGCAGATTGCAATTGCTGCGAGCGAAGCGAATGTAGTATCCGCCGCATATTCCGCAAATAAGGATTCGTTGTCATCAGCTTGTAGTCTCGCCGACGACGACAACGGCGACATAAACTACGCTCAATGATGAGCAATCCTTGACAATCATCGTCCAAACCGACTTGACCGCCGCCGCTGCCGCCGCTACAAACCATCATTATTTTATGGCGACTATAGCGGCAGCAGAGCTAATTACTGCCAATGCATTTATTCGTCTTTGCTAATCGCTAACTGCTAAAAGCTTAGAGCAACCGTAAAGCCTCACCGAGACGATCAATTTCATCGTGGGTGTTGTAATGTGCGAGGCCAACCCGTACCATGCCGTTTTCGCTGTTCCCCAAGCGGTTCATGATTTCCACCGCGTAGTAATTGCCATCCCAGACGTAGATATTGTTCGCGGCCAGATGTTCGGCAATCGCTTCAGGCGTATGCCCAGTTTTGGTGAAAACCACCGTCGGGACGCGCTCGTGATAGCGGGCAGGATCGGTGATTCCGGCGATGGTGATGTCCGGGAATGTTTGCAGCACTTGGATCAGGTGCGCCACCAACTCGCGTTCATAATCGCCCAGCGCGGCCATCGCGGTTTTCAATTCCAGACGGCGACCCGTGAAACCGGGAAACTGCGCCGCATAATCCGCGCCATACTGCTGGCCGATACCCACGAAGTAATCAATGGCTGCCCCCACGCCGGCGATGGTCTCGAAGCTGGCCGTGCCGGTTTCCCAGCGATAGGGCGGCTCATTTTTGGAAGGCCGGACTTTATAGGCCGGTAAACTCGCCAGCAAATCATAACGTCCCCACATCACGCCGATGTGTGGGCCATAATATTTATAGGCCGAGCACAGCAAAAAGTCGCAGCCGATGGCCTGCACATCAATCGGAATATGCGGCGCACTTTGCACGGCATCGACCACATACAAGGCTCCGGCGGCATGAGCCATCTCCGCGATTTGGACAACCGGATTGATCGTGCCGACGGCGTTTGAGGCGTGGACGGTTGCCACAACTTTGGTGCGATCCGTGAGCGCCGCTTCCAGACTGTCCATATCGAGGGTGCAGTCGGCTGTGTGAATATCGACCCACTTCACGACCAAGCCGTAATCCTGGGCAATCGCCAACCAGGGCGAGACGTTGGCATCGTGATCCATGCGCGTGAGGACGATTTCATCCCCGGCGGACAAGGTTTTCCCAATGGCGCGGCTGAGGCCAAAATTGTTGGTGGTCGAATTCGGCCCAAAGACGATTTCACTGGCGCGGGGGGCGTTCAAAAATTCGGCTACTTTTTTGCGCACGTTGTTCACCATCGCATCCGTGCGCTGGCTGGTGGCGAACGATCCGCCGGAATTGGCATTCATGGTCTGGTAGTAATTGCTGACGGCCTCGATTACCCTTTTGGGAACCTGCGTCCCAGCGGGGTTGTCGAAAAAAATTGCATCCTGAATCGGGAATTGGGCGCGGATCGCCTGCAAATCAAGTGTCATGGAGCATCCATCCTGGACTATGCAAATAGGGTTTAATCATACAAACTTAACCGTCAAGACGCCAAGAGAGTTGCCAGTTACGAGTTACGAGTAAAAGCTCAAAGCGTAACACAGTCATTCAGCCAATGAGACCCGTCGTTTATAATGGCGAGTAACTTTGGATCAAAAATCAGTCTTTTGCATTGGCTGGAAACTGACGACTGGTAACTAGCAGCTAGTAGGACGAATTTCCTACCTACGCGATAATATGGTGCATAGGGTATACTCAAGTTTTCATTCACAAATAATAACATCCTTTGCCTGGAAGAGTCTGCGAGATAAACGTGCAAGATATTCAGAGTTTGCTTCAACAGAACCGCTTATTGACCGAAGAGGTCAAGCGGCGGATAGACCAACTTGCGGCGATCAATACGGTTGCGGCGACGGTCAGCCAATCGCTCGACCTGAACCGCACCCTGAAAACCGCCTTACAAGCGGTACTGGATGTCGTCGGGGCAGAAGCCGGTGGCATCAGCCTGATCGACGAGCGCGCGGGCGAGGTTGTCCTGCGGGCGCAGCAAGGCTGGCTGCATGATTTCGTCACCACGCCGATGCGTATTCCGCTGGGAAAAGGCATGTCAGGCCGGGTGATTGACACCAATGATGTCGTGCTGGACAACGATCTGGACGGCACAGAAGAATTGGCCGTACCGCGCTTCCTGGAAGAAAAATTCCGCTCGATTGCGATGTCACCCATGCACGCGCGCGGCAAAATCATCGGCATTTTGAGCATCATGAGCAACAAAACGGATGCCTTTAACATCGAGATGGTGACGGTGCTGCGGGCGATTGCCGATACGGTGGGAGTCGCGCTGGACAACGCCCGTTTATACGAAAGCAGCGCCGAGCAGGAAAAACGCCTGGGCGCGGTTTTCCAATCCACCGCCGACGGCATGATCGCCACCGATCAGGACGGCCTCCTGAGCCTGATTAACCATGCTGCCGAGTTGATTTTTGATGTGGACGCCCGTAAATTGATTGGGACGCCGCTGCGCGAAGCACCGCTGCATCCCCGCGTGCGCGACTCTTTGCTGTATGCCCTCTCCTCGCGCGATGAAGGTCACGAAGCATTTCAGGTTACGCTGGAAAGCGGGCGGATGCTGTCGCTGCTGATTTCGCCCGTGTATATCGAGAGTCAAGTGGATCAGGATCGCAAAAAAGACGGCTGGGTAATCGTGGTGCAGGACATCACCCATTTGCGCGAGGCCGAAATCCAGCGGGCTGAGTTCATCCGCGCCGCCGCCCACGATATGCGTAATCCGCTGAGTGTGGCGCTCAGTTCGCTCAATTTACTGGAAGGGTTTTTCAGTGCTGAAGACCCCACCGCCCTGGAAATTATCGGCATCGCCACCAACGGCATCAACCGCCTGCAAGACCTGATTAACGATATGCTGAATCTGGAGCAAATCGAAAACGGCTACGATGTCAAAATGGACGACGTGGACGTGGGCGAGATGATCCGCGAAACCTGCGCCGAAATGAAGCCACTGCTGGCGGAAAAATCGCTGGATTGCAAAATTGATATTCAGGCCAATTTGCCGCTGGCACAGGTTGACCGCCGCTGGGTCAAACGCGCGCTCACCAATTACCTGGATAACGCCGCCAAATATACCAAGCCCCACGACACAATTATCGTGAAATCGTTTGCCAACGGCGAAATGCTGCACATCGAAGTCACCGACACCGGCCCCGGCATCCCGATTGAATCGCAATCGCGTTTGTTCGAGCGTTTTTATCGCGCGCCGGATACCGACAAAATTCGCGGCACAGGCTTGGGCTTGGCGATTGTCAAATCGGTGGCGGAAGCGCACGGTGGCAGTGTGTATGTCCGCAGCCGCACCGAGCAAGGCAGCACTTTCGGCCTAACCCTGCGTATCAAACGGGTCGTGGCAGCGTAAAGTTTCATCCCCTCCCCACTTCGTAGAGAGGGGAACAAAGGCGTACAATCTGCTTATATCGTAACTAAAATGAGCTAATGGCTCATTTTTTAATACTTCTCTGTGCCCTTCGCGTCTCGGTGGTTCAAAAATTCAGAATTTAATCGTCATTGATCGCGCTGCGGACGCGGCGGGCGATGTCACCAAAAGCCTCGGTATACGAAACCTCTAGGTCGCGGGGGCGTGCCAGTGGAACCGGAATATCGGCAATGATGCGTCCGGGGCGGCGGCTGAACACCAGAATCCGATCTGCCAGCAAAACCGCTTCCTGAATATTGTGCGTCACCATCACCACCGTTTGCCCCGAACGCAACTGCATCAATTCCAGGCTGATCTGTTCGCGAGTTAAGGCATCGAGCGCGCCAAAAGGTTCATCGAGCAGCAGCACGCCGGGATGCTGCACCAGCACCCGCCCCAACGCCACCCGCTGCGCCATCCCGCCCGACAATTCCGCCGGAAACGCCAAAGCAAATTCAGTTAATCCTAACGTGGGCAGCAAATTGCGGACAGTCTGGTAACGTTCTGCCTGGGTGACACCCGCGAGTTCTAATGGCAGCGCGATATTATCCAGCACCGTGCGCCAGGGCATGAGATTCGAATCCTGGAACATCAACCCGACCTGCGCCGAGGGTTCCAGAATCGGCTGTTCATCGAGCAAGACCACGCCCGTCGTCGGATGTTGCAATCCAGCCAGGATGCGGATGAGCGTACTTTTGCCGCAGCCACTCGGCCCGACCAGACAGACAAATTCGCCCGGACGAATCGTAAAGTTGAGCGGATCAAGCGCCGGGAGCGTTCCCCCTCCCGGCGCATCATAAACAGCGGTGACATCCCGCACGGACAAACTAACGGTCATGGTTTAACCTTCAAGTACATACCCCCTCACCGAATTCAAGGAGGGGGCTTAAAAGCATTCTCAACTCTCTATGCTCTAGCATCCAAATCTGGTCTAACCTTCTGCGGCGGGCAGGAAATCGTTGGTGAAGGCTTTGGTCAGGTCAATCGGATCGGTGACAAAACCCATCGTCTTCAAAATTTCCTGGGTGATTTCCCACGAATATTCGGCGCTGAAACCCAGTTGATCGGCGTCCCACAGGTCAATCGTATTCAGCAGCACATGGAACTGTACCAACGTCGCTTCATCAAACTGGCTCGACAGCGATTCCAACAGTGCGGCGCGGCTGTCGGCGATGGCCTGGCGGCTGGGGTCGCCTGCCAGAAATTCATCCTGTGCTCTAGCGACAGTTTCCAGCGCGGCTTTGAAATCATCGGGCAGTGGCAGATTGTCAACATATTTGACACTCAACAAATAGGCTTCCGCCGGGTTGTTGATGGTGTCCTTTTCAGCCTGATCGAACGCGGTCACAAATCCCTGCACCAATTCGGGATGGTTAGCAATCGTATCCTCATTGGTGGCGATGCCGTTGGAGACCATATCCGCCGCGACAGAAACCGGGAACACTTTGACGCCGGTATAATTGTTGCAATTCCCGGCCTTGATGCGATCCTGGATTTGCAGCGGCTCGTTATTGATATACACGACTGCCGCCTCGACGCCGCCCACACAGAAAACATCGGGCGCGTTGAAGCCGATGGGTTCAAGCTGGATGTCATTTTCGGTCAGACCATTGGCGGCCAGGAGCGCGGTCAGGCCGTTGTAGCTAGCGCCGAAACGACCCGGAATGCCGACTTTTTTACCGGCGAGGTCTTTGACGGACTCGATACCTGATCCTTCCGGGACGACGATGCCAATCGGATACTGCTGGAACCACTCATACACGCTGACGATGGGGCGACCATTGGCGCGGGCTTTAATCACTTCTTCGCCGCTGATCGAGCCGAATTGTAGTTGATTCGAGGCGATCAGATCGACGCCAACGGGTTCATCGCCATATTGCAGCGTCGCGTTGATGCCGCCTGCGCTGAAATAGCCCTTTTCGAGCGCCACATAAAACGGTGAAAATTGGATATTAGGTACAAACGTCAGGAAAATCGTTTGATCCGCAGCCGTAGGCGTGGGTGTCGTTTCCTGAGCCAATGCGCCGGATGCGGTAAAAGTCAGCAGCAGCAGCAGGACTAAAATTGTGAGACGTTGACGAGACATATTCAAAACTCCCTTATAGGTATGATTAACCTCACCCCCTAACCCCCTCTCCATTGCGATGGAGAGGGGGAACCAGGCAGGAGGTCGTCCATAAATGATGGGCTAGCCAATAGGTAACGGACTCAATTCCGTTGAGCGTGTTTTTGCCAGGACAACACCCGGCGTTCTAACAGCGACACGACGCTGTACAACAAACGAGCAATCAAGGTGAGCGTGAGGACGGCCACAATCACCAGCGGCGTATCATATTGGCTGCGGGCGAGGCTGATGAGAAAACCGAGTCCGGCGTTGGCGCTGACGAACTCCCCCACCACCGCGCCGATCACGGCCAGAGTGGCGCTGATTTTCAAGCCGCCGATGAGCACAGGCATCGCCGCCGGGATTTCCAATTTGCTAAAAGTCTGCCAGCGGGTGGCTTTCATTGAGCGCATCAGATCGCGCAGCGGCGTGGGCACATTGCGGATGCCGACGATGGTATTCATCAGCATCGGGAAAAAGACGATCAAGGCGCTGGTGACAATTTTGCTGGTCGGGCCGCTGCCAAACCAGATAATCAGCAGCGGCGCATAGGCCACAACGGGCATGGATTGAAACGCGACGATCAGCGGCGACAGCAGATTTTCCAGCAGCGGATTTTTGGCGATGAGGTAGCCAAGTATCACGCCGATGCCCAGGCCTACCGCCAATCCAACCACTACCGCGAACAAGGTGGTGCTGGTGTGCAGCCATAGACTGCCGTCGGCGATGACCTGACCAAACTTATTCAGGACAGCCAGCGGCGGCGGGATGATAAAGGCCGGATATAACTTGAGCATGGTGACAAGCTGCCACAGGAGCACAAGAACGAGCAGCGACAACAGCGGCACAAGGCGGCGGTTGAGCAGTGAAAAACCATGAGAACGGCTTCTAGAAACCGTTGTTGTGGAAAGTTGGTTGGGCAGTGTTTCTTGCATAAAAAACCCCATTGTCCTGTACAGCGTACATACAGATCAACGGGGTAGATATGCCTAAGCTAAGATTACCGACGCGGAAGGCAAAATAAAACCATGCCGCGACAGCACCTGGAATGACCAAGTTATATTAGCTAAGCAACGCAAACAAACTGCGAATCATCGCAAATCTATTTGCACCTTCTTCCATCCAGACTGTACTGTCGGCTCTGGCCTTGCACCAGATCCACCGTTAGATTGCCTATTCACGTTTCTGCGTGAGGCTTTCTAATGCACCAATCCTGGTTGCGTTGATGTGTGAGCATGATGAGGATTGGCGGCGCGGGTCGCGGGCTTGGTATTCCGAAAAATACTATACCGCCGGTAGGGAATTTCACCCTGCCCCGAAGGTCTGCTTATTCAATTAATTTCAGTATACAGAAACAAAATGAGAATTGCAATCATTCCAGGGGAAACGCATTCACCGCCATCCCACAGGGAGGCTTCGCACAGACGCAGAGGACGCCAAGCAATTCAAGAGGGTTTCAGGATTAAGACGCACGAGATATATCTCGTCCCTCATTTCATTCTCTCTGCGTTCTTGGCTGCTTGGCGGTTTAATGAATTGCTATTTGGATTCTGGTGGTTCTTCGACGGCGGCCAGGGTGAAGAGGAAGCGTCCCCCTTTAGCAGTGCTGCGGCCTTCCGCCCAGATTTTGCCGTCGTGGGCTTCGACGATATGCTTGCAGATCGCCAGACCTAAGCCTGTGCCCTCGTTGCCAGTACGCGAGGAATCGACCTGATAAAAGCGCTCGAAGATGCGCTCGACCTGATCGTCGGGCACACCGGGGCCTTCGTCGGAGACGATGACTGTGATTTCGTCGCCGCCATTGCGGGCTTCCACCGTGATCTTGCCGCCGGGGGGCGACCACTTGATGGCATTGTGGATGAGATTGACAATCACACGCCGGATTTGATCCCAATCGCACCAGACATACCGCTTTTTCGAGACATCGTGGATAAGTTTTAAATCTTTGGCGGCAGCCTGTTCTTCCATGCGCTCAACCGCGTCTGCAACCAGATCGCGCAGCGGGACTTCAACAGCGCGAACAATCGACTGTCCAGATTCGATCATGGAGAGGTCGAGCATTTCCTGCATAATCCACAAGAGCGAATCAGTCTCGCGGGCGATGGCTTGCAGTGATGAAATACTATGTTTGCGTTTGGGTTTTTCCTCATCGTGGAACAAGCTGTCGATGATCGACTGGATGTTGGCAATTGGGGTACGGAGTTCGTGGGAAATGTTGGCGACCATATCACGGCGGGCGCGGTTGAGCCGTACCAGATCGCTGATGTCCTGCAACGCGAGACCGATAAACATATTGCCATCGCGGTGGATGACCTGCGCCCGAACGCGATAAACGCGCTTGCGAATGGTCAACTGCTCTTCAAAAACTTCTTCCTGATAGGACAATGCCGTCTGAACCATCGCCTCCAGATCAGGTTCGCCGGTCACGTCGAGCAGGGTTTCACCTATCGGGCGCTGACGTTCAAACAATACCTCGGCAGCATTGTTGATGGCGATAACCCGGCAGTCCCCATTCAACACCAACAGCGCATCATAGGCGGCGTTAGAGAGTGTGAGCATCAAGGCTTGTTTATAAGCCCAGTCCTGCTCCGGGTTGTCCGTTATTGGCGATGTGTCCAAAAAACTATCCCTCAAACCGATAGCCGACGCCGCGAACGGTGGTGATGCGGCGCGGGTCAGAAGCATCTTCTTCAATTTTTTCCCGCAGCCAGCGCATATGGACATCGACGGTGCGCTTATCGACAAAGCTGTCGTAGCCCCATACTTTGGTCAGCAGCAGATCGCGCGAGAGAACGACACCCCGGTTGCGAATCAGCTCGGCCAACAGGTCAAATTCCTTGTTGGTCAGCCGAATTTCTGTGCCATCTTTATAGGCACGGCGGCTGATTAAGCTCATCTGCAAATCGTTGGATTCGAGTTCATCGCCAGCGGCGGGCTGTTTGCGGCTGCGGCGCATGACCGCCCGCACCCGCGCCAGAAATTCGCCCAGCGCCACCGGCTTGACCAGATAGTCATCGGCTCCGCTTTCCAGGCCGACAATTTTGTCCACTTCCATACCACGCGCGGTCAGCATAATAATCGGAATATGCGAGGTCATGGGATCATGTTGCAGCATCCGGCACAGGCTCAGGCCATCCAAACCGGGCAGCATAATATCTAAAACGACCAGATCAGGCAGAGTCCCGCGTATTTTTTCCAGACCATCTTCGCCGTCAGGAGAGGTCGTTACCTCGTAACCTTCAGCGCGCAGTTTACCCGCCAGATTGTCAGCGAGTATCAACTCATCTTCAACGATGAGGATTTTTTCCATTGAGTGCATCCTTAAGTCAATTTCCTTCGTCTTAATCTTACCCCAAGAATGCACAGATCGTATAGATATATCAGCCTTCAAAGCGGTAGCCTACTCCCCTAACGGTCACTATACGGCGGGGATCGGACGCATCAGTCTCGATTTTCTCCCGCAGCCAGCGAATATGGACATCGACGGTGCGTTTGTCCACAAAATAATCATAACCCCACACTTTGGTCAGGATCAGGTCGCGCGAGAGCACCACGCCCCGGTTGCGCATCAACTCGGTCAGCAGGTCAAATTCCTTGTTGCTGAGTTTGACTTCCTCACCCTGTTTATGGACACGGCGTCCGGTCAAACTGACTTGCAGATCATTCGAGGTGAGTTCATCCTGCAAAACGGGACGTCCCGGCGCACGGCGCATGACTGCCCGTACCCGTGCCAGAAATTCACCTAAGGCCACCGGTTTGACCACATAATCGTCCGCGCCGCTTTCCAGGCCGACAATTTTGTCGACTTCTGTGCCGCGCGCGGTCAGCATAATAATCGGAATATGGGAGGTGGCGGTGTCGCGGCGGACGATCCGGCATAAGCTCAGGCCGTCTAAACCGGGCAGCATAATATCCAGTACGATCAGATCAGGGCGTTCGCTGCGCACTTTATTCAGGCCATCTTCGCCATCAGGGGCAGTTGTCACATTGAAACCTTCCCCGCGCAGCTTGTCGGCGAGGTTGTTCGCAAGTGTTAACTCATCCTCGATAATCAGCACTTTTGCCATGCATTTTCCGCCTTCTCACACCATATTGCCTGAAGGGTAGCAAGGAAAAGTTAACAGACTGATATACGATCTTTAATTTAACTTAATGTTAACTCGATAGTCGTTAGCTTTTAGCGATTGACCAAGACCGGAAGCGAGAAACTTGCCGTCGCGGATACGGCATAAGCAAGAAAGAGGACGAGATGTATCTCGTCCCTACAGACGCCGAATTTGTAGGGGCGAAATATATTTCGTCCGTTTTACCGAATCAAACTATCAACAATATCACATCTGATAAGCAGCCTACGCAGGCCGAGACGGGTTTCAGCCAAGTGCTAACCGCTATTTACGGCGCGGACACCCGCGAGTGAGATCGCCGCGTAGACCGCTTTGCGGATGGCCTGGGCAACGACTTCGGCAGCATATGCGCCAATCGCGTTAACGTTAGCTGGGATTTGCCCGGTGGACAGCGCGAAAATCGTATCACCGTCGAACATGGTATGCGCGGGACGGACAGCGCGCGCGAGGCCATCGTGCGCCATCTGCGCCACTTTATTGGTTTCCTCTTTGGTCAGACGGGCATTCGTTGCGACCACGCCTATGACAGTATTCGAGGTATTGGAGGGCGTATCCACCATGCGCGCCATCACCTTCATACTGTTCATCATATCCATGAAACCGCTGCCATCCGGTTGGCGCAAACCAGCGATGATTTGACCGTCTTCGGCTACGACATCACCAACCGCATTCACGACCATCAGCGCGGCGACCATCAGGCCATCGCCCAGGTCAATGCTAGCCGAACCAACTCCGCCTTTGGTCGCCAATTCGTTGCCCATCATCGCGCCGATGCGGCAGCCCGTCCCTGCCCCAACCGTTCCCTGCGGCACAGGATCAGATGTGGCGGCTTCGCAGGCCGCGTAACCCATCGCGGAGTCAGGCCGGATACCGGGTTCGCCCATCGCCAGATCAAACACAATCGCCGACGGGACAATCGGAACCAGAAAACCCAGCCCTGATTTATAGGCGATGCCCTTTTCTTCCAGGTAACGCATGGCTCCGTCAGCAGCGGCGAG
The DNA here is from genome assembly GCA_039933955.1 of Chloroflexota bacterium. GTDB lineage: Bacteria > Chloroflexota > Anaerolineae > Aggregatilineales > Phototrophicaceae > CFX2. The sequence goes on from JBDTNB010000120.1 coordinate 13,283, forward strand.
TCCATAAGCGCTGCCTCCGGCTAACATCACCGCATTGACGGTTTCGACAACATGCATCGGGCGCAAAAGATCAGTTTCGCGCGTGCCGGGAGCGCCGCCGCGCTGGTCAACCCCGCCGATGGTTCCCGGTGGGCAGATCACCACTGTACAGCCAGTTGCACCTTCCAGATGGGTCGCGTGACCAACACGAATACCGGGAACATCGGTCAGTGTATTATTCAGGGTCATCATCGTCCTCTGCATCGGCATGAGAATCGTAGTAAATGATGTCTTCGTTATCTTCGGACAGGGCGAACAATTCATCCGGTTCCAGGATTGCCATCGCTTTGTCGTAATCTTCGGGATTCACCACCACATGGACGCTGCCTAACGAGCCGTAGGTGATGCCATAAATCCCGCCCAGCGATTCGCGTTGAATGAAGGTTTTGATGCCTTCCACTTCAAGCCGTCCGGCGACGATATGGGCATCGGTCTGGTCATGCGTGGTATAAACGATCATCCATTCAGTCATGAAAATCTGGCCTTCTATAAAACGCTGTTCGGCATTGAGTGTAACCCATCCAGCAGCGATTGCCGATATACCATTTACATAGGAGAACTCGTTTTTGAGGAAAATTACTCATTGCTGAGGCCGCCAGCAAACGGTACGATTTAATACTTAGTTTAAGCGCAGGAGTTTATTGTGAAGTCCAAGATTCGCCAGTATGAAAGTGATCTTATCGAGGTTCGTTATGATATTCTCCGCTGTATCCACGCGGAAGAATGCATCAAGCGTTTGGCAACAGTTTTCGATTCGCAGGCGCGCCCCTGGATACGCCCGGAACAGGATCAGGCTGACCGCGTGGCTGAGACTGTCGAGCACTGCCCGTCCGGCGCGCTGCATTATGTCCGCAAAGATGGCGCGAAAGAAGCGATTCCCGAAACCAACACGATTATCCTGAGCGAGAATGGCCCGTTATATGTGCGCGGGAACGTGATGATTTTGGACGCGAATGAAACGCCGATTTTGGAAGATACACGGGTCGCATTGTGCCGCTGCGGCGCGTCCCAAAATAAGCCGCTGTGCGACAACAGCCACAAAGCGATTCAGTTCAGCGCCCCGCAGCGCAGCGACATTGAAGTAGACGAAACAACTCCATCGGATGGTGGTCAATTAACGATAACCGCCACCCAGAACGGCTCCTTGCATATTGTCGGGAATGTCACGATTTACGACAGCCAGAATCGCGTCATTTTTGCAGGCGATGAGACCTGGTTGTGCCGCTGTGGTGGGTCGGCCAACAAACCCTTCTGCGACAGCAGCCACAAGCGGATTGGTTTTCAGGCTGAATAAGGCGAGACAAAGATTAAGTTGAACCGCCACGACGCAGAGAACGCCAAGATATAAGGTTAAAAAATCCTCTTTTCTTGGCGATCTTGGCGGTTTATCCTGTTTTGATGGACTTTGGCTAGCCGGGGTAATCAACGGTAATGGATTTGTATTCCGGGTGGCGCTCAATATAGGCTTTCACAAACGGACACAGCGCCATCACCTGAAAATGTTGGGCTTTCGCGTATTCCAACGCGGTCTGTGCCATTTTGTCAGCGATACCGCGTCCACCGAATTCCTTCGGCACTTCGGTATGCACAAAAATGATGATCTGATCTTCCATCACGTAGGCGATTTGCGCCAGCTTATTATCGCCCAGGTGGACTTCAAAGCGGCTGGCTTCCGGGTTATTTTTGACTTCAATTGGTTCAACGGCAGCGTTCACGAATTTCCCTCGTTCATTAGAATCGTCGCAATAGAGTCCAGCGGCAAGCGGGTATCTTACCGTAAAAACAAGCACTTGGCTTTTAGCGGTTAGCAATTAGCAAAACCGCTTTTCAGGGCGCGGAAATGATGAAAGTTTCCGGCGCACTCCAACTACCCCAGTCGGTCACGTTTTTCTTCGCGCGGACATGCCAATAATAGGTTCCATCGGCGAGTTCGGAGTCGGTCATATAACTCAGAATGTCGGCGGAAAATTCATCCGGCACAGGCACGGGCGAGCCAAAATTCGGGTCATCATCAATCTGAATCTGGTAGCCCAGCGCCCATGAGATTAAATTCCAGGTGAGCGTGGGTTGGCTTACCGAAAAATAGTGCAGCCCCGGAGTCGCGTTCGGCGGTGGTGTGGCGGTGGGGTTTGCGCCGCCGCCAATCGAGAAACGACCATAGTAAATATTGGTATTGTTGTAGTTGTTGCTGATCGGCGTGAAAAAGGCGAACTCAACCGTTTCCGGGCGATTAAACCCGACTACCGACCATTTGATGGATGGGCTGGCATCAAATGACCCGCCGTTCGGGGGTGTGGCAAATTGCTGCGGCGTGCCCCAGGTTCCGGCGCTGCTTTTCTTCATGGTGTAGATTTTTTTATTGGCCCCGGTTGAAACCGCACCATGCCCGATCAGGTAAATATCGCCAACATAATTGGTCGCCAGACCGGGATTATGACTGTAAAAATTGAGCGCGGTGTCCGTCCAGCCGCTCCCGCTGTTGGTGACATAATGGACATGCCCATAAGAACCTGTACCATCGTAATCTTCGATGTAAAGCAGATGGCGCGTCCCATCGGGCGTGATGAGCATATTCGGCCCCTGGTCAATATTGACGCCCGCGTTGCGACTCGTCCAGGGTGTTGCAGCACTCACAATCTCGATGCTGCCCCAGGTTTCGCCGTCGCTGCTGCTGCGCGCCAATATTTGATCGGTGGTTGCTTCCGACACCCAAGCGATGGTGATGGAATCATCCAGCGGCGAAATCGCAATAGACGGGTGCGTGGCGCTGCCATCGCTGTCGATCTGCGTGGTGCTGCCGGACTGCGTGAGCGTGTTACTCAGCGAATCGTAGGTATAGGCTTTATGGGTAATGTGATTGCTGTTCGACCAGTAGGCGACATGCAGCAGCCCGTCCTGGGCAACCATGCCGGATACGCCCGACGAGCCAATATAATCGCCGCTCACAGTGGGTGTGTTGGTATCTATGGTGATCGGTGCGCGAAAGCTGTTGGTAGCCGTATCAAATGGATGATCCTTGACCGTGCCTTGATTGGCAGTTGCTGAATTGGTGTTGACCAGCACATGAATAATCGTGCCGCCATCATAAACTGCGTCCACCGACAGCGGATTCGCCGTTTCTGTCAGAGTCGTGGAGTGATTAAAGGCCGCCGCACTGGTCGGCAGACCCGCTGCGCCTGTCCAGAAGACATTTATAACACTTGAGTATTGCGCGCTGGCCGTAAAAATATAGAGATGATCGGCGTTAGTGCGGACAAGCTGGCGCGGAATACCGTCGGTATAGCCCTTGCCGATGCTGAAATACAGGCCGTTGGCGACCTGTGCGACAGCGATAAATCCATAGAGGAGGCTTCCCAATAAAACGGCGGCGATTAACCCATAAAAATAATTCCGGGGACGGGGCAAATAAGTAGGTCGATGGTTTATAACAGTGAAAGGTTTCATATCTACTTTATACTAGTCATGACCTTACGGGCAGCTAAAGCAGACTATTATGCAAGGGAATGGGGTTTTGAACTGGAGGAAAGTCGGAGATTATGAGCGAGGCAGGAAAGGAGGTGGCAGCAAGTAATAAGATCATGTTGCTACCACTTCCGCAGAATTCACGGCGCGGATATGAGGATGGTTTCGCGCGCGCTCCACGCACCCCAGTCGCCGGCATTTTTCTTGGCTCGGACATGCCAAAAATATGCGCCATTGGCGAGTACAGCGTCCGTTGTATAGCTTAAAGTGCTGGCTGAAAATTCGGCGGGTACTGTGATCGGCGAACCAAACAGGGGGTCGTCGTCAATCTGGATTTGATAGCCCAGCGCCCATGAAATCCGATTCCAGGTGAGCGTGGGATGGTGCGCGGCAAAGAAACGCAGCGCGGGTGCGGCATTAGGCGGTGCAGTCGGTGTTGGCGGTGTCGCCGTATTTGTCGGGGTATTGGTAGGCGTATCCGTCGGCGTGGCTGTTTTGGTAGGCGTATGAGTCGAGGTGGGTGTATTCGTCGGCGTATGGGTCGAGGTGGGCATATTATTTACTGGCGTGGCTGTTTTGGTTGGAGTCTTGGTGGGTGTGTTCGTGGGACTGGCACTGCCGCCAATCGAGAAGCGCCCATAGTAGATTTTGGTATCGTTGTAGTTTCCGCCAATGGGTGTGAAGAATGCGAACTCAACGGTTTCCGGGCGGTTAAAACCGACTGCCGACCATTTTATGGAGGGGCTGGCGTCAAAGTTTTCGCCCGCAGGTGGCGACGCAAATTGCTGCTGTGTGCCCCAGGTTCCGTCGCTGTTTTTCTTCATGGTATAGAGGTTGACATTCTGACCTGCGCTCTCCGAGCCATGTCCAATCAGGTAAATATCACCAGCAGCATTGGTCGCCAAGCCCGGATTATGGCTGTATAAGCTTAAGGCCGTGTCTGTCCAACTGCCCCCGCTGTTCGTCGCATAGTGGACATGCCCATAATGGTTGGTGCTGTCATAATTCTCAATGTAGAGCAGGTGACGTGTCCCGTTCGGCGTGATAATCAGGCTCGGCCCCTGGTCAATATTGACACCCTGGTTGCGGCTCGTCCAGGGCGTTGAAGTGCTCACCACCTGGATACTGCCCCATGATCCGCCACTGCTGCGGGTGCGGGACAGGATTTGAATGGGCGCTGTTTCGGACACCCAGGCTACGGTCAGTGAATCGTCCAGCGGCGAAATGGCGATAATGGGATGGCTGGCATTGCCGGTGCTATCCAACTGCGTGGAACTGCCGGATGGCGTGAGCGTATTGCTGCCCGAATTATAGGTATAAGCCTGATGGGTAATGTGGTTCCCGTTCGACCAGTAGGCGACATGCAGCAGCCCGTTGGCGGCAACCATCCCGGAAACACCGGACGAACCAATATAATCGCCGCTCACCGTAGGCGCATTGCTGACCAGCGTGATCGGCGAGCGAAATGTATTCGTGCTGGTATCAAATGGATGATCTTTAATGGAACCGGTAGTCGTGTTAATCAGCACATGGATGATCGTGCCGCCGTTATAAACGGCATCCACCGACAACGGATTATCCGTTTCGGTAAGGGAGGTTGAGCCGTTAAAGGCCGCGCCATTACTGGGCAAGCCGGTTCCGGTCATCCAGAAAACTTTAATGATCTTGGTGTACTGGGCGTTAGGCGTAAAAATATAAAGATGATCGGCATTGGTGCGGACAAGCTGGCGGGGAATCCCATCGGTATAACCCTTGCCAACCGAGAAATATGTGCCGCCCGATACCTGGGCAAGTGCGTTAAATCCATTGAGCATAAAACCGAGGAAAATAACCATGATCAGGCCAGAAATCAGATTTACCGGTTGGATTAATCGGATGTAGAACGTGCGTATAGTAGTCATAATTTTCATGGACACTTTATACTCGATGTAACCTTACGAGCGGCTAAATGGTAGCGATGATATACAAGTGTACAGAATTTTGAATTGGGAGAAGGTAGGAAAAAAGATAGAGGCTTATGGCACAAAACGATGATTGAGCGTCGGATTGATCTAAAAGGGCGAAAAAGAGGTCGACAGCAGCATAACTGCCAACCTCCTTTTAGAAATTTATGGCGCGGATACGATGATGGTTTCTGTCGCGCTCCAATCACCCCAGTCTGTCGCACTTTTCTTGGCGCGGACACGCCAAAAGTATGCACCGTTGGCAAGTTCAGCATCCGTCGTATAGCTCAAGGTGCTGGCTGAAAATTCATCCGGCACAGGTATTGGTGAACCAAAATTCGGATCGTCGTCAATCTGGATTTGATAGCCCAGCGCCCATGTAATCCGATTCCAGGTCAGCGTGGGATAATGCACGGCAAAGAAATGTGAGGAGGCGGCTGAATCTGGCGGTGAAGTTGGCGTAACCGGCGTATTGCTCGGTGTTAATGTCGGTGAAGGTGTCTCAGTTGACTCAGGTGCGTTGGTTGACTCAGGCGTATCGCTTGGCGTCAGCGTCAGTGTTGGCGAGGGCGTCAGCGAGGGTGTGACAGAAGCCGTCGGCTGCCAGGGAGGCGCGATCACGCGGAAAATATAGACCGCGCCGCTATCAGTATGACCGACAAAATCGTCGGCAGGCGCACCGACCACAACCGTGTTGCCATCGCGCGCCACAGACGCTCCAACCTGGGCGTGATTGGCCGCTGGTGTTCCCGCCAGCCACGAACCTACTATATAACTGGATTTGCCCAACACAAAAGCCGCGCCAGGAACCTGCCCGGAAACCAGCCAATGCCCTGGCACGCCCGCGAGGAATGTTTCACGGTAAACATCGACTGCCGCCGCGCCATGCTGCGGTTCACTGGAAGGAGCCGCTGAAGGTATGGCATAATTATAAGCACTATCGCGAGACCATACGCCATTGAGGCGATTGAAAACCGTGATATTGCCATCATCGACACTCAAGCCAATACTGCCTTCGGATTCCGGCGCGCCGACTGCAATCGTCTCATTATAAACAGCCACCGATGCACCGTAGTGATCGCCTACCCCAACAATATTGGTGTCAGGCAGCAGTTTTTGCTGCTGCGTCCAGGTGGTGGTGAACCAGGCGCGCACAAAGACATAGGCTGAACCGGTCTGTGTGTCGGGATGCGGTGCGCCGATTACAGCCGTATCGGCGTACAAATCGACAGCAGTACCAAAGGTTGAACCGGCGACCAGATCATTTGCCAGCAATTTTTGCTGGATTGACCAGTCGCTTCCGGTGCGGGTAAATATGTAAGCCGCGCCTGCCCCGGCAGCAGCTTCATTATCGCCGGGAGCACCTACTAAAACCGTATCCACGCTGATGGCGACAGAAGTACCGAAGCGATCATTGGCGTCGTCATCCGGCGCTGTTATTTTGGCCTGCTGCGTCCAGGTTACGCCGCTGCGGTTAAAAATGTAGGCTGAACCCGACGCGCTGCCGCCATCATCATCACCCGCAGCACCTGCGATAATGGTATCGCCATAAATACCGACTGACCCACCAAAATTATCTGAGGCCGCCGCATCGGAAGGCGTCAATTCGGCTTGCAGCGCCCAAATTGTTCCGTTCCATAGATACACATAAATTTTGCCCGCGTCGGTCAGGCCATCGTGATCGTTATTGGGCGCGCCAACGACGATTGTGTCGCCGCTGACCGCCACAGAAGTACCATAGGCGTCAGAATTGGCGGGCGCAAGCGGTATGAGTGTACCGACTTGAGCGGGTGTTGCATAAGCGGTTGGCGTGGCGGTGGCTGTATTGGTAGGCGTTATGGTCGGGCTGGGTGTCGGCGTTGTGGTGAGTCCGTAGCCTTCATCGCCACCAAAATAGAATCGAAGTTGATTATTTCTGTTATCAAAGTAGCTTATCGCCGGATAGTTATGCACGCTGATTATTGAAGGATAAATACCGGCATCGAGAACGCCCGTCAAAGTGGTTACGGTTGAAGAAGTACAGGTCAGACTAGCACAGGTCGCCAAGCGAAGTTTATATTGACCGGAGACATATGCGCCATAGCTGACTACGGGGAGACCGTTGACCATTGCTAACGACAAGCCAGTCGTGTCTGCGGTATCTATGGTGCTTATCACCGTTCCGGCGCTACAGGTAGCGTTGACGCAGGCCGCAATTTTGAGACCCGACCCGCCGGTGGGTTCATAAGCAATGAGTGGATTACCGCCGACGATCAGCATCGAACTTTCGCCACCAATTGGGCCAACTCCGGCGAGTGATGCAACCGTTGTGATGGTTGGTGCAGTGCTGCATGTCGGGTTGGAGCAGGAAGCGAGCCGTAAATTCTTGGCAGTTGCATCCTGATAACTCACCACAGGATTTCCGCCCAGGGAAGCGATGGATGAAATCGCGCCTACATTCCCTGCCGAAGCGTCCAGCACCCGAATAGTGGCAGGCACGGCGCAAGCGGGATCAACACAAATGGCGAGGTTTAAATCCTGGTTGGGGGAATCCTGATAGGCAATAGCCGGATTACCGCCGATCACGGTCATCGAAAACAGGGATGTAGAGACAATCGTGTCGTCTATGGTGGTGATCGTGGGCGGCGTGGCACAGGTTGGGTCGGAGCAAGCGGCGACTTTCAAATCAGCATTGGTAAAATCTTCATAGGCGATGAGAGGATTACCACCGACGTTGACGACAACCGAGGACGTACTCGCCGTAATTGTCGTATCAATCTGGCGAATGGTGTTGGTAAAAGTCGTACAGGCGGCATCACCGCAAACGGCTAACATTAAATCTTTATTGACAGTGTCGTAATAACTGACAACAGGATTACTACCGATCAACACGACTGAGGAGCGATTTGATCCGTTCGCGTCCACGATATAAATGCTGGCAGCTTGTACCGTCTGAATGACAATCCAACTGATAACAGCGACGATCAGGACAATAAAAAACCAGATTCGATTGCGCGATTTGCGAGACAGCGATGAAGAATGCATAAATTTTTCAATCCTGCGACTATGTGAGTGTCATCATCAGGATTGTAACATGCAGTATTACTTGAAAACGATAAAGAAAAAGGGCGTAGGGGAATAGGAGGGGATGGGGGGAAAGAAAAAGACGGAGACAAGGGAGAAAGTCAGGAAAAAGGAGTTGGCAACGGCG
>JBDTNB010000121.1:0-21526 GCA_039933955.1 Chloroflexota bacterium
TCCTTGTTGTTGCTCGGGCCAATTGGCCCGCGCAACGCATTTCAAGCCCTTTCACTCGCCCCAATGGGCATCAATTCGGGCGGCAGTGGCCTATCTTCTACCCAGGCGCGAATCATCTGCGCGAAGAGATCGGGTGCTTCTCCGTTCCAACCATGTCCCACATTCGGCGCGAGATAACCACGCGCATTCGGCAGCGTTTGAATCAGCAGCGCAATCGACTGGCGAATCAAATCCACTTCATTTTCTCCGGCGACCACCAGCGTAGGGCAGGTGGCGCGCTTTAAATCCTGTGATAACCGGAAGTCAACTGCATTGCTGCTGGCACGCAGGAAGGCGCTGGGTGCAGTCTGGCGAACGCTGCGGGCATAGTTTGCGCGTTCGGCCTCTGGGATATGCAAACTCTCGGCATTCATCCGAATGAATGGATTGGTCTTGAAGAAAGGCAGCATCGCGTAGCCCATCATTTTCATTAAAGGCGTGTTGGGCAGTGGCAAGACATTCAAACCACTCAGAATGGCGTGATCGACGACTTCGGGAGCGCCCGCGAGGATTTGCGCTGCAACGTATGCCCCCAGCGATAATCCGACAATGTGCGCTTTGCCACCTGCGCGTGTCCGAATCAATTCGGCGATTTGACTGGCCGTATCCTGCATGGAAATCCAGGGCTGTTGGTTACTCTCTCCATGACCCGGTAAATCGACCAATAAGCACCGAAAGTCTGCCAGCCGTTCAGCCTGAGCCATCCACATCCAACTGCTTGTGCTGACGGCGTGCAGAAAAACAATTGGTTGTCCGTTCGGATTCCCGGTTTCGTGTATGTAAAGTGACATAATCTGTATTTCCGTTCAGGTAGCGGGTTCATCGGGGCTGGGGATAACAATCGTTGTGAAGACACGCCGCTTTCGTCCCGGCGCAGGCTGATTTTGCAGGACTGGGATCAGTGCCTCATTCATCTGGCGTCCCATACGCATAAATTCTTCGTCACTCATATAGATCGGCACTTTGGTATAAGCGACACCATCTGTTAACAGGTCAGGTTTTGCTTTGGAGTCGAGATACTGCGAAAACTCGCCCAGCAAAATCGCGACAAAAGCAGTGAAGTAACGCATATGATCGTCTTTGGTGAAATCGGCGAGGTCTGCCGCGCCCAGAAAAGCCGCCTGTTCATTCAGGGCGTACACTTTTTCAAGCGTACCGCGCACTGGGCGCTCTTCAACGACAGCCAGGATTCCGCCGTTCGCCAGCTTATTCAGATGTCGGTAGAGCGTGGCCTGGGCGATGTCCGGCAGCACCGTAGCAAGCTGTTGGGCTGTCATATGTTTTCCAACGATGGTCATGATAATCCGCATCCGCAGGGGATGCAGGATGAGATCAGCTTTGGTAGTAGGCATGTATGTTCTCAAAAATGATAACGATTCAATCAAATTATAATGGCGGACATTTGAATTGCAAATAGCGTTGTGCCAGGGATGTTGAAAACACGACAATCCACTCTCTGCGCTTTTGCCGTCTCTGCGCTGTAAGATTGTATTGTTTTCGATGAGTCATCTGATAGCGCCGCCTCGCTAATCGCGTTACACTTTCGAAGGATTTATTAGCGGTAGGTCGGCATTGTGCCATCTTCCTAACCATACAGGAAAAATTCGTGGATGCTGACTTCGAGCGCGATGTAAGCCAATTCTGGTCGCTGCTGTTCACCATTGTGCTGGACGGTGAAAAACGGTTGGCCGCTTTTCTGGCAGCCCATAATCTGACACCGCCGCAATTTTATGTGCTCAAGACGCTGGCCGAACACGGCGGGCGCTGCGCGATTGGCGAAATCGCGCGCGAGCATCACCTGACGAACGCGACTATGACCGGGTTGGTAAAACGCCTGGAAACGGCTGAACCGCCTATGGTTATCCGCGAACAGAATGAGGCGGATCGGCGCTCCGTATATGTCATTTTGACCACAGAAGGTCAGGCGCGGTTCTTAGCGGTACAGGGTGATTTGCTGGATCAACTGCGGATGCTGTTAAGTTTGGTCACGGCGGAAGAACGCCGGGATTTGATTGGGTATCTGGGACGCTACATGCAGGCCGCGACTGAACAATTCCCGGTGAGCAGCAGCGATTCTTAGAGGACATATATGAATATCGAGCAAGTCTTGAACACGCTGGCATGTCTGGCATTGATCGCTTTCGGCGCGTATGCGATTGGTAAGCCGCGCGCAGCAGCGCAGTTCGCTGGATTAGGCGTGGTCAGCCCCAAAGGGATTGCGGAAATCCGCATCGCATTCGGGATGCTGTCGTTGGCATTGGGGGCAGGGCCGCTGCTCTTGAATCAGCAGGCCGCTTATCAAACTGCGGGTATTGTGTTTTTGGGTGCGCTGGTCATGCGGGTGATTGCGGCTGTTATTGATCGTCCCCGCCTGGATCGCGGCTATATCATCAGCGGCTTATTTGAACTGATTGTTGGCCTAATTCTTTTCCTCAACTGAACCCCGTAAATTGGGGGACTCATTCTTTGCAAACGAAAATAAGATACAATAATGCCACAATATCTACTGCCAGATTAAGCGTAGGCCGAGGATTATGGCTGACCGTTTTGTGTTGTCTCACCTCAAGCGTTTCCCGCTTTTTGAACACCTCACGCCCCAACAGTTAGAGGTGGTGGCGAATGCTGTGCAGGTGCTGCGCTTCCAACCGGGCGAAGTGATTTTTACACAGAGCCAGCAAACAACTGGCGCGGTAATTTTCGCGTCGGGGCGCGGTGAACTTACACAGGTAGGTTCTGACCGCGTGAATCGTCAAGTTGGTGTGGTGGAAGCGGGCGAATATCTGAACGAGGCCGCGTTATTTTCTGATGTGATTGCGCCGGTCACACTGCGGGCAATTGAAGTCAGTATCGCGCTGTTCCTCGGACGGCAGCAGATGGCAAGCCTGCTGGCCTATAATCCTGACATTAAGACTGCACTTCAGGGACGCACAGCGACCTCCGCGCCCATGCCCGTTGCCCAAAATGCTGCGCCAATCGCTGCTGCTCCCGCGCCTGCTTTTCAGGGCAAACGCGATAACGAAAACGTGCTGATCGAAACCCGGCGTCACTGGTGGGCCTTCGCACGGCGCATCGGTCTGACGATATTGGGCATTATCATCCTGCTGCTGGTTGGTTCATTGGCTTATCGCGCGATTCCTTCATTTCCCTGGATCACAGCAGAACTCGGAATTTTTGTGCTCGTGATTTTACTGTGGATCTATTTTTACCTGGAATGGCGCAATGACAGCCTGATTGTGACCGAACGGCGCGTCATCAACATCCAGCGCAATTTGATTGGTTTGAGCACCAACATCAATGAGCTGCCGCTAGACGCAATCCATGAAGTTAAAGTCGCCGTGCCGGTGACGGATTTGCCCGCCCGGATTTTTGGTTATGGGACACTGCTTATCAAAGCCGCTGGCGATGGTAATTTGATGAAGATGGATTATATACCGCAGCCCAAACACGTTCAGGAGACGATTTTCACCTATCGGGATCGGGTGCGGCAAAACATCGTCGACGAAAGCCGGACGGCTACGCGCAACGCGATCCGCGGTGACATTGACAAATTCCTGGGGCGCGCCCCGGATGGCAGCATAACCAGCGGCGATGCTGGAACGGTATATCCAGGGGGCGCGGGCGAACATGGATTCCTGGCAATGAAATTTATCAACGAAAAAGGCGAAACCGTTTACCGGAAGCATCGTATCGTCTGGTTCCAGCATGTGATGCTGCCAGCGTTGATGATGCTGGTTGGGATTATTCTGTTTGTTGTCGCGTTCGTCGGCATTTCGCCCAGCCTGGGATTTATCGGATTTGCCATCGCGTTCGTGGTGCTGGCGGTGGGCGCAGTCTGGTTTTATCTGGCGGATTGGGATTGGCGGCACGATATGTATATTGTGGGCGACCAGACGATCACGCTCATTCACAAGCGGCCTTTGTGGCTGCAAGATGAAAATGACCGGATTTTGCTGTCGCAGGTTGATAACGTCATTTCGGAAATGCGCGGCGTGATTAATACGCTGTTCAAGGTTGGTGATGTGAAATTATCGCTGACCGGATCGGACGCTAAGAACGCCAAATGGTTCCGCAATGTCCACGAACCGCAGGAAATTCAACAGGAAATTTCGCGGCGGCAGGATCAGGCGGCGATGCTTAAGCAGGAAGCTGAAGCCGAACGTCAAAAACAGGCCATCATTGATTACCTGTCGGTGTATCACGAGACGATTGCGCCGGAAAGCACTGCTCAAGCCAGTGGGACAACCCCGAACGCGCCCGGTGAACAGCCACCAAAAGTCCGTGATCGCACGCGCCCGCCGGGCATACCGCTTGTCCGGCGCGATAATCCACCTGGGTCATAAATAAAATGTTTCAAAGATGTTACATGATGGGTATTTAGGGTATAATTGCCTCTTATGCCAAGCCACGTTTACTGGATAGAAGACCCCTGGATATTAGCTGTTGATTACAGCGGTGACGTTTCGGTTGCGGACGTGAAAAGCGTGGCACAGGACTGTGTGCTGGTCATGGCAGACCAGCCTGTATATTTCCTGATTGATCTTTCGCAAAGTACATCGGTATCGCCAAAAGCGCTGGAACTGCCAACTTTCAGCGAGTGGATCTATCACCCTAACGCGCGCTGGTTCGCTTATGTCAATGCGACGGGGTTGTTCAAATCACTCATTCAAGTGCGCCACCGTGATGCTTCAAAATTGTTTAATTCCCGCGATGAAGCGTTGAATTTTCTGCACAAAGCCGTTGATTACGCGATAAAAAGTTAAGCAGGTTTTAGCCTTTAGCGGTTAGCGATTAGCTTTTTGAAAAGAAAAGGCTGGACACCCTTTTTTGAAACCGCGATAATTGAAACTCAGTTAACCAATAATCAATCACCTAAAACTCAACCATGACCATACGAGACATTATCCAACCGGACAATCCCGTGCTGCGCAAAAAAGCGCACCGCGTGACGACCTTTGACAAGAAATTTCAAACCCTGGTAGACGACATGGTGGAGACCATGATGGAAGCCCCTGGCGTCGGCTTGGCTGCGCCGCAGGTGGCCGTCAGTCAGCGGGTCATCGTCGTGCGCTTGCCCGACGACGACAAAAGCAAAGAAGAATTTGGCGACGAAGCTGGAAAATTATACGTGGTTGCCAACCCGGAGATCATCAAGGCCAGCAAAGAGTTGGTCGAAGGGGTTGAAGGCTGTTTATCCATCCCCGGCTATGTCGGGTTGGTGGATCGTCATGAGAAAATTACGTTGACCGGGCTAGACCGGCAGGGTAAAGCGCTGCGTGTAAAAGCCACTGGCTGGCTGGCGCGGGTGTTCCAGCATGAAGTCGATCACCTCGACGGACAGCTATATATCGACATCGCCAAAGAAATCTGGCAGCCGAAACCCGAAGATGAAGAAGACGAGGACGCGCCGTCGGTTGTGAACGAGTGAAATCAATCGATTTTCAGGAGCGTTCAACTGAACGCCCCTACATATCCATTAAAACTGCTGTTCCCCAGCCTTAACTGCTTGCAGTGGGTTCGGCTGTCGCCGCAGCCTCGGCAATACCCCATACCTGAATTGGCCCGGTAGCATCGAATAACAGCAGTAAGTGGCTGTCGCTTGACCAGTCAGCGTAGAGAATTTGATTTGTCCCGACGTTTAAAACAGCCTGATTTAAAACTGGCTCCCGGATTTTTGAAACATCCCATAAATTCACCTGACCGCCCAATAAGGATGTCACCAATAATGTGCCATCGGGTGAGAAGGAAGCCGATGTGCTGTCGCCGCCAATGCCGGGCAGCGTATTGACTAACTGTCCCGTTTTGGTATCCCAGACCGTCATGGACGGGATGCCGCCGCCATTGATGAGAAACTTCCCATCGGGCGAATATTTCAGTACGTCGGTCACCCCCCCAGGGCCAGTGGCGAGGCTGAAGATTTGCTTGCCCGCTTGAGAATCCCAGAGATCGATTTTTGTTTCATCGCCGACGGCTAGCTGCGTCCCATCGGGCGAGAAGGCCAACCGGGATGCTGATTCCGGAATTTTTGCCAGACTTTGTTTATTGTGCCAATCCCACACCTGTGTCACATTTCCTTCTAAAGAGACCGCTAGCTGCTGTCCATCGTCGGAGAAAGCCAGGGCTTTTACCGGGCTGTTCCCGGCAGCAAAAGTCACGAGCGATTGGCGCGCGGACGGATCCCAAATCTGGATATTGCCATCGGAACCGCCCAGTGCCAGCCAGCCAGCATCGGCATCATATGCAAACTGGCTGTTGAATGTGATCTGGCTGTTGAGGTTCGATTTGGCCCCGCCGCTGTCGGCATTGTAGATGCGAATTTCGCCGTCAGCATCCACCGTAAAGATTTCGGTTTTGTCGGCTCCGTAAAAGACATTCAGGGCCGCTTCACGGTCTGTATTGAAAACAATATTGCCCGTAAGCAAATCCCAGGAGATGAGCTGTTCGTTGTTCAATCCAGCCAGACGAGTTCCGTCCGGCGAAAGGGCGTAGGTGAAGACTGTGCTGGGCGTGCTGGCCGTATCCAGCCGTCCGATATTGGCGATGGTCGGTACATTATTGAGCGTAATGACTTCCACGCCTTCTTTCCAGGCTGGAGGCGGCAGCGTGGGCTGGTCGCGGGCGACGGGGGCAAATGTGCCAACGGGTGGGGCTGATGTGGGAGATGTTTGGTCGCAGGCCGCCAGGAGCAGCAAAATCACAATCAGGTATCGGCGCATACTATCCTACTTTATGAGCGAGTAGCAGTTAGCTTTCAGCTAAAAAATCATTCGCTTATCTAAATCGAGTGCTGATCTTATTGTAAACCCCTCCGGGTAAATCACGCTAAAGGGTTGCACAGCGCTTGTTCAGAAGTGCGGACAATTTATCGGTGTGTGAAGTAGGGACGCAGCCGCGCTGCGTCCGTTATGAGGTGTGGTTAAGCCGGTTTGACCTCAACCAGATTCATGGTGCTGGTGAGCAGGCCATAGGTCGTCACCTGGAGCAAACCGCATTCGCCTTCGTAGGCTTCGATTTGCCCGTTGCCGTTGGCATCCAGACCATTAATCAACTGCGAAGCAATCTGGGTCGACTCAACGGCTTTCTGGGCGACGGCGGTCAAGTCGTCAGCGGTCAAAAATTCTTGTTCGAGCGCCACAATCTGGTCGCCACGCATCCGCGTATTTTCCAGGCATACGCGGATCACTTCCAGGTTGGCCTGGACGACACTGTTGACTCCTGGCGCGTCAGCAACCGCGTCTAACTGCGCTTCCATCAGATCGACAAATTTGGGAATGCCTACGCCGAAACCCGGATTTTCGCCCGTGCCGTTGCCGTTGTAATCGATTTTCGTGCCGTTGATGATGTTGATGGTGTGCTCGTTATGGGTGTGGAATCCGCCGAGATTGGTGGAACGCTGGGCGAGTCCCGCGTGCTGGCTGGCTTTATCGGCTTCGGCCAATGCGCTGGCGAGCAAACCAACCGTTGGCCCACCAGCACTGGGTGCGCCCGCGTAAGTTGAGCTGGCAACCGCCTCCGCAGATAACCCATCCGGCGAGGTGATAAAAATCTGAGTGAGTGCTTGTGTCAGTTCGGGCGGCAGCGCATCCTGATAAGCGACTTGCTGACCGTCGGGTGAGTCCGCAGGTTGCGTTTCATAGGTGAGCGCGATGGCGTTGAACAGAGTCGGCAGGGTACGCCCATTTGCATCCATATAAGGCGGCAGTACACCGCTGCCCGATGCATCAACCGTGACCGTCCCCAAACGGAGAAAGCTGTTATCGACGGTGTTTTTCAACCATGCTGCGTAGACTGTGCCACCTGGGAGCGGCGTGAGATTCTGTACCTGAAGTGTGACCGTATCGCCGAGAATATTTGTGGTGCTGAAACTCAACCGCCCAAACGTTGGTTCCGGCGTGTTCGTTGGGATGGCGGCGATGGCCTGGGCTGTTCCAGTAGCATCGCTGTCGCCCGCGCTGATCGGAATGGCGGTTTCAGCTACAACAGTCCCATCTGCGTCAGCGGCGGTGGGCGGACGGTTGTTCAAAATCAGAAACACCACGCCCAGAATCAGTACCGCGATAATCGCAAATCCGCCTAAGAGGACTAACGGATTTGTTCCTGGCATTTGCTGGATGATCGTCGTGGTAGCTGGTGAAGGCTGCGACGGCGCAGAACTGCCGGGGAAACTGGCATCGGGAATCCCTGGCGCACCCGTCAGCACCATTGTTTTATTGGCTGTGGGCTGAAAATCTACTTTGAGACCGGCTACCGAATCCGGGCTGTGGATCGCGCGGGTATAGTCGTCGGCGAATTCCGTAGCCGATGCATACCGGTTTTCCGGCAGTTTTGCCAGTGCGCGATCAATGACCATTTCCAGGACGGGGGATGCATCGGGCATAGTGTCGCGCAGATTGGGAATAGGCGCGGTCATATGTTTGATGACGATTTGCATCGGCGTTTCGGCGTCATAGGGCTTGTGGCTGGTGAGCATCTCGAAAACGACCACACCCAGTGAATAAACATCGGCGCTGGATGTGATGCTGTCGCCGCCGCCCTGTTCGGGAGCCATATAGGCGGGTGTACCGACCAGACCGCCTGTGACGGTCAGGTTCGAACCCTCGCCAGCCAATTTGACAATGCCAAAGTCGGCCAGTAGGGCATTGCCCTCTTTGTCCAGCAGGATATTGTCAGGTTTAATGTCGCGGTGGATGACCCCCTGGCGATGGGCGTAATCCAGCGCACCCGCCACCTGCCGCAAAATAACTTCGGCCTCGCGTGGTGGGATCGGGCCGCTGTCGATTTTGTCGGCTAGTGAACCACCTTCAATATAGGCCATCACCAGATAGAGGATATCGTCTTCTGCCCCGTAATCGTATAAAGGCAGGATATGCGGATGCTGAAGCCTCGCAATCGTCCGGGCTTCCAGCTTAAAGCGCTCAACAAATTGCTGATCGAGTCCCGGATGCGGTGGCAAGACTTTGACGGCGACATAACGGTCAATGTCTTCACGGTAGCCTTTGTAGACGGTTGCCATGCCACCTTGACCGAGTAGTTCGGTAATTTTATAGCTGCCGAGTTTACGCCCGACGAGTGAGCCTGCCACCCTGTATTTCTCCTACCCAAAAAGCCCTGGAGTCTAAAGATTAAATAGTAGGGAAGAACCCTATTTTGAATAACGGGATTTTACCCCGTTTCAGATCGCAATATAGTAAATATTATATTAACGAATGTCCATCACCGCGAATGAACCCCATTCAATCTGGTATCGGACAGGAACTCAAAGTCTTAAACCCCATATTCTCTAAAAAACAGACTGCTGTTGCTTGACAGTTTGACAATTTAGGAATATGATCTAACCAGTTAGTTAGAAATATAACTACTTGGTTAGAAAGGTCGTACAAATGCTGCAATCTGATTCCAAGCGTGGACGTTCGCATAACGCCGAAGGAGCGCGCGAAGCTATTCTCGACGCGGCAGAGCGAGTCTTTGCCGAGCATGGGTTTGATGGCGCACGGATTGATACCATCGCGGCGGAAGCAGGCTACAACAAGAGTCTGATCTTTCAATACTTTGGCGACAAGCTCAATCTTTATGCTGGTGTGATCCGGCGGGCGGATGCGCAAATTCGCGGGTTTCAAAATCTAGTGCTGGCAGAACTGTTCAACGGCGAAACTGTCGGTGATATTGAACGGCTGAAGACCATGCTCAGAACCTTCGTGAGCGCTTATTTTGATTATTTGGTCGCCCATCCCAATTTCGTGCGGATCTTGAATTGGGAAATGGCGGAAGGCTGGCAGACCTATGCACAACTTTCTACCGAACGCGATTTGGAGGAAGTTGTCGCCCTGAGTTCGCCTTTACAAGCCCTGGCCGATTCAGGTTTGCTGCGTTCCAGATTTAATCCGATGGGACAAATGATGTTGGTAATGTTCACCAGCCAGCTTTACCTGGGATTGCTGCCCTTGTTCAACATCTATTTGCCGAACGTTGATTCGCAATCCGCAGATGGATTGGCGCGTGCTCGCGAGTTTATCGTCGAATTTATTACGCATGGTCTGATTGGCGATTCTGGTGCGGCAGACCCGTCTGTTTAGGACAAATCTAAAGTGAATTCTGTGGCGAAAGGCCGATAGGCTGCCACTCTACCGATAAAAAACAGGATATATGAGGACTACGATGAAACTCGATTTTAGCAAGAAGACAATGGACATTGGAACGTTTGCATTCAATTTTGTGCGAACGTTGATGGTTGCGGGGACAGGCGGCGCTGAAATCAACGAATGCCTGATGACTGCCGAGAAGGTTAAAGACAATAACAACGAAAGCTGGGTACAAGAATGGGCATCTACTGCGGAAAAGGTCGCACAGGGGGCGGAGTACGCCATCCAATCGAGACAGTCCGTCACGGCCCGTCAGGGGTATTTGCGGGCAAGTAATTATTATAGGACGGCCATGTTTTCCTTGCCCCATACCGATGATCGCCTCTTTCAATACCTGACCCTGAGCCGCGACTACTTTCATAAAGCAGCAGCGTTATCCACACCACAGATTGAGGCCATTAATATCCCTTTGGGGGATGCCCGTTTGCCCGGATATTTTCTATCTGCCGGGCAACTCAAACGACCTACATTGATTGCCCTGAATGGCGGCGACTCCACCAACGAGGAAATGGTTCATTGGCTGGGATTTGCCGCCGTCGCCAGGGGATGGAATTTCCTGACGTTTGAAGGGCCGGGGCAGTGGAGCGCCCTCCAACTGAATCCTGGTTTATACATGCGGCCAGACTACGAAGTGCCGGTGAAGGCTGTCGTGGATTATCTGGTCGGGCGCGATGAGGTCGATCCCAGCAAAATTGCTTTGTTCGGCCCTTCATTGGGGTCTGTGCTGGCAGTTCGTGCAGCCGCATTCGAGGAGCGTATCAGTGCTTGTATCGTAAGCGGCATGATTGTTGACGTGTATGAAGGCTGGCACGCGGTCTGGCCTGCCATACTGCAAAATGCCCGACCAGGAACCTTTGATACCGTTTTCACAGCACTAGAAAAAATAAGTCCACAGCTTCGCGGGATGGCGAATCATTTCAGGTGGATGCTGGGCGTTTCCAAGCCGCATGAGATTATTGATGCGTGGCGGCCTTATAACATCCGGGAGCTTGCGCCGGTACTGCACTGCCCGATGCTGATGTTGTATGGCGAGGGCGAGGCTGCCCAAAGCAATGAAAAAGTCGGCTTGAGTGTCCTGCGTTTCGTGAAAAATCTTTCGTGCCCCGTCACCATGCGATTGTTCGGATTTGAGGACGGCTGGGCAGCGAGCCACTGCCAGATTGGGGCGCTTGCCCCAATGCAGTCCACCGTTTTCGATTGGCTCGACAAAGCCGTAAGCGAAAAAAGTCCTTTGGTAGGACAGGATATGGATGCCGCCCTTGATGTATTTATCAAATACATACGCAGCGGCAAAGCCAAAACCGAAGCGCTGGAACTTGTGCAGTATTTGCGCACTCGGATTGCCTAGTAGTCATGTGAACATACATGTCGTCTGATTCCCTCCTTGCGCAGCGGGGAGGGAATTTTTATCCCCACTAATTTGTTAAAAGAGTTTAAGGCATTCGCCCCTCTTACTTCATGAAGTTTAGTTGTGCTATCTTTTCAAGCCGCTGGATGCTTGCAGAAACGCAGTATTTCGGTCATGATTAAGCGCTACTTGTGAAAATCGTAAACATGCTGAGGGGAGGCAGGGGTACGATCATGGTGCATGTAGCCGTTGTTGGAGGTGGAATCGCTGGGTTGGGCGCGGCCTATACGCTCAAAAAAGCCGGTGTGGATGTTACGGTTTTTGAGTCTGGCTCGGAAGCCGGTGGACGGATGCGTTCGCAGCAGTGGGGCGGCGCGTGGGTAGACCGGGGCGCGGAATTCATCGCCGATGCTGATTTAGGCCATTTTCGCCCGCTCATTGGCGAGTTAGGGCTGAACAAAGAACTTGTGCCCTATCCCGGCGGCAAAGTGGCCTTTGATGTCTGGCGCGACGGGCAAGCGCATCCGCTGTCTTTCACCGAGATGAGCAGTATTCTCAACTTTGGCGCGATGAGTCGGCGCGGAAAATCACAGTTAGCGCGGTTGCTGCCCTCGCTGGCACGCCAGTTCCAGCGCAGCGGTGGAGTGGGTTTTGAACCCTGGCGCGCGGCCTGGGCGGATGACCAATCGCTCGAATCCTGGCTGGGCAAACTCGCGCCGGAATTTTTAGAATATGCCATTGAACCCTGTTACAGCTTCTACTGCGGTTGGGAGCCGGAAGAAACCGGGCGCGGGACGCTGGTTTATATGACGGTTTCCTACCGGCAGACGGCGGCCTTCACGCTGAAGCAGGGCTTAGGTCAGTTGACACGGGCGCTGGCGGCGCGCCTGGATATATTGACCAGCGCGAAAGTCGTGCGTGTCGAAGTCGGACGTGGGCCAGCCCTGGTCGAATGCGAGCGTGATGGCAAGCTAACGCGGCGCATGTTTGACGCAGTCATCGTAGCTGTCCCTGGCTCGAAAGTCGCGGGCATCGTCGATGGACTGGATACCGCACGGCAGGATTTTTTTGAAGGCGTGCGTTATGTGCCCCATGAGTCGCCCTATTTCAAACTGCGAGAAAAGCCTGAAGGTGTGCCGACGCGCGTATTTTATCCACGCCGTGAAGATGCCCACATCGCCCAGATGGGTTATGAGTCATCCACGACCACACCAGATGTTGAATTTTTGCGCGTGACCATGAAGACGCCATTTGTGCGCTCGATGCTGGAAAACCGCGACAGCGAAGTCCTGGACGCGATTCTGAACGAGGGGGCGCGCCGTTATCCGCAGGTCAAGCCGCTGGTCGAGGGTGCGTTCATTGGTCGTTGGCGCGATGGCATCCCCATGTTCTGGCCGGGATATTTAAAGACTCTTGCGACCTTTATGGAACTGCCACCGCTGCCGGGGGTCGCTTTCGCCGGAGACTATCTGGCAGGGCCATCGACTGGCGCGGCGTATGTGACCGGTCAGCGTGCCGTCAATCAGGTCTTGGCTTACCTGGCAGGGCGTCCGGCGGAGCGGGGTTGGTTCGGGCGTGATAACCGCGAACCGCCGACGGGTTACGACGAGCGCGAGAAGGTGAATCGCTACGAAAAGTAATTCCCATCATAAACATGATGCTTTGTAGGGGTGTTCACTGGAACACCCTTCGCCGATTCAACTTTGTCGCTAACCCAAATTTGGACACGATAGTTCATGTCCGTTCTCTCTTCTTGACAAGTCCAATTTTGATGTGCTATTATTTAGCCAGCCAAGTAAATTGAGCCGTTCATGAACTATCGTTATCAGGATGCGATTAACTACCGCATCCAGCGTATTTACCGAACCTATCGCCGCCAGATCGAAGCAACTTTGACTGCTTTAGGCTTGTATCCGGGGCAGGAACATCTGTTGATGCAGCTCTGGAACGAAGAAGGTATCACCCAGTCTGTTTTGGTGGAAAGACTGTGTGTCGAGCCGTCGACGGTGACAAAATCGCTGCAACGCCTGGAAAAAGTGGGTTTTGTCGAGCGTAGACCCGATGCCGAAGACTCACGGGTTTCGCGCGTATATTTGACACAGGCTGGACGTGATTTGCAAGCGCCCGTGCAGCAAATCTGGTGTGATCTGGAAAAAATGACGACAGCCGGATTGTCGGATGTTGAGCTGGCCCTGATGCGCCGCATCCTCGACCAGATTGACACCAATTTAGCCGAGTAGGGACAAGGCACGGCCTTGTCCTCACTATTTAGGATTCTTCTCGTATAGCGAGGTTGTTTTTTAGGCATTTACTTAGCCAGCCAACTAAATTAGGGTCGCGAATGACCAGAGGAATATACACAAAATGTCCAGCAGCGAAAATGAAAAATCGAGTATTTTCACGCCCAACGAGCTTGACTTTCTTAAGAGCCAGCGCTTGTGCCGGATCGCCACCGTCAATGCTGCGGGTCAGCCGCACGTCACGCCGGTTGCTTTCCGGTACAACGTGGACACTGATACTTTCGACATCGGCGGACATGGTGGCTTCACGCAGCGTAAAAAGTGGCGCGATGTCCAGCAGAATCCGCAGGTTGCCTTCGTGATGGACACCATTGTTTCGTTCAATCCCTGGAAGGTGCAGGGCATTGAAATTCGTGGGACGGTTGAACTGCTCTCAACCGGCGGGGAAAGTGTTGTACCGGGGGCTGACCCGGAGATGTTCCACATCACGCCTCGGCGTATCGTCAGTTGGGGACTGGATACCGAAGCTTACAGCCGCCCCAATTCGCGGGCAGTCAATGAGGCCAGTGTCTAGCTGAAGCAGGGCAGTTCGTGTTCAACCTGAAGAATCCATGAACTGCCCATTTATGGCGTGACATCATGCGGGGCTAGCGGCGCTGCGCGGGGGTAAAATCCGGCTCAACATCAATTTTGCCGTGCCGCGCATCCCCAGGATGTGAAATACCTTTTTGGGGCTTAATAAATCGGCGGGATGCACAAGTCCGGTGATCAGGCCGAAAAATTTTTGGGTCAGCGCGGGATCATCGGCCAGCGCGTTCATCAGCCGAACTTGTTCTGGCGCAAAAGGGGTCATCCGCGCGCTGTCGATAGTGAGATCATAATAGGGTTTCGATGCTGCATTCCGTTTTTGTTCGTAATCGCTCAGTGCTTTGGTGGGGTCTCTTCCCAGTGCGGCACTTTCAACACCATCCGCCAACAATTGGGCGTCGCGGAAAGCATCGCTGATACCTGTGCCGGTAACCGGGTCTTTGACAAAACCGGCGTCGCCCACCAGCGCCCAACCAGGGCCATAGGGCTTGCGATAGAAATTGGGGATGTCGCCCGCGCCGCTGATACGCCCAACCCGTTTCCCAGCGCGGACACGCTCGGCTAATCCTGGCACGAGGTCAATGGTCGCCTGATAATTACCTTCAACGTCCGCACGAAAATTGTCAAATTCAGCAATAGGCCATGCGACGTAAATCATGGTCAGGTGGTCATTGGTCGGCCATATGCCCAGGATACGCGCCC
This sequence comes from Chloroflexota bacterium, assembly GCA_039933955.1. Taxonomy (GTDB): domain Bacteria; phylum Chloroflexota; class Anaerolineae; order Aggregatilineales; family Phototrophicaceae; genus CFX2. The sequence continues at coordinate 15,054 of JBDTNB010000121.1, forward strand.
CGCGCCGGTACATTTCGCCACCTTTGAGGGGCACACCTTCCCAATAACCATAATAGCCACAGGTCAGCACCGGATGTTGGTTGTAGACTGGCGCATTCACGGCTTTGGCGACCAGCGAATGCCTTCCGTCCGCGCCGATCACGATACGGGCGCGCTCATTTACAGCGCTGCCCTGGATGGTTCGTCCGCGAATCCCGACGACGTGCTCTCCTTCCCAGATGAGTTCCTCGGCGATAAAGCCCTCGCGCAGCTCCGCTCCCGCGTCTACGGCAGCATCGACCAGGATTTTGTCGAGAATCGTGCGGCGTGGGCTGTGAACCGCGTTGATGCCCTCGACATCAGGAAACGTGCCTTCCAAGAAAACATCACCCATGTCAAAAACAACATGGCGGGCCGCACCGGGATTGGTGGCCTGAATTTTGTCGAGCAAACCCCATCCTTTGAGCATCAGGCTGGCCGGAAGTTGAAGTTGATGGGTGGAGAGGGTATCGCTGGGGAAAGTCGCCCGATCCAGCAGCAGTACCCGATAGCCTTTGCGTGCCAGCAGCATAGCAGTAGGCGATCCCGCCACCCGTGCGCCGACGATTATCGCATCGTACATTAACAGTCTCCTGATACTTCTCGCACAGGTTTGTGGGTAAAGACAGTCCTCAAGACGGACAAAATGCTTGATCTGAATGAGCGTACCCAATCCATTCGTAATGCGCAAAATGGTGCGATCATATCATCAACATAAATAGGCGATTTGTGTATTGTAACGTAAAAAATAGCTTATCAGTTGTCTAATGACCATCTACGAGGTAGAAAATGAGGTCTTGCTCGACGGTTTTCACACCAAACTGTGTGTGCAGCATCGCCAAAATTTGAGCGCGGTGGTCGGTAGCATGGTTGGCGACATGCAGCAAAATTTCCCAGCGTGGATTGTGGGCATTGATATTGCGCGCGGGCAGTTCCCAGGCGATGATTTCATCGAGTTGAGTCTGATCGAATGATTGGATGGAATCGAGTGTAGCGGCTTTAAGTACATCCCACATCGCCTTCGTTTCGGCGCGCGTGGGATAGTCATCAAAGTATAAATGCGCTGGCACATCCACCTGTTGAAGCCGTTTGATCCAGCGCTGCGTCGTGCTCATCACATGGACGACCTGATTGCGGATTGAACCCTGTGAATAATCAATCGGCTGCACAAACTGCTCATCGGTGAGCGCCATGATGCACTGCCACACACGCTCCGACGCCCAATAATGATATTCAAACAGCAGGCGAATGGCTTCAGGATTCATAAAGGACAGACTCCGGGTTCGTAGGGACGCAGCGCCGCTGCGCCCCTACAATTTACAGTGGATTTTTAGACGACGGGCAAAGCCGCCATCGCGGCGTCGATTTCGGCCTGAGGATATTCGTAGTCTTCAAGTTTGCCGTTCAGGTAGGCTTCGTAAGCCGACATATCGAAGTTGCCGTGACCGCACAGGTTGAAAAGAATCACGCGCTTTTCTCCAGCGGCTTTGGCGTCGAGTGCCTCTTTAATCGTGGCAGCAATCGCGTGCGAGGGTTCCGGCGCGGGGACAATCCCCTCGGCGCGGGCGAATTGCAGCGCGGCGCGGAAGGTCTCGGTTTGCTGGATGGCACGGGCTTCGATGAGTTTCTGGTCGTAGAGTTCGCAGACCACACTTGCCATGCCATGATAACGCAGACCGCCTGCGTGCAGCGGTGGCGGTACATAATCGTGACCCAGGGTATACATTTTCACCATCGGAGCCATGCCAATCGCATCGCCGAAATCATAAGCATATTTGCCGCGCGTCAGGCTGGGGCAGGCCGCTGGTTCGACAGCGATGATGCGCGTATTTTTCCCGGCGGTCAGGTTGTTGCGGACAAATGGTAATGCTATCCCGGCGAAGTTACTGCCACCGCCCGCGCAGCCGATGACCACGTCAGGATATTCCCCGGCGATGTCCATTTGTTTGAGCGCTTCCTGGCCGATGACCGTTTGGTGCATCAACACATGATTCAAAACTGAGCCGAGCGCATATTTATATTTGCCGCCGCTGGTGGCTGCTGCTTCGACGGCTTCACTGATGGCGATGCCCAGCGATCCGGTGCTGTCCGGGTGTTTCGCCAGGATGCTGCGTCCGGCTTGAGTCGTATCGCTGGGGCTGGCGGTGACACTCGCGCCGAAGGTTTGCATCATCGTGCGGCGATAAGGTTTCTGCTGGTAGCTGATTTTGACCATGTAGACGAAGCATTCCAGGCCGAAGAAGTTGCACGCCTGAGACAGCGCCGTACCCCATTGACCCGCGCCGGTTTCGGTGGTCAGTCCTCGGACATTTTCTTGCTTGTTGTAATAAGCCTGAGGCGTGGCGGTATTCAGTTTATGGCTGCCGCTGGGCGAAACACCTTCATATTTGTAGTAAATGTGGGCGGGCGTATCTAGTAATTTTTCCAGACGGCGGGCGCGCAGCAAAGGGGTAGGCCGCCACAATTTATAAATTTCGCGGACTTCTTCGGGGATTTCGATGTAACGCTCCTGGCTGACTTCCTGCATGATGAGCGCCATCGGGAACAAGGGCGCGAGGTCTGCCGGGCCGACGGGCTGTTTGGTTCCGGGATGCAGCACGGGCGGCAGCGGGCGCGGCAGATCGGCCTGGATGTTGTACCAGGCGCGCGGAATCTCGGATTGGGGGAGGTCAAAGCGGATGGCATCGTCGGACATCGTGCAATCTCCTTGAGCATATTATTGGTAGGGCATGCCTACATTTGCAAAAGATATTGGCTCATGTTCGGAGAAAGTGAAAATTGTTGATTTCTAGGGACGACACATAGGTCGTCCCCTACAAAAGTCACTCTTTTTGAACAAGAGCCAAGATATTTTATTGTGCGGATAGGGGGAGTGTAGCGATTCTGGAACCTTCGGGCAACTGGATCATCGTATAATTTTGAAGGGCATTTTCCGATAAGCCCCCTAAATAAGGGGGACGACGAGGGTTGATTTTGGGGCTTATAATGGGGTTTCCATTGCTTCTGTACGGTTGGTGATACTGGAGGTTTTATGTCAGTGCAACCTAATTTTGACGACCTGCATTTGGGTAGTGCGCTCCTGATCCAGGATGGCGAACTCGGTTCACCACTCCCCCTGGAAGGCACAGAGGTTTCCGGACAGATAATCGGCCCGGTAGCCAGCATTCATGTGACCCAAAATTTCGGCAATCCTTTTACAACGCCCATTGAAATCGCTTATTTATTTCCGCTGCCGCACGATGCGGCGATTGTGGATTATGTGTTCACCATCGGCGCGCGTCAGGTGCGGGCGGAGATCAAGGAAATCGAGACCGCGCGGCGGACGTACCAGTATGCGGCGGACGCCGGTAAACGGGCGAGTTTGTTGGAGCAGCGTCGCCCGAATCTGTACTCGATCCAGATTGCGAACGTGCAGCCCAATGAAAAAATTATTTGCAAATTGCAGTACGAGCAGCGCCTTTCCTATCAGGACGGCGTGTATGAATTTGTGTTCCCGATGGGCATCACCCCGCGTTACCATTCACCGTCGCTGGGCGCGGATATTGCCAAATCCGCCGATACATCCTTTGCCCGTCTCGGCGAGGCGGTGTCCGGGGTTGAACTTCAACTTTCGCTGGATGCCGGGGCAGCCATCGCCGACCCGGTCAGCACGACTCATTCGCTGACGCTGGAACGCCACGACGACCAAAAATTCTCGGTTGGATTAGCGGGCGACAATATTCCCAACAAAGATTTTGTCCTGCGCTATAGTGTTGACGCCGATGCCATCGTCCCGGCTGTCTGGAGTTACGCCGAGGGCGAGAGCGAAATCGCCCTGATAAACCTGCTCCCGCCGCGTTTGGATATGGATGCCGAGCCAGGGGCGCGCGAATTCGTGTTTGTGGTGGATCGCTCCGGCTCGATGTCCACCGACCCGATGGAGCAGGCCAAGAATGCGCTGCGAGCCTGTTTGCGTGCCCTGAATCCCCAGGATACGTTTTACATTCAGGCGTTTGACGACCATATCGAATGGTTGTCCGACCAGGCTTGGCCGGTGGCGCAGGAGAACGTTGATCGCGCTGATAGCTGGCTCAATAACATCTTCGCCCGCGGCGGCACCGAAATTTTGCCCGCCATTGATGCGGCGTTGACTCTGGTTGCCGATGACGAACGCCAGCGCTATGTGGTTTTCCTCACCGACGGATCAGTCTCCGCTGACGAGCAGGCCATCCGCAAAATCGCCAAAGGGCGCGGCTCGGCACGGATTTTCACCTTCGGCATCGGCCCATCCGTCAACCGCTTTTTGCTCGATAAAATGGCGCAGATGGGGCGAGGCAAAGCTGAATTCGTGGGTGCAAAAGACGACCTCGAACGGACGATTACCCGTTTTCAGGATCGCGTGAGTTATCCGGCGCTGCAAGACATAGCGCTCGATTGGGGTTATGCCGAGGCCTGGGATACTTATCCTGATGTGATTCCTGACCTGTATGTCGGTGAACCGGTGCAAATCGTGACGCGCCTGAAGCGTAAAGGTAATGCTCACGTCCATTTGAATGGTAGGGCGGGCAGCAGCCCCGTCGAAGTTGAAGCAACTATCCCAACGCCCACCGCCGAAGATGCGACCATCGGACGGCTCTGGGCACGAGCGCGCATCGAAAGTCTCCTCGATCAGCAGTATGGGCAGCGCGACTCGGAAAATCTGCGCCAGCAAATCATCGCGTTGGCGTTGGAATATCGGCTGCTGACGCCCTTCACCGCCTTTGTTGCCGTAGACAGCGAGGTCACAACCGGCGGCGATGCCAAACAGGTCAATGTCTCTGTGCCACTGCCGGAGGGCTTGACCTACGAGAATTTCTTCGGCGGCTCTGGAGCAGCAGGCGGCGGAACTGTGTTTGCGTCTATGGCTCCTCCCCCCGCGCCGGTTGGATTTGCTGCGGGCAGCGCACAGGCTGCCGCACCGCCGAACAGACCGGCTCCTTCACCGATGCGCGGGCTTAATGCTGCTCATTCCAAATCAAAGGTCTCGGTTGGTTCCCTTGTCCAGCGTATCAATGACATTGCTCGGAAGCAGACGACAGAATCCGATGATGATGCGCCTGAATCGCCCGTCCTGAATTTCGTCTCGATTGATGAGCGTATCAAATGGTTAGCGCGTACTCAGAATGTCAACGGCAGTTGGGATGATGACGCCGAGATGACGGCGGCGGCATTGCTGGCCTTCGTCCGCGCCGGACACACCACTCGCGTCGGCGATTACCGCCAGCAGGTCAAAAAGGCCGGAAACTGGTTGCACAAATATCTTTCGGGGGCGAAAGGTTTGGCGGCAATTCTGACTTTCCGAGCGTTGAGCGAACTTGAAACCGCAACCGGTGATGTATTTATATCTGATGACCTCAAACGTCAATCGCCTCAGCCAACAACCGATCTGGAAAAGGCGATTGTGAGCGCGGCAAATCCGCCCGATCCCGTGAAATCGCTGGATGATTTACGTTTGGCAGCGGTGAGCGGTGGAGATGCGGCTGCGCCCGACGACCTCAAACGAGGGACGAACGCTAAACTCGTCCAAATCTGGCTGGCGGTGGGCAAACCGCGTTAAAGTTAAAAAGATAACGACTTGATGGGGTATGTCTGCCTGCGGCGACATGCCCCATACCAAACGAGGTAGCATGGCGATTCAAACCAGAATCCGTTACGGTATCGGTATCCTTCTTAAACACACCTTGAATCCGCTGACCCGCAAAATCGCCCATAGTTCTTTTGGGCCGTTCTCGGTTATTCAGCATGTCGGACGGCGCAGCGGCAAGCGCTACGAAACGCCAATTATCGTGGCGCATCTCGACAAAGACTTCGTGATCGAGCTGACCTACGGACCGGAAGTCGATTGGTATAAAAATGTGTTGGCAGCCGGGGGCTGTACGTTGATCTGGCATGGCAAGGCTTATGTGATTGATAAGCTTGAACCTGTGGATGCCGAAACGGGTCGAGATGCATTTCCACTTCCGGCACAATTGATTTTGCTCCTCCTCCGACGACAACATTTTGTGAAAATGCGGGTTGCATCTTAAGCAGGATGAGTGGGCTTCAGTCTCGTTTCCGCTTTTTCCGCCTGTCGTATACAATGATTATTCATAATGATTGACAATCATTGGGGGGAATCATGGGCCAGGGCGATTCGGATAAAGACTCGGTTGGGTTTATCAACGGCAGACCGGCGAAGGTCGATGACGACGGGAAAGTTACTTACATGGACGCAAAGGAAAAGAACGCCTTCACGCCCAGTCCCAAAAAGCCGCGTCCAGCTTCGCGCTTCGTACAGCGGGTACGATTTGTCATCGGCATCCTCGTGTTGGTGGCGGTAATCAAATTTTTGATTATTCCCTTTTTTGAAACCGGCGGCGGCATGGCCGACACGCGCGAACCACCCGGCGACGCGACCCATTTTGACCCGATTGCCAATTTCGCGGCTATCAAAGCCT
>JBDTNB010000122.1:0-21180 GCA_039933955.1 Chloroflexota bacterium
CCTATCTTGACGGACGTTTCCCTTTTTTGCCATTTGAATTCACATCAGACGTTTTAATATGAAATCTTATTCTCCGTAATTGTGCGCTTATTAAAAAAGCTTACCCTGAAAATCCCCTCTCCGCTGTGTGGCAGAGAGGGGAACAAAACCGAAAATCTGGGGGATATTGTGTTTAGCGCCGCCGGGTGGCAATACCAACCAAGACCAGCAGGGCTGCAATGGCTGCAATCAGGATGCCGACGATGCTGCCACCGCCGCCAGTAGTTCCCGTTGTACCGTTCGTGGGTGTGGCGCTGGGGACGAGTGTCGGCGTAGCTGATGCCTCAATCACAATGGTTGGTGATGGAGTCGCGCTGGCGACCAGTGTGCTGGTGGGCGCGGGTGTGCTGCTCGGTGTCAGGGTTGCAGTCCCAAGTGGTGTGTTACTCGCAGGTATTTGCGTCGGCGCAGGTGGATTGGTTGGGAATTCCTGTACCGCTGTTACGCTGGGCACAGGTGAATTGGTCGGGCGCGGTGTGTTAGTCGGTGGAATGAGTGTCGGTGTCGCGCTGGGGACGAGTGTATTGGTCGGGCGCGGCGTGTTGGTCGGCGGAATATGTGTCGGTGTCACGCTGGGCGCGGGTGTGTTGGTCGGTGGAACGTGCGTTGGTGTTGCACTGGGAACAAGCGTGTTCGTCGGTGCAGGTGTGTTGGTTGGCGGAATATGTGTCGGTGTTGCACTGGGTGCAGGTGTGTTGGTCGGACGCGGGGTACTGCTGGGTGTGACACTTGGCAGAGGCGTCCGCGTGGTCGTGGCGCTGGGAACCAATGTGTTGGTTGGTGCAGGCGTGTTGGTCGGGCGCGGCACTTTCGTGGGCGTCGTACTCGGCAGCGGTGTCCGGGTTGGGGCGGGCGTATTGGTGCTGGTCGGACGCGGGGTATCGGTTGCGCGCGGCACTTTCGTCGGTGTTACGCTGGCGACGAATGTATTGGTCGGCGCAGGTGTAAACGTGTTGGGTGGACGGGGAGTCGTCGTCACTGTCGCACTCGGTAACTGTGTTCGTGTTGGCGCAGGTGTAAAGGTATTGGGCGGACGGGGAGTCGTCGTCACTGTCGCACTCGGTAACTGTGTTCGTGTTGGCGCAGGTGTAAACGTGTTGGGCGGATGTGGGGTCGTTGTGATAGTCGCACTCGGCAGGGGCGTCCGCGTAGGCGTGATACTTGCAATCGGCGTGCGTGTCGTCGTCGCACTTGGGGCAGGCGTGCTGCTAACCGGAATATGCGTCGGTGTCACGCTGGGCAACGGTTTGATGGTCGGTAAAGGGACGACGGTATCCGTAGCTTCGGGCTGCCCCCCTAGATTCAGCCCCACCATCAGCGGATCGTGATCCGAGGTGCGGAAAGGTTCGCTGCTGTAAAGTCCAGTGATTTGCCCCGGCGATTTGAATTCTTCATAGTAATCTAACACGGGCGGTTCATCGGCGTTGATGTGCCATTCCGCCGTGCCGGAAACCTGCGACGCAAGACTTGCCGTCGCCAGTGCATGATCGAGATAGCCCGCCTGCCCACTAAACATAAAAGAGTAGGCGTCGTCGCCCACAAACTGGGCGATCAAATTGGTGTAACCATCATTTTGGATGCTGGTGATCGGGTCTTCTTTGGCGTAAGCATTCAGGTCGCCGACGATCAGAAAATCGGGGTCGCCGCTGTGAGTCGGGTCGGTCTTCAGCCACGCGGTGAGCGCCTCGGCTTGCGACACCCGCAGCGCATTCCAGCAGCTTTGACCATCGCTCTGGTCGGCGTTGGGATCCGTCGATGATGTCGGGCAGCTTCCTTTGGATTTGAGATGATTCACGGCCAGCGTGAACACTTCATGGGTCGAAAGCTGCTTGAAAGTCGCCGCAATCGGCGGACGGCTGAACACGGAATCGGGATTTGATTTCCAATCGACCACCTGAACGGCGGCGGGTTTGTAAATCACGGCCACGCGGATGGCATCGGTTCCGAGCACGCCGGTATCAATAAAGGCATAGGTGTTCGCGCCCATTTTGGCGTTGACACCGCTCACAATGTCGGCGATGGCGCTGTTGGGGCCGGAGTCATTTTCGACTTCCATCAAACCCAGAATGTCGGCATTGACCGCCGCAATCGCGTTGATGATTTTGTCGCGCTGGCGGGTGAATTCTTCCGCGCTGGATGCCCCGCGTTCGGTGGGGAATCCAGCGCCGGTTCCGTCGCCGTTGAAATAATTGAGCACATTCATGCTGGCGACTTTGAGGGTTCCACCGACATCGGGCGGGGTGGTTGGGCGCGGATTGGCAGCGGTGAAATTGACCGCGCCAGTCGGTTGAATAACATACGCGCCATTGCGATCATCGAGGATACCGGTCAGGTTATCGACTGTATAACCATCGCGCAGGGTGTTGGTCGCGCTCAAACCGGGCGCGGGATAGACAATCGGATCACGGTTTTGCTGGAGGTTGCCGTCGTCGAGCAAAATGGTGCGTTTGGGATAGGTTGCGCCCAGGGCATTGGCGTCCGCGCCGGGACTGGCTACGTTGGTCGTCTGGTATAAGCGCCCGCCGGATGACAGCGAGAGCAAACCATAGCGCCCTAAACTGTAATTTTCGGTGACGGTCAGGCTTTGCGGGAAAGTGACGAGCATTCCTTCGTGGGCTTCAAAATCGGCGACATCATTGACGGGCAGATTGAGCGCTTGGGGCTGAACCGTCGCGCCGCTGCTGCACACCGTGACCGCCGTGACAGGGGAGATTTCGGTCAGGCTGGACGCGGCGCTGCTGAATTCGATCACTTTGCCGCTGACGCGCACGACATCGCCGGGTTTCACATCGACGCCGAACTGTTTGTCGAAGACGAAAATCCCTTCGGAAGTGGCCGGGTTGGAGTCAGCATCGGCGGCTTCTTCCTGCATGTAAAAGCCGCGTAACTGCACAGTAGCTTGCTGAAAATCGCCAGTGACGATGCCCTCAATGGTGACGGTCTGGTTGACCATCGGGCTGGTCGCGCCGCTGCCCTGAATATCATGGATAGCGGTAATGATGGCGTTGCCACACACGCCGGATTGGGCGGTGGTTGATAAAGTCTGGCAAAACAGGAGAACAAGGGCCGACAGCAGCCCGATGCGAGTTTTCACGCGGTACTTCCTCTCCATGTTAAATGTTGGTATGTGCTTCTATACCAATGGAGTAAAGCACGCGCCCCGTCGTCTGTCAAATTTTGTTACAAGATTTTAAAGATTCTAAGGAAATAATAACCAACTACAACTCGCTGCAATCCCAGACGAAGCCACAGCGTTCGCAGCGCACTTTGCAGGCACGGCGCACCGTCGGGAAGTTGCAGGCGGGGCATACAGTGGAGAGGGTGTAATTCGGCAGCGGAATCAGCGTTCGCTGCGGCAGATTTTCGATGGGCTGGCGCTCACTCGGCGAAGATGGGGTTGGGTTATTGCGCGTGTTCGGTTTCGTCATGATGACGCCTATGTCACATTAAGAACTTACTCTACCTAAATAAACGGTGTGGCAATTTTTAAGCTGGGTACGACCTGTCGTTCCCCTACAAAAGTTTCGCGTAATCAATTGAACATCTGTGTAATATGACATTGCCGTGAAGATGAGCGCTCAGGCAGTCGTCAGGCATGGGTTCATTCGACTCCTGCCTGACATACCCGCGTTGTGGATGACTACTTCAGACGGAACTCGTAAGTTTGTTTGCCACTGTCGTCCTTGCGGCGCTTCTCAACGACTCCGGCTGTTGCCAGTTGTTCCAAAGCGCCCTGACGGCTGGGATTTAACCCGCCCGAAGCGGCCTTCAGGTGTCTACCGATGTCCGCGCGGGTAAACCACTGTTGTTCCTGTGGATGGTGTGAAGTCTTATGCAGTTCTTCCAAAGCGGTTTGGATCAGTTTCTTGGGATTGCTCATGGTTTTATTCCAGTTATCTAAATAATGTTGTTCTTCTAAACAACGGGATTGATTCTAGTTCACGTTGAGCATTAAAACAATCGCGATGTTGAAGACGGGATGTGTGTGAAGTTCATTATTAGCGTATAGGCTGCAACTGGCAACACTGTATGCAAAAAACGCTATGAGCATCCCTACTCATATTTACTCAAGTCAAAAGGGATATCGAAACCCGCGATAATTTCTGCTTCGGTAGTTTCGCTGGTTATAAACATCCTGTCGAAATACAGGCCGCTGTCATAATAATCCAGCTTCCATTCGGTGGGGGTTATCGAGCGATACCACAGGGCAAACTGCGCTATATTTGATAGACTACTTGCTGTGTACCAAACGCCCGTCCCAAAAAAATTCCCGTGTGCAGAGAAATCATCAAATGTGTCAAATTGAAGCAATGATCGTGTTCTTGGTCTTCAATAAAACCGATCCTTACCCCAGGCCACTTTTTTCTCAGTTGCTCGACAAAATAGTCTGTCTCCATGACCTCATTATTATCTTGACCAATCATGTATGAGACACTCATCAGCCTTAATCGCCCTTTTGTTCCCAGTATTCAGCAAACACGTTGGTACGATTAATCATAATTTTACACCTACAATATGACATTCATCAGAAAATTGCGGCCCAGCTTTGCATCGGCGCGCTTTTGCGTTACGTTTTGGGATTATCGACTAAAGACTAGCAGCTAACGATATGGGGTTAAAAAAGGCGAGACTTTCGCAGGTTGGAGAGATGCACCGCCATAATATGACCTTCATCAGAAATATGCGGGATGTCTGTGCAGCGCGTTGTGCCTGTGATAGGTTGAATTTCAATCAACTGCTTTCAAGGTTTTCGCTTAATGCGCGATTTTTTGCGACAATCTGCCGCGCTGTATCCAGGGAATCTGCGAATCCGCCGAAATGCCCGCCTTGCTTCCTGAGGAGACGCAGTGCCAGGTCAAGAATCGCTCGCGCGAAAGGATTTTGATGGACAGTGACCACCAATCCCAGGTTCGGACACGATGCCAGTTGTGAAATGCTGGCTTTTAAATGCGATACGGCATCACCACCAGACGGTATCTTACCATCGTCATGAATAATGATGTCCACGCGATAGGATACGCGCTGTATTTGCTCTACCACCTGGGTGATGACGTCGTGATACTGTTCCCACGTCGCCGGATCGCGAATATCGATTCGCAAGGTTGTGTGATGTTCATCATCCCATTGGAGATCGAAAGGCATGTTTCATCTCCTTTCATTACAACACCCTAATTTCTATAATATCCGTATTCACCATACTCACACAATAGCTACCAATGATGAAGGTTACATAAATCATGCCCAAAATTTACACGCCGGAATGGGTCAAAGATGCGGTGTTTTACCAGATTTTCCCGGATCGATTCGCCAAAAGCGCCCGCCTGCAAAAACCGACCAACCTTGAAACCTGGGACAGCCCGCCCACGCCGCAGGGCTATAAAGGCGGCGACCTGTACGGCGTGATCGAACACCTCGACCACATTCAGGATTTGGGCGTGAATGCGATTTATTTCACGCCGATTTTCCAGAGCGCGTGCAACCATCGCTATCACACCCACGATTATTATCAGGTCGATCCGCTGTTGGGCGGCAATCCAGCTTTTTACGAACTGCGCGACGCCATCCATAAACGCGGTATGAAATTGGTGCTGGACGGGGTTTTCAACCATGCCAGCCGGGGCAATTTTTACTTCAACGATATTTTAGAAAATGGGCCGCATTCAGCGTGGCTGGATTGGTTCACAGTTTATGATTGGCCGCTGACGGCTTACAGCGGCGAACGCCCCGCCAATTATGAAGCCTGGGTCGGCAACCGCGCGCTGCCCAAGTGGAACACCGATAATCCCCAGGTGCGCGAATATCTGATGCAGATCGCCGAACACTGGCTGCGGGAAGGCATCGACGGTTGGCGGCTGGATGTGCCGTTTTGTATCACCAGCCCCGGTTTCTGGAATGAATTCCGCACGCGGGTGAAGGCCATCAACCCGGAAGCCTATATCGTGGGCGAGGTGTGGTGGGACAGCACCAATTATCTCCAGGGCGACCAGTTTGACGCGGTGATGAATTACCTGTTCACCGAGCCGGTCATCCAATTTTGCGGGCAGAATCACCTGGATCGCAAACAAGCGATTTCTGACCGCTCCTATGATCCTTACCCGGCCATCGACGGCGAACACTTCGCCAACAAAGTCGAAAAAGTGATTTTCCGCTACGAATGGGAAATCGCCCAGGTACAGTTGAATCTGCTCGACAGCCACGATACCGCCCGCTTTTTGAATATCTGCGGCGGCGACAAAGCCAGCGCTCGCCTGGGTGCATTGTTTTTGCTGACCTTTCCCGGCGCACCCAGCATTTATTATGGCGACGAGATTGGCCTTCCCGGTGACAACGATCCCGACTGCCGCCGGACGATCCTGTGGGACAAGCGCGACTCGTGGGATATGGAACTGCTGGCGCATTACAAGCAGTTGGTGGGATTGCGTAACCAGTATAAGGCGCTGCGGCGAGGTAAATTCACCTCGTTGGCGGCGGGCGCGACGACTTATGCTTTCAGCCGTGCGCTGGATCAGGAAACAATCATAGTGGCGGTCAACGTGGGCGATAGAGCGCAGAAAATCGAGCTGCCGGTGAAAAATTTGCTGGCGGACGGCACGGTGCTCAAGGCGCTGTATGGCAAAGGTAAAGCTGCCATCGAAAATGGCATGGTCAGCGTGACGATCCCGGCGCGCGATGGGCTGATTTTCGGCAATTTTGCGTAATCGTCCATGCCAACGAAAATAAATCGGGCGTATGCTGAGGGTATTGATGGGTAATTTCGGACAAGGCGCGCCTTGTCCCTACATCTCGCAACATATGTCTATTTGATTGAGTGACGATTATGAAATCCTTTAGCAAATGCCTGATCTGCTCGGTGGTTATTCTGGCGATCCTCTTGTCCAGCCTGACCGCCAGCGCGCAAACGGACGACACCTGTGATACCAGTCTCCCGGCGTCCGCGTATTTCAGGCGTGGGAATGCGGCCTTCCGCGACAAGGATTATGAAACGGCCATCACTGAATATACCTGTGCCATCAAACGCAACCCGACCAGCACGCTGGCTTTCCTGTACCGGGGGAGCGCCCATTATTATCTGGAACAGTATGACGAAGCCATGAGCGATTATACGGAAGCGGTCAAACTGGATTCGACCCAGGCCGAAGCGTATATGGGGCAGGCGGCGGTTTATATGCTTTATAACATGCCGGATGAAGCGATCACCGCCGCCCGCAACGGTGTTCAACTAGACCCCGAAGATGCGGACATCCATTACACGTTAGGGCGTGCCTATGCCATGTCTAGGGATTACGCACAGTCGGCCAGCAGTTATAAGAATGCAATTTCGCTGGAGCCGCATTACGCGGACGCTTATTGGGGGCTGGGTTCGGATTATGACAACCTGATGATGTACCAGCCCGCCATCAGTGCCTACCAGCATTATGTTGATCTGGCAGGTGACAGCGCCGACGAAGGTATTGTTGCGCGCCTGGATTATCTGAAACACCTGCTGGGACTGGATAAGAGTCCGCTGTAGTAGCAACTTTAAATTATAGAGGTGTTCATTTGAACGCCCATTTTCGCAAAAAGTGTTGAGTACCTAGCAATACGATAAATGGCAATATCGCAATCACGATACCGACAGGGATCATATTCCCAAACGCTTCGTTCGCCGCAACTCTACCGTATGCCGTATCAGCGTACAGAAAACCCTCTGGCGTTCCGATCAGGATTAGGCCGAGAACGACAGGTAAGATAAAGGCCAGCACGCTCATGCCCGACAGCAGCGCATTTTTGCTTTTCAGGGTGAGGCCTACAGCGCACAGGATCGCCAGAAAACAGAGGCACGCAATGGCGATAGTGATGCTCATAAACCAAAAAAGCTCTAACAACCTCATCGAATCGGGTGCGCCGTCTGAGTAGCAATACCCGTGACTCAACGGTGAAATAAAGCAGCGCAGGTCTGACGGAAGTGCCCAAATCCAATACCCCTGACAAATGAACCAAAGCAAATAAGGGCATCCCCCAATGATCCAGATGAGCCAGAAGCGTACACGGTATGTAGTGGCTAGAACCAGGCTCCAGAAAATCGCATCATGCGAGGTATTGGTGAGACGCAGGAGCGCAAATTGTTCATTGTGATCCTCTGTAAACGTTAACTTTGCTCCGATAGAGACAAGGCTCATCAGAAATATTGCAATTCCTAGAATGCTAACTGGCAATCCAATAAATGCGATTGCTTCAGCAAAAGAGTCAAGGCTTGGTTCCAGCAATCTAGCCCAGATCAACGCGCAGCTTATGACCCATAGAATGGGCCAGTTTAAAAATATCGAAAGCCAGCGCAAATCGCGCTCACCTGGGATTAAACTCAGGAGATAAGGGTTCGATATTGTGGGAATGGTTGGTAATCGCATGTGATTCCTATGATAATTGGCTATCTTATTATAGATTCACATCGTAAGCAGACACGAATACTTTACAATGAAATAATGGTCAAAGACATGTTTCAAAAGTGTCGTTGGCGAGTTAGTTTCATGAAAGGAAACACGATGCAATCAACAATTATGATAATGGGGCGGCTGGTCTGATGAACGCTCGACGAAAGCGGGCAAAGTTCGGGCTGCCAGTGGATGTACACGGTATGCAGCGCACCTATGTGCTGTACGTGCCCACTGGCTATGATGCCGCAAAAGGTGCGCATCTGGTGATCGCGCTGCATGGCGGCGGCAGCCAGGGCGGCGCGATGCGGGCACTGTCCAAATTCGATGCGCTGGCCGAACAGGAAAATTTCATCGTGGTTTACCCAGATGCGCTGCTGCGGAACTGGAATGATGACCGCAGCTCGGAAAAGCTGCGATCCGACGCCGACGATGTGGCCTTCATCAGCGCCTTGATTGACCATCTGGCTAAAACCTACACGATTCAAAAAGTGTTCGCGACGGGCATTTCCAACGGCGGCTTCATGACCTTCCGGCTGGCGTGCGAACTGGCGGACAAAATCAGCGCATTCGCCGCCGTCGCCGCGACGATGCCTGCGGACAGTCAGCAGACGTGTCAGCCGGGGCGCGCTGTGCCGATGCTGGTGATGAACGGCACGGATGACCGGGTAGTGCCGTATGAGGGTGGTCAGGTGATGGGCGGGCGCGGCGATATTTTATCCACCGAGGCGACGGTGGCTTTCTGGGCGGCCAATAATGGCTGTTCTGGTAATCCGGTGGAAACCCTTCTGCCGGATTTGAACCCTAGAGACCAGACACGGGTTTACGTCCGCACCTATCCGAACGGCAGCGCGCCGGTGGTGCTGTACCGGATCGAAAACGGCGGGCATACCTGGCCGGGTGGCGCACAATATTTGCCCGTGCGGATGATCGGGCGGGTCAGCCGAGGCATCAATGCCACGCAGGTGATCTGGGATTTCTTCAAGGCGCAGGTGTAAAAACCATCGTTCGTCCGAGCAGTCGTCCGCCTAAAGCCGGATGTGGAGGCGGCGGAAAACCTCTATGCTGAAAACATGATTCTTGACAGAATAACGGCTCCTGTAGTGGCGTTCGATGATGGGACGCCCCTGCGAGCACTCCTCCATTTGCATGTCTAAATTCGAATAATTGTCACCAATCCATCCCTTCCCCTACGGCTGCCCTACGGCCTGTAACATCCTGCGCCCCTTCGAGTAATAGATAGGATGGGGCAGCACCCTCGTTATCTGATCCGTAATAACGGAAAGGAGAAGGTATGATCCGAGCATCGCGTTTCAAAATCGTGTCCCTTTTCATCGTCGTCGGCTGCTTAATCAGCGCTCAGTTGGCAGGGGTTGCGCCCACAGCGGCGGCAACCATCGACAAAATCAGCGTGACCTGCAAATGGGTCGCCCTACGCGGCAAGACCGAAGTCCGTGCGCCTTATGTCCGGGTGCAGGCCGTTTTGGGTTCAGATTTGACGCAGGTGCTGGCGACCCAGGTTGTACCGACAGCCTATACCGTCGGCGCGAATTATTATGCGCTGCTGGATATTTCCGGTGCTCATTTGGCGGACGGCACGTTGGTCGTGGTCGCGGCGGGGGAGTGGGACGGCGCACATTATCTGAAACCGGCCACGATCACCAGCCGCAATTGTAACAAGGGCAGCGCAACACCGACCCCACCGCCCGTGAGCGCTACACCGACGTTTGTGGCGTCGGCGACCTTCCCACCGACACCGTTCCCGACGTTGACGCCTTTGCCCATGACGCCCTCACGGACGCCATTTGTGCCATCGGCGACGCCATCGCCCATTACACGGACGCCTTTGCCCGTGACACCCTCACGGACGCCGCCGACGATTTTCCCATCATTGACGCCCACCTTCGTCCCAAGCTATACACCCTCGCCCATCAGCCCGCCGAGCACGCCCACTCCACCCCCGTATTAAGTCCGGTTCAATCTGGGGCGCACACTTGTGCGCCCCTCATCAACTCAACTTTTGAGATTAATTGGCAAACGCCCTAAACGAGAGGATAATCGCCACTCTGCTCATCTTTGAGTGCCAGATGCCATCTCAGGAGTCCCCATTATGGCTGATTCGTCACCTGCCTCGCCGATTTCACAACCGAACTTGTGGGACAGGCGCGATTTGTTCCTGGCTCTGGGAATCGCTTTATTTACGCTGGTGATTTACACGCGCGTCCTTGCGCCGGATATTCTCTACAGCGACAGCGGCGAATTCCAAACGCTGGCGTATACCTGGAGTACAACCCATACCACCGGCTACCCGGTATACCTGATATATGCGCGTATCATTGGCCTGATTCCGATCAGCACACTGGCGTGGCGGATCAACTTTGCGTCGGCTGTCGCTGCGGCGGTCACTGTGGGTGGTGTTTACCTGATCGGGCGGAGTTTTACCAAAAGCGTGGGGGCGCTGATTGGCAGTCTGGTGCTGCTCATTTCCTACACATTCTGGTCGCAAGCTGTGATGACCGAAGTCTATACATCATCAACCATGTTTATTGTGATGGTGCTGCTGGCGCTCCTCATCTGGCACGCCCGACCCGCGAAACGCGGCTGGGTCTTATTCCTAGCTGGATTTCTTGTCAGCGTGGGTTTAGGCGTACATCTCTCGTTGATCTTGATTGCTCCAGCAGCTTTTCTATTTGTATTATATGGTGTTGTGGTCGGCCCGCCCGAAGAACGCCGTCACTGGAAGCATTTAGCGGTATTGATCGCCGGGGGATCCGCCGGACTGCTCACCTTTTACCTCCTGTTCGTCTATATGGACATGCGCCCGACGCCGACCAACATGTTTACCACCTCGATTGTGCCCTCGCGTGATGCCTGGGGCTTAACCGAGGCTGATCTTAGCAATGAACCTGAAAGATTCTGGATCAGTGTGTCGGGGCGGCAGTGGCGAGACCGGATGATCCCGGACGATGTGGATTATCAGAAAACCATCACCGATTTTTTGAATGTTGACCTCGCCCGCGAATTTGCGCTGCCAACACTGCTGCTGGCGATTTTGGGCGCAGTGTCGGCGCTGATCTGGCAGCGGCAGTTGTTCGTGCTCATCGGGGCGGGGCTGATCGTCACCTTCGCCGCCGGATTATTTTACTTTCCACCCGATAAATATCTGTTTTATCTGCCGTTTTATGTGCTATTGTCGGTGATGACCGGAGTCGGTGCAGGCTTTTTGGCTACATGGATCACGCGGATTGTGCCCGCTGTCATACCACACGCGATTCCTGCGGTGATTGTGACGGTGATCCTGGTCGTGATATGCTTCGTACCCTTCATCAACACACGCTGGAAAGCAATTCAACTGGGTCGGTCAACCTTTGTTGCTGAGGATTATGCCTATCCCGTCAATAGCCCCGACGAACCGCGCCGCGCGGCTGAATGTGCTCTCTCGAAAGTGCCTGAATCGGATGCGCTGCTGGTGTTAAATTGGCGGGCACTATATTCGATTTATTATGTGGCGCATGTCGAGCAGAGACGCACCGGCATCATCATCCATGAGGCGCAGCCCTATCCGACGCAGGTGGTCGTCCAATCGCTGATCGACGAGCTTACCGCGCGGTTGAGCAAGGGCGAAGCGGTCTATGTGGACAGCGCCTATAACCCGCTGCGGAATTTTTTCACCCTGACTCCGATCACCAACTCGTGCAAGGACTACAACCTGTACAAAATGTCGCTGAAAAGCTGAGACATAGTATCGCCCCCTAAGCGGTAGGATTCCGCCTGCTGGCGAATCGGCGACTCCCCATACAATGAGGATATGAAAACACAACATGCCATTTTTCTGACTCTCATTTTGCTTTTTTCAAATATCACCGGGACAGGCGCACAGGATGCCGTTCGGGCTGATTCTTGCCCCGGCGCGCTGCCTTCGCGGCTCGTCAACGGGGCGCGTGGACGAGTTTTGCCGGGATCGCCCAACCGCCTGCGCGCGGATGCTGACACCGACTCGGAAATCCTCGACGAAGTTCCGGCGGGCAGCACTTTCAGTGTGTTGGAAGGGCCGGAATGCGTGGAAGCTATGGCGTGGTGGCAGGTGCGTTATAAAAATCAAGTTGGCTGGACAGCCGAAGGTCAGGGCGAGAATTATTGGATTGAACCGTCGCTGCTGCCTGATCTCGAACCGATCAGCGCTGTGAATGCCAGCCGATTGCAACCGATTGCGCTGTTGGGATTTAACCTCATCAATGATGTAGCATGGTCGCCAGATGGTCAAACACTGGTGGCGGCGGGGTCGGCGGGTTTGTGGCGTTTTGATTTAACCCAACCAGAAATGTCGCCCTATCTGGTCGAAGGCTACGAGGGCTTTTTCCACAGTCTTGCCTACAGCCCCGATGGGAAATTCGTCGTCACCGGGAGCGAAATGGGCGCGATCCGGCTGTGGGATACCACAACCTGGACGCAGTCCGCCATTTTACAGACTAGCGGTGAATCTATCGAAAAAGTGGCCTTTAGCGCCGATGGGACGCGGTTAGCAACCGGGAGTTCGAACGGTCTCATTCTGATATGGGATGTCGCTACGGAAACCCTCTTTGACGAACATGACCTGGGAAATAATGTCAATCAGTATGCCTTCAGCGCCGATCTTTCCATCGTGCTGGCAGATACTCAAATGGTTGATCTTGAGGTCAATAAAATATATTTCCTTTCGGAAGTAAGTGCCATCCAAACGGCGGCCTTTGGCCCCAGCGATCAAATCGTCGCGACTGGGAGCGCCGTCACACAGGAAAATTATGATCGAGGATCGCTTAATCTATGGCTTTCCAAAGCTGGCGGTGAAAGTGGTTTACGAGTGATCGAGATGTTCGTAGGATTGGGGGACATTTCGGCGGTTGCCTTCGCGCGTGGAGACCTGCTGGCAAGCGATGGACACACCATCTTCCTGTGGCAAATCAGCGATTTGCTAATGGCAATGAAGCAGGAAAGCCCGATCCGACAAGGCGAGAAGTTGGCACGGAAAACTTTTGTGGGCAGTAATTCCTTTACCGTGAGTGCGGATGGCAAAAGCGCCGCTCTGATTTACGATGATGCCGTCACGCTGCTCGATCTCGACAGCGGCGCGATCACCGCAACGCTGAAAATACCGCTGTTCACCCCCGGCACATACGGTTTTACTTACGAGATGGCACTCAGTCCAACTGAACCGCTGCTGGCCTTCGGGTCGGGCAACAACATTCGGTTGTGGAATCTGCAAACCGGTGTCGAGCAAAGTGTCTTGAGTGGTCACAGCCTGGATGTGCTGGCATTGGATTTCAGCCTGGATGGACAGCAGTTGGTTTCTGGCAGCGGCGATGTGCAGGGCTACGGCGATCCCGGCGGCGAGGAAAATGCTGTCCGTCTATGGAACTTGCACGCGGGTAGTGAAAGTATTGCCCTGCCGGGATACAGCAACGTTGTCGATCAACTCGCTTTCAGCCCGGATGGATCGCGCGTTGCGGCCTGGGCATATTTCAACGGGATGATCGGCTTGTGGGACACCGCCAGCGGGCAACAAACCCTTTTTAAAAGCGGCGCGATTGAAGATGTTCAGGTGGCCTTCAGCCCTGATAGTAAACTCATCACCATGAATCAACCGACAACCGGGGACGGTCTGCAATTCCTGGATGCCCATTCAGGCGAATTCCGCTTTGCCTTAGCTGCGCCGGATGGCGGTCATCTGGGACAAGCGGTTTTCAGCCCTGACGGTGCATATCTGGCAACCGTCTCAGGCTATCCTGAAAAAATATTCCTCTGGGACACTACCGACTGGACACTACACTCAACTATTGAAGGCGATGCCCCGCTGACGTTCAGCCGCGACGGAAAGCTGCTGGGTTTCATGTGCAGTCACGATTTTATTGTCTGGGATATGGATGGACAGACTGAGAAATTTCGCATTTCTGACAGCCAGGGGGTCGCGGTTTTCAGCGCTGATAACAAAATGGTGATGGTCGATGGTCGAAGTGTTTGGAATCCGCAGACGGGCGAAAAACTGGCGAATATCAATGTCATTATAGACCCTGAAGCTGAACTCTGGCGTTACTCGCCCGTACCCTGTCTGTTCAGTGCCGATCAGCAGGTGATTGCCTGCAACAGCACGGGCGGCATCCGTCTTTGGGGTGTGCCTGTGAATTGACAAGTTGCCGCTGCCGGGATACGATTTGCGCCCTGCATATGTATTCAGGAGCAGCCGATAACTCTATGACGCCCAGCACCCATACCACGCAGACCATCACCAATCCGTTGATCCCACAGCGCGCCGATCCCTGGATGTATCTGCACACGGACGGTTACTATTATTTCACGGCATCTGTGCCCGCTTATGATCGCATCGAGGTGCGCCGCGCCAAAACGATTGCGGAGTTGGCGTCAGCAGAACCCGTGACGGTCTGGACGAAGCGTGACAGCGGCATCCTGAGTGCGCATATCTGGGCGCCAGAAATTCATTTTGTCGGTGGCAAATGGTACATCTATTTCGCGGGGGCGCGGACGGATGCACTCTTTGACCACCGGATTTACGCGCTCGAAAATGAGTCGGCCAATCCGCTGGAAGGGGCATGGATCGAAAAAGGGCAGGTGGTGACGAATTGGGAATCGTTTGCCCTGGATGCGACCCGTTTTCAGCACAAGGGTGTGCAGTATTTCGTGTGGGCGCAGCGCGACCCGGCCATCCCCGGCAACAGCAATTTGTACATCGCGCCGATGAGTAACCCCTGGACGATTCTGGGGACTCAAGTGCGGCTGTCGCTGCCGGAGTACGAGTGGGAAGTGATTGGCTTTCTGGTCAATGAGGGTGCGGCGGTCATCCAGCGCAACGGCAAAATTTTCATCACCTATTCGGCCAGCGCTACCGATTATCATTATGCGATGGGGATGCTCAGCGCCGACGAAAACAGCGATTTATTAAACCCGGACTCGTGGCATAAATCGCCGGAGCCGGTGTTCAAAACCAGCGAGGCCAACGGGCAGTATGGGCCGGGGCACAACTCCTTCACCACCGCGCCTGATGGTCAGGATTTGCTGGTGTATCATGCCCGCAATTATAAAGAGATCGTGGGCGAACCGCTCAACGACCCCAACCGCCACACGCGCGTCCAAGCCTTCACCTGGAACGCGGATGGCACACCCAATTTCGGCGTGCCTGTGCCGGATGGGTCTCTTAGCTTTTAGCAGTTGGCTATTAGCTGTTAGCTCAATGCAAATTCGCATTCCCGGTTAGGAAAAAAGATTCAAGAGGGCACGACCTGTCGTGCCCCTACGCGGATCACCTTATCTTTTGGGGAAGCGCAGCAGGTGAGGTTCGTTTACTGCTTCGGCGGGCGTGGGATGAGCATGGACGTTTTGCGGCGATACTCCCGATATTGGTCGCCAAAGTAGCGGATCAGATCGCGCTCCTCAAGCTGGATCGCGATGAGAATGTAAAGGGTGGTCACCAGCGCGAACAACAAGTGACCGGCAGTCATCACAGGTGTCACCCAGAAGGCGATGATGAAGCCCAGCATGAGTGGATGGCGCAGGAACTTGTAAAAGAAGGGCGTCCGAAAGCCCATTTCGGTCTGCTCGCGATTGCGCAGGTTCAGGTAAACCTGGCGCAGGCCGAACAGATCAAAATGGTTAATCATGAAAGTGCTGAGCAAGGCGATCAGCCAGCCGACCAGCGACAATCCAGTCAGCAGCAGGCGGGCGATATTGTTATCGACTGTCCAAATGGGGGTCGTGATGGGCCGCCACTGCCATAAGAGCAGAATCAGTACAAGGCTGGCAAACAATACATAGGTGCTGCGCTCGATGGATTTGGGCACGATTTTCGTCCACCGCTGCTTGAATTCAGGCCGTGCCATCAGGCTGTGCTGGACGGCAAAGACGCCCAGGAGCAGCACATTCACGATGAGCGCTTCGGGAAGCGGCACTGCTGCCCCACTGTCGATGGATTTTGGGACGACTGCGTTTGCGACGAATCCAACTGTGTACAAAAAAGTCACGAAGAATATCCCATAGGCTGCGAGACCGTAAACCAGAGCGAATATCCGCCCCAGGGTATTGGTTTCAAGGGTGCTGGCTGGTGGTTGGGTTACATAATCCGACATTTATATTCTCCTGGCTTACACAATTACTTTCCTACGGCTTTAGCGTAAGCCGAATGCGGCAGCCCGTCTCCATTCAAATGAATGGTGAAAAGAATGGAAAAGTAAAAGGGGATAGTGTAGGATGATGACATAATTGCTGTAGATTCGTAGGTTTAGTGACTATTTGGGGACGCAATCATGGAGGGACGAGATACGTTTCCAAATCAACTGACGGAACGGGAAAAAGAAATCCTGGAGTGTCTGTCCGCCGGGTTAACCGATCAACAAATCGCCGACAAACTCATCCTGAGCGTACATACCGTCAAGTGGTACAACCGTCAGATTTACAGCAAACTTGGTGTCAGCAACCGGACACAGGCTGTCGGAAACGCGAAAAATCTGGACAGCTTAATCGGGGAACAGCGCATTCGATTCTGTACCTCATCCAACGGTGTTCGTATTGCCTATGCCACGACGGGCACTGGCCCCCCATTGGTTAAAGCTGCCAACTGGCTTTCCCACCTTGAATTCGACTGGCACAGCCCACTATGGCAGCACTGGATTGCAGAACTGTCCCGCGACCATACCTTTGTCCGCTACGACGAACGTGGTTGTGGCCTTTCCGATTGGGATGTCGATGACTTTTCAGTGGATGCCTGGGTGCATGATCTGGAAACGGTAGTGGATACACTGGGGCTGGAGCGCTTTCCGCTGCTGGGACTCTCCCAGGGCGCGGCGGTTGCTATTCAATATGCTGTGCGGCATCCCGAAAGAGTCAGCCACCTGATTCTCTACGGGCCGCTCTTTTGTGGACTGCTCCGGGGGAAAATGACACCCAAGAAGATTGAAATGGCGGAGACCTTGATTAAACTCATGGAATTGGGTTGGGGGCGAGGTACTCCGGCTTTCCGTCAGGTGTTCACCGCGATGTTTGTGCCTGACGCGACCAGCGAACAGATGCGTTGGTTTGACGATCTCCAGCGGGCTTCTACATCCCCGGAAAATGCCGTCAAGTTTGAACAGGCCTTTCATCGGCTCGATGTGACCGACGCAGCTCGTCAGGTGACCGTGCCAACACTGGTGTTTCATGCCCGCCACGACAGCCTGATTCCATTCAACAAAGGACGCCAACTGGCAACCTTGATTCCGGGCGCGCAGTTCGTCCCCCTGGAAGGCAAAAATCACGTTTTGCTGGAAGACGAACCCGCGTGGCCGAAATTTCTGGCAGTCTTGCGGAGTTTCCTCGGCAGTAATGGTTAACAACGACGATTAGCCTGTAAATGACTGGGTAAATTTCATTCGGGTTTTTCGCAGCTTTCTGAACCGCACATACATAGCCTGCGTTACCAATAGTGCCAGTCGCACTCGGTGTTGAGACGCGCCTGCGGTACACTAGAAATCCCGACTTATTTGAAAAATGGAGCGTGATTTATGAGCATCAAATTTGGCGCGTTTGTGCCGCAGGGTTGGCGCATGGATTTAGTGGAAATCGACGATCCGATTGAACAGTACGAGGCGATGACGCGCGTCGGGCTGGCGGCGGAAGATGCCGGATACGATTCGATCTGGGTGTTTGACCATTTCCACACCGTGCCGACGCCGGAAATTGAAACGACTTTCGAAGCCTGGACGATCACGGCGGGGCTGGCGCGCGATACCAAGCGCGTGAAAATCGGGCAAATGGTGACCTGCAACGGCTATCGCAACCCGGCGCTGCTGGCGAAAATCGCCTCGACGGTGGATGTGATGAGTCATGGACGGGCGATTTGTGGTTTGGGCGCGGGTTGGTATGAGCATGAATGGCTGGCCTATGGTTACGGTTTCCCGGATGTGCCCAACCGCATGAAGGCTTTCCGCGAGGCTGTCGAGATCGTGACACGTATGTGGACGGACGAAAAAGCCACTTTTAAAGGCGATTATTACAGCATCGACGGGGCGATCAACGAGCCGAAAGGGGTGCAGAAACCGCACATGCCATTGTGGTTGGGTGGGGGCGGCGAAAAAGTGACGCTCAAGCTGGTGGCGCAGTTCGCACAGGGCTGCAACATCGGTGGCGGCGACCCAGCAGCGATCAAGCAAAAATTAGCTGTGCTGAAAGAACACTGCGATGCGCTCGGACGCGATTACAACAGCATCGTCAAAAGCACAGGCTTGACCGTGCTGGTGGTGGATGAAGGCGCTGACCCTGAAAAAGCAACCGAGGCGGCGCGTGGCAAAATCAGCCTGGATGATTTCAAGAAAAATGTCATAGTCGGGACAGCAGCAGAAATCACCGAGCGCATTCAGCAGTGCGTCGATGCTGGCGCGGATTACTTCATCATGTCGTTCCCACGCATCGCTTACGATCACACGCCTTTGCAGCGTTTTGCAACCGAGGTAATGCCCAAATTCGCCTGATGGGAGGCTGCAATTCAGGACAAATGTCAGGCGAAACGGTGAGTCCTGGCCGATGTAAAACAGGGTGTGTCGTGGGAGACTGGGATTATGATAAACCGACGCGCCCTGGTGGGCATCAAGACTCTGCATACGATTATTTTTCTGGTCGAGTCTGCTGCCATTTTGTACGTCCTGTACTGTGGCCTAACGCGAACCTATAACGGCTGGTTAGCGCTGGCAATTGGCGCTGTGATCCTGGAAAGTGTGGTGTTCGTCGCCAGCGGACGGCGCTGCCCGCTCACCAAATGGGCGCGGCAGTACGGCGATGCGTCCGGCAACGATTGGATCGCCGATATTTTTTTGCCCGCGTGGTTCGCGCCTAAGATTCCGCTCCTGTGCGGCGGATTGTTCGGAGTAGGGCTAATCGTTCTGGCGCTCAATGTCCTGCTGAGTCTGCGTTAATATAGCCTGGGTATTGAAGTAAAAATCGGGGTCAAGTCCCGATTTTTATTTCATGCCAGTGGTGCGAACAGATCAACCGGATTGCCATCCGGGTCGAGCACCTGGGCGTAGCGCTGCCCCCAGAAAGCATCCCAGGGCGGTTTGTGACCGGTATATCCAGCCGCAGTCAGCCGCGCGAAGGTTGAATCAACTTCGGCGGGGTTGTCGCAAAGGAAAGCGAGGTTCATGCGATGTCCGCCGGACGGCTGCGACCAATGTTCATCAATACTGTGGACTAAGGTCGCGGTATCCCAGGCCAGCCGCAGCCCATTGGGCAGGGTGATTTCCACATGATCTTCTTTTTCTACACCTGCCGGAATCGACAATCCAAGCTGGCGATAAAATTGGAGCGCAGTGGTCATATCCTGCACAATAATCCCCACGAGATCGAATTTTGGTGACATGGGCATTTCTCCTGGTGCGTAAAAGATCATCTGTTTGTCGTACAATCAGTGCTGATTCGATTGTGGAACATTTGATCTGATCGGTCAAGCCGTTTGGGTACGAAGAATCAAACGCTGTGAGGCATGGTGAAAGGTGGCAGGTTCACACGGACGGCACAATCGGCAGGTGAACGATAAAGGTTGTCCCCTGGTTGGGCGCACTTTCGCAGTGGATTGTGCCATAATGAGTCTCGACACTTTCTTTCACAATCGCCAGCCCTAAGCCTGTGCCATTGATGGAACCCGTATTGCTGGCACGATAGAACGGTTCAAACAGGTGCTTTTGATCCTCCTCCGGGATACCGATTCCCTGGTCGCTGATTGCAATTACTGCTGAATCGCCCTCGCGCCGCACTTCGAAGCGTACCTCACTGTTCTCAGGCGAATATTTGATAGCGTTGGAAAGTAGATTGACGAAAATATGCTGGAGCAGTTTTTCGTCGCCCTGTATCTCGCCGATTTCCCCATCAGTGACGAAGATAAATTCATGATGAGCGCTGTCGAGGGTCTGCATCTGTAGGAATAAACCTTCACAGGTAGAGACCAGGTTAATTGGCGCAGGCTTGAAGGGCATCTTGCCTGCTCGTTCCTTACTCAGTGTCAATACGTCATCGAGGAGCTTGATCACAAATTGAACTTGATTCTCGACATTTTGAAAAAGTTCTTCACGTCGTTCGGGAGCCATGCGATCATAATAATGCCGCAGCAATTGATTGGCGGTCAGCACTACAGCCAGCGGCGTGCGGAAGTCATGAGACATCCTGGAAATGAAGTGTTCCTTCACCTCCAGCAGTTCACGTTCTCTATAGACTTCCAGACGCATTCGCTCGGCCTGTTTGCGTTCAGTGATGTCCAGCGCCAGCCCCAGGAGGCAGGGTTCACCGTTAATATCAACCTGGATGGCCGAACCCAGCATGGTCAGCATTTGCCCGGACTGGGTACGCCACTGCATTTCGACCCCGCTGGTAGCCTCTCCCTCTCGAATCGGTTGGGACAGCTTTTGCCATTGATCGGGCTGTACCCAATAGGGTGCTTCCGCGACGGGGCGGCCAATAAATTCATATGTCTCGTAACCCGTTAATTTCACCATATAATCATTCACGGCAAGCGTCTGATTACTGACGAGGGATACAATACCAATTGTGACGGGAACGGATTGAAAAATCGTCGAGAACAGTTCTTCGCTGCGGCGGATTTCGTCTTCTGCCCGCTTACGTTCGGTGATGTCGCGCAGGATAACACTGTAAAATTTACCCGTTCCTACATCAAACTGGGAAATCGAGGCTTCGATAGGAAATTCCTCGCCGTTCGCCCGCA
>JBDTNB010000123.1:0-21108 GCA_039933955.1 Chloroflexota bacterium
CATCGCGCAGCAGTTTTTCAACCGGATATTCCTTCATGAAGCCGTAGCCGCCGAAAACCTGCACCGCATCCACCGCCGCTTTGGTCGCCATGTCAGCGGCGAAGGCTTTGGCGTAGGCCGGGACTTTGGGGTTGGCGATGCCCGAATCGACCTGCCATGCGGCCTGCCACACCAGCAAACGCGAGGCCTCGTAGTTGATCGCCATATCCGCGATTTTGTGACCAATGGCCTGATGCTGATAAATCGGCGCGCCGAAAGCTTCACGCTCTTTGGCATATTTGACACATTCTTCCAGGGCGCGACGCTGCAAACCGCAAGCTGCCGCGGCGACACCGGGGCGGCTGTAATCGAAGACTTTCATCGCCAGATAAAAACCCTGGCCTTCCTGCCCGATCATGTTCTCGGCAGGCACTTCGACATTTTCAAACACGATTTCAGCGGTGTCCGAGGCGCGCTGACCCATTTTGTCGAACTTTTTGCCGACGCTGACGCCGGGGGTGTTGCGGTCAATCACGAAGCAGGTCATACCGCGATGTCCCGCGTCGGGATCAGTTTTGGCGAAGACCGTGAAAAAGTTGGCGTGGCTGGCGTTGGTGATAAAAATTTTCGAGCCGTTGATGATATAGCTGCCGTTTTTCTTTTCGGCGCGGGTCTGGATACCGACGACGTTCGATCCGGCAGCGGCTTCGGTCACGCAGTAGGAGACAAATTGGCCTTGATTGACGATGCGTTCACCGAGCCAATACTGTTTTTGCTGTTCGTTCCCGGCCAGAATCAGGGGGAGTGAACCCAGGTTATTGGTGCTGATACTGGTGCTGATGCCGGTGCAGCCGTAGCCCAGTTCTTCGCCGACGAGACATTCCTCAAACACCGTCGCGCCGACACCGCCGTAAGCATCCGGAATGTTCATATTGACGATGCCGAGTTCGCGCGCTTTGTGGAAAATTGCTTCGGGGAATGTGGCGTGTTCATCATATTCCGCCGCCACTGGGATGATTTCGTTGGCGGCGAATTCGCGCGCCATCTTCTGGAGCATTTTCTGCTCGCCCGTCAATTCAAACGAGACACCGGATTGTACAGCCACCTGACTAACCATTTTTCAGCACTCCAACAAATAATTAATCGAATCGTTGTTTGATTAAAGTATAACACAAATTGGGTCGGAATCGACGAGATAAAAAGGGACTCAATTTATCGCTATCGAGTCCCTGGATGACTGATTGAGGATTAGCTTTTCGAGGGGACACCCCACAGCACGATTTTGCCTTCAACATCGCCTGTTGCGATGAACTTGCCGTCCCAACTAAAGGTGCAGGTGAGGATCGTTTGACCGGTCACGATTTCGGCGACCAGTTTCTGGGTGGTTGTATCGAAAAGCTGAAGTTTTATCTCAAAATCCCAATCCGTCATGAGCAGCAAACGCCCGTCGGGACTGTAGTTGAGGCAAGAGGTCAGTCTACCCAGAGGATAGCGACCCACAACCTCATTTTTCACATAATCGTAAACGACTACATCATGGTTTCGATCTGAATAGGCGATCACATGGTCGACGCGATTTATAGTCATATTGTGCAAACTATCAGCAGGAGGGGGTATCTGGTCGGAAAGGGATGCGGACGCTTGTGGCACAACCATCAGATCATAATTATATTGATCCCGGAATTTGTAAATGAGCAGTCGCCCGCTGATGGTGAGCGCGAATAACTGCCTTGTATCGTCATCGTACAGCAGGTGGGTCACGGTCTCCCCAATCGGGAAAGTCTGCACCAGGCCACCCTGCGGATTAAAGACATACTCCGTCGGCAGCGGCGGCGCGTCCGGGCCATTGGCCGGTATATACTCCGCGATTTGCCACATCCCGATCATTTTTCCCGCATCACCGACGAAATTCACACCACCCACGAAAAGAGTCTGGTTGGACGCATCCAGACTAGCGACGTCACCACCGCTCTGTAACACGCGCCCAATCAGCCGTCCGCTGTCAGCTTCCCAAACCTGGATTCCGTTAGCCGTCGCCACAATCCGCGTGCCATCGGGGCTGAGACTCAAATTATGGATGTCGTATAGCAGATAGTGGGGAATGTCTTCGAAGAAATTTTCGATCTGTGTGATTCCGCTTTCCTGAATATCCCACATCCGAATTGGCGTAGGATGTTCTGGATGCACGAACTGAAGGCCTGTCGAAACTAGGCGCGTGCTGTGGGGGATAAAGGCAATCCCCGTCACATATTCGTCCTGTGCCTGCCACTCACGATATTTTCCAAGCTGGCTGGCATTGGCAGCGGTGATGACCTCGCGATTAGGCAAGAGCGCCGCGAGAGTAGGCAGCGGCGTTGGGGTGCTGCTGGGAGTCAGTGTGATGGTTGGAGTATAGGGCGAAGGTGTATAGGTAATGGTCTCGGTTGGTGTAGTCGTCGCCGACTGCGCCAGTATGGTGGCGGGATGGGCGTTCACGATGATCGCCACAACAAAAAGCGTGAACAGCAAGAACGTTAAAAAGCGCGTTGACCGGCGTTTGCGTGGGTCGTGCATGAATCGACCTCCTGTTATAGCCCCCTTTTACATCCGCAATCAGCCACCCCTGGCGCACACTATTGTAACCCAGGTTTTGAACAATCCTTTGCACCCGCTTTGAAGCGCAGGAAAAAGAGTGTGGAAAACTCGCCTGTCCTTGAGGGGATAATTCCAGTCCCCAAAATTGGAGCCAAACCATCTTTTCTCATGTTTCTCCCCGACAATTTTTTGTGAGTGCAAGGTTGGTTTACTAGCATAGTAAAACCTTGCAGTCTGCATTATCAAAGATAAATTGCTTGGGGAAGGTCTTATCGGATTATGGGAAGTAGAAGTATATGGCCTCGGATTTCAAAACTACTGTTCCTCGGCATCCCGGTTTTACTGGCAGCTAATTTCTTTATCGAAAATTCTGAAGCCTTATCAGCGGACGGGCACGCTTCACATGATATTGCGCCCGTACCCGTCCTCAATTACAGCGTCGCCGCCCCTTTCGCCAATGCGCTGCAAACCAGCCCGTTTCTGGCGCGTCCGCTGGCACAGGCCAGCAGCGTCGGGCAGTGGTCGAGTGTCGAGCAGTGGCCGCTGGTCGCCATCCACGCCGCCATGTTGCAAAATGGCCGCATCCTGATGTGGGATCGCGAGAACGCCGGTACAACGTCGATGCGGATTTACAATCCCTATAACGATACCTTCACCAAAGTTGCCGATCCGGGCGGATCCAGCGTGTTTTGCGCCGGGTTTGATGTGCTGCCGGATAACCGCGTGATTTTGAACGGCGGTCATATGCTGACGGGCGACAATTACGGTTTGGTCTCGACCAATATTTTTGATCCTTCGACAGGAAGCTGGTCAAAAGGTGGCGATATGGCGCAGGCGCGCTGGTATCCGACCACGCTCAAGCTCAGCGATGGACGCCTGTTCACGATGGGCGGTTCAATTACGCCGACTTCGAACGCGACCATCCCGGAAATTTTCAATCCGGACACCAACACCTGGACGCAAATCCCCAGCGCCGAATATGATGTGCCGCTGTATCCACGCATCCATCTGCTGCCCAACGGCAAAATTTTATACACCAACATGGGCGGCGGACGCTCACGAATGCTGGATTTATCCACCGGGGTATGGTCAATTGCCAGCTCGAATAACGCGCCCCGCTCTTTCAGCACCGTGCAATATTTACCGGGCAAAATCCTGGAAACGGGTTTCGGTCAAAATTCGGCAGTGCTGGACATGAACGTGGCTTCGCCTTCGTGGCATGACACCGAACAGATGGCCTATTCCCGTTATAACCACAATCTGATCGTGCTGCCGGACGACAAAGTGCTGGCAATCGGCGGCTCCGACGACAACAGTAACACCGATCCATCGGGTGTGTTACCCGCCGAAATGTGGGATCCGCATACCGAACAATGGACGACCCTACCGGCGATGGCAACCCCACGCATGTATCACTCCATCGCGATTTTGCTCCAGGATGGCCGGGTGGTCGTGGCAGGCGGCGGACGCGCCAACATCCAGACCAATTACCTGAGCGCCGAATTTTATTCACCGCCCTACCTGTTCAAAGGTGCGCGCCCGACCATTACCTTCGCCTCGGCGGAAGCCCCCTATGGCGCGAACATGACGGTACTGACGCCGGACGCCAACAGCATCCAAACAGTGGTGCTGATCGGGAGTCCGTCGGTGACACACGCGATTGATATGAACCAGCGCTATGTGCCGCTGACCTTCACCAAAAACGACAGCGGACGGCTGACGGTTCAAATCCCGACCAACAAAAATCTGCTGCCACCGGGGTTCTATATGCTGTTTTTGGTCAATAACAACGGCGTGCCTTCCATCGCGCCGATGATCAAAATTTCAACCGATTCGCAGGTGGATAATCCGCCAGCCGCATCACCGACACCCAGCAATACGCCGACACCGGGCAGCAGCGACTTCCCGACGACGAATGTGCTCGATAATTTCAACCGCGCCAATGGCAATCTGGGCGGCAACTGGAATATTCTGTCCGGCTCGGTGGCGATTGCCAGCAGCCAGTTGGATATGTTAAGCGGGTCGGATTCGACTATGCTCTGGAAGACTGCTTATGGAGCGAATCAGGAAGCCTATATTACCCTGCCCGCGATTGACGCATCCAGCACCGAAATCGATCTCCTGTTGAAAGCCCAGAGCAGTATCGATTGGGGCGCGGGCGTGATGGAAGTCTGGTACGATCCTTCGAATCATGTTGCGCGGGTCGAAACCTATGCAACCGGTCAGGGTTGGGTACAGCGCGGCGGCAATATCAATGTGACCTTCCAACCGGGAGACCAATTCGGCGCGAAAGCCCGTGCCGACGGTTATGTCGAGGTCTACCGCAACGGCGGTCTGCTGGCGACGATTGACGCCCGCAGTTGGGCGTATGCGACCAGCAGCGGTTATATCGGCCTGTGGATCGTCAACGGGCAGAGTAACACTTTCGACGATTTTGGCGGCGGCGACACAACCGGCGTACCGATTCCGACCAATACGCCGACACCTTCACCGATTCCGCCGACGGCGACCAAGACCCCCACGCCGTCGAATACGCCGACTCCCAGCAATACACCTACGTCAACGCCGACCATGACGCCCAGCAGCACCCCCACGCGGACTCCCACGATTGTCCCCGGATCGTTCCCGACAACCGGCACAGTTGATGGTTTTAACCGCTCAAATGGTGCGGTGGGCGCAGGTTGGGCGGGCAATATGGGTGGGTTCGCGGTCTCCGGCAACCAATTGAACACCGTCGGCGCGGATGCCTGGATGTTCCGGTCAACGGCTTATGGCACAAAACAGGAAGCCTATTTCACCTTCAAGGCCATCAACACCGCCGCCGCCGAAATCGACCTGGTATTGAAGGCGCAAAGCGCTGCGACCTGGGGCAACGGCATCCTGGATGTGTGGTATGAACCCTCGACTCATCTGGTGCGCATCGTGACCTACACCAACGCGCAAGGATGGGTACAACGCGGAGCCAATATTCCGGTGACGTTCACTGTGGGGGATCGCTTCGGCGCGAAGGCTCGTGTTGATGGCTTTGTCGAGGTTTACCGCAACAGTACCCTGCTGGCAACGATTGATGCGCGCGGCTGGACATTCGCCACCAACGGCGGTTACATTGGCGTGTGGGTCGCTAACGGCCAAAACACGCAGATTGATGATTTCGGCGGTGGAACTGCGCCGTAGAATAAATGATGTAGGGGCACGACAGGTCATCATGCCCCTACCGTTTCACCCACGCTCTTTGAATTGCCCGCCCAAACCGCATCAGGATTTCCCCGATAAACCCCGACTCGATACATTTTCGATACAACTTTTTTATATTTTTACGATTTATTTTTTGTGGGTGCAAGGTTTATTTATTAATATTGTAAATGTTTGATTTCCAATAGAAATAAAATTGATGTTGTGGGAAGGTTTGCGGATATGGCAAAAATGTGGCCGCGTCTTTCGAAGTTATTCTTTGTCGGTGTACCGGTCTTACTGGCTGCTAATTTTTTCATTGAAAATTCTCAAGCATTATCGGCGGATGCACACGCTTCGCACGATATTGCGTCCGTACCCGTTCTGGATTACGGTGTCGCGCCGAAAATTGCCGATGCCATCGTCGCGAATCCGTTCCTGGAACGCCCATTGGCGCAGTCCAGCAGCGTCGGACAGTGGTCGAGCGTGGAACAGTGGCCGCTGGTCGCCATCCACGCCGCCATGCTGGAAAACGGCCAGATCATCATGTGGGATCGCGAAAATGATGGTACGACCTCGATGCGCCTGTATAACCCGGCGACGGATACCTTCACCAAAATCGCTGATCCGGGGGGCGCGAGTGTCTTCTGCGCCGGGTTCGTTGTCCTGCCCGATAACCGAGTCGTCCTCAACGGCGGGCACATGGTCACGGGCGACAATTATGGTCTGGTCTCGACCAATATTTATAATCCCGCAACCGGCAAGTGGTCGAAGAGCGGCGATATGGCGGAGGCACGCTGGTATCCGACCACTTTAACGCTGGGCGATGGGCGGCTGTTCACGATGGGCGGCTCAATCACCCCGACAGCCAACGCGCTCATACCGGAAATTTATAACACCAGCAGCGGCACATGGTCGCAAATTCCCACTGCCTCAATGGATGTTCCGTTGTACCCGCGTATTCACCTGCTGCCTAACGGCAAAGTCTTTTTCGTGAATGTGAACAACGCCTGGTCGCGGACGCTCGACCTCACAACCGGTTTATGGTCAGTCGCCAGCGGCAATGCGGCGTCACGCTCTTTCAGCAGCGTGCAGTATCTACCCGGTAAAATCATGATCTCCGGCAAAGGCCAGAATACCGCCGTGATTGACATGAATCAGGCCGGGAAGCCCAACTGGCGCGTCACCCAGCCGATGGCCTACTCGCGCTATAACCATAACCTGATTATGCTGCCAGACGGCAAGGTGCTGGCGATTGGCGGTTCAAACGACGACTCGAACACCGATTCATCGGCTGTCCGCCCTGCTGAACTGTGGAATCCCAGCACCGAACAGTGGACAACCCTGCCCTCGATGGCGACGCCGCGTATGTATCACTCGATTGCCATGCTGATGCAGGATGGCCGTGTCATGGTAGCGGGCGGCGGACGCTCGAAAACCCAGACCAATTATCTGAATGCTGAATTTTATTCGCCCGCCTATTTGTTCAAAGGCGCGCGCCCGACCATCAGTTTTGCTTCCTCCGAAGCACCCTATGGTGCGAGCATGACCGTCCTCACGCCAGACGCCAACAGCATCCAATCGGTGGTGCTGATCTCCAACCCGTCGGTGACGCACGCCATCACCTTTAACCAATACTATGTCCCGCTTACCTTTACCAAAGGCAACGGTCAGTTGACGGTGCAGATTCCGACCAACAAGAATATCGTGCCGCCCGGTTTCTATATGCTGTTCCTGGTCAACAGCAACGGTGTGCCCTCGATTGCGCCAATCATGAAAATTTCGGCTGATTCGCACCTGGAAAACCCGCCGAACTCAACCCCAGTTCCAACCACACCGCCACCGCCTACTTTACCGCCAACCACGCCGCCGCCTACAACCCCACCCCCGACCACACCTCCGCCAACCACGCCGCCGCCCACGACACCCCCAGCCAGCGGCTCGCAAACGGTTACGCTGCAAGTCAAGACTGCGGGCGATGATGTGAATGAGGTCAATGGAGCGCTGGAATCATCGACCAGTACCGTCTGGATTGGGAACGGCGGCGCAATCGGCGCGAGTTACACAGGTCTGCGCTTTACGAATATTCAGATTCCACCGGGCGCAACCATCACGTCAGCGCATCTTGAATTCGACTCGGCGCAAACCCAGTGGATATCCCTCAGCCTGCAAATGTCCGCCGAAGCCGCCGATAACAGCGCGGCGTTTACCAGCAGCAGCAGACCGTCGCAGCGCCCGCTCACCGCCATCGTGACGCATACTTCCGACTTAAATTGGACGGTCAATAACTGGTACAGTCTCAATGAGATGGGAAATGTGATCCAGCAGGTGATAGGTCGTTCGGGTTGGCACAGTGGCAACAGTTTGTCGGTGATTCTCAAAGGAACCGCAACCGGCCTGTGGTCACGGAAGTTTGCCCGGAGTTTCGAAGCCGGGGCTGCGTTTGCCGTCCGTTTGGTCATCACCTATTCGACCTAACGTTGAAACCTGGGTAGGGGCTGAAATTAGTCCCTACCCACACCCCGCTTCGCACTTTACTCAAATAGAGGCACGACATGTCGTGCCCCAAATGATTCCCAATTGGGGGCATACTGCCTAGATTTCCCGCAAGAGGATTTGTTCGGTTTCTTGCAGGCCATTGCGTTTGGCGATGTCCAGCGCCGATAGCCCATGTTTCGCCTTGAGGTTGGGATCAGCACCGCCCGCGAGCAAGAGGCGAATGATGTCGTTATTACCGCGCTGGGCGGCAAACATGAGCGGCGTAGAGCCATTATTATCCCCTTGATTCACACCTGCCCCATGTTTGAGGAGCAGTTGTACACACTCTATCTGGCCTAAATTGCAGGCCAGGATCAGCGCCGTGTTGCCGTTTTTATCCTGGGCATCTACGAGACAGCCAGATTCGAGTAAGAGGCGCACACTGGCGGATTGACCTTCGTGCGCCGCAGCCATCAACGCCGTGACTCCTGACGGATCACCTCGGTTGACATCGACATGCATCTGAAGCATCCGTTTCACTTCCTGGAGATGTCCGGTTGCGGCAGCGCGGATCAATACCAGTACCGGCTGTTGGTCAATCATCCGCACTTCATGGATGACGTTGTGCGCCTCGTGAAACAAGGGCGATAGGGGGACTCGTTTATTGCCCAGATCATCTTCTTTGGCCTCAGCAACCAAAACGCCATTGAAAGTCAAAAAATAGAAGCGCGTAAAACCGTCCTCAGGATAGTCAAAAGTTTGGGTAGGCCGCGCCTGATTAAGGAACTGATGCGCCAACGTCAGCAGCGACTCATTGGCTTCTCGTGGGCCATCATGTACGCCCATCCCCAGGATACCGCCGCCGTTGCTGAAATATAAACTGACTGTGCCATCCATGATCGCGACCAATGTAACGATCACGCCTTGTGCTGCGGTCTCCATCAATAATCCCCAGATGGAAAGGGTTTTCGTGGGCGTGAACCCTGCTTCAACCGGATTCAAGTTAAATATCTGATCGCGAAGTCCCTTGTAAGCCGGTGCAATTTGATAGGCGCTCATGAGGTTTAATCCAGGTAAAAAGGTTAGGTTTGCCAGTTTCAAAAGCGAAACCAGCGCTAATCGAAGCATATAGCCAGAGTTTATGGCGGGCAAATTAAGGTTGTGACGTGATTGCCCCATCTATCAGAACCGTATACACTGGCGATAGATTAATATCCATCAACGCGCCGGAAATATTTTCGCATGAGTCGTGTGTTCATCAGTTACAACCGTGAAGACAGCCTGTTTGCCCAACGGCTACGCGACCATGTGCAGGGGTTGGGCTTCGAAACCTGGCTGGACGTGGATGATATTCCCAAAGGGGTTTACTGGCCGGACGCGGTGGATGAAGGGCTGCGCGCCTCGGATGTCGTCGTCGGCGTGATGACACCGGAAAGTGTCGCTTCGCGCAATGTCAAAAATGAATGGGATTGGGCGCTGGACAACGACAAGCCGCTGCTCCTCTTGCGCCTGCGGCAAGCGCCGGTTCCGCACCGTTACATCAGCCTGAATTACATCGAGTGCGCCCATGATGAAGCGGCAGGTTTCGCCCAGTTGGGCACGGCGTTGGCGAATCCCAACCGCGCGCGCTACCGTGACGAAACTGCGCCGCCCGCCCCACGCGAGACCAACCGTACCTACAGCAGCAGCGATGGGCGCAACCGGGCGCGGATGCTGGAAAAAGTGCAGGGCTTCTGGATTAAAGGCGTGCTGGAACATTCGCTGCACGGTGCGGCGCTAATCGCGTTGGGCATGGAAGGCCGCGATGAAGCCGTCGAGCATCCCTGGGATATGGTGCTGCGCCATCCACAGTATGAAAATACCGCGCTGCCATCGGAAACACGTATCACCGATGTCTTTGACGACCTGGGCGGGGAACTGCTGATTCTGGGCGCGCCCGGATCGGGCAAGACCACCATGCTGCTGGAATTGGCGCGGGATTTGATCGCCCGCGCGCTGACACCGCCGTCAGTCAGCCATCAGGATGAGCCACCGATTCCGGTGATTTTTAACCTGTCATCGTGGGCGGATGACCGCAAAACCATCGCCGAATGGTTGGTGGACGAACTCAACACCCGCTATCAAGTGCCGCGTAATATGGGCAAAGCCTGGGTCGATGCCGACGCGGTACTGCCGCTGTTCGATGGCCTGGACGAAGTGACCGAAAATCACCGCGCAGGCTGTGTCGAGGCCATCAATCATTTTCGAAGCGAACATGGATTTTTGCCTCTGGCGGTGTGCAGCCGCAGCGCCGATTACGATGCGCTGAGTGCGAAATTACAGCTTCAGGGGGCAGTGGTTTTACAACCGCTGACATCGGAACAGATTGACGGTTACCTGGCGGGGTTGGGTGACGCGCTGGAACCGGCACGGAAGACTCTGCACAGCGATCCGGCGCTGTTGGAACTCGCCCAAACGCCGTTGATGTTGAGTATTCTTGCGCTGGCCTATCGGGGTGTTTCGGCGGAGGCGCTTGCTGCCGCGACCACCCCCGACGAACGGCGCAAACGCCTGTTTGAAGCCTACACCGATTCGATGCTGTCGCGCCGGGGCGATGCGCCCTACACCGCCGCCCAAACCAAACATTGGCTTTCTAATTTAGCGCGGGGCATGGCGGCGCACGGGCATACCATCTTTTTCATCGAAGGTTTACAGCCGGATTGGCTGCCCAAAAACTGGCGCTGGCTATATACCTTATCCGTTCGCACGGCGGTGGGGCTGATTTTAGGCATGTCATTCGGGTTGGCGGGCGGATTGGGCGCGGCCTTGCCGATTGGCCTGAGTGGGGCGATTGCCGCCGGATTCGGGCGCGGGGCAGGCGCGGCGCTGGGCTTCCTGATCCTGGGAGTCAGCATCGGTTTATTCGGCGGCTTGGGCGGCGGTTTCATCATGGGCGTGCTGCGGCTGATTTACCGCTGGATACGTCCGGCGAAAATCGAACGCGCGCCTTCCGCCGATACTGAACGCGAGCGCTGGGCCAAAGGGGACAGCATCGGCGTGGTCGAAACGTTAAGCTGGTCGTCGGGCAAAGCGGCGAAGGGCTTGCTGGTCGGGTTGGCGGGCGGACTCCTGAGCGGATTTATCGGCGCGGTGGCGGGTGGTTTGGCGCAAACGCCGGTCACGCAGGCCGCGATTGTGATGGCCGTCGGGTTAGGCGTCGGGTTGGGCGGCGGACTACTGGGCGGTCTGGTCGGGCGCGAAATCGGGATGCGGACGCAGCCGAATCAGGGCATCTGGCGCTCCGGGCGGAATGCTGTCCGGGTGGGGTTGGTCGGTGCATTCGCCGGAGCATTGGTTCTGGGGATCGTTTTCGGATTAGCGGGTGCGCTGTCGGCTGAACCCAATTTACGTTTGATTACCGGCGTCGGAGTTGGGTCAGGGATTGGCGCAGCGTTCGGCATTGCATTCGGCATCGCTGGGGGGATGTTCTTCGGCGGGTTGGCGTGTGTGCAGCATGTGCTGCTGCGGATTGTGCTCACCTTATCGCGGCAGATGCCCTGGAATATTTCACGCTTCCTGGATCACGCCGTCGAGCGGATTTTCCTGCGCAAAGTGGGCGGCGGCTACATTTTCGTCCACCGGCTGCTGCTGGAATATTTCGCCGGACTAGCGGACTAATTTTCTATGAGGTTGAAAACGCAAGGGCGTTCAAATGAACGCCCTATATGCTCATATTTTCGAACTGCTGTAAAAGCAATCCGGTTGTAATCAGCCTGGAAAATCACTAATCCGGGTCAGCATTGACACGGGTCTTGGTTTTAGGGGTCTCAGCGCCGCCGATGGGATGATATTCCCAGCTATCCCCAAATTCCTTTTTGGCTTCGGAACGGGAGAGAACGCGCAGTTCGGCGTTGTCGTAATTGAATGCGCCAGTAAAGGATCGGCGCGAATCCAATTCAGCTTGCGCTTCTTCGCGGGTGACGTGTTTGCTCACCGCGCGCCAGGTCGGTTCGTAATTGCGGCGCACGGCAACCACAAAATATTCAGCTTTTGCTCTGCGGGGCGTCTTGGGCTTCGTCGTCATGATTTGGCTCCTTTAACGGTCACGGACGAAAACAAAACAGCGCAAGATGATCCACCTCGCGCTGCTCTTACTTACTTAAGGATCGGACTCATCAGCCCGTTGTGCCTAGTAACGGTCGCGGTTGCGATTGTCGCGGCGCGGGCCGCCACCGAAACCACCACCGCCGCCGCCCGAACGCTCTTCACGAGGACGAGCTTCGTTGACGGTCAAGGGGCGATTGTCGAGCGAGAAACCGTTGAAGCGGCGGATAGCTTCCTGCGCGCCTTCTTCGGTTGCCATTTCGACAAAACCAAATCCCTTGGGGCGACCTGAGTCGCGGTCAGTGATGAGGTTTACTTCAGCCACTTCCCCAACCTGTTCGAACAGTGTGCGAACGGCTTCCTGCGTGGTTCCATAGGACAGATTACCGACGTACAATTTCTTAGCCATGTCAAACTCCTGATCTTGGCTCAACCGAATCATATGATAGAGCGGAAGTGATGACATGGGAAATCGCAGGAGCGGCTCGGCGTGATGCAGAAACAGAGGCACGGTTGCGGAATTCATCCAGGGCAATTCACACCCTATCTGATGGGCATTATGACACATTTTTTTCAATTTGGCTAGAGGCAAGTGCGTAAAAATAGCGTTAAAAATGGACTTTAGCGATTGCAAAAACTTTCACTAATTTTCTACCTGTTCATGCATGTGCTTCAGCCCTTGGAATTACCCCAAATGCGTTGTAAGCAGAACGGCATAGCCTGAATTCAATTTCCAGGAGGCGTTGCCGAGGGCGCGATATTCGAATTTTGTGTCGGTGTTAGGGTGACTCTTGGTGGCAAATGATCCATCCGAACAGGTGCGGGACAGCCCACACCTTGTAAACGACTCTCAAGGGTAGCGTAATCGTTCTGTATCTTTTCACGGGTTATCCCCGGCCCAACCGCGCTGTATTGGATAGCTTTGCCAGTTGGATCAAGCTCGTGCATTGCATCCCGCAAGGTTCTTTGGGTGTCACCACTTCGCAGGAATTCCCGTACATTATCCTGCGGCACTTGGATGACCATCGTCAGCGTGCCGGGGGTCGGGCAGAACTGAATCGACGCTTCATCAACGACGGCCAGAACCGAGTATCCAGCAACCTCATCCGGTAAACCGTAAGCAGCCGGGTCGTATTTTCCCGGCGTCGGTAAGTCGCGTAGAGTATAAACGAATGGTGGGGATGCGACTTGCGCGAAGAGTAAAATACACGCCAGCAGCGCCGTAACGAGTACCAGAGAGCTTAACCAAACGATTGATCTTGATTTTG
The DNA here is from genome assembly GCA_039933955.1 of Chloroflexota bacterium. GTDB lineage: Bacteria > Chloroflexota > Anaerolineae > Aggregatilineales > Phototrophicaceae > CFX2. Next base: position 13,554 of record JBDTNB010000123.1, read on the forward strand.
AAGGTCTCATGGTCGTCATCCTACTCTTCAATATAATTGGCTGCCTGCCCAAATTTACACTTATTTTTCGACAATTGGAACCAATCGTAGGGTAAACGTCATGAAGCATGGGAACAGAGCGCATCGCTGTGCGCGCTTGTCTTAAGATGCAGCCTTAGAAAGTTTGTGTTATGCTACGCTTATTTACACCATTCACAGGCAACCAATGGCGGGTGATAGGGAATGATTGGACGCAAGATACTCAATCGCTACGAAGTCCAGGAACATCTGGGTGACGGATCGACGGCGACGGTGTACAAAGCCCTGGACACACGCCTGGGGCGACAGGTGGCACTCAAAGTTTTGCTGCCGCATGTACGGGAGACCACGCGCAAACGCTTTTTCCAGGAAGCCCTGGCAGCCGCGCAGTTGAACCATCCCAACATCATGGCAATCTACGACATCGGCGACGAGGATGATTATCATTTCCTGGTGGTCGAATACGTCGAAGGTGTGTCGCTGTCGTATTATGTGCCGTCGCCGCCGCAAACGGTGGTCAATTTAGGCAAGCAAATCGCCTCGGCGCTGCAATACGCGCACAGCCATTACGTCATCCACCGCGATATTAAACCCGCGAATATCAAAGTGACTCCCAACGGCGTGGTCAAAATTATGGATTTGGGGTTGGCGCTGCCGCGTGAAGCGACGCGCGTGACCGCCGATGGCATGGTCATCGGCACGCCCGCGTATCTCTCGCCAGAGCAGGCGCAGGGGCATACACTCGACCACCGCACCGACATTTATTCGTTGGGCGTGGTGCTGTACGAGATGGCAACCGGACACCTGCCCTTTGATGCTGATGAAATCCCGGCGCTGTTATTACAACAGGTGAAGCAGCCGCCACCCCCGCCGCGTTTGATCGCCCCGGATTTGCCGGTGGAACTGGAGCGCGTGATTCTAAAAGCGCTGGAAAAAAATCCGGTACGGCGCTTCCAATCATCGGAAGCATTGGCCTCGGCGCTGGATGGGGTAGTCGTAAAAGACGCGCCTCCCTCGGTCTCCGACGATACCACCCAGCCGCGCAAACCGGCGAGCAATGATCCGAATCATCCGACGCAGGGCGCACGAATCATGCCTAGACGCAGCAAGCCGACTATCCGTGTGCTCCTGGCTGATGACCATACCGTGCTGCGGAAAACGCTGGCGGCTTTCCTCGAATCGCGCGATGATTTTGTCGTCGTGGGCGAGGCCGGGGATGGCGCGGCAGCCCTCAAAGAGACGCTGGCGCTGCTGCCGGATGTGCTGCTGCTCGATCTGAACATGCCGATCAAAGGCGGCCTGGAAATTATCCCCTCGGTGCGTGCCGAAGCCCCCAATGTGAAAGTATTGGTGCTGACCGGGCGCGAAGAAGATTGGTACATCATGCGGGCGCTGCGCGGCGGCGCGCATGGGTACATCCTCAAAACCGCTGACGAAAACGAACTGATCGACGGCATCATCAAGGTCACGCAGGGACAGATGGTGCTCGGCCAGGGCGTAGCCGAACGTATCGTGACCGGACTCGTCGGTGGCGACACCGAGCTGCTCAACGTCAATGAACGGCAAGTGCTGTTGTACGTGGCGGGCGGCTTCGAAAACGCCGACATCGCCAAGCATCTGCAACTGAGCCAATCGGTGGTCATCGAGACGCTGGCACGCGCCATGAACAAGCTCAACGCCGAGGATCGCAATCAGGCCGCCATGACCGCCCTGCGCCAGGGTTTCATCAGCATGGACGAACTGCACGATTTATAGTCACCGTCAGTAAAGCCAATAACTCATATCAGAGGCCATAGCGAGGAATTCAAAATGCCGCGTTCAACACGCTTACTCATCCTATTTAGCGTGCTGGTTGTCGCGGCGACACTCTTTCTGCTGGCGATTCCGAATGCAGCGCAGACGTTTCCCACGCCGAATGAATATGACCTCACCAGGACTCAAATTTTTGTTCATGCGAGCGAGACCGGCGTGGCAATCGGAACGTCTATTCCCCCAGAAATAAAAATGGCAACGATGCAAGCTGCGCAGGCGACCCGCACCGCGATTGCGATTACGCGCGAACCGGATTTATTGACCCCACAGACGCCGGACGAGATTGAATTGACAGCAACCCGCATCGTGTCAAATTACGAAGTAACGATGACATCGTTTCTCACGGCAACCATCACCGAAATTCCTGGCATCTATGACACGGCAACAGCTATTGTTGATCGCGCGACCCAAACGACAGCAGCGTTGACTGAAAATCCATCGTTAGCCCTGACTACCTACCCGACCAATATCCCGGCATCCTGTGATCTGAGTTTAATTAATGACTATCAGTATGATTTGTCTGACAAGGTGGCACAGACTGCGCTCATTGATGGCTATGTAAATATCGTCACATCAGGTGTCGACAATCAATGTGGTGAATTCTATCCATTAGAAACAACTTTTCAGTTTGACTTTCCAATCAGCGATTTATCGAATTACGAGTCGCTTGTCAGCCGCATTGAGCGCATCTTGGAAGTATTATCTCAAAACTTCCTGCCCAAAGCAGCTTATGGCAAAGTAATCCGCCTTAAAATTAACTTTGGCGGTGATTATTCTCAATATAAATATGTTGACACCGGCTATGCCAATGCCCTCGCTGCTTATGCAGAAGGCTTACGAGGCGATGCATTGATTGAGGCACTCGGCGGTATATTGGATGGGTAAGAAAATTATCACGGCGCGATGTTATCGAAAAACCATTCGTCAGCAGGAAGAATTTTGGAAATCTCGATAGGTGTTTGATGGAGATCGGCGTCCAGTAGAATAACCTGTTTTTCATCGGTCATCGAATTGTTAACCGGATAGATAATGACTCGATCAGGATTGCGGGGGTTGTAGGTCGCGTTACTCACTGGAAGCGACAGCAGCATTTTAAAGGATGAATCGGTTGAATAGACATTTGCGGTTGTGTCATCATAACCACGTCCCAATAGATAAGTCGGTTCGCCACCTTGTCCAAACGTAAAGAAAATGCGAGGAATCAGGTTTTTCGTTTCAAATGGGATTCTCGTATTTGTGTTGAGGTCAAATATCTCTTCCTGTGGTCGATCACCGCCCCCCAACCATATCATTTCCAAGCTGTAAATGAATTTATCGTTGGCGATCCAGGCCAGTCCATGTGTAAACCCATCTAGCGGAATCCTATCCGTTAATTTCGGATAAACCATCGCCGTCGTGAATACTGACATAGCAGGCGTGTAAATTTGTAAAGCTAGAGAGAAAGTTGTCACCTCATTATTTTTACATTCGCACTGGGTTTGCCAATAAGCCAAGCGGGTGCCATCCAGCGACCAAACCGGACTATAGGTGCGAGGCAAATGGGTCACTTTGGCGGGCAAGGTCGAGTAATTGACGATAAGGATACTCGACTCAAATGTAGTGAGCCACCTGCTTGTTGGAATGAGCATCAGTGCTAATTGATTTTGTGTGGGGTTAATTTGAACTCCTGTAATCTGGACAAAAGGAATACTGGTTCCCTCCCAATCATTTGTAATTGGATCGTGATAATCCATTGTAAAAATGCTCTTAAGCTGCCAGGTCGTCAGGTCAAGAATCAAAAATTCATAGTAACCGAATCGTCCAAGTCCAGCAGTGGCAGCGGTTCTACCCCATCCATCCTGAAAATCATTGGTGGTCTGAAGCAATAAATGCTGGGAATCAAGCTGCCAAATCGCCCAAATATCTTGTGTGGGTGAATAATCCTCGCCCCAACCTATTTCGCCGCGCCCATAATCCTTCACATAAGTTCGCATGGCTGCTAATTCATGGGCAGAAAATAAGTCGCCGTTTTTCCGCTGGGTCTGCTGTAAAGTGAAAATGCGCGTCGCCTGAGCATCACCAACTTCATATTCCCAAATGGATGATAATCGGGAATTGACGTTTGAGGTCAGCAAATAAAGGGGGCGTTGGTCTTGAGCGTGAATCAAGGAAGGGGCTGTTAAAAGGAGACAAATCACAGAACACAAAAAACTCAAAATGAGCCTGTTGGGAAGTTTCATGATGCCCTGCTCCTATAAAGTACCACTCAGTCAGCGCTCAATTTTACAGGGCATCCCGCGTGCTCCAGCATTTCGGAGGTCAAGCGTCGGGCAAAATCGCCCACACATCAGGTTGGGTTAGCGGGATGCTCGTTGACCCAATGTTCCCACTGTCACAGTGGTATATTTATCCACTCAGCAGAAATATATTGATACAGGGTATAGCCAATGCCCTGGCCGCTTATGCAGAAGGTTTACGGGGCGATGCCTTGATTGAGGCGCTCGGCGGCATATTAGATGGGTAAGTATCGCCGTTCTCCCTTATTGGTTATCGAATTGCGGGAATATATCACTCACCGCGATGATGAGGCCGGGGAGCAGGTCGCCCAGGTCAATCGACTCGCCCTCGAAATAGCGCCTCATGCTCGTTGGTCGCCGGATTTCGACAGCGCGAAATGACGGATAGACCGTGATCGCGATGCGCGCCCCGTATTTCAGATACACATCAGCCTTGTCACTCATGAACTTCTCGCTTTGATCGGGCGATTGAATTTCGATCACCAGTTCGGGTGTGGTAGTGAACGGTTCATTCAGATCGTCATTCTGGATGTTGTGGTTTGCAGCCAGCGCCACCGCAAAGTCCGGGATGAAGTCATTCAGCGAGTCGTCAGGGAACTTGATACGCGCTTCGGTGAAAGCCCATCCAATCGGATGAACGTCGAGGTAGTTGCCAAAGATTTTCCCTAATAAGGTTGCAATCAGCGCGTGCAGTCGATTTGGCATTTCCTCTACGATCTCCCCATTGATGAGTTCCAGTTTCCGACCTTCGTTCTCCGGCAGCGCAACGAGATTTTCAAAGGCTTCGACAATCAGCGGTTTGCGTGCGATCATGTCCATCAGTCTCCTGTCTAGGCGGCTACTAACTGGTGTCCCTGGATGAGCAGCGGCAGTTCTTCTCGTAATATCAAGTGCGCTCAGTTCATTGGCGATTGAATACCATCCAGGCCATCACTAGCGGGCGAAGATTTCGATGCGGTTTACGTCCCCGTAGAGCCGTTCCAGATGTCCGTAAGCCGCGTCGGGTTTTTACTGTGACGGCCTACCAGCGCAACGATCAGGTCGAGGAACGGAAAAGTTGCCCACAACCCCAGAGCCGAGTCGCGGGCGGACAGGTCACTTATCGGCAGCACGGCTCACTTGCGCTTATTATGCCACAAATCAGGCCGGGTTAGCGGGATGTTCCTTCACCCAATGTTCCCACTGCCCCAAGCCATCGTAAGCCGCGTATTTATACATCTCTGACAGCGTGGGGTAGTTGTAGACCGAGTGGATAAAGGTGTCGATTGTGCCGTTCTGGGCGATAACCTGCGCGCCAATATGCACCAGTTCCGCCGCCAACTCGCCAATGTGATGCACACCCAACAGCTTTTTATCCGTCGGCGAAAAAATCAACTTGAGCATCCCCGTGTCGCCGATAATCTGACCGCGCGCGTTGTTTTCGCTCAAGGTGCGCCCCACCAGATACGGAATATTCTGCTTCTGACAGTCTTCTTCCGACAGGCCAACCATCGCGATTTCCGGCACGGTATACACCGCCAGCGGCAAAACCGACGACATCGATTCTTTATAGTGCAGGTCGAAGGCGTGTACCATCGCGATACGCGCCTGCTCCATTGAGGTGGACGCCAGCGACGGGAAGCCAATCACATCTCCAGCGGCGTAAATGTTGGGGATAGTGGTCTGGTATCTGTCATTGACCACGATCAACCCGCGCTGGTTGAGTTCAATGCCCAGCGCATCCAACCCCAATCCGCCAACATTGCCGCGCCGCCCGGACGCGAACAGGGTGCTGTCCACAACGATTTCCTCGCCGGATTGCAGCGTCAGCGATACATGCTGTTCGTGGCGCTCGGTTTTGGCAATCGGGTCGTTGAGAATGAAACGCACACCCAGCATTTCCAGACCCTTCATCAGCCGCTCGACAATTTCGAGATCGACAAAGGGCAAAATCCGCTCGTGGGGTTCGACGACAGTCACCTGCACACCTAAGGTCGCAAATACCGAGGCATATTCGCAGCCAATGACGCCGCCGCCGATGACCGCCATCGTTTTGGGAATAAACGGCATCCGCAAAATCGAGTCCGAATCGTAAATCAGGCGGCCATCAAAGGGCACATCGGGCGGATGAAACGGCGACGAGCCGGTAGCGATCAGCACATAATCGGCGGTGAGTTCAACCTCTGTGCCGTCGCTGCCCTGGACATGGACGGTGTGGGCGTCTTCCAACATGCCATCGCCCCAATAAATATTCACTTTATGGCGATCCAGGTTGCGCTGGATGATGTCGCGTTCTTTGTCCACCACCACGCGCTCACGGTGCATAAAATCGGCCACCGTCATATTATTCTTGAGCGAGTAGTCGATGCCGAACAGACCGCGTTGCAGCAAGCCGGAAAAATACAGCGCCGTTTCGCGCAGGGTCTTGGACGGAACCGTGCCGGTGTTGATGCCCGCCCCGCCCAGATACGGCGCGCGCTCGATGAGGGCGACTTTTTTGCCAAAATATGCGGCCTGGGCAGCACCTTTTTCGCCTGCTGGGCCGGAACCAATCACGACCAGATCATAATGTGCGGTCACGTTACCTCCCCGTTCTATGAGGGGTGTTGAGTTATATCCAAAGTTTTACCTAGTGTTTATTATAGATTGTTCTTCCCGTATTAGCCTGCGCTGTTGGATGCAGTGGGTCTCCGCCTTTCTGGGGATAGGCTACAATAAACAGTCAAGAGACATCTAAAAAGATTTCAAACCGCTAAGACGCCAAGTTCGCAGAGGGGAAGATAAAAGTTATTTTGGGTATACAAAATTTCTCGTTCTCTTGGCGTTCTCTGCGTCTGTGCGAAGCCTCCCTGTGGGATGGCGGTTCATTATTTCATTATGTGGAAGGACTCAAAAATGCGTTTAGGGATGATGGCCGGGTATTCCGGCGCGCAAATCAGCCTGCCGATTGAGTTGATTCAGGAGGCGGATCGACTGGGCGTGTATGCGGTGTGGACGGCGGAAGCCTACGGTTCGGATGCAGTGACACCGCTGGCCTGGATCGGCGCGCTGACCAAAAATATCCATCTCGGCACGGCGATTTTGCAAATGCCCGCGCGGACACCCGCCAACACCGCCATGACCGCCATCACGCTCGATCAGTTGTCGGGCGGGCGTTTTTTGCTCGGCCTGGGCTTGTCCGGGCCGCAGGTGGTCGAAGGTTGGCATGGGCAGCCGTATGGCAAACCGCTGGCGAAAACCCGCGAATATGTGCAGATTGTGCGCGAAATTTTCAAACGCGAAAAGCCGCTCGTCCACGATGGCGAATACTACCAGATTCCGTATCAGGGCGCGGACGCCACCGGATTGGGCAAGCCGCTCAAGAGCATCATTCACGGGCGGGCGGACATGCCGATTTATTTAGCGGCGATTGGCCCCAAGAATGTGCAGCTTACAGCCGAAATCGCCGACGGCTGGCTGCCGATTTTCTT
>JBDTNB010000124.1:0-20759 GCA_039933955.1 Chloroflexota bacterium
CTTCATCAGGGTTCATGGTCAAGCCGCCGAAGCGCAATATCCGGCTGGCTGCGATCAACAAAAGCAGGATCGTAACGATGAGGATTATTCCGGAATGGCGACGTATTGACACAAAAGTTCCCTTTTTCGTGACCTAAAATGCGCGGGGATTATACCCTACTCACGGTTCCAGACCTTCAATTATAATGAATGGGTGTTCAGGTTGGCTGGGTGATCGCGTCTCTGCTCGTTCAGGGACGAGGAAAGTCCGCCCTCCAAAGGGTACGGTGCTGGCTAACAGCCAGGCGGGGCAACCCGACGGAATAGTGCAACAGAGAAGTGTATTGCCCTGAAAAGGGCGAGGGTGAAACGGCGGTGTAAGAGACCACCGGCGCGGGCAGTAATGTTCGCGGCCAGGTAAACCCCACCGGGAGCAAGGCCAAGCAGGCGCATTGGGGCGTCCCGTCCCGTAAAAAGCGTCGGGTGTGCTGCTTGATCCCTCTGGTAACAGACGGGACAGATAGATGATCGCCACCCCGCAAGGGTGACAGAAGGCGGCTTACAGGCCAACCCGAACACAACAAAAAGCCCCACTCGGTGTAGTGGGGCTTTTTTCATGTACCTACTATGCGTCAGGGTGAGCCATAAGTCCGACATTTACTGCTTATTGCTAACCCTGCCATTTTACTCATCACTATATTCTGCGCTGTCTTTTACCATATCTTGTTGTAAGGTACTCAGTATATATTGGTTGAGTCCGCGCTGCAAATCCGCATATGAAGTGTGCAAATAGACCCTCGTGGTTTTGATGTCTGCGTGGCCGAGCAATTCCTGAACAACCTTAATGCGTACACCTTTCAAAGACAGATGAGTGGCAAAGGTATCCCCAGTATCCCCCAAAACCCCAAAAACCCTATCCGACGCTGGCGAGGTCATAGACGGCCTCCTGGCGCGTTCTGACGCCATATTCATCGTGGAGTACCTGCTCCACATCTTCCTCGAAGACCAGCAGGAGCTTATAGGTGTCACGGAATGCTCGTGTCGAGGACACATCGACCACGATCCCCATGATGGCGACGACAGTACGGCCACGAATCAAAGCGACTTCGTAAGCAGGTTGCTTGGGTATGGAGCCGCGTTTCCCTTTGCCGGGGATGGACTCCAGGAAGGCCAGCACTTCAGCGGACAGCAGCGGTTCGCCCCACATGCGGTTGCGGGTCTCCCAGTTGGTGTGCAGGTGAGCCAGTTGGACAGGGCCATGCTTCGTAAAGGGCTTGTCGAATACCTAAGTTCAATCTATTGGCCAGACTCTACCAGAGCCTAAATCAGGTCGTTACAATTCCTATTTTCTAGTTCAATGAAGTACCTTTAGCCCGATTTGAGGGAGAATAGAAATCTGGCGAACCCAATCGTACTTGTGTCCACACAATTGCTTACATCGTCAATTACCTTGTACCACAGTGATGACGACATTCCCGTTTTTGCGTCCTGTGTCAACATACTGGTTAGCGTCAGCAATTCGTTCCAATGGATAGCAGCGATCAATGACCGGCCTTAGCGCTCCCGCCACAACCAGTTCTAGAAAGAAAGCCAAATCTTTATTCTTTTCGCTTGCTGATCGCAAACCTGCGAATACGATTTTTGCCTTCTTGCTACCGAACTTCGATGTCCATAGCATCTGAACCAAAATTGTTGGCGAAACGACGGTTGTCAGATAGATGCCCTCCTGCTTGAGTGCGCCCTTACAGCGTGAAAATGAACTCTTGCCTACCGCGTCGAAAATGACCTCATAGGTCTCGCCCGTTTTGGTGAAATCTGCTTGAGTGTAATCAATGACCTTATCAGCTCCCAGAGACTTCACCAATTCGATATTCGCAGCACTGCATACAGCGGTGACTTCCGCCCCGAAGTATTTCGCAAGCTGTACCGCACTGGTTCCGATACTGCCGGAAGCGCCATTGATCAGCACTTTCTGCCCAGGCTGAATGTTCGCAGCATCTCTCAGATTTGGCAGTGCAGTGAAGGCTCCGGGGTGAATGGACACGGTTTCCTCATAGGTCATGTTCTCTGGTTTTATTGCCATCACCCCGTCATCGGGGCGACAGATATACTCGGCATGAGCACCAAAACCGGGAGCGGTAGTTCCAAAAACTTGGTCGCCCACCTTAAATCGTGTTACGGCGTTGCCAATCGCTTCAATTTCCCCGGCAAACTCACTACCCGGTGTCGTAAATTTGGGTTTCAATGGGCCGGTGAACAATCTGGCCGAAAAGTCGTTACCCTGCCGAAAGAGGGCGTCCGCTGCCTCTACGGTTGTCGCGTGGACTTTTATGAGAACTTCATTGGCTGCGGCCAGCGGTTTTTCAACATCCTTGAGTTGCAGAACATCCGGTGATCCATATTTTGTGTAGACAATTGCTTTCATGGTGATACTCATTTCTTTATGCTTGTATTGAATGCTATTGGGCGGTTAATTGAATATGACTATTTACTGTTTGACGTTTGATGATTCTGCTTTGTCGGATTGTGAAAAGGAAAGCAACTGTAGATTCAGACCATGAATACGGTTCAACACCCCTAACAGTGCAGCTTGATCGGAAATCTGTCCATTTAAGACTGTTTCCTCATTTTCCTGGTTAGAGATGATTAAACCTTCTAGCCAGTCTGACCAGTCCTGCTTCAAAGTTCCTTTGATTCTGATTTCCACATACATGGTATTTGTCCACATTCTGTACTTTATGCCGTGAGCTATCACAAACTGTCCTCATTGGTCATCCAATGGGATTATGATTTGCTCTCAACTGCGTGCGTCAAACGACGAGGGTGAAGGGTCAAGAAGATACGAGCCATCGCCCAACCCAGGCTAAGAACAGTTATCGTGACAATTACGAGAAACACATCGGGAGCGAACAAGGAAATCGTTTCCATGGGCGTATGGAACTGAGCCGGTACGATTATCCACGCAAGAACCACCGGACAAAAATCGATTACCAGAGGCAAGACAAGCCGCCAGAAACGACTCATGCCGTGCGGGGGAAGTTGGCCGCGCTGCTGCCAACGCCTTATGGAAAAGTAAGACACTACCATCCAAAGGACGGGAATGAGAAGCATTGCCAGTGGCATCACCTGGGAGATTATGGTTAATGGTGGATTGGTACTTGCGGTTAGGCTCTTTCCGAGAAGTATTGCGGCTACACCTTCAATTGGGATATTGATCGCATTGCTGTTATAGAATTCACTGATGTTGATTAATATGACGATCCCAATGTGCTGGTCAGGGAGCAGCAACAAGTTGGAGTGGAAATTGCTTACATCCCCGTTGTGCCAAATTTCGGTTGATCCCGGTTGTCCCTGGATTACCCATCCCATTCCATACGAACTCAAAGGACTCACCCTGGAGCCAGGTGTGTGAAGCGCGACAATTCCCTGTGGGGATAAGAGTTGTTTGTTGTTGTAAGTGCCGCCGTTCAACTGGGCAGTTAAATAATGAGCCATGTCTTCCGCCGATGAAATCAGAAAACCTGACGGGGTCATATTTCGGGGATATGGAGCATCGAAGGCAATCGGCCAAAATAGCCAGTAGCGATAGCCGGTGGCGATGTCTTTTACCGCTGCATCGGAAAGTGCAGCCGCACTGTGGCTCATTTGGAGCGGGGCAAAGATCGCAGAACGGATATATTCCTCGTATGAAATCCCTGATACGGTCTGGACGATAAGGCCTAGTATATTGAAGTTTTCGTTGGCGTATTCGTAGGCTTGGCCTGCTGAATGGTTGAGCTGCACTCTGGACAGATCGCGAACGCCGTTTTCGAGAGCCGTGCTGCTCTGGTCGTCACGTGCGATGCCCTGACGGCCTTCATAGGTAGGCAGCCCACTGTTTTGATTGAGCAAGTTGCGGACGGTGATTTGGGCGGACGACGCCGCGTCGCTCGTGCCGAACCAGGGTAGATACTTTGTGACGGGTGCATCCAGGTCAATCTTGCCAGCCTCAACCAGTTGCATCACGGCCAGCGCGGTGAAGGATTTAGAAGTTGAACCGAGGATGAAGGGGGTCTGAGGGGTCACTGGCCGCCCATCCGGCCCAGCGATACCATAGCCTTTGAGATAGACAATCTGGTCGTCATATACCACGCCCAATGCCAGACCGGGAATGCTGGCCGTCTGCATTCTTGACTGAATATAGGCATCGATTTTATCTTTATCAACCTGCTGGAGAGGGAAGTGTTGGTCAGATGCAAAATCGGCAGGCGAAACAGTGGGCATCAGGCCGAAAAGGATCAGTATGGCAAGAAGCGCGAAGAAAGGTTTCGAATGGGACATTTTGACCTCATAAATCTAGCAAGGATCAGTGGTGTCGTCGCAATCCTTTGAGTTGTGACTATCCTCAGAGTAGCTAGTGAGATGGGGTAGTGTCATACCCCACATCGGGTATTGTTGTGGGGTACTAGTGAATTTCAACGGCACACGAACAGCTTTCGGGATCACGCTGACAGGTGCAGACAACTTTATTGACACAGCGCCAGCACGGGCTTAATCCATCTTCAATCACCGGGACACCCAGCAGCCCTGCACCGATACGCGCGCGTTCTGGTAGGTCAAAAGGAATCAGTCCCAGACTGTTATCACGCTGGAACGAAAGCTGCCCTACTACCTGGAAACCCGCTTTTTGCATTCCTGCGCCCGATGGGAGATTCTCCGGGGCATGGATAATCCAGAAGCGTTCAGCCCGTTCCGCCTGCACAATCGCTTGCAACAGACGCGGGTACAGCCCTCTTCCTTGCCATTCCGGTAAGGTTGCGAAATCCCACAAGTAGCGATTATCTGCGGCTATAGGAAAAACGAGATTTAGCTCTCCGATAGAGGCTTCGCGTGTAGCGGCCCAACCATAGGTCACTGCCGTTTCGTCCATATAGCCCACATACGGAAGATGTCCGGCTTGCCGCCGTTGTTCTACTTCAGCGATAGTAATCTGATTGATGGTTGCCAGTTGTAGGTCATCTGCTGAGAGCCGTACATGAAAGTTCGATAAAGGGGTTAAGTCCATTAATGGATCAGAAGCCCACCATGTTGCCAGTGCCATTTTTCACCTCTTGCTTTATGCAAGTTATCGTAATGGGTCGTCAGAATGTGCCCATTCAAGTTTGGGGCAAAGTACCGGGTACTTTGCCTTACATCATTCAACTTTCGACAATCGCTTACCGAAGTTGCCCAACCATTTTCACAATCGCTGCAACTGCGGCCTGTGGCTGGTCAATTTGGATGTTGTGGCTGCTCTTGTCTGCAAACATTTGCTGACTATTGGAGGACAATTGGAGTAGTTCAACCTGCCAAGTCTGCCACCCTACCTGCTCATCTAATACAGCAGTCAGAACGATTAGGGGTAAATCGCCGAAGGTCTTGATTGCATCCGCCTGCGCCAAACTTTCTTGCATACCTGCACCTTCGTCTGCCCATGCCTGAACAGATCGCGGAGTCACCGAGAAAGCTGTAAAAGCAGACTGCGCCTCAGGCGGTAGATTTCGAACTAACCCTAATGGCTCAGCTAACAAGCGCACCAATCCGATACGCGCCACCAAGAAGGGAAGCGAGATACCACTGGATTGGGAGGGGGTCTGTGGCTCTAGTTCTGTGGGAGGTTGTGTTATCTGTCTAGGACTCATTGAATCGATCAGCACAACCCCAGCGACTTCAGTTGGATAATTGTGAACAAAAACACGTACTGGCAAACCACCCAGTGAATGACCAACCATCACATAAGGACCCGGAATATTGGCTCGCTCAAGCAAGGTGTGCAGTTCTTGGGCGAATTGCTCAGCGTTTCGTGGCAGTGGGCCAGCCTCGCTGTAGCCCATACCGGCTCGATCATACGTGCAGACGCGCGTAGTCTTTGCCACTTCGTTTTGAACCCCACTCCACTGGAGAGACCAATCGCCCCATCCAGCATCAATGACTACAGTCGGACTGCCAGTACCTGTGCAATTGATGTGCAGACGATAGCCACCCACGTCTACCATTTGACCAAGAGGGGGGTAAGCTTGTATGTCAGCAGCTTCTGACACTGACTCGTAAATAGTTCCTGCCAGAATTAATCCGACTACCAAAACGACAACTCGGATTAGCCAGCGTAAACCGCCGCGTTCGTTGGGCAACGATTGAGGCGCAGCGATATGATCGCCGCTGGTTTGGACTCCACTATCCTGAGCAGGATCGGATTTTGATGAAGAGATTGGATGGAAAGACATAACAGAACCTCCTGAGATTGGAAACAAAACGAGTTGAACAATCTCATTTGAGGGTATCTGTTAGCGTGGGGTAGTGTCATACCCCATATAGGGTATTTAAAGCAAACTGTACGCTTCGGCGTGTTTAATGGCTTCCCAGCGGCTGTGAACATCAAGTTTGCTATAAATGTTCTTGATATGCTTGCGAGCCGTGTCAACAGCGATAAACAGCCGTTCTGCGATTTCGTTGCTTTCTAGACCCTCTGCCAGCAAGCGCAGCACTTCCAATTCACGTTCGCTAAGCGCATCGGCTAAATGCCCTACAGTACGGCGGGCTGGTGTCGGGGATAGGCCGCGCTTTCCCATTGCTGTGAGTAACCGTGAGACATATTCCGATGAGATCGGCAGCAAAAGCTGGCCTTCGTGCTGCATATCAAGAACTTTTTCCAGCAGCAGTGCGACGGGGTGTCCTTCATCGGCAAAAACTCGCATTGGCTGTTCCTCTTCAGCCAGTGACAATGCGCGCACCAGTGATTCCACCGCATTCTGACTGTCATCGTCTGCATGGAAAGCGACGGCTTGCAAAATGAGTGCACGAATCAGGCTGCCATGACGTTGGCTGTCTTCGGCTCGTTTGACCATTCGCGCTAATAGATACAGCGCTCTATCGGTCATATTCCCCCTAGCGATATGCAACCGCGCCAGCATGAGGTAATGCGCTTCGCGGTGATAACTAAACTCGTCTTCGAGTCCCAACTGATTCTCCGCTGCCCAACCTTCGACAGCTTCAAGATTGCCCTGCTCTAACCAGCGACGTGCCCGCGAGATCGAAAGCAAAGTTGCTCGCCCTTGCAGCTTGCTCATCCGTTCCAGTTGCTCGGCAAGTTGCCAATACTGCCCCGCACCTTCCATATCGCCCTGAAGTGTTTTGAGGCGCGACAAAGCAACATAGGCTCGCAGCAGCGCCAGGGGAAAACTTTCCGGGTTAATCTGCTCGGTGCTTTCCAGCAAATAGCGCTCTGCTGTGTCAGGATCGTTGCGCTCCATACTGATTTCACCCAACAGCAGCGCGATATAGCCGCTGGTCGGGAAACGTTGTAAACCCGGCAGGTGTGCAGCCTGTTCCAGTTGCTGACAGGTATTTTCAGCAGCGCGTAAAGTAAGTTGCGCCGTTTGAAGTGAAGAAAGATGCCAGAATGCGGATAACATCGCGAATGCGCTGCCGATTTCCTGACTCAACTCCATTGCATACGACAAGACGTCTACCGCTTCCTGAACTTCGCCAATATAAGCACAGGTCACGCCTAGATTGATAGCCGCCATACAGCGCCAGCTTACCGCTTCTTCCGATAGTAATTCCAATGCTTTTCTGGATAATGTGAGTGTTTCGGGAAACTGCTGATTTAACCCGGTCAGTGTGCTGTGAACAGCAGCCAGCATCCCTGCAAACAGCGGGTCAGGATTGCCGACAGCATGATTCAGTGTATTTTCAGCATCCCGGATGCGCTGTTCGGCTGTGCTCATCTGGTTTGTCAGGTGTAACACCCACGCATGATAGAGATAGAGACGCGGATATATCTGCATAACCCGGTCAGGTAAAGCAGTCAACCAGCCGAGCAGCGTATTATGCTCGGCGCGCCGCCAGATGAGCAATTCAGCAATACCTTGTACCAATTCCGCCGCCCGTTCATTGTCCTGGGCCGCAAGTGCATGACTGATGGCTTCCGCTTGCAGTCCATTCTGTTCAAACCACTGTGAGGCCAGTTGATGCAGTCCCTTAACACGATCTGGATATTTCAGTTTCAGGCGGTGCTGTAAAAAGTCGGCAAACAGGCGATGATAGCGATACCACTGGCGTTTATCATCCAGGGCAACCACGAAAAAGTGATTGCGCTCCAGATGTTCCAGGACAGATTGACTTTCTCCGACACCGATGACTGTATCACATAGGGCTGCATTAAGACGTTCAAGAATACTTGTTTGTAGCAAAAACTGCTGGATCGCTTCCGGCTGACGATCAAGGATTTCATCCCCCAGATAATCCAGCACGTAGCGATGATCGCCTGCGAATGAAGCGATGAACTCAGCCGTGTCCCGCTTCCCCTGCAATGCCAATCCTGCCAGTTGCAGCCCCGCAATCCAACCTTCGACGCGGGTATCTAGTGATGTCATCTCTGCTGTGGTAAGCGTCAGTCCCATAACATCCGTAAAGAAAGCTTCGATCTGCGGCGGCGAGAAGCGCAAATCAGCGCTGCGTAATTCGAGCAGTTGGCTGCGAACCCGCATTCGCGCAAGGGGTAAGGGGGGATCGGTTCGGGTCGTTATGATGAGCCGTACCTGCGAAGGCATATGCTCAACCAGAAAGGCTAACCCTTCGTGGATGGAAGCCGAATCGATGACGTGATAATCATCTAGCACCAAAGTAAACGAATCAAGAAGTGCCGAAAGCTCATTAATCAATGTGGATAAGATTGTTTCGACGGGCAAAGGCTGTGGTTCGTGTAGGAGTGTGAGCGTTTGCTCCCCTGTGTCAGGATACACGGTTCGGATCGCTGCGATAACATAATCCCAAAACCGCACTGGATCATTGTCACCTGCATCAATCGAAAACCAAGCCACTCTCATTGGACTCTGCGCGATCCACTCGCTCACCAGTGCCGTTTTGCCATATCCAGCCGACGCAACAATCAGTGCAAGTTTATACTCTCGGAGTTTATCCAGCTTTTGAATTAATTCTACCCGCTGCACATGCGATGGACGGAGAGGCGGAACATTGATTTTTGTATTCAGCAACAACATCGTATTGCTCTCTACCTTCGTCATAAGTCTACGTTCGTCATGATGGTAGCACAGTGCCGATGGAATTACGTGCCGTTAGTATCTAGTGCATACGCTCCAGAACCAGATGGGAAATAACCAGCAGCCTTCATGAGTATCGGCATAACAGTTCATATTGCTTTGTCAGTCAGGGGCAAGCATCTTGTTACAGATGCAGGAGGTCGAAAGTGTAAGGCGTCAGAGCCTGTGAGACACAAAATGCGCTAAGCTAGAGAGATACTTATCAATATGACTACTAAGAGCGCTTGCACACCGTTGAAGATCACGAAAAAGGGCTATTTTTGAGGGAAAAATGGTAGTCTAGTGAACACAATAAGCATTGTGTTCACTAGAGCTTTTCGGACTTTATAATGGAGCCAAAATATCGCATATGGATTCAATCGAATCGTCTATCTAAAATATCTTGAAAAGATTGTGTTGCCATATCCTCTTTCATTGGCGGCCAGACTTCCGCCATGCTAAAACTTTCGTGGCGCCCAGATTGGTAACGCCCCCAACACGCTCAACCCGTCCCTGCACCAGCAACAAAGTCCCACCGCGTATCGTCGTTCGGAAATGCGTGTGTATTTTGGGACGGACGATGACATTGATAAATCCATCCTCATCCTCTACTGTCACAAGTAAGATATCCTTAGCGGTAGGTGGCTGCTAGAATACTTCTTTCTTGCCCGCTGCCCAGACCAGTTGTTTCTCTGGATGTTGATTGAGTTGAGAACTTCTCAAGATGCTGCCGAAACAATGCCATCGGATGTGGCCCCGTCGCTATTCCGGTGGTTGCGTATTCCATACCCATTTCTTCGGCTTGAGTGAGTTCCGGGAGTTAGACATCGATGGTTGGAAAGTTCAGACTCAGCGCGCTTTCGCGTCGCTGGAGCGTTCCCAGTCTCCAGAAAAATTTTCGCTTCGAGATGCCCCAACCAGTGAATGCGCCAGCCTGAATGAGATTCTCGGTCAAATGACCCGGCAGCTTGGTTCTTTTGCAGAAGTCTGCCAAATCGGTAAATGGTTTCGTACCCCGCACCTGGACAATCACCTCGCCGTTGAAAGATCGTCGTCGCTGCCGTGCTGCAAATTGACCGATTACACTCGCCATTAGGGAAGGCAAACAGGAAGCGTTTGAAAGTGCGTATCTATTCTAAATGTGTTTCATGCACTGCTGCTATCAAAAAAGTTATATCAATTGACAGGTATCATCAATGCTGATACAGTGTGCGAAAATGAGTATGGTAACGATACCAAAGGAGGTGGTATTTAAAAAACTAGCATAAAACTACAGCACCTAAGCTTCACATATTTTACCCTCAGTCGAATTATTTATATAGTGAGGAAGATGCACATGAAATATCGTCGTTTGTTTATACTTCTCATTCTTTCATTGCTACTGACGCAGGCAGTACCCGCCTTGAAGGCTCAGGATGCTACACCTGAGGCCACACCTGAGATGGAAAACCCTTTCAATCCTACAGAACTTGTCGAAATCGCAAATGTCCTCCGCGATGCAACAGCCGACTTTGATCCTTCAGCGTACCGTTTCGCACTAGTCGTCAACGTACTCTCGCCGTTCTGGACGGCTGCGGCCATTGGTGAACAGCGTGCTGCGAGCGAACTCGGCGTACCGGTGGTCTTCATGGCTCCACCCCAGTCAGGCGATATTGCCTCCCAGCAATCGCTGTTGGAAACCCTGGTGACAGATAAGTACTCCGGCATCGCTTTCTCGGCCATTGATCCCGCGTCGGTGGTATCCATTGTCGAGAATGGCATGGGACAGGGCGTCAATTTCATGACTATAGATTCGGACAGCCCGGATAGCAAGCGTCCTGTTTTCCTGGCATTGGACAATTACCAGGGTGGGTTGCTCGCTGGTCAAGCAATGGTTAATGTTCTGGGTGACGACTGCGGTCAGGTCGTTGGTTTTGTTGGCTTCATCACCGCCCAGAATGCGGTTGACCGTATCGCAGGCATTAAAGCTGCATTCGAGGGAACAAAGTGTACCCTGGAAACCGTGTTGGTCGATAACGGAGATCCTAGTGTCGCTTTGAGCAACTCTGAAACTGCTTTGACAACCTATCCTGACTTGAAAGGTATGATCGGCATCTATTCTTATAATGGCCCGGCTGCTATTCAAGCTCTCAAGACAGGTAACCGGGTTGGCGATGTAAAATTGGTTGCATTTGATCTGGCAACTGAGACAATGCAAGGATTGGAAGAAGGCGTTGTTTCAGCTGCAATCGGTCAGCGCGTATACCATTATGGATATTTACCGGTTTACATCCTGTATGCCATGTCCACCATCGGGCAAGAAAAGACCATGGAACTTCTCGCACCCTATCTGTCTGGGGACAATAAAGACCTGATTAATGCAGGTGCTGATATTGTTACACCAGAAACACTCGGCCAGTACCGCGACTACCTTGAATCGATCGGTATTAGTTCGCAATAGGTCCTAAAGTAAAAGAGATCTTTGTACCTGCAGAGATCTCTTTTCTTGCCTTTAACAAATAATCATTTTATATTCACAACAGGTTGGCTGCTGGCTCAAAATAGTCAATTAAAACCTTTAGTTTTAACAATTGAGAGATACTAGAACCCTATTATGGAAAAAAAGATTCTGTTGAAAGCAACGGGAATCTCAAAACAATTTCCGGGCGTAAAAGCCCTGAAAAATGTTGATTTTGAAGTATATCAAGGTGATGTTATCGGCCTCGTTGGAGAAAATGGGGCCGGGAAATCTACTCTGATGAAGATTTTGTCCGGCGCGTATGGTTTTGACTCCGGTACCATCGAGTTCAGTGGACACCCTTACCATCCACAAGGGCCAGCAGAGGCACAGGCGCTTGGCATTAGTACAATCTATCAAGAACTGGCATTAATTCCTTATCTGACGGTTGCAGAAAATATCTTCCTGAACCGTGAACCCCGACTGCCCTTCACGCCCGGCCTAATCAACTACTCTAAAATGAATCATGACGCGCAGGAATTACTCGCGCAGTTGGAAATGACTTTGCCTGCATCGCGACAACTGAAAACGTTGCCTATTGCTGCGCAGCAGATGGTCGAAATCGCTAAAGCCATTTCACGCTCCGCTCAACTCATCATCATGGATGAACCTACATCGTCGCTGGCTTCCAGTGATATTCGCCTGCTATTTACCCTTATCAAGCGTCTAAAGGAACGGGGTATTGCTGTCATATTTATCGGGCATCGAATGGAAGAAGTGCTGGGTATTTCCGACCGTATTATCGTCATGCGTGACGGCGAACGGGTTGGGACACTAGCAATTGAAGATGCAAATGAAGAACAAATTATTCGGTTGATGGTTGGTCGCAAGATTGACCTATATCCGAAACAATCTGCTGAAATCGGAACGACGGTATTGGAAGTTCGTAACCTGAGCGATAAGAAATATATTCGAAACGTGAATTTGATTGTTCGGCGTGGCGAAATTGTAGGGATGGCAGGGTTGATCGGGGCAGGCCGCACAGAAGTTGCACGCATGATTTTTGGCGCAGACCCGAAGACGAGTGGACAAATCTTCATTGACGGAGTTGAGCAAAATATTAACACGCCCCTGAAAGCGGTGCAAACCGGATTAGGGCTTATTCCTGAAGATCGCAAGCAGCAGGGTCTTGTCCTGGGATTGGATGTTAAAGAGAACATTACCCTTTCGATTATTAAACGGATCAGCGGTTTCCTGGGATTGGTGCGTGGCGACAAACAGCGTGAAACGGCCGATTTCTACAAGGATCGGCTCAGTATCCAAACACCCGGATTGTGGCAGTTAGTGCGCTATCTGAGCGGGGGCAACCAGCAGAAAATCGTGATCGCTAAGTGGCTCAGCATGAATCCCAAGCTCCTCATTCTGGATGAGCCTACACGCGGCATAGACATCGGCGCAAAAGCGGAAGTCCATGCGCTGATGAGCCAGCTTGCAAGTCAAGGGATCGGTATCCTGATGATCTCGTCAGAATTACCAGAGATATTGGGCATGAGTGATCGAGTGATCGTCATGTGTAATGGCGTGATTACGGGTGAACTCACACGAGAAGAATTACAACAGCCTAATGCTCAGGAAGCAATCATCGCCTACGCGACCCAATTCAGCACCACTGATCCAGACACTTTTCATGAAAACTTACAGCAACAACCAGCTTAAGAAAGAGGGAATCAATGGGTTCAACAGAGACAGTCGTCAGTGAGCATGATGCTAAGCAACCCAGAGGCTCACTCGGTGCATGGCTCCGCGGCATCGTTAAGACCAATGAGTTTGCGCTGTTGATGCTGCTGGTGATTGGCGTTGCCTTAGTTACATCCCGTAATCCGCGTTTCCTCGCACCCAGCAATATTGGCACATTAGGACGTGACATTGCGTTAATCGGCCTTCTTGGTGTCGGCGAGTGCTTCACCATTTTGCTAGGTGGAATTGATCTTTCCATCGGTTCTGTTTACGGATTGTCTGGTGTACTGGTTGCATTTTTTAGCGTGCCGACCAGCCCGGGCCAACTCATTTCCACGATGGGACTTCCTGTTCCAATAGCGATTATCCTGACGCTCTGCATTGGGACTCTGTTTGGTGTATTTCATGGTCTTTTTGTTAGCAAACTCAAAATGCATGGTTTTCTCATTACGCTGGTCACACTCGTCCTGGCGCGTGGATTAGCGATTGCCATTACCACTGGATATCCCATCAGCGGCATCCCTCAAGAACTTCTCCCAATCGCTCAATCATCTTGGCTAAACATTCCTATACCATTCATTATTTTGATTATTGTCGTCATCATTGCGGTGGTTTTCACCCGTTTTACGTACATTGGTCGCCAAATATACGCTGTAGGGGGCAACACCGAAGCTGCTCGTCTCTCCGGTGTGCCGGTAGACCAGAGAATTATCCTGTGCTATGCCCTGAGTTCATTCTGTGCGGCGCTGGTCGGTATCATCAGTGCAGGCCGTCTCACCAGTGGGCATCCTTCAGCAGGCGAGGGTGCAGAATTGATCGCGATTGCAGCGTGCGTCCTCGGCGGTATTAGTCTATATGGCGGCCAGGGGACAATCATTGGCGTGCTCATTGGGGCGATGATTATGGGTTCCCTGCAAAACGCCACGATCATTCTGGAGATTTCGCCCTACTTTCAGCAGATCGTGCTTGGGCTTGTACTGCTGACTGCCATTACGTTTGACTTCTGGCGACGACGACGCCTCAACCGCAGTGGCTAGCCTTGCCATTACGGGAGCTAATCAAAAGGGCAACTTCATTCAGAAGTTGCCCTTTTGCCTGCTGACTTTATAGTGAAATTTGTACATCGCGTCTTTTCAGGCTATCGCCCAGACATGTTCTCCATTGAGGATACGAGCAAGTTGGGCCGGAAAATGATCCATATTCAGTGGTTTGCCGAGAAAACTATGGAAGCCTACATGTTGAGCGTTGTTAATCTCGCCAAAATGAACGGTGTGAGCAACGATTGGCACTGTATCGAAACGATCATCTAACTTAAGCATTTCAAGAACTGCATACCCGTCAACATCAGGCATTTCAAGATCGAGAAAAACCACATCCACCTTTTGTAGGACAGGCAGTATTTTCTTAAGCTCGGTGGCACTGAGAACCTGGGTATAACTTAGCCCTTCCCAAATCAACAACTGGGCAAGAATTCCTATGTTGTTGGCATCGTCGTCAATAATTAAAGCATGGATATTATCCATAAGTATATACGCCTCCTGTATTAACGTTCGCCAATGTGCCAAACTGGTTCTTGATTGAGAACTTTAACAATTTGGTGGGCAAACAGATCGTAGTCAATGGGTTTAGCGATAAATCCAGCAAATCCCTTACGCTTGGTTTTAGGAATAGCTTCTGATGGATCAGCAGCGGAAACTGCAAGAATGGGGATGTTCGCAAACTTCGGCACTGCACGAATCTGGTCAAAAATATCGTATCCCGTGAATTTATTTGGGAACATCAAATCGAGCAGAATAATGTCGATAGGAGCAAACAAGGATAGCAAACGAAGGGTGTCGTTTCCCCAGCGGTCAAAAGCAACTTTCGCTCCATTTTGCTCCAGCAAAATTCGGACAATAGCGCGATTGTCTATTTGATCTTCGACGACGAAAATATGTTTATCATTGAGTAACATAAGCCAACTCCTTAGTAAATGATCCGCCAGATAGATTCACCCTGCAAAACACGGTTTATCATGTCTGGGAAAATGTCTTGATTAATGGGTTTGGGAAAAACACCATTGAAGCCCGATGTCTTCAGTTTTGCAACTTCTTCGTTCATTACACTGGCTGTCAGGGCAATGACCGGGGTCTTTTGAAAGTTTTTCACACGACGCAGCATTTCCAACATCTGGAAACCAGTATAGGGTGGTACGTGAATATCTAACAGGATAATATCCGGTTGTGGACGAAGGGCCTTAAGTCGTGCAATAAAGTCTTTGCTATCGGGAAATATGGTGACGTTGGGTAAGCCCATTTCGCCTGCTAGGAGCAAATACATAATTTCACGACTCTGTTCGTCATCTTCCACATATAAAACAGAAGGAGAGTTCGCCATATTTTTCAGCCTTTCCGGGTTATACAGCCATAAGAACGAGATTTTCGGAGTGAACCGGTAGCGTTATGTAGAACGTAGTACCTTCACCCGGCACACTTTCGAGCCATAACCGTCCACCGTGTGCTTCTACCAAGCTTTTTGAGATTGGCATCCCTAAGCCGGTACCAGCGCCCTGACGTAAACCCGTTTCGGTTTGTTTGAAGGGTTCAAATACCGCCGCGTGATCTTCGAGAGGTATCCCTGGGCCGGTGTCTCTAATTGCGAGTAGAATATCAGCGTTTTCGACACGAGCGCTGATTTCGATATAACCTGTGTCGGTGAACTTACAGGCATTGGACAGCAGATTTAACATCACCTGAAGAATACGCTGGCGATCTCCGGTAATTAACGGCAGATTCTCATCCACATGAACTTTCACCGTAACTGGCTTTTCATTCAACAGAGACTCGGCTGTGGCACTAGCAGATTGAATGATTTCACACACATTAACATTCTCTTCGACAAACAGCTTCAGTGAACCGGATTCAATTTTCGAAATATCGAGAACATTATTAATCAGGTCGAGCAGATGTTTACCGCTTTCGACCACCTTCGCGAGGGTCTCGCTTTGTTTCTCTGTAACTGGCCCCATTACCCCTTTGAGAACAAACTTGGTGAAATTGATAATCGAGTTGAGTGGGGTACGCAGTTCATGAGACATACTGGCAAGAAATGCTGATTTGACCTGATCGGATCGTTCAGCGTGTTCCTTTGCCTCCTGGGTTTCGATCACACGTTGTTCAAGTGTTGTATTGAGTTGAGATAATTCCAAGTCACGTTTTCGAATGGCATCCGCCATGTCGTTAAAGGTAATGGTCATCTGCCCAATTTCATCGGCGCTCGCTACTTTTATGCGCTGTGCGTAATTACCCTGTGCAATCTGTCGGGCTGCCGCTTCAAGTTCCCGAATTGGCTTGGCTACAGTACGGATTACGATGAATCCGATACCAAGAATGGTCGCAATTAAGCCTGCTGAAGACAGCAAATTCAGAGCGAGACCTTGACTCGTGCTTTGGGCACTTAATTCGCTCAGTTGTCTAAGCTGATCTGATTCCGTTTGAAGAGCTGTTTGCAGTACGTCACCAAACGCCGTGTTGGCATCTTCGAGCGTTGTATGTGATTGCGAGAGGACTTGTGGGTCATCGATCTGGGTGCTGAGTGTGAGAAAAGTTAACCCGTTCTGATAGACATTCATTGAAGTGCTTCGCAACTGCTTTATTAAATCGGTTTGCGTGCCCTGATTGGTAGCAGCTTCATACTCATTGAGACCTTCATCCATAAGTCCCCAATTTTCTTGAAATCGCTGTATCTCCTGATTATTCACCATAGAAATGCCAGCCAGAACCCCCAGGCGAGACTTCACGCTGTACGAAAACACTTCCTGAATCAACGCCGCCTCGGCAGCTTTCATCTTATCCAGGCCGTTGATAGCAGGGGCTGTGTGTTGAACAATCGCTTCAAAATTACTCGTAGTTTCTTGGGTTGATTGAAGCGTGGTAATGCCTTGTGCAATAACCAGCAGTGTAATAACTAGAAAGGCGATAATGAGTTTCGTCTGGAGTTTCATTGTTCAACCTATAGAAACCATTGAGTAGATGATCCTATTCTGTTTAGATCATAATATTACAAGATGTCAGAAAAGATTAAGGTTTGTTAAAAATCTGTGAAATAGTATTTTATCAAAGCTATACAGCCTCAATAACTCCCCATATAAGCCGAGAGCATCGGCTGGTGAGGATTTATTCAGCTTTGGGCATGTCGACCCAAAAGACGGAGCCACCTTCATGAGGTGAGATAAACACTACCTTACCATGCCGCAAATTGATAAGATGTTTCACAATCCACCACCCTAGACCGTTGCTGTGCTCGCCGCCCGTTGGCCGTGGACTCAATTTGCCAAACTGCGTGAAGAGCCACTCTCGCTCATTCACGGGAATGCCTGGCCCTTGATCGGCCACATAAATCGAGAGGAATGCTCATAGCACTCTGTCCAAAGTTGAACCAGAGTATTCGCGGGACTGTACTTGATTGCATTGCTTACCAGATTCCCTAATGCCTGCTTAAAACGTGACTGATCAGCCTCCGATTGATACTTCGCAATACGACGATTATCTTCACCGGATGCCAAGCGATGAGTAATCCCTCCGGGTTTCCCAAGTTGTTCAATCAAGGCAGCGCGGGGCAAGGCGGCAAGCTGGCCCAATGTTCGCAGGCTATAGAGCTTCAGACGACGGGCGGTTTTTCCCAAGCAAAATGTCACGGGTTCGAGTTTGCATAACAATCACACAACCGAATGTCTCTTAATCAACTGGTCATGGTTCACATCCTGGGTCGAGCAGCGAATAGAGAAAAAACGCTACATACTGGCTTTAGCTTGGTTACAGTTCTAATCAGAAATCAATAGGATGTGGACATTGGGCTAACCAGCTTATAACTCACCTTACGCACTTGACCCTCATCCTAAATCCTTCTCCCTCAGGGAGAAGGACTTTCAAACAACCGAGTGATTTTTCATATTTTCTCTTCAGGGCGCAAAAGCACTAAACCACTCTCGGTGCGTAAGGTGAGTTATAAAATCGGCCCATCAGGTATTGACCATGACATAAGTCCGACAATAGGTGCTTATTGCGCGGTTTGCCAGAAGGCGGCTTACAGGCTGGCCTGAACACAATAAAAAGCCCCACTCGGTGTAGTGGGGCTTTTTTCATGTATCTACTGTGCGTCAGGGTGAGCCATAAGTTCGACATTAACTGCTTATGGCTCACCCTGACATTTTATTCATTGCCATACTCTGCCCTGTCTTTTACTGTCTCGTGCTGTAAGGCAGTCACATTATACGACGCTATTTATAGCAGATTTGAGAGCTTCAAGTCACACTAAAAAGTGACCGATTGAGGTTTGAAAATAAGAAGAAATGTGTACAAGCATCCAACATTAGGAGATTCAAGATCGACCTTCGATTTGCTGCCTCGACTAATTTACCCCTCCCCGAACTGACTCTGATAGAGTTTTTCAGCCTGTGTCCAACCAGAACCTGCCTTACTGGCTTACCGGCGTGGTATAAGTGAATCTCCTCAGTTTCACGTTTCCGCTTCCACGATTTGAATTGAACCTTTGAATGAACGCACGTCGGCACATCCCCGCCCGACGCCCTCGTTTTGCATTCCCCCGAACCAAAGGCTCCTCACATGGCTATCCTCCACCTATTCAACCGCCCGGATGTTTATTTTCTCATCGACGATCAAGACCTCAACCTCGTCACCGGCTACCACTGGCGGCTCAATGCCAGCGGCTATGTTGTAGCTTCTGTCAAACAGGATAAGGATTGGCGACCCATATGCCTGCACCGGCTCCTCCTCGGTACGAAACCAGGCTATCAAGTGGATCACATCAACCATGACAAATTGGATAACCGCCGCCAGAATTTGCGCTGGGTCACACCCCAGCAGAACACGCGCAACCGGCGACTCTTGAAGAGTTCGCGTACAGGTTTTATCGGGGTCAGCCAACACGGCAATCGTTTCCACGCCTATCTGAAGGTCAATAACCGCAACAAGTTCCTGGGCAGCTATGAGACAGCAGAAACGGCAGCATTGGTGCGGGATGCATACGCACGGCAGATTGACGAAGAACACTTTGTCCTGAATTTTCCCAATCAGCCTGTGACCCCGGAAATCGATGCCGCTCTGCAAGCTGTTTTGAACCCTTCGCCTAAACCCGTAAAGTCCAAGAGCAGGTATCGGGGCGTGTGTTGGGTACGAGGTCGCTGGCGGGCGCAGATCAGTGTCAAAGCCCGCGACCTACATCTGGGTTACTTTGCGTCGGAAATGGACGCTGCCAAAGCCTATGATAAAGCCGCCAAGCAGTATCACGGCAGGCGCGCTCACCTCAGCTTCGCTGATGAAGGGGCTGTACGCTGTGAAGCCGATCTCATTCCAACGGATGGAATGAGGCCATCGTTGAACGCCGTGTGAGACATAGGAGGGACAAATGGAGCGAGTGTGTTCCAACTGGATGGCATCGGCGGCAGCGATAGTATCGGCTCCATGCGGCTCTTCGGTTTCGATCATGCGCCACCGTGGCGATCAGCACCAAACAAAAGGCAGCAAATGGGATGGACAGAGGGAGTCTTGGATATTGTGGCGCTCGTGTCCTACGACAAGCCCAAACTCCACGAGATCACCGACTACAAACAGGCGTATGACACGCTCTGCGAACAGGTCAACGCCATCGGTAGACAGATTATCTTCATGGACTCTGAAGGGAAGCCACAGCATGACAGAATCGACGATAACCCCTTTAGTAATGACGGATAGCCGCTACCGGCTGCTGGTTCGGAGTCTGTACCAGGTGCAAACAGATGCCCTGGTACAGTTGGCGGCTTCAGGCAGCATGGGGCCAACCGACTGGCGCACGATCAACGCGCTGGTTGACCGGCAGTTGATCGACAAGTCTGCGAGTGGGTTTGAAGCCACTAAGTTAGGGAAGCTGGTCGCTCTTTACTTCGCCCAAGAGGGTGGGAACAAGGAACGGCGCAGGCCACAAGCCCAACCTGGATAACCTGAAACGGCATTGCTATTGACTACAGCGCCGTTTTTATTTGGGGGTAGTCTGGCCCCCAGCCCCCCCAGATTGCCTATCCAACGCTGGCGAGGTCATAGACGGCCTCCTGGCGCGTTCTGACGCCATATTCATCGTGTAGCACAGTAGCACATGTGCCAGTTCTTCCCCGAAGATCACCAGGAACTTATACGTGTCGCGGAATGCCCGTGCCGAGGACTTATCGACCACGACTCCCATCACGAGGACGACAGTACGGCCACGAAAACCAGCAACTTCGTATTCGGGCTGCTTGTCCGTCCTGCCGCGTTCGGTCATGTTGGGAATGGACTTTATGAAGGCGCGAATCTCGCTCCACAGTGTAGGTTTGCCCCCCCATGCGGTTGCTGCGAGTCTCCCAGTAGGCGTGCAGGTGGGCAAGTTGGATAGGACTATTCTTTGTAGAATGCGTGTCGAATACCTAAGTTCAATATATTGGCCGGACTCTACAAGAGCCTCAGACCGACAACGACTAATCTTACCGTGATTGCTAGTCAGAAGTTTTGTCTTTATTGACCCCTCCCTAACCCTCC
>JBDTNB010000125.1:0-20384 GCA_039933955.1 Chloroflexota bacterium
AGTGTTATACTTACCAAGAAATATTTTAATTTGCGGGCAACTATAACAAACACCCACGTTTCAGATAGCATAGTATAGCGACTTTTTGTCTATTCTCCACAAAGAAAGGCACTGCATCATGGCTGACCTACTCCTCAAACACTGCCGCTTGCATCACGGGTCACAGCCTGTCGATATTTTGATTCAAAATGGGCGTATTGCCCAAATCGAGTCTGAAGTTGTCGTTGATGGAACCCCCAGCATCGACTGCGAAGGCTTGTTGGTCACACCGCCCTTTGTCGAGTCGCATATTCATCTGGATTCAGTGCTTACAGCAGGGCAGCCGCGTTTTAATGCCAGCGGCACATTGTTTGAAGGGATTCAATTGTGGGGCGAACGCAAGCCCTCGCTCACGCGCGAAGATGTGCAAACTCGCGCCCTGGAAGCTCTGAAAATGATGGCCGCACAGGGCGTTTTATATGTCCGCACGCATGTCGATGTCACCGAAACGCGCCTGATTGCACTGGATGCGCTGCTCGAACTGCGTGAACAGGTGCGCGATTGGACAACGGTGCAAATTGTCGCTTTCCCACAAGACGGCGTTTACTCACGCCCGGAAAATGATGGCTTGCTCGAAGAAGCGATGCGGCGCGGCGCGGATGTCGTGGGCGGCATTCCGCATTATGAACTCACACGCGAGGATGGGGTACACTCGATTGGGCGCATTTTTGACCTCGCCGAAAAATATGATCGCCTGATTGATGTGCACTGCGACGAGGTAGACGACGAACAGTCGCGTTTTGTCGAGGTGATTGTCGCCGAGGCCATCAAACGCGGCAATGGTGAGCGCGTTTCTGCCAGCCATACTACTGCATTTGGCTCTTATAACGACGCCTATGCGTACAAACTCATGGGCTTCTTGCGCCGGACGAATGTCAATTTTATCGCCAACCCGCTCATCAACATCACTTTGCAGGGGCGTATGGATACTTACCCCAAACGGCGCGGCCTGACCCGCATCAAAGAATTGGTGCAAAACGGAACCAACGTCAGCCTGGGGCAGGATTGCATCTATGATCCCTGGTACATCCTGGGGACGGGCAGCATGATTGGTGTCGCCCACATGACGGTTCACGTCTCGCAGATGACCGGCTTGCAGGAAATTGATTCGTGTTTCGACATGATAACCGCCAACGGGGCACAATCGCTGGCGATTTCTGACTACGATTTGAAAGTCGGCAATCCGGCCAACATTGTGATCCTCAATGCACCCGATGCTTTCACGGCGCTGCGTTATCAAGTTTCGCCGCGTTATGTCATTTCACGCGGCAAAATTATCGCGGAAACGCAGCCCTCCCAAACTGCGATTCAAATCCTTTAGCTCAGGGATGGTATCTGCGAAAAATGCCCTTCATTTAACTCGTGGGCGATTCCATAGGGTAGATTGTGGCGGCGGGCATAATCGGGTAGTGTTCGTATAGTCAGATTAACCACCTCGTTGGGAATGTTTCCCAGCGGAATGTTGCTCTGGATGAGCGCCCGCCGCAGGGGTTCGATGTCCTGCCCTTGCAGCGCCGCGATCAACAAAATCCCCGGCCCGACCAGATCACCGTGTGGCAGTCCTTTGCCCATCGTGTTTTCTACTGAATACGCAAAATAATGTTCACTGCCTTCTTCCGGGCGGGGGTGTCCCAGCAAATTACAAAGCTGTACTTCGATGGTCAAACAATCCAGGAGTTGTTTGAGACCATCGCGATCCCCATGCCCTGCCGCCTCAGCACAATCCAATGTGCCCTGCAAAACCCCCTCGGCAATCTGGTCAGCATACGGCACATACTGCATGTTCGGTGGATTTTGACCGCGTTCCTGGGCGAAACGCCAATCCCACGAACCGGTTGCGATGGATAAAGTATCGCACACTCCCGCCGCCCGAATCGAGACCGGAGCTGCCGCCAATACATCAAAATCAATCACCAATAGCTCCGGTGGTTTGGCCTCAATGTAATAGACGCAGCCATCGCGCCGGACACCCGCCGCCCAGGTGAGGAAGGCATCCACTGATAGGACAGTAGGCATACAAATCAGTGGCATATTTTTCTGGACAGCCAAAAATTTCGCGGTATCAACCGCCAAACCGCCGCCTATCGCATAAATAACTTCGCCCTTCACTTGACTCAATAAACTTTCCCACACCGCTTCATCGGCGTCAGTCACCTCAATCAACGATGCAACTTGAAAATGCAGCCGATTTTTGACGGCCTCCCAGGCCGCGTGGGTGGTCACCACTGTCACCGAGCGCTGCTCTTCCCACTCCGAAAACGCTGCATATTCAATTTTGGGTACAGGCCAGGTATGCGCCATGAGATTTTCCTTGTCACAAGGCAAAAATGATTCGAGACGAGACTATACTACGCCGCGCTGCTTTCCATCCAATTTCCCAATCACCCGTATGGACTCTTGTGCACCACCGATTTAAGATTAAGCGTTCAACTACTTATTCACAAGTGCTGTTTGAAGTTAAAAATGCAAAATCCTGTTTTTATACGCACCTTGAGCGACATTGAAGCCATTGAGCAAACGCCGTGGCAAGAGCGCCTGAAACCGCGCAATACCTACGATATGCTTCAACAAGGCGCATCGATCAACCCGGATGCCCCGGCGATTTATTTTATCCCGAACGGCGATGCCTACGACGAACCTGAAATTGTCACCTATCGCCAAATGATGGGGAAAATTAACCAGACCGCCAATCTGCTACATGATCTGGGCGTGAAACCAACCGATGTCATGGCAATGCTTATGCCCAATTATCCCATCACCCATGCGATTTTGTGGGGCAGTCAGGCTGCCGGGATTGTCTACCCCATCAATTACCTACTCGAACCGTCCCAAATCATCGACCTGCTCAAAGCAGCCAATGCAAAAGTGCTGTTCGCACTAGGGCCGTCGCCGGATTTCAACATCTGGGAAAAGGTCGAATCCATCCGCCAGGAATTGCCTGATTTGACGATCCTTCAGGTGATGGGGCAGGGCAGCGTCGAAAATGATAGCCGTATTTATGATGCGATGGTCGAGAAATACCCCGACAGCCGATTGACCAGCGGCAGGCACATCAACCCAGACGACATCTGCGCTTATTTCGCAACCGGTGGCACAACTGGATCGCCGAAGTTGGCGCAGCACACCCATCTGAACGAAACGTTTGAAGCCTTCATCATGTCGCTGACCGTGAACCGCGAACCGAGTGATTGTATCTTGTGCGGATTACCCATGTTTCACGTCAACGCCGTCCATATCACCGGAATCGCGCCATTCTCGGCGGGTTCATCGGTGGTATTGCTGGGTACGCAAGGTTTCCGGGATCGCTCGGTCATTAAGAATTTTTGGAAAATTGTCGAGCGTTTTAAAGCCACCTCTTTTGGTGGTGTGCCGACGCTGTATGCTTCCCTGTTACAAGTGCCACTGCAAGGCGAGGACATCAGCACGCTCAAGCACGTTCGCTGTGGCGCTGCGCCCATGCCTGTCGAAGTCTTTAAAGCCTTTGAGTCGCAAACCGGAATTAAAATTATCGAAGGTTATGGCCTGACCGAAGGAACCTGTTCCAGTACCGGTAATCCACTGTATGGTGAACGGCGGATCGGCTCGGTGGGTTTCCGTTATCCTTACCAGGAAGTCAAAATTGTCCGTCTGGATGAGTCTGGGCTTTATCTGCGCGATTGCGCCCCGAACGAAATCGGCAGCGTCGTCACGCGCGGGCCGCATGTCATCCCCGGTTATCTGCAAGCCGCTTATAATGAACACTTATTCGTCGCCGAGGGCTGGCTAAATACCGGCGACCTGGGACGCCAGGATGCTGACGGTTACTTGTGGATCACAGGCCGCACGAAGGACATTATCATTCGTGGTGGACACAATATCGACCCGGCTGTGATCGAAGAAGTGCTGTACTCGCATGAAGCCGTTGGTCTCGCGGCGGCTGTCGGTAAGCCTGATGCTTATGCTGGCGAAATCCCGGTAGCTTATGTGCAGCTTAAACCGGGCGCACAAATCCAGGAATCTGTGCTGCTCGCATACGTGCGTGATCGTATTTCAGAGCGTGCGGCAGCTCCCAAAGCGATCTATTTTCTGGAGACCATGCCGCAAACCGCTGTTGGCAAACTTTTTAAACCTCTTTTGCGTCTGGACATTACTCGCCGCGCTTATGAAGAAGCCCTCGCGCCGTTGGTCACAGCCGGATACCCGGTTTCGATCCAGGTCGTGACCGATAAAACGCATGGCATGATCGCCAATATTCAAATTGCGCACGTATCGTCCACCAACGAAAATGAAATCCGCGCCAAAGCTGAGACTGCTTTGGCCGGATTTACGATTAAATATGACCTTCAATTTGAAGAATAATTCTACATTGGGTCATGTTTCTATCGTGAATATTTTTCTAGCAGTGCATCGACTTCAGCGCGCCTGGGCATACTCGGCGCAGTCCCCAATCGAGTCACCGATAGCGCAGCGGTTGCATTGCCAAAACGGATGGCATCTTCCAGCGATTTGCCTTCCGCCAATGCGACTGCAAATCCGCCGTTGAAGGCATCGCCCGCGCCGGTTGTATCCACAACCTCAACCGGATAGGTCGGGATTGAACCAGAACCATTGCGATTAACCCAGCGTGCCCCTTGAGCGCCCAATGTCACTACCGCCGTTTGCCCCTCTGTCGTGAGCAGTGAACCTGCCGCCGCGTCAATGTCTGCGCCGCTTTTGCCAGAAAGGATTTCAAGTTCGCTTTCGTTGGGTGTTAGGTAATCCGCCAGCGCCACTACATCGCGGCTGATTACACCCGCTGGGGCTGGATTCAAAATCGTGCGCACACCATGTTTTTTTGCAACCTGTAGGGTATGAGTCAAGGCATCAAAATTGATTTCAAGCTGCACCATCACTACGTCTGCGGCTGCAATAACATCCTCGGCTGCGTCGATGTCCCCTGTGCTGACCATTAAATTCGCCCCAGGAATCACGATAATCGTATTTTCCCCGGCGCTGTCCACCCAGATCGGCGCAACCCCAGTCGCATGATCCGGGTCGCGTACGACAAAGTCAGTATTGATACCTTCTTCGCGCCAGATTTTCATCCCGATTTCGGCGAACACATCTTGCCCAACGCGCCCGATGAAAGTCACCTCCGCGCCCAGTCGTGCCGCCGCAACCGCCTGATTTGAACCCTTGCCACCGGGGCCGGTCACGAATTTTTGACCAAGAATGGTCTCGCCGGGGCGCGGCAGTCGTTCGGTATAAGCCGTCAAATCGGTATTAAAACTGCCCACCACAACAATTTTGGGAGTCATAAAAACTTCCTAATCATTAAATAAAATAATGGTTGGATTATACCCTCATTCTCTAGGGGTTTCCTGAATCATTGAGCTTGTTTGAGCCATTTTGTGTGTAGAATGAAAAATGTTGCGGTGTGTTGGTCAAAAACCAAATCGCTTCAATAACGTAACAACACATATTCGAACGCTATAACATTAAGTGTAAATTGGGGTAAAACCGCTTGCTGCAAAACAAAACCCTCGCTAACGGCAAAGTTCCCGCCTCGACGGCTCGTCAGGTGGAGTTAATTTCAATCCTCGTCGACAATGTGCGCGGCGCAGTGGTCATTGATGCGGATCGGCTCCGGCTGATTCTGGCGGCGCTGCTGGCGCAAGGGCATGTCCTGTTGGAAGACGTGCCAGGAATCGGCAAGACATTGGTCGCGAAGGCGTTAGCACGTTCGCTTCATGCCTCGTTCAAACGAATCCAATGCACGCCCGATTTACTCCCGACAGATATTACCGGCAGTGCCATCTACAACCAGCGCGAAGGCAAATTTGAATTCGTGCGCGGGCCAATTTTTGCGAATCTTGTCCTCGTGGATGAGATCAACCGTGCCTCGCCCCGCACCCAGTCCAGCCTGCTTGAGAGTATGGCGGAAGGGCAGGTCACGAGTGACGGTTTCACCCATACGCTAGAGCTGCCTTTTTTCCTAATCGCGACCCAGAATCCGATTGAAATGGCGGGTACATTCCCACTGCCAGAAGCCCAGTTGGATCGTTTTCTGGTGGCGATGGATTTGGGCTACCCATCCTATGAAGATGAAATCAATATTCTGGAACGTGAGGAACACGCCGATCCCCTGGATGCCGTTCAGCCCGTCCTGGAATTGGATGATATTCTTTCGCTCCAGGAAGCCGCGCGTGCGGTGGATGTGGTGCGCCCGCTTAAAGAATACATTGTGCAGGTTATCACCGCGACTCGTGTCCACCCTGATGTGGTCGTCGGGGTTAGTCCGCGTGGTGGAGCGGCTTTGCAGCGCTGTGCCCAGGCGATGGCGCTCATTCGCGGGCGTACATTTGTCACGCCTGACGACATCAAGAGCGCGGCTCCGGCGGTTCTGGCGCATCGCTTGCTGACCCGTGACCGTCAGCCGGATACCGCCCGTGACATCATCAGCCAAATCCTGTCCGACATCCGCGTTCCGGTGGAATAAACCCTATGCCAACATCGCGTGCGCTGACTTTTTTGAGCGCCGCCCTGGTGCTGTATTTATTTGCCAACCAGACGCAGGTCGGGTGGTTATATGTCATGTCCGCGCTCCTGGGCGGGACGGTACTGGCGGCCTGGTTTTTGAACCGGGGCATTTTGAAAACGATTTCTGCCGAGCGCAAAATTGGGCAGGTCGAGATGCACGAGGGCGATACCGTGTCGGTTGCGTTGGCGCTGCACAAAGGCCAGGGTTCAACATCGCAAATCCGCCTGGAAGAAAAATGCCCACTCGCCGCGCCGGATAGCCCGCAAAAGGCAGTCAAACTGTTCATTCCGTCGCTGCCTGCGAATGGCTCGGTTGAATTTGATTACGAAGTGCTGGTAGATCGGCGCGGTTTGCATGAATTTCCGCCGCTTGCTTTGAACTCCCGTGCGCCGTTTGGATTTTTCAAACGCGCGGCTGTGGTTCAAGCTCCAACGCGCGTCCTGGTTTACCCGGAAGTGCGCCCGCTCAAACGTCTGGAATTGCTCGACAAACAGGCCGCGCCGGAAGTCACCCGCCAGCGCGCTGGAATCGGCTACGAAGTGATCGGCGTGCGGCCTTTCCGCAGCGGCGATTCTGCGCGTCATATTCACTGGCGCTCGGTTGCCCGCACCGGCCAACTGATGAGCAAAGAATTCGCCGACGAAGCCCAGCCCGGTCTGACACTCGTTCTGGATTTATTTCAGCATCCGTATCCTCAGTCCGATACTAAACACATTCCCTTTGAATGGATGGTCAAAATCGCCGCGAGTATTGCCGATTACGCGCGTGTCAAAGGTTATCCACTGCATATTTTGGCCGATAGCGAAGTGCTGCCAATCCCATCCGGGCCGGTAGCATGGTCGGCGCTACTGCAATATCTGGCACGGATTCAGCCAACCGGAAAACGCCGTTTGCCGGAAGTTTTTGGAAGCCACAGCACCCAGGCATTCATCGCGGCGGTGTTACCCTGGCCGGATAGCGCAGCACTTGAGACCTTGAATAATCTCCAGCATAAACGTGCTGATGTGTTGGCGGTGGTGCTCGATCCTGACTCGTTTCCGGCGGGCGGGCTTTCGGCGCATTCCTTTGCATCAAGCCTGCGTGCAGGTGGAACCGACACGCGCTTGATTCGCTTTGGTGATGATTGGACTACCCAATTAGGTGCGCGTGCAGAGAGTGGGGTAGGGCTGTCATGACGAAACTAGCAACTGAATCCCGCGCTTCGAGTCGGATGCTCCAAATTTCCTTATACGCGATGGCTGTCATCATCATTATTGGCGGCGTGGTGTTCAAAATTTGGGTCGCCGGGGCGCTGGCCTTGTTCAGCGTTTTTATGGCGCGCCGTATGAACCCCAACAAAACTGCTCCGACAACTGAAAGTTCAATTCGCCTACGCCAGATCACTTTTGCCGTGCAAAGCGTGAGCATCCTGGCAACGGCCTACACGACGGGGTTATGGTTTGTCGCCCTCATCTCGATTGCGATTCTGGCGCTCGGTCATCGGCTGGCTTATCAATATCGCGACAAGCCCTATCTGCCTGTTCGAATCGCCGCATTTGTCGGGTTGCATCTGGCGTTTGTGTGGATGTTTTTCGGGCTTTTCAATAACCAGCCGTACCCGCAGGCACAGGTCGCGATGCTGGCGATGGCGATGGTCAGCTTCGAGTTGTTCAGCCGCTTTAATCTGGCTTCCGGCATGGGTATTGGGATGCTCAACTTGTATGTCGCATCCACCTTGAGCCGGGATGTGATGTTTGGGGCTTTTTTGCTGGCGTTTATCGCGCTGATGCTGGCTTTTATGTGGCGGGCCGACACCGAAGACGGCCTGAAAGATAACCCAGTGGTTTTGCGCGCGGTTGCGCCGCCGAAGCTGAGGCGTTCGGGCTTCAACGTGCGCGGTTGGGGACTGCGTTTCGGTGTTTTCATGGCGCTGCTGGTTCCAGTGGTCTTTCTCGTCACGCCCCATTTTGCTGGATACCCGATTATCCCGCCTTTTTCGCTGCAACTGCCGATTACCAAACGCCCATCCGCACAGGTGATTAACCCAGCCATTCCGTTGTTTCAGGCTACAGGAATGCTCTCCTCTGAGGACAGCGAATATTATTATGGCTTCAGCGATCACCTGGATTTGAGTTATCGTGGCAACCTCAGCAACACGATTATGATGTACGTCCGCAGCCCCGCTTGGAGTTACTGGCGCGGTTATGCTTACGATTATTTTGACGGTCGCAACTGGACGCAATCCAACGATGCATTACAGACGTTTCAAAGTGGCCGGACGCGCCGCTTCGTCTTCGATGATAAAGTAAAAGAAGAAACCTTCGTCCAGACTTTTTACATTGCCCAGGATATGCCCAATGTATTGTGGGCGGGCGGAACACCGGTTCAGGTGTTTTTCCCGGCGGAAGAACTCGCACTGGATGTCACTGGCGGTATAAAAGTCGGTCAGCCGCTCAATGCTGGGATGATTTATTCCGTCGTTTCCAAGCGCCAAACCTCTGATCCCGCCAAGCTGCGAACAGCGGCGGGTGATTACATCGACTGGATTAAATCGCGCTATTTTCAACTGCCTGAAACGACCACAGATCGCGTGCGCGAACTCGCCCAGACCATCACCAAAGATGCGTCCACCAATTACGACAAAGTCATCGCCGTCCGCGATTATTTGCTCAAGAATTACACCTATGATTTTTTCCCGCCGCCACAAGCCCCCAATACGGATGCTGTCGATCAATTTCTATTCGTGGATCAGCGCGGCGTCTGCGAACATTTTGTCAGCGCGATGGTTGTTTTGCTGCGCGCGGCGGGGATTCCAGCACGTTTTGTCGTCGGTTACGGCAGTGGAACCTATAATTCCATCACTGGTTATTACGAAGTCCACGCCAACGATGCCCATGCCTGGGTTGAAGTTTATTTCCCTGGCTACGAGTGGGTTTCCTTTGACCCGACTCCCGGTTGGACAGGTAATCCTGAAACCGGCCCAGTTTCGACCTGGCCGCTCTCCACTCTTTTTAGCAGTCTCGATTTACCTTCGCTGCCTTTAGGTCAGGTGTTTGAAGCAGGCATGGCGGCCTTTTCTGTGATCGCCCGACCATTGATTGTGCTGATTTTGATAGTGCTGTCTGTTTTTGGTGGACTGCGTTTCCGAAAATGGTGGCTCAAACGAAATATGGGCAAACGGGTTCGCCAGATTTTCCGCCGCGATCCAGCCCGCTCGCCCATTTTCGCAGCCTATCGAACCGCCCAACGCCAGTTAAAGACTTATCGCGTGCAATCGCAGACGGTGCAGGAACATGCCGTCGCTGAACCTGAACTTCAGGAATTAGCGGCATTGGTGGATATTGCCGCCTATCGTCCGCAGCCGCCCGAACCATCACTGATTGAGCGGGCGCGGGCGTGGCGACGTAAACGGCTCCTATATTAATACGGTTACAAAATCGTAATCTGCCTGTCATCAAGCCGTAATCTGCGCAGCCTATCCTCTAGTAAAGACTTCCTCGCTCCGCGCTGGAGGAATTGACGTAGATTGTGATAAGCTGTAGAAAAATATTTTCAGGCCGAGGTTTTACATGATGTTACCCACCTCAATCCGGTGGCGCTTGCCCCTCAGTTATGCCATGATTGCGCTGGTTGCGACGCTGGTCTTGGGCGTGGTGCTCCTGACACGGCTGCGCGGCTACTACGCGGATCGTGAATATGACCACCTGCGCGCCAATGCCCAGGCAATTGGCAACACTGTCACCGAAATGTACGGCTATCGCCTGTCGAACGACCAGATTCAGGCACAGTTGCAAAGTCTGTCATTTTTGGCACAGTCGAATGTTCGTGTGCTTGACACCGCTGGAAAAGTGTTGATTGAATCCGGCGCGGGCAGCGAACCACGAACCATCGCCCTGACCTACAGCCGAAGGGCAACGGCACAGTCCGGTTTTATGTACAACTTTGACCAAAACGATTTCCCGCCCATTGCAGGGCAGACCTCAGGTCAGATGGCAGGTGATTCGAACCCCGATTGGCGCTCGTCGATAGACATCGGCCCACGCATGGTCACTGCGCCTGTGCCGCCTTTTCCACAGAATGTCGAAAAACAATTGACGCGCCGCTTTTTTGTGGCGGTTGCCGGTACGCCCTATGGTTTCGGCTTGAATGGCGACGGTGATGTCTTTTGGGGGGATATACCCCGCTCCGATACCCATTTCGAAACCCCCATTTTTGACCCGACTCATAAATTAATCGGCTTTGTCGAATTGTCTGATGGCCCCGCCTACGGTACAGAAATTGTCAACGGGGTTGCACGTTCATTAATTGGGGCAGGGGTAATCGCCATTTTGATGGCTGCCGCCATCGGTTGGGTCATCAGCCGCCAGATGAGCCAACCCTTGCTGAATCTGGCGGATGTCACGCGCAAGATGGCCGATGGCAACCTTTCAGCACGGGTGGTGATGGAGCGTGACGATGAGTTCGGCTTGCTGGCAAAATCCTTCAATCATATGGCGAATCAGGTTGAACACACCGTCGTGGCGTTACGGCGCTTTGTTGCCGACGCTGCCCATGAGATTCACACGCCCGTGACGGCTTTACACGCCAACCTCGAACTCGCCGCCACCGACGATGACCCGGCACAGCGCTTGATTTTTGTGCAGCGAGCGCAAGAGCAGTTGAAGCGGCTGGAAACCATGACCAGCAGCTTACTCGATTTGTCTCGCCTGGAATCGGGCGCGCTTCAGGATGAGCGCACGCCGGTAGATATGACACTGCTGGTCGCCCAGGTGAGCGAATTATATGCCTCCCGTGCGGAGCAATCTGGATTATCCTTCCAGATTGATGCCCCGCATGAACCGGTGATCGTGCGAGTCAATGAATCGCAACTGCGCCGAGTCGTCGGCAATTTGCTCGATAACGCTATCAAATTTACTCCTGAAACGGGTGTCATTCGCGTGGGTCTGTGCCGTGAATCCAAGTCCGTTCAAATTTCGGTGCAGGATACCGGAATCGGCATCCCAACCGAAGATTTGCCGCATCTGTTTAATCGTTTTCGCCGGGGACGCAATGCGGCGTCTTATCCCGGTAGCGGCCTGGGGCTGGCTATCATCAAAGCGATTGTCGAAGGGCATGGCGGTCAGGTTATGGTGGAAAGTTCACCGCGCGGAACCTGTTTTTCGTTGAGTTTGCCAACGCCCGCGTGAGATGGAATGACGACTATGCATCAGACAACCTCAATCCTGATTATTGAAGATGATCCCGCTGTTGCGCGCGGCCTGGAAGCGGGTTTGCTTCGCGATGGCTATCAAGTGACATGGAAAGATTCGGGCACGGCAGGCGTTCAATTCGCGCGTGACTGCAACCCACACCTGATAGTTTTAGATGTTCGCCTACCGGATGGTTCGGGTTTCGACTTTTGCCGTCAGATGCGCCAGGTGGGACTGACGCAACCGATTTTGATGCTGACTGTCCAGCACGAAGAGATGGACAAAGTGCTGGGCCTGGAAATGGGCGCAGACGATTATGTCACCAAGCCCTATGGCCTGCGCGAATTGCTTTCGCGGATTCGTGCGCTGCTGCGCCGCGCCTATGGCGAATTTTCAACCGCTGATGCCAACACCTTTTACATCGGCGATCTGGTGCTGGATCGCGGGCGGGGACAGGTTTGGCGCGGGCAGCAGTTGCTTAATTTGACCCCTACCGAATTTCGTCTCTTAACTTACTTATCACAGCATGCGGGGCAGGCGCTGACACGTGGTCAAATTCTGGACTCGGTTTGGGGCTACGACGCGGATGTCGATAGCGAACGCACCGTCAATGTCCATATCCGCCGCCTGCGTGAAAAAATCGAACTCGATCCCAGCAGCCCTGCGCTCATTTTGACCGTCCCTGGCATCGGTTATCGCTTCGTCGGCTAGCATTCGGTTACGAAACTGTAATCAGGCCGCAACCCTACCGAAACCTCCTCCTTGTATCGTCATGAACTGAACTGGGTAGATGAATTATAATTCCGCATATTCAGAAAATTGAAAGGAAATAACCGAATGCTATTGAGCAAACGAAGTTTTCTCGTATTCTTATTGATCGCGCTTGTCACCGCGCTGGCAGTCATTCCTGCTTCCGGTGTGGGTGCGCAAGATGCAGTCGTCTTGCAGGTTGCCGTGCCAGAGTTTATGCGTAACTTTTTGCCGGATGACACTTTTGCCCAATTTGAAACCGATAATCCGGGCGTCACGGTGAAGGTCGTCTACAAAAGTATGGACGGCGCATCGTCTTCACAAGATGTAGCTGGTTATCTCACCGCCGTCAAAGATTACGTCAGTTCTGCCGATGTGGTCACTGTGCAATCTCAGGATTTGTCTATTGAGGCGACCCGCGCGGGTTATTTCCTCGATCTTTCACCGCTGACAAGCGCCGATGCTTCCCTGAATGTTGACGATTTTGTGCCTGCCTTGTGGCAGTCCTTCCAATGGGACGGCGGCGTCTGGGCGCTGCCCATTTCCACCGATGTTGTCGTGGTGATTTATGACACCGCTGCTTTTGATAAAGCCGGACTGGCCTATCCCAGCACCTCCTGGACAATCGACGATTTTGCCAATGCCGCTCGCAAACTGACCCAGTATGATGCGGCAGGTGCTGTGACCACCCCTGGTCTCATGACCCTGGATAATGTCCCGTATCTGATGCGCGCCTTGCTTGGTCAGGGATTTTATGCCGTTGGTTCGCTGCCGGACGCGCCGTCGTTCAGCAATCCCACCCTGGAAAATCTGCTTACCACTTGGTCGCAGTTACAGACCGATGGTGTTCTTGCCTCCGGTTTCAGCGGTGATCTAAATGCCGTTCCACTGCGGATTATGGGCAGTTTTGGTCTTGGTGGACGTGGGCCGCGCGCCAATGATGGCACGCCGCCACCTGCCGCCACACTCCTTCCCGGAAATGTTGCCGGATTATCGGCACAGGGGTTTGCCGTCAGCAGTGGCACGTTGTATCCAGAACAGGCTTACAACCTCGCCAAATATCTGACCAACAATATCCAGATTGCCAATAACCCGTTTGGCGTCGCGCCCGCGCGTAAAAGTTTGGTGGGTGCGCAGGCGCAGACTGGTGGCGGTGGTGCGAACACGACTGGCCCCGGTGGCGGCGGCGGCCCTGGTTTCTTCCGCCGTAATTTCACGCCAGAAACCCAGGCGGTTATCGACCAAGCCATAGCCAACGGTTTGCCAATGTCGGAAGTACGTTATTCCAGCTATGTCCTGGATGCCTTGAGTTCGATGCAATCTGATGGACTCGATGCCCATTCGGCTTTGCAACAAGCCGAAGCAACTGCCGTCAGCAATCTGCAAACTGCTGCGGCGACCAAAGGCACAGAAGCTGTTCTGGTCGCAACTCCGGTTCCCGATGTGGTGATACAGCCTGGAGAAATCGCTCTGAATTTCGGCTTCGCATCTTTTGTTCAACCGCTTCCGAATCAAGAGCAGTGGGATCAACTCCTGCGTGATTTTGAGACCAATGATCCTCAGGTCGGCAAAATCAACATGAATACTGACTTCGGCAGGGCATCCGATCTTGCCACTACGAGTGATTGCTTTTATCTGCCCTACAACGCCGTCCCCAGTATCGACGAAAGCACCGTACTGAGTCTCGATCCGTATTTGGATGCTGACGCATCTTTTGACCGCAATGATGTTGTCGGTACGGCGATGTCGCTTGTCCAGAAGGATAATAAAACCTGGGCGCTCCCTATCATTATCACCCCGGAAGTGCTGCGGTATAACATTGATATGTTCACCCAGGCGGGCATCCCCGCACCGACCAACGGCTGGACAGTCGATCAATTTACCGACGCACTCAAGGCACTCAAGCCCAATGCCAGTGATCCTACACCGTTTGTTTCGCGCAGCCCTGGCGGCAACTATCTGCTGGAACTGATCGCCGCCTACGGGGGTATCCCGCTGGATCGTCGCACCGACCCACCAACCCTGAATTTCACCGACCCAACAACCGAAGCAGCAATCCAGCAGGTGCTTGACCTCGCCAAAAATGGCTATATCAACTATCAGGAACTCGCGCGTACCAGCTTTACCATTGCTATCAGCGGCGATGCTCCCCCCGACCCGATCTACACCGAATCGCTGAATGGTTTTGCCATCCGTCGCGGCGGGCGGCGCTTCGGGACAGGCGGTGCGCAAAATCAGGATACCGCGACTGCTTATGCCCTCACGACCTATCCCAGCGGCAGCCAGTACAATGCCATCTCCTATGATATTGGCACGGGTTACATCAGCGCGACCAGCCAGAACGCCGATGCCTGCTATCGCTGGCTGAGTACGATTGCCCAACATCCTGAATTGTTCTCGGCCATGCCTGCGCGCCGCTCTTTCATCAATGACTCGGCTTTTGCGGCCAGCCAGGGCGCGGATACAGTTGCCGTTTACAATCAATTCGACAAGCTCATGTCGGCTTCCAACACTATCAACTTCCAGACACCGTTCGCGGGCGATGCCAACCCTGGCAATTTTATTGTTGAGTTCTGGCTGACGCGCGCCTTCGATAATTATGTGCTGAAAGATGCTGACCTGAACACTGAACTGACCGATGCGCAAAACTTTGCGACCAGTTATCAGCAGTGTATTGTCGGAATCGCGCCGTTCGATGCAACCACGCAAGACCGACAAACGTATAATCAGCAGTTTACGAAGTGTGCCGGTCTGGTTGATCCCACCGTCGCGAATCTGTTCGCCGGGCCGGGTGGATAGAATCCAATCGTTTATGCGACAGGATGTGGGGCTATTCCCACATCCTGTCATCCAGTGGTAAACTACTGTTCGATCTTACAGATTGTATTATTGATCGGGTGACCCGTGTTCCGATTATTTGACTCGCTGCGTTTTGCGCTAGAACGATTATGGCAGCACCGGATGCTCGTGATGTGGGCATTGGTCGGTTTGTCGGCTGCGACGACGCTTGCCTTGAGCGTGATGTTGTATGTTGACGCTGTGAATACTCGTCTGCTGGCGTCGCGTTTGACTGACCCACCCTATGCTTTTCGCTTCCGTTATCTGGGCAGTTGGAACGGCAATATCAGCCGCGCCGACGTCGAAACGGCTGATGCATCTATCACCGACCATTATGTCAATGTGATTGGTCTGCCCACGTCGCGTGTCGTGCGCTATCGCAGCGGCGGCGCATGGACAGCTACACTGCCAGGGAAGGGGGCGCTCGGTGCGTTCAATCTTGGCACACTGATCGGCGCGGATGAACAAATGACCATCGTCGCCGGGGAATGGCCTGCCGCGCCACCGGCTGAAGGTGATCCGCTGCCGGTATTGGTTTCACAAACCGCCGTCTATGGTATGGGCTTATCGGTTGGCGATACCGTCACCGCGACTCGTCCCGGCGGCAAATCCGTAAACCTGAAAATCGCGGCGATGTGGAAAGCCACCAATGCCGCCGATCCATCCTGGCTTTTCCCGCCTAAATTTTTTGATAATGTGATGCTGATTGACCCGGATGCCCTCTGGTCAACATTGGATGGTATCGAGCGCCCCATCGAAGAAACCGCATGGTACATCTTATTCAACGGCGCAACGGTACGTACATCCGATATTGGCGGCCTGCTGGGGCGCATGGTCGATGGTGAGCGCGATGT
This sequence comes from Chloroflexota bacterium, assembly GCA_039933955.1. Lineage (GTDB taxonomy): Bacteria > Chloroflexota > Anaerolineae > Aggregatilineales > Phototrophicaceae > CFX2. Next base: position 16,149 of record JBDTNB010000125.1, read on the forward strand.
CACGGCTGCTTTGCCCGGTATAAGACTCGACCTGTCGCCGCGTGATGGACTCAACGCCTTCAGTGCAGAAGTCACGCAGTTGACGCAGCAGTTGATTATTATGATTCTGCCTGTCGGTGGCCTGGTACTGTATTTTGTGACTCTGGTCGCAGGTTTATTGGTCAGCCGTCAGGTGCAGGAAGATGTGGTACTCAGCAGCCGGGGCATGAGCCGCTTGGCGATACTTGGCTTGCACGCCCAGATGTGGCTGTTATTGGCGGGCGCGGCCTTCGCTATCGGCCTCGTGTTATGCCCCTATGTCGTGCAGTTGGTCGGGCATACCACGTCGTTTTTACGCTTTGACGACACCACTTCATTCTTGACGTTGGTATTCACGCCACAAGTTTTGGCGGCGGGGGCGATTACGGGCATGCTGGCGGCCAGCAGTGGCTTATTCCTGGCATGGCGCAGCAGCGGTCAGTCGATTACCAGCTTCAAACAGTCATCCGGGCGGGCATCGCGTGCGTGGTGGCAGAGGATGTACCTCGATATATTGCTGCTGATTCCCGCCGTGTATGTGCTCTATACCTTGTGGCAGCAGGGCGGTTTGAAAACGACTGCCGAAAACCCCTTCGCCGATCCGCTGACATTTGTCGGCCCAACTTTGTTTTCATTCGGCTTGACGTTGTTGTTTTTGCGGCTGTGGCCGTTTTTGCTGCGGCTGGCTTCGAGTTTCATCTCTTATGGGCGCGGGATTGCGCTGCTCATGGCGCTGCGCGAACTCACGCGCTCGATCAGCCGCTATCGCGGTACGCTGCTCATGATGTGCTTCACGCTGAGTTTGACCGGTTTTACAGCCTCGATGGCAAGTACACTGGATCGCAGCCTGAAAGATACGGTTGATTATAAAACCGGCGCGGATGTGGTCATCGTAACCGCTGCTGATGCCCAAACCGACTCTTCAACAGACAGCTCATCCGGTCAAACGACTTATACGGTGACTGGTTATAACACCCTGCCCGCAGACGATTTGCTCAAAGTCGATGGTGTCGATCAGGTGTCGCGCATCGGGCGCTATCCCGGCCAGATCGTGCTGGCATCATCCCGTATTCAAGGGACGGTTCTCGGCATTGACCGCGCGGCGATTGCAGCCGTTGCCCGTTTTCGTTCCGATTACGCCCAATCGACCCTCGCTGATCTGGTAAATCGCCTGGCAGGCAACCGTACTGGCGTGATCCTTAACGAAAAAACCGCCCTGGCCTATAACCTGCGCGTCGGCCAGCAGATCAAAATGCAGGTCAACGCCCTCGGTGCATGGTACGAATCAACCGTGCCGATTGTCGGCCTGATCGACTATTTTCCGACGCTTGATCCCAGCGCGGGCTTCTTTTTGCTCACCAATATCGACCCGATTTTTGAAACCGTTGGGACGAATCTGCCCTACGATTTGTGGTTGAGTTTGAAACCGGGCGCGAATGTGGCTCAGGTTCGCAGAGATGTGTCGGCGCTCGGCTATCCCATCATCGACTGGCTTGATCCGCAGGTGGCTTTACGCGCTGCTCAGGCTGAACCGTCCCGGCGCGGGGTGCTCGGCTTCCTGTCGATTGGCTTCGTCGCCTCGATCCTGTTGACTTTGGTCGGCGCGGTGATTCAGAGCAGTGCATCGTTCCGTGCTCAGGCGCTTCAACTGGGATCGCTGCGGGCGATGGGTCTGGGCGGGGGTTCGGTAGGTTCTTATCTGATTTTGTTGCAAAGTATCGCGGCGGGCAGTGGTATCTTGAGCGGCACATCTATTGGCGTGGCGACGACACTTTTGTTCCTTCCGCTGCTGGATTTTAGTGGTGGTCTCCCGCCGTATCTGGTGCGTGTCGCCTGGGGAGACATCACGACGGTCTATGTCGCGTTTGCGGCAGTCCTGTTCACAGTCAGTTTGCTGACAGCGCTCTTTTTGGGACGTGAACGTTTATCGTCCGTTGTCAAATTGGGCGATGCCTGATTTTGAAATGCTATGCGAGATGACTGTCCTCCAACTCTTGGCTTTGCTCCCCCTCTCTACGAAGTGGGGAGGGAGCTGGGGAGAGGGGATGGACGAAGCATCAAACATTGGCGTAATGATTTATTGGATACTATTCACCCGTTCTCAAGGATTAGTATGCGCGTTCGAACCCTCAATGCTCTATTGCTCATATTGGCTTGTCTCCTCTTTGTCGCTTGCACCGGTACGGGTGGAAACCCCGAACAACAGGCCGCACCCACCGAGACAGCTATCCCAACCGCGCCCGCCGTCGCCCCACCGACTTATCTGGTGCAGCGCGGCGATGTCCAGGATATTCTGGAATTTTCGGGTCGTTGGCAACCGCGTGACCAGTTACAACTCTCGCTTGAGATTGCTGGCACAGTGCGGCGTGTAAACGTCCAACGTGGTGATACCGTCACTGCCGGACAACTGCTTGCCGATTATCAGATCACCAGTCTGGAAGATCAGCTTGCCAGCGCCCAATTGCAACTTGAATCGGCGCAGAATAGCGTGCAGAACGGCGCGGACACCAGTGTCCAATCGGTAGCCGATGCCGAAATTGCGCTGGCAAATGCTAAACTGAGCCTGGATAGTACCAAAGCCGGAAGCCCCTGGACGAGTTTAGAATCGGCGCGAATCGGTTTGGATAATGCCAAAATTTCGCTCGACAGCGCCCAGCGCAATTATGATGATGCTGTCAGCCATCCCGAAAATCCGGCTTCGACAGTAGACTCGGCTTATCAACAGCTTCAAAGCGCGCAGAATCAGCAGCTCAGCGCGCAAAATTCGTACTTTTCGGCGGCGCAAAATTTCAACACCTACCAGTATCAAATCGCCCAGGCCGAAAATAATGTCATTGCACGCCAACTTGACCTCGACAAAGCGCGTCAGGGTGGCAGCAGCACCGACGATCAGTCCGTGCGTTCGGCTCAATTGTCGATTGACCAGATTAACGCCGACATCGCCCGTTCATCTCTCTATTCGCCGATTGATGGCGTAGTGTTAGAAGTGGCGATTAAGCCCGGTGATGCTGTCGAAGCCTTCAAAACGGTGATTACGATTGGCAATCCAGAGCCGAAAGAGGCTATCGCCACGCTCTCGATCACCGATGCCAACCGTTTGAGTGTCGGTCTGGTTGGTGTGTGCGAAATTATCAATCAGCCCAATACCGCTGTGCAGTGTGTGGTACGCCGCTTGCCGCTCAGTTCGCAGGACGCCGACCAGACGACTCGTGTCGCAGCCTCGTTCGATAACGCGCCGGATGGAGGCCTAATCCAGGTCGATATGCCGCTCGAAGTTAGCCAGAATGTGCTTTGGCTGCCGCCCGCCGCTGTCCGAACCTTCCAGAACCGTACCTTTGTTGTCCTGCAAACACCGGATGGCCCGCGCAGCGTGGACGTGCAAATTGGCCTGCAAACTGATGACCGCGTAGAAATCCAGAGCGGTGTCAACGAAGGCGATGTGGTGATAGGGCAATGAGGCGTCAACCATGAATCCCTTCGTCTCCTGTAAAAGGATTGTGAAAGTCTACCGCGTCGCCGACCATGAACTGGTTGCGCTGCGCGGTATCGACTTCGAGATGGAAAAAGGCGAGATGGTCGCCATCATCGGGCCGAGCGGCGCGGGTAAAAGTTCGCTGCTCAATCTGCTCGGCGGCCTGGATACGCCCACTGCGGGTCAACTGCTCGTCGATGGCCTAAGCTTGCTCGAACTCAAAGGTCGCGCACTGGCTGATTATCGCCTGCGCCGAGTTGGTTTCATCTGGCAGCAGGTCGAGCGCAACCTCTTTGGATACCGTTCGGCACTCCATAACGTAACTTTGCCCATGATGCTGGCAGGCGTTTCGCCGGGGAAGCGCCGCAAAAAAGCAATGGAATTATTAGATGCCGTTGGTCTCGCTGACCATATGAATAAACAGCCATCCGCGCTTTCCGGCGGGCAGCAGCAGCGCGTCGCCATCGCCGTCGCCTTAGCCAACGAACCGCCTTTGCTGTTGGCGGATGAACCGACTGGCGCGTTGGATCGTACTAGTGCTGCCCAGGTAATGGCCTTATTGAACGATTTGCGTAGTCGCTATGGGCTGACTATTCTGATGGTCACGCATGATATGAGCGTGGCCGGTTTTGCAGATCGTGTGCTGACGCTCCGTGACGGTGCGCTCGGCCAGGATTTGACACATGGCGATGCTGAAACGCCAGTATTAGATGAAGGTGGAAATATTCAATTGCCCCTGGCCGTTC
>JBDTNB010000126.1:0-20269 GCA_039933955.1 Chloroflexota bacterium
CTAAATTGCCTTAAAAAGCGAGTGAGGAACGTGTTATGTATCCCAAATGCTAATAGATTTATCCCAACCCATTTGGGATAACTTCATGCTTTCCCTTGAGTTATAATCGAGAAATTAATCTAGAAACTTCTGAGGGTGGTAATGTTCGTTTTGCGTCGTTTCCTCGTAGCCAAGTTACTGATAGCAACTATACTTTTCGCAATTCAGACAACAGGATTCATACATGGGGAAGAAGTTATCAGAGATGTATACGTAGTTAACCAACCCCAAAGCCAAAGACAGCGGGAGTTATTTGCACTACTAGCTACCTTGGCATCGCAGACGGGGATGGAATTAAGATTCGTTGAGAATTCAGAAGCACCTAGCCTACTTACCATCAAATTTACCCGTGAGGGAATGTATGTTGGTGTCAGTGAGGTTGACACCTCAACTTCTATAGGAGCGTCAATTCTTGATTTGGATGCAGGGGTCTTTGTACCAGGAAACTACCTGGATGAAAGTTATCGACATGATAGCAGTGCGGACTTGATCTCCGGCATCCTACACTATGCTCTTGGCGACTGCAATGAGGCCATCCTACATTTTGAAAACGCTCAAAATGAACTCGATTCACAATCGTACAAAGCCGAAGGAGCATTTTTTAGCTTAGAGACATTAGTAGGTAACTGCGCCCTACTCCAAGGCAAATACGATCTTGCTATTGAAAACCTTGCTCATACGGTGGGTTTGGAAGGATCAGCAGACCTCTATGGATCAAATCTTTCGACCATAACCAACGTTACCTGGGCATATATTCAAATCAAAGACAGGGATCCTTTTTCGCTTTTCAATGATTACATTCATTGGATAGAAATTTACAAAAGGGATTACCCAGATTATTACGATGATTATGTTTATGTTGATGCTCTAATCCAACGCGCCCAACTCTATGCGTTAGCAGAACACTACGACGACGCAATTGCCGACCTAACCGCTGCGATTGAACTCCCCACCGACGATACACCTGATCTCTTCATTCTGCGCGGGAAGATGTACCTCGCCCAATACGAATGGGACAGCGCCCTTGCTGACTACAACCATGCCATCGAACTTGATCCCACCGACGCCGATGCCTACTATGAACGCGGCGTCCTCTACTACTCGATTCTGCAAACCGGCGTCGAACTCCGCGCCGACGCCTACGACGACTTCCACCGCTACATCGAACTCGCCCCCAACGGTGACCACGCCGCCGATGCCCTGCGCTACGCCGCCCAAATCGAGAAGGAACTCGAAGCGCTAAACGGCTAATAGACCGCCTCTGAAAGTCCCTCTCTGTACACGGAGAGGGATTTAGGGAGGGGTTCTGTATCTTGGCGGTTCAATCCAAATGCGGTACAACTTCCGCACGGACAATCGAATCGCAATTAAATTACCCCTTCTTGGAGCAAAAATGAGAGTCTTACGGATCGTCTTTGTCGTCCTGCTGCTGGTGCTGGTCGTCGCGCTGGTCGGCGGGCTGGTGGTCTACAACAAATGGACGCAGGGGCCGCTGCCCCAACTCGCGGGCGAAACCACGATTAAAGCTGCCTCGGCGGATGACACCGTAGGCGCACAGGCCGCCCCCGGCGGTCTGACCGATCAGGTTACGATTGAACGCGATACCTGGGGCATCCCCCACATTTATGCCAGCAACAGCCACGACCTGTTCTTCGGCCAGGGCTATGTCCAGGCGCAGGATCGCTGGTGGCAGATGGAATTCTGGCGGCACATCGGCGCAGGCCGCATCGAAGAACTCACCGGCAAACGCGACTCGGTGCTCGGCCAGGATGTCTTCATCCGCATGATCGGCTGGTATCGCGCCGCTGAGCGTGATGTGAAAGAAGTTTATGATCCCGCTACCCTCGCGCTTTTGCAAGCCTTCGCCGACGGCGTGAACGCTTATATTTCAGGCCGCGACAAAAGCCAACTCGCCTTCCAATACAATTTACTCGGCGTCACTGGCGTCGATATTGATGTCAAACCCTGGACAGTCGCCGACAGCGTGGTCTGGGTGAAAGTCATGGCCTGGGATTTGAGCGACAAACTCGATGACCTGACACGCTCGAAAATCGCCGGAAAAGTTGGCACAGAAATGCTGGCCGATTATGAACCCGCGTGGCCCTATGGCGAAAAACCGACGGTCTTCCAACCCGCCGACCTGCCCATCACCGATGCTTCCAAGACCGCCCCGGTTGCCTCAGCCGGAATCATCGGCCTGGATACCCAATTAGGCGGCAGCGTCGCGCCCGATATTGCTTTCGGCTTCGGCGGCGGTGAGGGCATCGGCAGCAATAGTTGGGTCGTCGATGGCGCACATTCCGAAACCGGAAAACCACTTTTGGCGAATGATCCGCATCTCAGCATCCAGATGCCCTCAATCTGGTACGAAATTGGCCTACACTGCCAACCCGTCAGCGATGCCTGCCCTTATGATGTGCGCGGCTATGCGCTGGCGGCTTTCCCCGGCGTTGTCCTCGGTCACAACGATCACATCGCCTGGGGCTTCACCAACGTCGGCCCGGATGTCAACGACCTCTACGAGATCAAGGTCAACCCGGACAATCCGCTGCAATATCAATGGGATGGTCAATGGCGTGACATGACCACCCACGACGAGACCATCAATTTTGGCAACGGCAAACCAGCGGTCACGATTCAGGTGCGCGAAACCCATCTCGGCCCGATCATCAACGACAATTCGATTGGCGATAATGGTCAACTCACGGGTTTCAACAACGATAATCCCCTCGCTTACCGTTGGACAGCGCTCGATCCCAGCCAGACCTTGCGGGCGATTTTCCTGCTCGACAGCGCCAGAAATTGGGAAGAATTTCGCACCGCTGCATCCTATTTCAACGTCCCATCGCAAACCCTGCTCTATGCCGACACTGACGGCAATATCGGCTTACAAATCCCCGGAACAATTCCCGTCCGCGCCGCCGGATACGATGGTTTATTGCCCGTTGACGGTTCGACCAGCAAATATGAGTGGAAAGGCTTCGTGCCCTTTGATGATCTGCCCCGTGTCCTGAATCCTGCACGCGGCTATATTGCGACAGCCAATCAGGCCATCGTCCCGCTCGAATACTACGATCAACTTAAAGCAAAATTGGCTGATCAATTCGGGAGCGATTCAAACTACGAGTTTGACCAGGATTGGGACTTCGGTTATCGCGGCCAGCGCATCGTCGAACTGCTGGAAGCCACGCCCAAACACTCAATTGCCTCTTTTCAAGCCATCCAGGGAGATACCAAGAGCCTCAGCGCTGAAGAAATCATGCCATTCCTCGCCAAATTGGATTTTGGCGATGCCAAGCACAACGATTTGCGCGATTGGCTGGCCGGTTGGAATTTCCAGTTCAATATGGACAGCCAGCAGGCCGGTTTATACGGCTATTTCTGGACGAGCCTGATGAAAAATCTCTACGACGATCAACTTGGCGCTGATCTGAAAGCTGACGGCGGCACGATGAATATGTGGGCCACCTATCAACTGATGAGCAAACCCGACAACAAGTGGTGGGATGACAGCACCACACCCAACGTGACCGAAACCCGCGACGACATCCTCATTCGCTCCTTCAAAGATGCCGTTGACCAGATCAGCAAAGATCACGGAACCGACCAGGCCGGTTGGGAATGGGGCAAAATCCACACCGCGACCTTCGTCAGCGATCCATTGGGGCAAAGTGGCATTCCACCGATTGAAAGTATCGTCAATCGCGGCCCGGTAGCCGTCGGCGGCAGCACGGCCACCATCCGCGCCACCAACTGGGATGCCTCCGAAGGTTTCAGCACGACCTCGCTGTCCTCCATGCGCACCATTTATGACCTGAGCGATCTGGCGAACAGCGTCAACATGCACACCACCGGGCAGAGCGGCCATCCCTTCAGCCCACACTATGACGATATGATCGACTCGTGGCGCAATGTCCAGTACAAACCGATGACCTTCACCCACGATCAGGTGGACGCCACCGAATCCACCATCCTCATCCTTAAACCCGGCTAATCGCCATTTTCTGGGGCACGACGTGTCGTGCCCCTACCCCCTTGTGTCTTTGCTTCATTGCGCCTTTGCGTTGAATCTTTTGCTTTAGATTTATTATTTCGTCAAAAACTCGTGAATCAACGACTGGAAATGATGCACGCCGTTTTCACGCTTGACCGAGAATCGCCCCTGGTTATACGCCCCGCTCGTCAGACCTTTTTGCACGTTGGTGCAGATTTCGATGTCTTCCTGCTGAATCTGGTCACTGAAGGCGATGATTTCCTGCATACTGTTCCAGCCCTCGCCCGTCCCCGGCTGCTGGAAATACCACTCAAAAATCGTCAGCGTCTTGTCCTGTCCCAGCGGCAAAATGATGTTGATGGATGTGTTATCCAGGTAGACGTTCAACATCACATTCGGGAAAATCCAGTAATACAGCGCTTCAGCTTCGGCGTCTGTCCGCACATAACGCCGGTCACGAACTTCGCCATCTTTCACCGGGCGAATCGGCGCATACTGCTTGGAGTAATAGCGAAAAGTCTCGACCTCATATTGGTCATAATCCAACTCGCGGAACAATCCCGGATGGGCAATGGGTAGGTGATAGCCTTCCAAGTAATTATCGACATATACTTTCCAATTGCAGTCGATGATGTAATCCCGCCGTTCGATTAACGTCATCTGGTCGATATTGAATCCCTTGCTGATGATTTCGTCGCGGATCGGCCCATAGGTTTCTGTCATCGGCGCGGCCTCCGGGTCGAGGTTGACGAATACCCACGGCCCCCACGCTTCCACCCGAACATTTTTCAGGCACACTGCTTCTTTTTGCCAATCCTGTACGCCTTCGAATTCCGGCGCATTCATCAGTTTGCCGTCCAGCCCATACGTCCAACCGTGATATTTACATTGCAGACTCTTGCGGTTGCCCTGCCCCAGCGCCACCGGCCCCGCGCGGTGCATACACACGTTGTAATACCCGCGCAAATTGTTGTCCAACCCGCGCGTGACCACTAATGGCTGCCCCACCACTTCGCAGGTGAAAAAATCGCCAGGGCGCAGCACATTTTCCAACCGCCCAACTGGCTGCCAGGATTTGTAAAAGATTTTGGCTTTTTCTAGGTCGAGAATCCGCGGATCAGTGTACCAGCGCGCAGGCAGCGTCGCCGCGTGCGCCAGATCGGCCATCGGCGTGAAATCATTCAAATCAAATCGTTCCATGTGCCTCATTCCTTTCGTCACGATGTGTATGGTGGCGGAAAACAAAACAGGGAGCAGCACATCAGCACCACTCCCAATCCAGCCATATTTAGTTGTCAGTGATCAATTATCGGCGAGTTCAAACAGGCACAATGCCCACCATAACAGCGGCAGCGCCGTGAAAACCTTCAAACGAGGAATAACAGAATTCAGCATAACAGGGATTTAAAACGCGATCCGCTTGGTCGCCAGCAGCATCGCCAGCCCCAGCACGCACACATTCATAAAGAAAAAGATCGACAGGAACATGCGCTCGACGGCGGTCATGCCCAGGAAGTAGCGCTGAACCCGTTCTTCGCGATTTTCTCCCATGTCGATAACATTATCGTCGTTTTCAAAGTCAAACGTATCTTCATTCGTACTGCGTCGTAGATCATCTACATTCATAGTCGCAAATTCCCCTCGTCACAAACCAATATTTGTCGGGGTAAACTGACAAATGCCCGACTTTATTTTCACACGTAATTCCAGCATAGCCGAGAAGTTTTGTCGTGTCAATTTGCACAGCGACAAATATCAACGGCGCAGGGCATGGCGCTGCCTTGTTCGTCAATACTGGCTGTCAATTTGCCCGCCGCCAAACCCCATCCACCAACCGGAACAGCACTTCTTCCTGCGAAACATTTGCGCCGTCCTGCACCTGGACACTTGCCCGCAGCGTCGGCAGTCCATCCGCCCCGGTTTCCAGTGGTGCAGACAGCACTACCCGCTTTACATCACCTGGAATCTGGGTATAGCGCTGCGACGCCAGATTACGCACATTGTCATCGCGCGTATCGTAAAAAGTGAGGAAATTGGCATCATCGCGCCGCCGAATGAGTTCATCCTCCGTCACCAAACGCCACGTCAGCAAATCGCGCCAATCCAGATTCGCCTGATCGAGACTCGCCACGCCCGCCATCCCCGCGAGAATGCTGCTGTCCGAACCGGGCTGCATCGCCTGGAGCAAACGCCCCACCGCCGCATCGCCATAATTTTTGGCGAGGCTGTCAATCACAAACGCATTGGTATCCTGATGGACAAACTTGCCCACCAACCACGAGACAATCGCCTGTCGCAAATAATAAGCATCCGCCGGATAAGTCGGCTGCATATTCGCCGACGAAACCGCTACTAACCGTTCCGCCAGCAGACCCGCCACGCTGAACTGCAAATTGGTATCAAACGGTGTATCCGAACGCGCCCGCGTCATAAACGGGGATGGCACTTGCAGCGCCCAGGGGTCATTCGCCGACCACGCCACCGACAGCGCATCGTCCGGCAGAATATCCACATTCACGGTAGGCTGCGTGCCGCAAACGAGTGCGGCACAGGCCGTTTGCAACCATTCCTGTATCGCCGCGCCCATCGCCGTTGCGACTGGCGCATCCACCGTCTGATAGCGGACGTTCACCCCTTGTCCCTGAAACGTCGCCACATCACCCCAGAAAGTATAATCCGGCGGGACATGCCGCCAACCATCATCATAGCGCCAATAAAACCACACCCGCGTATACGGCACGCCGTTGTCGATTTCCTGAACTTCGACTCGCGCCCGCGTGTCATTGATGTTCATATCCAGGATTTGCCCGGTGAGGTCAATCTGCTGCGTCAGTTTCAACTGCTGATAATCGTTGAAAAGCTGTGCCTGCTGCTGCGCCCATTGGTCGGATGCACTCCGCTGCGCCGCCAAAAACGCCGTCTGGTCGCCGATCCGAATCGCTGCAACCTCGGCATCCACCGTGTTACGCAGCAGTTGTGCGATCTGGTCATCCACCGTCCGCAAACGCCAGGTAATCAGCGCCGCGATGCTACCCAAAACCAGCGCCACCACGCCCACCAGCAAAATAAAGCGCAGCCATGCCACCCGCCGCTTGCGCTGGGCAATCACATCTTCGCCCGCGCTTTTGATTTGCCCTTGTTCGGCCTCAATTTCCCAATCCAACCGGATACCCATACGCTAACTCCCTAACGCAATATCACCAGCCATGACCCGGTGCAAAACATCTTGCGCATCCCGTACCAATAATGTCCCGTTTGCATCCACCGACTCCGCCAACCCATGAATTGTCCCTTGCTGCACTGTCACCATTTTGCCCAGCATATTCAGGCGACTTTTCCAGGCATCAAATAACTCGTCGGAGCCAATACGGGCATACCAATAATCCACTCTTGCCATCAAATCGCCCAATAAATCGAGCCGATTGACGGGTTTTCCCAACGCCGGTTCGATGCTGATCGCCGTCTCTGCGAGTTCTGTTCCGCCGAAATCAATCCGCACATTGACGCCCATCCCCAGCACAACGCCCCATAACTTAGGTGCATTGACTGAATTTATCGCCCAATGAGCTTCCGACAATATGCCACACACTTTTTTTCCATTCACCTGCACATCATTCGGCCATTTAATGCCAATTTTCCAATCATTCTCTTGTTCCCCCTCTCCATTGTATGGAGAGGGGGCTAGGGGGTGAGGTATTTGTTCCAACATTTCCGCAATCGCCACTGAGCCTAACATCGTGACTCGCGGCAAATATTCACGCTCCAGAATCGGCAAAATCACCGACACAATCAACGCCGTCCCCGGCGGGGTATACCACGTCCGGTCTAATCGTCCCTTACCCTTCACCTGCTCGTCGGCGACAATCACGTCGCCCGCCACTTGAGCCTGCAAAAAACTGCGATTTTGTTGCAAATGCTGCATCGCAATATCATTCGTGCTGTCCACCTGCTCGTAAAACACGGCGTTCCAGCGCAGCGCAAGTTTTGCTTTCACGTTCTCGGCGGTCAGTTCCATAACCCGTCAAATCCCTTTCCTATGCAACTCATTGTAACACGCCCCGCAATCGGCTGATTTTGACTTGTGTCCGCCGCTTGCCCTCTCTATAATCTGCTATTCACGAATCCACATGGGACACATTTCATGGATCATCTGTATACACCCTGGCGCATGGCCTACATTCGCGGTGAGAAAAAGCCCGTCGACGGCTGTATTTTCTGCCAGCTTGCCGTCTCCGAGGACGATCACGACCAGATTATTGCCCGTTCCGAGCATGTGTTCGTCACCCTCAATATTTACCCCTACAACAATGGTCACTTGATGGTGATTCCTTACGAACACGTCAGCACGCCCGAATCCCTCGCCACCGAAATGTTGACCGACTTGATGTTGACCGTCAATCGCTCCCTCGCCGTCATGCGCAAAGCCTACAATCCACCCGCCTTCAACCTGGGCGCGAATATCGGTGCGGCTGCGGGAGCGGGCATCGCCGAACATTATCATTTTCACATCGTCCCACGCTGGCCGGGGGACGCCAATTTTATGACTGTCGTCAGCAGCACCCGCGTGATCCCCGACACGCTCGACAATGTTTACCGCGAATTGAAAGCCGCCTGGGACGAACTGTATCCCCCTGACTCAAAAATCGAATGATTCGGTTGCAAATGGATTGGAAAGATTCACGAAATAAACCACTGCTTGCATCCGCACCCTGCTTTGTGGTTCAATAATTTTCCTTGAACACATTTATTTGAAATAAGGTTTGCATTATGCCGCAAGACAAACATGCCCGCGAAGCCGTCATTTTGGGCAGCGCCCGCACACCGCAGGGCAAATTTCTCGGCACACTCTCCTCATTGACCGCCGCCGATCTCGGCAAAATCGCCGTGCGCGCCGCCCTCGAACGCAGCAAAATCAACGCCGCTGATATTGATGAAGTGATTCTCGGCAATGTCGTCAGCGCTGGGGTTGGGCAGGCACTTCCCCGCCAGATCAGTATCGGCGCGGGCATCCCCGATTCGGTTGGCGGCGTGACCATCAACAAAGTCTGTGGCAGCGGACTCAAAACCGTGATATTGGCCTCCAGCGCCATCAAAGCCGAAGATGGCGACCTATTCGTTACCGGTGGTGTCGAGAGCATGAGCCGCGCGCCTTACCTGAACGATTCGATTCGCCAGGGCAATAAATATGGCCCGGTGCAGTTGCGCGATTCGCTGCAAACTGACGGCCTATGGTGTTCGCTCTGTGATTGGGGTATGGGCAGCGCCGCCGAATTTATCGGCAAGCAGTTCAACATTTCCCGCGCGGCGATGGACGAATTCGCCGTCCGCAGCCATCAACTCGCCGGACAGGCTGCCGATTCCGGCAAATTCAAAGCCGAAATCGCCCCGGTCACGATTTCATCGCGCAAAGGTGAGGCAATCATCGACCAGGATGAACCGATCCGCCGCGACACCACGCTCGAAGCCCTGTCAAAATTACCCGCCGCCTTCGAAAAAGATGGCGCGGTCACAGCCGGAAACGCCCCCGGCATGAACGATGGCGCGGCAGCATTGGTTGTCGCCAGCCGCGACTATGCCGAAAAACACGGCCATCAGCCCGTTGCCCGCATTGTCGGTTACGGACAAGCCGCCGTCGAACCCGCCTGGATTTTTTATGCACCTGTGAAAGCCGTGCCGATTGCATTAGCAAAAGCGGGCTGGACGATGGAAGATGTTGATTTATTTGAGTTCAACGAAGCCTTCGCCGCTCAGGTTTTGGCCGATGCCGAAGGTCTGAAACGCGATGGCTACGAACTCCCGCTCGAAAAACTCAACGTCAATGGCGGTGCGATTGCCCTCGGTCATCCGCTCGGCGCATCCGGCGCGCGTGTCCTGATTACACTCATTCACGCCTTGCAAGATCGCGGCCTCAAACGCGGACTCGCCGCCCTGTGTCTCGGCGGCGCGGAAGCCGTCGCTTTAGCAGTAGAACTCGAAAATTAACATTACGCTTTTTGGTCATTCGGGGATGTTGTTAAAAAATGACATTCGTTTTTTCGAGCCTGCGGCTAATTGTAATTCTTGAACAGGTTCAGTCAGAGACAAATATTCTCTACACAAAAAAAGCGCCTGCTGTGTAAATTTGTCTAAATTTATCCAATCTGCGGAAGACGACATGTCAATATGCTTGGTTTTTCCATCGCAAGGAAACACACGCAACATACAGGAAGGCGATATAGCTTCGCCTAAATCTATCAACCGTTTAAGCGATGCATCTACCGAGGCCGCTACAGCAAAACACGGGCGACTTCCACTATCTCGTTTCCATACCCACATAACATGGATGTTCTCCCGATTTGTGCCGAGGTTTTCACAATCGGTAAAGACAATGCAAACATAATTACCTATTCGGAAGCGCTTGCTTGGTATCCAACTTTTGGCAAATGGCACAATGGACATAGTTAATTTCTGAAACGTTTATTATTCTCCGATTATTATAATCGGTTTTTTGCTTGTAATCTCTGTGATGAAAAATCTTATGCCCCTCCTGACCGAACCCTACCTTACCCAAAATGAACGCTGGCCGCAGACAGGTCGCCACATCCTAGCCCAATTTGACGATGATTCGGTGGTCGTGTATCAAGCTTATCGCCCATCCATCGGTCACTTCGCCGCGAAAAACGGCTACTTTGGCGGCAGTGAATTCGGCCTCAACCGCATGAGTTGGATCAAGCCCAATTTTCTGTGGATGATGTTCCGGTGCGGTTGGAGTACCAAAGAAAATCAGGAAGTCACCGTCGCCATCTGGCTCAAGCGCGCCGCCTTCGACGAAATTTTACGTCAGGCCGTCCATTCCACCTTCGCACCCAAAGTTTACGACACCCACGACGAATGGCAGTCCGCTGTCTCCCGTTCAGCCGTCCGCTTGCAATGGGATCCCGATCACAACCCATCTGGCAATCCAGTTGAACGCCGCGCTATTCAACTCGGCCTGCGTGGGAAAGTGCTTGCTCAATATGCCCGCGAATGGATTCTCCACATCGAAGACATTTCCGATTTTGCACACGAACAGTACGCCCATGTCAAAAACCGCCACCTCAATCACCTCCTGACTCCGCGCGAGGCAGTTTATCCCGTCATAGATGCCCAAACTCGCATCAAACTCGGCCTCTCAACACATCCCTGATTCGGTTTCAAAATCCTAACCGAATGTTCGAACAAATATTCCACCCGCCGCCCTCGATTCGTGATACGCTGACTTACGGTTTTAGCTTTTCTCTGGAAACTGGCGACTGGTAACTCGTAACTGTCAACCAATTCTGAATCCTTTTGCCCGCTGCGATGCTCTTATGGAATGTACGTCACATAAACAAGGAGCATCGAACATGTTATATCCCAAAAATGTGCCCAACTGGGAACGAATTTCCCGCATCGTATTGGGTGTGGTATTAGCCATCATCGCCCTGTGGGGTCAAATGTTATTCGGCACAATGTCGCCCATCATCGTCGGCCTGCTGCTTTTCTCAGCCGTGTTTGTCGTCGTGACCGGATTCATCGGCTGGTGTCCGGCCTGCGCGATGGTTGGACGCAAACTAAAATAGGCTTCTAAAACCCAGTTATGCAAACGGACACGAATACCCAGCTTGTGCAGGCCGCTTGTTTGGGCGATGCTGAAGCAATCGAACAGCTATTGCTTCAGTATCAGCCGACCATCACGCGCTTTGCCCGCAAATTCTGCGCCACGCCCGAAGATGTCGAGGACGCTGTGCAGGAAACTTTATGGATCGCCTATCAGAAAATCGGCGCATTGCGCACCAGTGCCGCCTTCACATCCTGGGTTTTTCGCATCGTCAAGCACCAGTGTCATCGTCTGCTGCGTGCCAAAAAACGCGAATACAACTTTGAAGATGAGCCTCAGGATTATGATCTGGGCGCTGCCGACGAAAACGTCGAACTTTACAGCGCGCTCAAGCAGGATGTCATCCAGGCGTTCGCCTGCTTGCCCGTCCAGCAGCGCCAGGTACTCATCATGCGCGACATTCAAAACATGACCGGGCCAGAAGTCGCCGCCGCGCTTGGCCTGAGCATCGAAACCGTCAAAAGTCGCCTGCACCGCGCTCGCAATTTTCTCCGCCAGCAATTGGAGCAGTGGAATGAATAAAATCACTTCAGCCTGCACTCTGATCCTCTGTTTCTCTGAGATACGTCTTTATCTCCATGTTCTCAGCGTGCTCGGTGGTTCAAAGTTTTCGCATTCGCAGCGGATCGCTCCCCTATTCCCGCCATTACAGTTGCGGCAGTGGCGAAATTCGCGCAGCGGCAGATGGCTCCCGCGTTCTCGCCGCAGTTTCGCCCACGCGGCCGGCGCTACTCACACTTCCCGCTGTTTTTTCGCCCACAGAATTCTCAACATGGCGGCGCTTCTCTCGCTTCCCGCCCACCACAACGGCGACAATTTTCTCACCTTCGCGACCCAGCCGTTGTTGGGTTTTGTATTGGTCTTTTACGCTGTACTATCTTTTCCTCATCACTCATTACTCGTTACTCATAACTTTCTCTCTTTTACGCATCCCTTGTACCTCGTCCCTTTCCTCTACCCTATAAGTCCATTCGTGCCATAACCATTTGACTCTTGCCATCCACCGTCTGATAATATTATCAGGATACCTGACTATCAAGCGTCCTGACCATAATCATCGGATTGACCATGACACGTCTAAAACTTGAAGACCTCGCCCATGAGGTGATGACCGTTCTCCCGCAAATCAACCGCCTGATGGCCGTTGAACTCCGCCAGGAAGTCGATGATTCCGCCACGATGCCCCAGTTCCGTGTCCTGGCCTATTTGCATGAAGCGCCGATGACGCTTACAGCATTGGCGCAAAAACGTCGCGTCAGTCTGCAATCCGCCGGGGAATTGGTGCAGGCCCTGGTCGCGCGCGGGTGGGTCTTGCGCACACCCGATCCATCAGACCGCCGTCAATCCATACTCGAACTGACCGACGAAGGCCGCACCAATTATGCCCGCGTCCAGAACCGGATGCAGGAACAATTAACTGCTTATCTCGCCTTGCTGACCGACACCGAACGTGACACCGTTCAGGGGGCGCTAATCGCTCTACAGCGGGTAATTCAAACCCAGGATTCAGGAGTTGTAATTGATGATAGCAAATGAACTTGGAGCTTCTAACACTGAAACACAAGCCGGGACGCCGCTCGTCCAGGTCGAAGGCATCAGCAAACGTTTTGGTGATTTTACGGCGGTCAATAACATCAGCTTCCAGGTGAACCATCGCGAAATTTTTGGGTTTCTGGGGCCGAACGGCGCAGGGAAATCGACCACCATCAAGATGATCTGTACCCTACTGGCTCCAACCGGCGGGCACATCAGCGTTGATGGTCACGATGTCATCCATGACGCCGATGCCGTGCGCTCGGCCATCGGCATCGTCTTCCAGGACAACACCCTCGACAGCGGCCTGACCGCCCAGGAAAACCTGGAATTTCACTGCATGATGTATCATATTCCGCGCCGAGAACGCCCGCAGCGTATCAAAGATGTTCTGAACTTGATGGAACTCACCGAGGTCAAAGATCGCATCGTGAAGACCTTCTCTGGTGGGATGCGCCGCCGCCTCGAAATCGCGCGTGGTCTGCTCCACGAACCGCGATTGCTCATCCTGGATGAACCCACCGTCGGTCTCGATCCGCAAACCCGCAACTACATCTGGCAGTACGTTCGTCAACTGCGCGAGCAGCACGATACCACTGTCTTTATGACCACCCATTACATGGACGAAGCCGAAAATTGTGATCGCATCGCCGTCATCGAACATGGGGAAATCATCGCCCTCGATACGCCCAACGGCTTGCGCAAACTCGTCGAAGAAGATCAGGTCGAAATCGTGGTCAACGATTCGGCGCGCGCCAAAGAAGTCATTGAGGCGGGTTTTGGTCTTAAAGCCGAAATCGAAAACAAAACGCTCCTCCTGCGCGTGACCGATGCCAACCATTTTGTCCCCCGCCTGCTCACCGAAGCCGCCGCCCACAATATCCAGGTCGAATCGTTGCAAGTCCGCCGCGCCTCACTCGAAGATGTATTCATCAAGTTGACAGGCCGCAAAATCCGCGATGAAGACGGTGGTAAAGATCAGTTCAAACTCAATATGCGCCAGATGGGCCGCATCTAATACAGGAGAAAATGATGACCACACCGAATATCGCTCTGAATCCGCCAAAAGCCTCTACACGCAGCGTGGTTCAGCGTCTCTCAGCCACTATTGCACCGGAAGCCATCTATGGCATCTGGCTGCGCGACCTGAAAAAATTCTGGCGTGAACGCAGCCGCCTGTTGGGTGGCGTAGCCCGTCCAATTTTGTGGCTGATAATCCTAGGCACAAGCCTGAAACCCGCCATCAGCACCCAGACCCTCGGCGGTTCCATGGATTATACGCAGTATATTTTCCCCGGCGTCCTCGGCCTGACGCTGATCTTTTCGGCCATCCAATCCGCGACCAGCATCATCTGGGATCGCGAATTTGGCTTCCTCAAAGAAGTCCTGGCCGCCCCAGTCCCGCGCCTATCGGTCATCATCGGCAAAGCCTTCGGCGGTGCAACTCAGGCGACGCTTCAAGGTCTGATTACCCTCCTGTTCGGCCCGCTCATCGGCCTGTGGATTCCGGGGATCCAGATTGTCAAACTGATCTTCTTGATGTTTCTGATTGGATTCGCCCTCACCTTACTGGGCATCGTGATCGCCAGCCGCATGACCTCTTTTGAAGGCTTCGGCACGATTTCCAACTTCGTGGTCATGCCCATGTACTTCCTGAGCGGCGCAATTTATCCTATCAGCAGCGCGCCAAACTGGATTCAGGCCGTCTCGGTGTTCAATCCCCTGGCCTATGGCGTGGACGCCATGCGCCATATCGCCATCGGAATCGGGCTGCATTCGCTCTGGCTGGACATCGGTTTTATGGCGGTGTTTTCATTGGTGATGCTGGCGATTGCTTACCCGATGTTCAAACGCGAATAAGCAATCCATTTGGAGGATTGCATGTCGGAGGGACACGAGCGAAGCGAATGCCGTGTCCTTTTTCATCGTCGGAGATGAACTTTACTATTTGGGCTTCTGCGCCAACTCGGTGAGCGCGACCATCAATTGAGTGGCCGCAGATACCAACGCCCCGCCTTTCGGGTCTTGGCTGAGGGCGAGGAAATCGCCCTGACCAAAATGCAAACCTATCGGCGTCAGCATAGAAAGCCGTGCCTGACCTTTCCCCAGCACAGTGGGTCGTGCGCCCTCCCATGGGCCGATCAAAACCACCAACTTCCGCCCAGCATCCAACACAGTATCAATAGCACCATCCAGCGAATTATTGGGATGCACCCAAACAACACCCGCTCCGCTGTAATTGTAGTAACGAGCGCTGTGGTCAGGGTACGCGGCCAGCAAGTCTACGCCGTTGGGCATAGCCACTTCAACGACCACGCCATAAACGGTTCGCGCCTTGTCAGGAGGCGGCTTCACACCATTTTGACGCAAAAAATGCCAGGCTTGCACATAATGGCGTGGTTCCAGGCTGGGCATTTCAGTAATCCGCTGCCAGTGCTGGATTGCGTCTGCTTTTTTGCCTTTGTTCAACGCATCACGCGCCTGGACAAAACTCAACCAGGGTTCCGACTTGAGCGCTGAGGCATTGGCATTCGGCCATTGATCCAACGACAAATCGCCAAAAAGGGTATCGCGAATAGACGTTGGCGCAGGTTCAGGCTTGGATTTCTTGCCAAACCGATTGAACATATTTTCCCCCACAAGACAGCCGAATAGGTATTAAATTGCCGTCAAACATTTATGAGATGTTCTCGTCAAAGGCCACTTTGTCATATACGTCTGCCAGGGCAAGTGTGCAGCCAATCGAAGGCAGTTCTAATGTGGTATCTAATCCGCTCACTTCGAAAAGCACCCATGTTCCATCAACTTGGCGATCATAACGCTCAATATGAGGGCGGTTTTGGGTGAGCAGGAGATATTCTTGGAGTGAATTTAGGGCACGATAAGACTCAAATTTATCACCCCGATCATACTGCTCGGTAGACGGGGATAACACTTCCATGAGAAGAGTAGGATTCAACAAGGAATCCCCGTGATTATCATCAAAGTCTGGCGGTTCGCATACGACAACCAGATCGGGGTAGACATAATTCTTCACGTTCAACTTGACGCGCATATCATTTGCATACGCTTCACATGGGCGTCCACTTAATTGATTGCCCAGCACTCGCGCCAGGTTGAACACAATGAGATTATGTTCGCGGCTTGCACCCCCCATTAAGAATATATCGCCATTGATGAACTCGTGTTTCTCATCGCTGGCACGCTCAAAAGCCAGATATTCCTCGGCTGTCCACCGCTTCTTTGGCAATGCTGACATTACACCTGACTCCTTATAGTCTTCAGGCAATAATACCATCAATTAAGCGGTTCGGGGCTGGCTATATACGCCTCAACTTTGGGCCTCTGATGTCATCGGGAGGGACTCAGATGCATCCAGAAATTGTTTAGCATTTTCAATATAGTCCAGCGATTGGTGGCGGAAGTACGTGTTATACAATTCCGCGTAATGCCCGCCCTGCTGGATCAATGCCTCATGATTGCCCTGCTCGATGATTTTGCCCGCGCGCAGCACAATAATGCGGTCAGCGCTGCGGACGGTGCTCAAACGGTGCGCGATCAAAATCGAGGTCGATTGCGCCAGAATTAAATCGAGCGCCTCTTGAATCTGGGTTTCAGTGAAGGGGTCAATACTGGCCGTCGCCTCATCCAGCACAAAAATCGCCGGACGCTGCAACAACACCCGCAGCAGGCTCACCAACTGGCGCTGCCCCATGCTCAGGTGTGCGCCGCGTTCACCCACATCGGTATTCAGGCCATCCGGCAGGGTTTCTAGCCATTCGCCGTTGCCGATGCTGTAAGCAATCGCCCGGACTTCCTCATCGGTGGCTTCCGTTTTGCTGTAACGGATGTTATCGGCAATCGTCCCGCTGAACAAAAAGGGCTGCTGTGAAACGATGCCCAACTTGCTCCGGTACGAGTGCAAATCCAGTGAACGGATGTCGCGCCCATCGACCAGAATTTCGCCGCTGTCAAATTCATAAAAACGCGCGATCAATTTGGCAATCGTGCTCTTGCCCGCGCCCGTGTGACCCACAAACGCCACGCTCTCACCCGCCTTGATGGTCAGGTTAAAGTGATCCAGAACATTGATGCCCGTCTTGTACTTGAACATCACATCTTTGAACTCGATCAAACCCATGAGCGACTCGACGGGCTGATTATCCGTTTGAATCACCGTGTTGTCGGCATCAATCAGGGCGAATAAGCGCTCGGCGGCGCTCATCCCCTGCTGGAATTGACTCCAGAAGGCCGCGATGTTAATCAGCGGGAACCAGAAACGATCCACACTCTGAATAAACAGATACCATGAACCCACATTGATCGTCGCATTGATAACTGACAGCGCCCCAAAATACACTACTGAGCCGATGCCAAATCCCGCCAGCGCGTTCAACGAGGGAAAAATCAGCGCCAGGACAAAACCACGTTTCAGGTTGATTTTGTAGGACTGATTGTTGATTTCCATGAACTCGTCATAAATCAACGCCTCACGCCGGAAGTTTTTGGCGACACTGATCCCGGCCACGCTCTCCTGGATGTTGTCATTGACTGCCGCCATCGCCCGCGAACCCTGCCTTCCGACCACCCGCGCCATCCGCCGGAAGAACAGCGCCAATGCGCCAAAAACAGGCATCCACAACAGGGTCAGGAGCAGCAAATGCCATTCGCGCGTCAGCAAAACCACAAACAAAATAAATAGTTCGACAAACTGCGAGAAAATGTCGCTGGCGATCACCAACACCTGCGCGAATTCCTGGGTGTCGCTGGTGATCCGGCTCACAATTTTGCCGGATTTATTGTCATCATAAAAGGCCAGATCACGCCGCACCGAGGCCGAAAAAGCATCCTTACGCATCTGGCTGATGCCGTCGCCAATGAGCAAAGTCGTCAGCCGTCGCCGCGTCCAGTTCGCGCCATATTGTAGGAACGCCGTTGCCAAAAACGCCAGGATCAGCACGATAACAAGATTCATGTCGTGCTTGTTTTCCAGCGCATCCACGACGCTCGACACTATGACTGGCGTCAATGCCCCTGCCAGCGAAAGGAAAATGAGCGCACCGCCAATCATGAGCAGCCGCGAACGCTGATTCTGGAAATAGGAGGCGATACGCTTCAGCAAATAACCGTCCGTATATTGGCGGTCATACGAATCTTGTCCCAGTGAATTGAACATGCCCATGTATAGCTGACCTTATTTCTCTGCCTGGAGTTGTTTGGCTGGCTCCGGCTCAGAGGACTCATAACGCGCGAAAATACGACGGTACGATTCGGAGGATTGCATCAATTGTTCGTGCGTGCCTTGCGCCGCCACCCGCCCCTGCTTGAGCACGATTATATGATCCGCCCAGCGGATTTGTGACAACCGGTGGGTGATGAGCAGCGTCGTCCGGCCTCTGGACGCCGCCCAAATCGCTTTCTGGATTTTGTCTTCGGTGGCGCTGTCAATCGCGCTGGTGCTGTCGTCTAACACCAGGATAGGCGGATCAGCCAGGAACGCCCGCGCAATAGCGATGCGTTGGCGCTGTCCACCGCTCAGGGTGACACCGCGCTGCCCAACGACGGTATTATAACCTTCCGGGAAACTCATGATGAACTCGTGTGCCTGGGCTTTTTTGGCGGCCTCTTCGACCTCTTCGTGCGTCGCTTCCAGCTTGCCAAAGCGAATGTTGTCCGCAATTGAGCGGCTCAGTAAGAAAATATCCTGCTCGATGATGCTGATTTGTGAGCGTAATGAAGCCAGACTCCATTCGCGAACATCCACATCGTCAATCAACACCTGTCCAGATTCGACATCGTAGGTGCGGTTGGTCAGCTTGATAATCGTGCTTTTGCCGCTGCCCGTCTGCCCCACAATCGCCACCGTATGACCGGCGTAAATCTCAAACGACACATCGTAAATCGAGCGGTTTTGCCCCGTATAGCTGAAATTGACATTCCGGAATGTGACCGCGCCTTTCATCGGCGCGCTGTAACCCTTTTCGTTCTGGTCGAGATCAGTTTCGGTGTTGATGATTTCCAGGATGCGTTTCGCCCCGGCGTATCCCAAAGACACCTGTGACAGCGATCCCAGCGATGAAAATACCGGGAATTGGAACAGGAACAACATGCCCATATAGGCAATAATCGTCCCGGTGTTGATGATCCCAGCATTATATAGAATCACCGCGTGGATCAACCCGCCAACATTCGACAGCCCATATAACAAATAGGGCAGGTAGCGTGCTTCAATATTCCCTTGCTGGATGAAATAACTGCGCACCGCTTCCACGCGGGAATTGAAGGATACAATTTCGTCTTCTTCCTTCGCCGCGCCTTTGACGACTTGCAAACCGTCCAGTGTCTCAGCCAGTTTGGCGTTCATGTCGCCAAAACCCTCACGCACATTTTGCGCAATTGGGTTCATGGTTTTGACGAAGCGATATTGCGCCCAGAAATACACAATAGAAAACAAGATCGGCGTCAGCCCCAATGCCGGGTACAAAGTGGGCGTTGCGAACAACGGCACAATTAGAAAGAAGCCCGAACCGATCACCATGTTCAGGCCAGGGTTCATCATCAGGTTCATTTCGCGCACATCGTTGGTCACACGCGCCATAATCTCGCCCACCGGTTGCATATCGTGGAAGGTCATGCTCTTGCCCAACAAGCTGGCATACAATTCGTCGCGTACATCGCGTTCGATTCGTTGTGCAAAAATTTCCGACGCGAAGTTGCGGATCAATTGCAAACCGCCGCGCAAAAGCTGCGACGCAATCACCTCCAGCACCATTGGCACAATGGCGTCACCACCGGCTCCAGCGATAATGGCGTTGAATGCCCGCCCAATAAAATACGGCACAGCCGCAGCCAGCGATGCGTTGCTAAATGCCCCGATGACCATCAAAATGCCCACAACTGGGTGGCGCAAAATGTGCGAGATTATGAACCGCGCAGGGCTGGAATGATTCGTTTTTAGAGACTCATGGGCAATAAATTCCGAGGACATGGGGCTACCTGCATTTAGTCAGTTAAATGAGTAAAGCAAGTCTCATGTTAGCACAGACCAATCAACCCGACTAACCCCAATTGGATGTATTGGCCTT
>JBDTNB010000127.1:0-20258 GCA_039933955.1 Chloroflexota bacterium
CGTTTGAGCGCGGCGAAATGCTGGTCGTCATCCGCCCGGACGGCAAAAAAATCGCACATGGGTTATCGAGCTACAGCAGTGACGATCTGGGCAAATTGTGCGGCGTAAAATCAACACAAATTGTCGATATTCTCGGCTATACTTATGGGGATGCGGTGATTCACCGCAACAATTTGGTGCTGCTCGTCTAACACTCGCACACATGAGGTGTACCCGATGAACAACCCTTCCCAACCACCCAACCCCCAAGAAGAATTTGCAACTGCCCGGGCCGCTTTCGCCAAACGGGATTATGCCCACGCGATTTTTCATCTGGGCTATGCGCTGATGAACAAGCCGCAAGAGCCGGAGTATCTGGCACTGCTCAACCGGATTATCAGCAATGCCCGCGAACCACTCACCTTGATTCAGGCCGATGCCAAAGGTGGAATGCATTTCTCCCACGCCGCCGTGAACGCTTACATCAACGCGCAGCTTGGCAAGTATGAAGAAGCTGTCGCCCTGATTACGCAGGTGATTAATGTCGCGTCGGCGCTGCAATATGTGCCCTGGGTTGGCGAGTGGTTATCGAAACCGGAACGCGCCTCCAAACTCAATGGGCGCACGGTGATGGGTCTCATCTTCGCTATCACATCCAAACAAGGCGAACACATTGCTGACCCCACACTGCGCGCAGCGATTGAAAAAATGCTGCCGACCTTCGCTCAACTGCGCCAAAACAATGTGCAGGATGGTCTTTTCGCCAGCTCCACGTCGATCATCTTACGCAAAATGGGGCGCGTGGATGAAGCTATCGTCGTCGGGGAAAATGGTTACGCCGCGACGCCCGAATATATGCCCGCCGCGTTTCTGGCCGGGGCGTATAAGGCCAAAGGCAATATCAAGATGGCAGTGAAAACGTTCCAAAAAGCGCTGATCCACAAACCGGATGACACTTATGTCCGCCTGGATTTGGGCGACATCCTGTGCCAGGACGGTCAATACGAGGCTGGTCTGGGTTATTATCACGAAGCTTTGCAAATTGAGCCGGATAATAGCTGGGCGAACGCCCATTATTTATATTATCAAGCCCTTTCCACCCAAGAATCCCATTGGACAGAAGACCTGCGTGCTTATGTGGCTGCTCATCCGGCTAATCAGCAGGCGGCAAGTTTACTGTTCAAACTGACGACAGCCCCGTTTGTCGATTATTTGATCGCGCCGCCGGATGCAACGATTAATATGCTGCGGCAAATGACCGAGAAAAAATCCCCCATCACCCAATTGGGACTCAGCTTTCTGGAAGCGCCCAGCGCGATGCTGGCACTACAACTTTACAACCGTGAAAATGGCGCTAAAGAGAAGGTTCCGGTTGGGGTAGCCGAGATTCAGCAGCCTGATCCGCGCGTCCCGCTCGGCGAGGTCGATTTTGTGCTGTGGAAATATGATGGCACGGAACCCATGCCAGCGATCAATCCGCCTGGGCCGCAGGTGGCGGAAGCGGTTGCCAAAGTTGCCGCGCGTCCGTATAACCTGGAGGCATGGCAGGCCTCCGCGCGCAAACTTGGCGCAGCAGCCACACCTAGCCGTCTGCACAGTTTGCTAGGCGTGATGGTGCATCCGCCGCCGCGCCCGCCCGAAATCCCCATCTGGGATTGGATTCAGCGCATCCAGGTGGTCGCCAGCCTGAGCATCGCCTATATCGACAGCGGTTGGGAAGGCTCCGAACGGCGCAAAGCACTTTTTTCGCTGGCGCACGGGCCAATGGATTGGACAGTGGGCACGGCGGTTCTAGCGCTGACCCAGATCGCGCTGGAAGAACCGGCCATCACGCCCGAAATTGAGCACCTGTGTGCCGATCTTATGAAGAATGCGCCGCGCTTGGGCGGCGTCTCGTACATGTCCTGGCTGATTATCAACACACTGCGGCTGCCGGGACTCGACCCCGAAGCCCGCAAAGAACTCGAACTCATCCGCAACGACATGGGGTTTTAGAAAGCGATTCTCGGTTATACTTGCGGTGATGTGGAGACACAACGTGAGGGGAAAAGACGCGCCATGAAATATTATGCGCTGACAATGACTGTAACCCATAGGATCGGCGATGTTGAAGGATTTGATACCGAAGCGGAACTCAACAAATTCGGCGTCGAGCGATCCGTATTTACCGACGCCGAGAAGCATGACCGCGAAGCAGACGGCAATCTCTTCGGCCCACCCATCGTATTCGCCTTCATTGCTGAAAACCTGACTGCCGTCGCGTTGAACAACTTCGAGCAGCCTTACGCGATTTATGCGCGCGGCGAGAAGTATCTATGCGTGAAAGAGGGCGAGACTTCGTAAATGACCGATCCAAAACCCAGCGAGTTCTTGTGGGCTTAAAGTCAGCGAGATTTTTCCAAAATAATGGTCACAAAAGAATTACTCCTTTATCTGCGTCAAAGGTTGCTAGACGCAAGATCAGCTAAAAACCAAGAGCAGTTGAAAGACCTTCAAGGGACTTTTTATGTTCTGCAAGAAGCCATCTGGAGTACAAAGCAATATAGTAAAATGGCCGCTTTTCTGGACGACATGATTGATTCTGTTCGTGATTCATTTCAGGGTGTGGAGTGGAAAAGTGAAATCCCCTCGATTGAAGCTATTGAAAGACTGAATACAGATGATTGATACTCAGACTGCCATTGATCTGACCGACATGGGCAAACGCGCCCGCGCCGCCTCGTATGAACTCGCCAAAGCCAGCACCGCGCAGAAAAACGCCGTGATTCTGGCGCTGGCTGACGCGCTCGAAGCCAACGCCGAGATCATCCTCGCCGCGAATCGTCAGGATTTGGACGACGCCCGCGCCGCCGGAACCGACTCAACCTGGATTATTGACCGTCTCGCGCTGGAAAAGCGCATGAGCGGCATGATCGAGGATGTGCGTAAAGTCGCCGACCTGCCCGATCCGGTGGGCAAAGAATTTGATGCCCGTGTGCTGGACAACGGCCTGAAAGTTTCGCGCCGCCGCACCCCGATTGGCGTCCTGGGCGTAATCTACGAAGCCCGCCCCAATGTGACCATCGACGTGGCGGTGCTGGCGCTCAAAAGCGGTAACGCGGCCATTTTGCGCGGCGGCAAAGAAGTCATGCGGAGTAATATGGCGCTGGTGAAAATTATCGGCGACACCCTGGCTGCCTGCGGCCTACCCGCCGACTGTATCCAGTATATCGCCAGCACAGACCGCGAATATATCGGGCAGATGCTCAAGCTGCATCACTATATCGACATGATTATCCCGCGCGGCGGCGCTGCCCTGCATAATTTTTGCCGCGAAAACAGCACGATTCCGGTCATCACTGGCGGACTGGGCATTTGTCATTTATACGTCGATGAAACCGCCGATTTCGACGCGGCGTTGGCGATCATCCACAACGCCAAAACCCAGCGCCCAGCCGTCTGCAATTCACTGGATACGGTGCTGGTGAAAAGTGACATCGCGGTGGACTTTTTACCGCGCGTGGTCGAGCATCTGGGCAAAGATGGTGTCACCTTCCGCGCCGAGCCGCGCGCCTTCGCTATCCTCAATGATGATTCCGTAGGGACAAGGCGCGCCTTGTCCCTACAAAATAACCCTATCGTTCAAGCCGCCGGAGCCGACGATTTTGACACCGAATGGATGGCGCTGATTCTGGGCTTGAAAGTCGTCGATAACCTGGACGAGGCTATCAATCACATCCGCCAGCACAGCACTCAGCATTCCGACGGCATCCTCACACGCAACATGGACGACGCCAACCGCTTTCTGGATGAGGTTGATTCGGCGGCGGTGTTCGTCAATGCCAGCACGCGCTTCAATGACGGCAGTGCGTTGGGGTTGGGCGCAGAGATCGCCGTCAGCACGCAAAAACTGCACGCGCGTGGGCCGATGGCGCTGGAAGAACTCACCACCTACAAATGGATTGTGATCGGCGATGGACACGTCCGCGCCTGAATTCACCTAAAATTCACAATTTTGAGCGGGACTTTATACCTATCGAAAGGTCAAACTTAACGATCAGGGCGATAAATTCAGGTATAATTACAGAGTGTTATATCAATGAATTATCGGCAAGGAATTTTATGACCAACATTCTGCTGGTCGAAGACAATGTAGACATGCAAATGCTGCTGCGCGACCTGTTAGAATGGGGTGGGCATCAGGTCATGTTTGGGCGTACCGGTCAGGAAGGACTGGAAGCGCTGTACAGTACCCCAGCGCCGCCCGATTTGATTATCAGCGATTTGACCATGCCCATGATGGATGGCTTAGAACTGCTGCAAGCCGTGCGTCAGAATCCTCAGTGGGAAAACGTCCGCTTCATCATCATGAGCGCCAACCCGCACGATGAACGCCTCAGCACACCGGAAGCCGATGGTTTAAGTGGCATTCTCCCCAAGCCGTTCAGCCTGGATGAACTCAACCTCCTGATGACCCAGTAACTTCACGCCGGTTCGAAGGTTATAGTTTGCAACAGGACAATAATTTTTTACTGTCTGATTTTGACTTACGCTTTTTTAAACTAAAAAACTAATCACGAACAACCATTACTAACTATGTCCAAAACCCTGATTATCCTCAATCCCCATGCAGGCAGTGGACGCGCAGGTCGCCTCTGGACGGAACTCGAACCACTGCTGTGGCAAACGCTGGGGGAACTGGTCGTCGCGATCACCCAACGCACCGAAGAAGTCGCGCAGCATCTCGATAAAGCCTATGCGTCCGGCCTGACGCGCGTGATCTCGATTGGCGGCGATGGCACGAATCACGCCCTCGTCAACGCCCTGGCTGACCTCAACGAGCGTAATCCCAACGGCACGCAGATGGTCTATGGCAACCTACCCATCGGCTCCGGGCGCGATTGGGCACGCTTCAAAGGCATCCCCTTCGACATCAAAAAAGCGGCGCATTGGATTGCCGAGGCTAAACCACAGGCGACGGATATTGGTCTGCTCACCTTCGACGGTCAGCGCGAACACTTTTTGAATATCGCCAGCGCGGGACTCAGCGGCGAGGTGGATCGGCGCGTCAACAACATCAAAACCCGCCATCCCTGGACATTTTTGCAGGCCACTGTCGCCAGCATCATGACCCATCAACCGCAGCCGATGCAGGTCACGCTCGACGGTCAAGCCTGGTACGACGGCCCCGCGTATCTGGTGGCTGTCGCCAACGGTACAACCTTTGGGCACGGCATGAAAATTGCGCCCAACGCCCAGACCGACGACGGCCTATTTGATGTGGTGCTGGTGAAAGGTGCATCGCGCGCAACAATTTTGTCGGCGCTGCTCAGTGTCTACAGCGGCAGCCATTTAACCCACCCCTGTGTTCAATCCGGCAAAGCCAAAGAAGTCCGCATCCAGGGTGAGACGGGCGCGGTTGCCCTCGATCTCGACGGCGAACACGCCACCGGGCGCGACCTAACCTTCAAACTCCAACCTGGCCTGCTGCAAATGCTGTCGTAAATTAAGCCAACGAAGGTTGTCTGCATGGGAACTTCTCTCGATAATCTTCATGTATATGTGGACAACCTTTCCGTTGAAAAAGCCCTTGAAAACATCTTCGCAGGGCTGCATCAGCATATGCTTATGGCAGACTTTACAGAAGTTACGGATGCAGCCGCAGCCCAGGTAACCATAACCATCATCGCTGATAACCAGAATCCCTGGATTAGTTTCTACGGCAATATTCCGCCTGGGTTAGAAGAAGCCGGTATTCACCTATCTCAACGTGTCGGCTACCCAGTCGTGACGATCAATGTGTTTGACAGTGATGTCACAACGGTAACGCTGTTTGCCAAAGGGCAAAAACAGGATACTTACAGTAATTGGATAAATTACGACTCTCATCCACCACGTATTAGCGGCGATGCAGCCAAGTGGCAGCTTGTTTTGCCGAAAAACCATTCGCCAGAAACACTTGCGAAAGCATGGCAGCTCGACAAAGCGGATTATCCGTTTGAGGCCGAAGGCGCTTTGGGACGAATCGTAGAAGTTTTGAACTTGGGTAGGGATCGGGCTTGGTACGATCCAAAACGAGATAATGAGCTATCCGCTTCTTACATCCTGAAATTATACTTTCGCTATAATCAGGCTTTGCCCTATGAGAGTTTAGCA
Source organism: Chloroflexota bacterium (assembly GCA_039933955.1). GTDB lineage: Bacteria > Chloroflexota > Anaerolineae > Aggregatilineales > Phototrophicaceae > CFX2. The sequence goes on from JBDTNB010000127.1 coordinate 6,115, forward strand.
GAAGGACTTCCTCGCTTTAAACCTTATATGCATTTCCCCAAGCAACATTTATTATCCAGGAATCAGCGATTTGGCTTGATATTTAGCGTGTTAAATTTGGGCGGGGCATCCCAGGGACTTGAAATCCTCGCGCAAGGGACAGCCATCGACCAGAAGTTAATCCAACCTGTTGGAGTCATCACTAACAGTCCATTCGATCACGCCATAGGCACAATAACTGCCCTTCCCGAACTCGTGACAACCGATGTCAATGAAAGCTCATATCGCATTCGAATAGAAGATTATTCAATTCGAGCAGGCGTTGCCGATTTCGACGCCATCTACAAATTACCTTTTCATTTGCGTGATCTTCAACGTGAATTTGACTTGCCACATATGCTGACTTTTGTGGGACAAGCTGTTAATGCTGGCGTTGGGAAACTCGAAATCGTTGTGAGACCATTTGCTAACCGCGAATTGGGTGCAGTTAGCCTCAGAACAGAAATTACTGTCAACGAACTCAAAGCCTATAAATTGTAACATTTAACAAAACGGCATATACGAATCTTGCATCTTGACACTTCTCCATATTTCGATAAACTTCAAATTAGACTCATGTCAAAATATCGAGTCGAGGAGGAATACGATGGAAGCGGAACAGAGTCGCGATTGGCCGCTGTTGCAATTGCTCAAAACCGTCGGCGACGAACATCGTCTGACCATGCTGCGGCTGATGTATGGGCAGGAACGCAACGTCGGTGAACTAGCAGAATTGGTCAAATTATCCGAGCCAACTGTCTCGCATCACATTAGCAAACTGCACAGCGCAGGGCTGCTCAATTTGCGGATGGCGGGCAACCAGCGTTTTTACCGCATCAACCCGAAAAAATTGGCGCAGTTCAAGGAGATGGTCGCCCACATCGAGGTCGCGCCGGAAGAAAAAGTACGCGATACATCTGGCAACACCTGGATTGATGCGCTCGATTGGGATGAAACCGACAAAAAAGTCCTGCGCGATTACACCGACAATGGACGCTTGACCCAGATTCCGACCAAGCCCAAAAAAGAAATTGTCGTGCTGCGCTGGCTGGCGACCAAATTTCAACCGGGTGAGCGCTACACCGAAAAACAGGTCAACGCCATTGTGACCGAAGTCCACGAGGATTACGCCACGCTGCGCCGCAATCTGGTCGAGTACGGTTTCATGCGCCGGGAACGCGGCGGCGGTGATTACTGGCTCACGCCCGACGATGAATCGCTAGACATTTCGGAGGGACGAAATATTCCTGGTTGATAATTAAATTCGGCAATACAAGAAAACGGACATGATATATCATGTCCCTACAGTCCCGAATTTGTAGGGACGAAATATATTTCGTCCGTTTTGAACCGTTACCGAATTATTTCGTCAACCGTCATTACAGGGGAGGGGTTCAAAAATCAACGGCATTCTAACAGTGGGTATCCCATAATGAGTTGCAAAAATCAGTGCAAAAAGGGATACCCAACCATGTATGAACCTGTATCAAGCCATCGCAATATTAATATGCTGGAGCGTTGGTTCTCGATGATCGGCGGCGGCGCATTGACGGTGGCTGGGCTGCGGCGCGGCGGGATGCTGGGCTTTTTATTGACGTTGGGCGGCGGTTATCTGGCACAGCGTGGATTGTCTGGTCACTGTGAGGTGTATCACGCACTGGGAGTCAATACGGCGGGCGATCTGAGCCAATTACATGGTTACAGCCACACCGATGATACGCAGGCCGATCAGGTCGAAGGTAAAAGTTCGAAACACAAAAAATCGACGCGCGTCGGGCGGACACCGGGTTCGGCAGAAGAGGATCAGGAAATAGTTGAGGCCGACCTGAAAGCCAAATCAGCCAAGCAAACGCCGTAAATCAGCGCTGTTCGAATACTTATGAAGCTGCTTTATCTTTTGAAGCTTCAGCCACCACCGAGGCCGTAGTGACTTTCACAGCTTCAGACGTTTTGGTTTTGACCGCTGCGATTTCACGGGTGACGGTGCTGTCTTTCGGGATAACCACCTTCGGAACCGAGTTGGTGGATGCCTTGAACAGACGCGGGCCATACTGGTCAATGATGGTGCTGGGCGCTGCACACAATTCTTCGATGTCGGTGGTGAGAAGCCGCTGGAATAATTCCATAAAGCCGTGCGGCTTCACCAGGAATACATTACAGCCATTAGCAAAGGCTTCTTCCATCATCGAACGTTCGTCGTACATGGTGGCGATTACGATATAGGTATCGGGGAAACGCTGGCGGATGGTGCAGGCTAAATCCAGGCCAGTGGTATCCGGCAGTTTCCAATCGACGACTGCCAGCTCCAGCTTTTCCAGTCCCTCGATGACTTGCAGCGCCGCTGCGCCTGTTCCAGCCCCCAACACTTTGAATTTCGCCCCGCCCAACAACCGCTCCAGAAAATCGCGATTGGCAGAGGCATCGTCTACCGCCAGGGCTTTGCGCTCGTTCATAATAATCCCTTTTAAACGGTCAGCGATGAAGTCGCCGCCGCTGGTCTAAAAATAAATAACACTTCAGTTTTTTGGAACGTGTAATTACATTTAAGACGGCTTGCTTTCTAACCCTATTTTTTCACTGGATTCCTTGCTCGTGCCTTGCGACGCGGCGCTGTCAACTGGATTCGGGTTAACCACTGGTTTAGCGGTCTCTGGCGTGGGCACAGGACTTTCAACTTTGGGTTCCACAACCGGCGCGATAGGCTTTTCCACCGATTCTCTGGCGATTTCCACATCGTGCGCTGGCGTTACAACCGGCGCAGAATCTTTAGTGGGCGTGGCATCCGCCTTTAGCAGCACGGGTGTCGCAAAAGGATTCGGGGGAATGTCCGTGTTTGTTTTTTCGAGGGACGTTATAGTCGGCGCGGCAGGTGGAGCCTCAGGCGTCGCTGGCGCAGCGGGAACGGGCTGTGCCTCTGGAGTAGGCTTCACGTCGCTCACGGGGTTCAATGTCCACTCCGGCGCAGCGGTCACAGATGAGGCTGGCACTACGGAGGCAGCAGCGGCAGCTTTTGCGGGTTCATAACGCTTAAATAATTCGACCAGTTCACCGACGGGAAGCGGCTTGGATAAGTAGCCATCGCAGCCGGCTTCGATGCATTTTTCGCGGTCACCAGACATCGCGTAAGCAGTCACCGCGACAATCGGCGTTCTGTGCCCCGCCGCCCGCAGCGCTTTCACCACATCCAACCCGTTCAGTATCCCCGAAAGCTGAATATCCATCAGCACCAGATCAGGCTTATCCTCTTTAAAATGATCCAGCGCGGGCTGCCCTTCGGTGTAATTTACAACCTCGTGGTTGCCCATCCGCGCGACGCGCTGCACCAGAAAAAGGTTTGCCGGGTTATCCTCAACGTACAGGATACGCATGTCAAACCACCTTTTCGACCTTTTCTTCAGATTTTCCGGAATCAACAATCGCCGGAAAGACATCTGTCCGTTTCGGCTTACTCGCCAACTCCTGATAAGCGGGCAGGACAACATTGAACGTGCTGCCTTTGCCAACTTCACTTTCAACCCAGATGCGCCCTTGCATCAGACCCAGCAGATGGCGCGAAATCGCCAAACCGAGACCAGCACCGGAACGCGGATCACGTCCACCGGCATCGGCTTGTTTGAACTCTTCGAATATGATTTCGTGGAACTGGTGATCAATACCTTTACCAGAGTCTTTCACGCTGATGCGCACGCCTTCGTCGGTCTCGCGCACGCTCAGGGTAATCTCGCCACTTTCCGTGAATTTAACGGCGTTGCTGTATAAGTTGAGCAGCACCTGACGCACGCGGCCTTCATCGGCCCAGACTGCGGGCAGCGGCTCGGTATAATCTTTCAACAGTTTGATCGAGCGTTCGCCAACCAACCCCTGCGCTGTCGACACTACCATATTGCAAATTGGCTCCAACGCCACGCGCTGGATATGCAGTTCCAATTTACCCGCATCGACTTTGGAGAGGTCGAGGATGTCGTTAATCAGGCTCAAAAGCTGACGCCCGCTGTTATAAATCTGGTTCAGGTCGGCCTCGTAGCCTTTCGGCAGCGTCACATCATCGTACATCGCCGGGAACTTCAGCATCGTCTCGCTAAAACCGATGATCGCGTTGAGCGGCGTGCGCAGTTCATGGCTCATGTTCGCCAAAAATTGACCGCGAAAATGTTTGGCATCGTCGGCGGCGGTACGTGCCACTTTCAATTCCGTGTTGGTTTCCTGGAGTTCATCACTGAGGGCTTCGCTGCGATGCAGAGCGCGTTCTAACTGCTGGCGGCTCTCAAATAAATCGGTGGTCGTTTTACGTTCGCGTTGATAATTTGAAAGCGCCCATTCGCTGATCTGATACAGTTCGCCCGTCACTTGGCTGGCAAGGAGCGCGCTAGTGTAGGTGAGCAGAATCGCAAACAGTTGGAAAATACCCCAACCGCCGGACTCCATATTCAGCAGCGGCATCACGCCGACAGCCGCCACCGCCAGGGTCGCGATAATCAGGGTGCTGATGGGTGGCAGCAGCAAACCAACCACGAAAACAATCAATGGGAAAACAAACGGGATGATTTGGGTAGCAGTCGTATCGCCACCCGCCAGAATGACGGCCCCGGCAGCCACACCACCCAGCGCATACGTCCAGACGGCGTGTGCGTAGCGGTTGATCTTCAGCAGCGCGCGTGTCAGTAAACAGGCCACACCCCATACACCGACGGCAATCAGCCAATACCAGGCGTTCGATTTTTGCAGCGTCGCAATCGTTGCAATCACCCAGAAAAAGATCAGGCAGCCCGCAAACGTAAACTGCCAGAGGGTTTTGAGGCGATCAGAGCGGACTTCGGTTGCAAAGTCCTTGTTAGTTGGGATCGTCACGAACTTACCCCCTTCAAAAACACGTTAAATGTCTTGTAATTAAGTATAAGTCGTATTATAACCGCGTCATCACAATTCTTCACACAATTTTTCGTGAATTCACAAATTCCAAACCATTCATATACCAAGCCGTACACGCGCACGCGATACGAAGAAATCATGTGCAGCCTGTGCGCGCTCGGTTATATCGCGTTATGCTCATGTGACACCAGATTAAATAAAGAGGCTGTACTAATGGAAACGCGCACCGAAACCGTCCCCATTCCCAACACGTCCGCCGATGTGACCGCCTATTTCGCGCTGCCGGAAGGCGAAGGCCCATTTCCCGGCGTCGTGGTCATCCATGAAGCCTTTGGCCTGAACGATAACATCCGCGATATTGCCCGCCGTTTTGCGGCTGAAGGCTACGCTGCCCTGGCCGTTGATTTATTCGCGGGGCGCAACCAAATGATCTGCATGGTACGTTTCCTGACCGACATGTTTTTGAATCCCCTCAAGCATAATGGGATCAACGATCTGAAAGCCTCGCTGACCTATCTGGAAAACCATCCCAGCGTGGATGCCAGCCGTCTGGGCGCGATAGGCTTCTGTATGGGCGGCGGATTCGCTGTCGCCTGGGCCTGTACTGACCCGCGCCTCAACGTCATTGCCCCATTTTACGCCGTGAATCCACGCCCATTGAGTGCCGTCGCCCGTGCCTGTCCGGTGGTCGGCTCCTACCCGGAAAACGATTTCAGCAAAGGCATGGGCGAAAAATTAGACGCCGAACTCAGCAAAAATAATATCCCGCATGACATCAAAATTTATCCGAATTCGAAACACTCTTTTTTCAACGACCAGCGCGGAAACTACAATGCTGAAGCCGCCGCCGATGCCTGGACGCGCACCCTCGCCTTCTTCAAAGATCACATCGGAACCTAGTCATTCGCTCAAATCTGGCGCTGCCTGTCGCGCGCCAGAAAATCCCGCTGCTGCCCTGAGATTCTCCAATTTCTCATGATTTCGAAACAACTTCTGCACAAGTAGTCTCTATAGTGCGTGGAGTAAAGAGACGCTGACTCTTCTGCCTCATCAGACAGTGTTTCTTGGCCGCATCTTGAAATGAAAGTGACAGGAAAAACTGAGATGAAGAAACGAATCGTTATTCCCCTACTGTTGATGGGCTGTCTGACAATCTGGGGGGTCGTCCCCACCTTTGCCCAGTCCACTGTTGATCCCCAACTCCTCAACACCCTGAAAACCGCGTTCGACAATACGAAGGCCGCGACCAGCATGACAGTGAGTGTCGATGCCACGACGGTGCGGGATGGTCAAACCGATACCACCCCGGCACGCACGGAAACCGATGCCCTTCAGATGGCTGCAAACGCTACAGGCTGGGATGTTTCCGGCAGCCGCACAACCGTTTCGAACGTACCCGCCAATGCTGCCAACAACACGGCAGCGGCGACTCAGACCACGACTACCGAGTTTATCGTCGTTGATGGAAAGACTTATATCCGTTTTACCGCCATACCGGACTCGATGACCCAACAGAACCTGCCGAAGGATTGGGTTGCAGCCGATCAACTGGGGCGTGGTCAGGGTGGTCAAGGTCAGGGTGGTGGTCGCCTGTTAGGGAATTTTACGAGCGAAGGTTCGCTGCTGCTGCCGGTGGATTCCACCAGCGTAACCGCCGTTAGTGAAGGTCAGGCCGACACGCTTGACGGTCAGAATATGCATGTCTATCAATTGACTCTCAACCCGACTGCCGTCGCCAATAGCGATGCAGCCTCCTTACTCACGGCTGCCTTTGGTGGTGGCGGCTTCGGACGAGAGGGTAATGCCGGACAAGCAACCAACGGTCAGCAGCCTCCGCCCGCCAGTGGTGGACAACAAGGCAACAACGGTCAACCCCCTGCGGGAAATGGTGGGCCGCAGGGTGGATTCGGCGCACGCTTCGACATGCAGAACAGCACCATCAACCTGACGGTTTGGGTCGGCGATGACAACCTCATTCACCAGATTCAGAGCGTCGTCGTCGTGACCCCTTCAGCGAATGCAAATACTGACGCGAACGCTCCCGCGCCAACCGCCGTGACTGTTACCCGCATGGTAGATTTTTCACACTTCAACGAACCGGTGACCATCACCGCGCCCCAGGTGGCAGCGACTTCGTAACCAGCCTCATTGCAATGAGCAAGTGTCGAGGGACTTGACACTTGCTCTTTTAATCCCGAACGCCCACTGCGTACCAGAAATAACGTCCGCTGGTTTTCACCGCCGCCTCAAAACCATGCTCCACCAGTTTGGCCTGCAAAGCATCCGGCTCGTAGAAAATTTTCACGATTTTGAATTCCTGACCGTCATTCAATTTGCGTATGTGATAAATACTCTCTGGCTGGTAGGCTTCATGATTTTTCGCCGACGAGGTTAAATCGGGCAGCGAATCCAGCGCGAACAAGTGTCCGCCCGGTTTCAGCGCCCGCCGCACCTTATCCAGAAAACCATCTAAGCGTTCCGGCGGCACATGCGATAACCAAAACCCGAAAAACACCATATCGTAGGCTTCTGGCTCAGGTTCCCACGCGAACAAATCCGCCTGCATGTATTCAACCGCAGCGTGATTCTGTTCCCCCTCTCCATGCAATGGGGAGGGGGCTAGGGGGTGGGGATTATTGATTTTCCCCCGGTTAACCGCGATCACTTCCGCCGAGGCGTCCAGCGCCGTCACCTGATCGCCCAATGTCGCCAATTCCTGTGTCCAGATGCCCGTCCCGCAAGCGAGTTCTAAAATATGCTGGGTATGCGGCAGGCTGTGCAACGCCTTTTGCACCACCGCCACCTCATCGAACCACAGTTGATTCAACTCCGCGCCGCGATCATAGCGCCCGACGCGGTAAAACCACTCGTCGTATTCCCCTGCCCGCGCCCGATAGTAGGCAATCTGATCCTGAATCACATCGTTAGACAACATGGTCAGTCCTTTCACAAATCTTGATTATCTCTACTTTTAACTTTGCACTTTTAACTATCTTTTACACATCTAATTTTGCCGCCGAGTCCCGATCCAGATACAACCGCGCGTGTCCATTTTGCCGCAAAATCGACGCAGGGCGCATCGGGTCAACCGGTTCGAGCAAACACGCCCACACAATCTGGGCTTTGCGCTTTTCTGGCGCGAGACACAACATCCGTTTCGCCGCCAGCAGTGCCGGGATCGTCAGCGTGATCGCCTGTGTGGGCACATCTTCCAAGCGGTCAAAATGGCCTTCGTTGACCTGCTGCTGTCGGCTGATGTCGTCGAGTTCAACCACCTTCACCCATTTGGGATCATCGAAATTTGCGGGCGGCTCATTGAAGGCGATGTGTCCATTTTCGCCGATTCCCAGCGCCACCGCGTCTGCCGGATATTCGCGAAGCAGTGCTTCATACTCGCGGCAGGCAGCGTCAACATCATCCGCCCCGCCCGGAACCGGATAAAAAGCGCGCGGCGTCACACTGTCGAAAAAATGCGTTCGCAAAAATAGTGGAAAACTGGCACGGTGCTGCGGGTCGATGCCAATGTATTCATCCATGTGGAAAACCCGCACCGCCGCCCAATCAATGCCCTCGATTTGCTTCAGGGTATGCAGAAACGTAAGCTGCGAATTGCCAGTTGCCAGAATCAGGTTGGCCTCGCCGCGTTCCGCCAATGCCGCCTGCAAAATCGCGCTCATATCGTGCGCCGCTGCCCTGCCCAGCGCCTCGTTATTTTCATAAACCGCCACCGGAAGTTGATCGTACTGCCGCGTCCATATCGGTTGAATGGTCATTGTGCCCGCACCGTAAAAGACTGCACCGCGCTCCACCCGCTGACTTGACCGTCCAGGCGCTCGGCCTGCACGCGCCAGTAATGCCGCCCGTTGACTAAAGGATCAGTTACAACCGATAAGTTGCTCCCGCTGACCTCGGTATCGAATTCTATCGTCCCAACGTCAAACGTGGACGACCTCGCCACCTGGATATGATATTTGTTCGCGCCGCTGAAGGCCGTCCAGGTGAGTGTCGGCGTATGGGTGATAAAGTAATTCTGCTCCGGCTCGATACCAGGCGGGCTGATAGGCGGGGTGACGGGCGAAAGACCTATTTTCATCACATACGAATCATAATTTTTGCCGGGCGAGCAGCAGCTAGTCAATGGCCCGCCCGGCGTATCCTGCACGGCAAAGGCGGTAGGGAAATCATCTGATCGCGTTGTGCCGGTGATCGCCATATTGCCCTGCGGGCTGAGCGCCATGCCCATATCCCCTTGCGACATATCATCCTGGCTGCCACCCCAGTAGGTCGAAAACAAAAGGGTTTGACCATCGGCACTGAAGATCGCTGCGATAATGTCGAAATAGGGATACGGCATAGCAGGGCTGTTGAGGGCTGCCTGGAGCGGCTGTACGGTCGGAAACGCTGGATCAGCGGTAAAACCCGCGATGTAGATCAGGCCGTTCGCGTCCAGCGCTACCCGGAATGCCGCGCTCTCCATGCCGCCGCCGCTGGATGTGCCGCCAAAGTAGGTAGAATACAGTAGTTGGGTTCCATCCGGGCTGAAGCGAGAAATAAACCCTCCGGAATTGTTGATCAATGTGTCCTGATAGGCATTAACGGTCGGAAAATTATCGGCCTGAGTGCCGCCAACGACGTAGGCGCTGCCGGAAGCATCCACCGCAATCCCATACCCACCTTCTTGTATGCTGCTGCCGCTATCGCCGCCCAGATAGGTCGAATAGATTGGTGCGCCCGCCGCATCTAACCGGGCGACAAAGCCGTCCGTCGGTGAGCACGAAGTGCAATTCGGGTTCAGTGTATCCTGGTAAGGGTTCACGGTCGGGAAATTCGTCGAGCTGGTGAGGCCGGTGATGAAAGCTTCATTCCCGTTCACTGCGATGTCCTCGGCTACTTCGCCGCCCGTCCCGCCATAATAGGTCGAGTAAACCAGCGCACTGCCGGAGGAATTCAATTTGGTGACAAAGGCATCGACGTAGCCCGCCCCATAGGCCGCCTGATAAGCGCTGTGCGTGGGAAAATCGGTTGACTGCGTGTAGCCAGTGAGGTAGATGTTTTTACTGGCATCCAGCGCCAACGCAAAGGCTTCATCAGTTCCATCACCACCCAGGTAAGTCGAAAACACCAGCGCATTCCCCATCGGATTGAGTTTAGAGACAAAGATGTCTGTGCCACCTTTGAGCGTGGCCTGCAATGGGTTTTTGAGCGCAATCGCCCCAGTTGTTGAGCCAGCCACATAGGCGTAACCGTCAGCATCCACCGCTATGCTGTAACCAATCCCTTTTCCCAAAAGGATGGAGTATAAAATCTGTGTCCCCATCGGATCATACTTGGTGACATAAATCACGCCGCTGTAGTCGCCATTCGGTAGCGCTACATTAAATGGATTGGATGCGGGGAAGTTCGGTGAACTGGTGCTTCCGGTCACATAGATGTTGCCATTAGCATCGAAAGCGATGTCCCGACCACGTTCATAACTATTCCCGCCCAGATAAGTGCTGAAGTCCAGCACGGGCGGCAGGTCATCGGCGAAGACCTGCGCGGATGTCAGGCACAACCATAGGATGAAGCCCACAAGCGGCAGCAGACGGAGATATGAAAGGGGCTTCTGGCGCACCTTATCAAGTTTAGTCGTGAATGTCATCAGCAAAGTAGCTCCCCCTTGTAGTGCATTAGTATCATGATGTCCATACTATTCTTTCGAGCTACATTATACCTCTAACACCTTTCAAAATATTTTCAAACTTCATTCTAATTGACTCGCACAGATCATTTGTTCTATAATAAAACTTCACATCCCACCCTCGCGGAGATTGATTCGCCATGCCAACTGTCTTCGGTCTCTTTCCTCGGTGTCTCGGTGGTGAAAAATCTTTTCTTTTCCGCACGTCCGTTGCGAAACTTCCCCGTGTTTACCGCCGCAAACTCCACCCCGGCGGCAGCAGCAAGAACCTCCCGTGTTCCTGCCGTTCGTGTGCCGACACGGTGGCTGTCCCCTCGCTTTCCGCCGCGCACACTCGTAATAACGGCAGCACGTCCCGGCATTGTCGCCGTGCAATTCGGCGGGAAATCGGCATTCAGGTTACGATAGGAGCGGTTTAATTTATTGTAAACGGAGCAGCCTATGAACGCCGACGCCATCCGCAACATGTACGATTATCACTTCACCATCAACCACAAAATCTGGGAACAATGCATCGTCCCACTCACCGAAGAACAGTTCACCCAAACCATCCATTACTCTGTCGGCTCGGCTCGCAATCAGGTCGTCCACATGATGAATATTGATGATCGCTGGTTCAGTGGTTTGCGCGGCGAAGATGTCCCAGATTTTATCGACCCAACCCAGTTTCACAAGCGCGAGGTCATCCGTGCTCAATGGGATGCGGTGGAACTGCGGATGCGTGATTATTTATCGGCGTTGACCGACGACATGCTGACGACCCTGCCCTTTTACGAACCCGACCAGGACATGACGCAGCTCTGGCAAATTTTGATGCACGTCATCATTCACGGAGCCGATCACCGCGCCCAACTGTTGTCGCTGCTGAATCAATTGGGCGTCAAAACCTTCCCGCAGGATTATTACTTTTTCGTCATCGGTCATATGTGAACGGCTGCTGAATTAAAAAGGCACGCCTTTTCAGGATCGTGCCTTTTGCGCGTTTTTCAAATATTATGGACGTGCCGGAGTTCCATCCGGGAGCCGGGTTTGTGTCCACTGCATGACTTCTTCCTGACAGGGATATTTGGCAGCTAATTTCTCGTCAATGTCGATACCGAGACCGGGACGATCATTGGGGTACATATAACCATCGCGCACTTCCGGGCAGCCGGGGAACATTTCGTAGACGATTTCGGGGAAGCGACACCATTCCTGAATGCCAAAATTGGGTTCCCACAAATCGAGATGCAAGTTCGCTGCGTGACCCACTGGCGAGACATCCTGCGGGCCGTGCCACGCGGTACGGATACCATAAATTTGCGCGAAAATCGCCGCATTGCGGGCGGGTGTCAGGCCGCCTATCATGCTGATATGCATCCGCAGGAAGTCGATCTGGCGGTTGGCGACCAGCGAACGCCACTCCAGTGGATGCACGAACAGTTCACCCATCGCCAGCGGGGTAGAACACTGCGAACGAATATTTGCAAACCATTCGACATCTTCCGGTGCAAGGGCGTCCTCAAGGAAAAAGAGTTTGTAGGGTTCAACCGCTTTGGCAAAGCCCACCGCGTCAATCGGTTGCAACCGCTCGTGAATATCATGCAGCAGTTCAACTTCATCGCCCAGCGTCGTGCGTACCGTTTCGATCATCTTTAGCATGTTACGCATATAAGCGCGGGGGTCATAATATGCGCCGTCCAGAGCGCCTTCAGGATGATGATCGCCCGCCTGTTTGCCGCCGTAGCCACCCATCTGCACCCGAATGTAGCGGTAGCCTTCTGCCTGGAATGCCTGGGCATTGGCGACCACTTCCTGCGGATCGCGGCCATCAGCATGAACGTAAACCGCCGCTGCTTCGCGGCATTTGCCTCCCAGGAGTTGATAAACCGGCATGTTCGCCAGCTTGCCCTTAATATCCCACAAAGCCATATCGACACCGGAGACGGCGTTGTTCAGCACCGGGCCATTGCGCCAATAACCATTGACCATCATCATTTGCCAGATGTCTTCAATCCGGCTGACATCGCGCCCAATCAGAAAGGGTTTCACATGCTTTTCGAGCGCCGCGACCACCGCGTGAAAACGCTGGGTAAAAGTCGCGCAGCCCAATCCGTAGAGTCCCGGCTCGGACGTGATAATTTTGACGACCACCAGCCGCTGGGTGGTCGGCTGCGTCAGAATAACCTGGACATCTTCAATCGTAATCGGTGACATCTTTTTTCCTTAAGAATCGTAAAAGAGCCTAATTTGGGCAGCCTGAAATGAGCGAACCACATCGTCGCTGATAATAACGCAACATCGGGCCAGGATCACGAGTTGTGGAATGTGTGGAAATGAAAACAAGGGCGCCCTAAGACACCCTTGTTCAACCTTTCAGTGGTTTTTAGCGAGACGCTAGTTCACGTTTTCGAAGATGCCCGCCGCGCCCTGCCCGCCGCCGACGCACATCGTCACCATGCCGTACTTGCTGTTACGGCGTTTCATTTCGTGGATTAGTTGGACGGTCAGCTTCGCGCCGGTGCAGCCCAGCGGATGCCCCAGGGCAATCGCCCCGCCGTTCACATTCACTTTTTCCGGGTTCATCTCCAGCGTGCGGATGACCGGGATCGCCTGGGCTGCGAAGGCTTCATTGAGTTCGACCAGATCAATATCGTCCATGCTCAAGCCCGTGCGTTTGAATAATCGCGGCACGGCGTTGATCGGCCCGACGCCCATAATTTCAGGCCGCACACCCGCGACATTGAAACCAACAAAACGGGCCAATGGTGTCAGGCCAAGCTGCGCCGCTTTCGCCGCTTCCATCACAATCACGACTGCCGCGCCGTCGCTCAAGGGGCTGGAATTCCCGGCGGTCACGCGCCCGCCCTGCCGGAATACGGGCTTGAGTTTCGCCAAGCCTTCGACGGTGGTTTCCCGGCGAAGATGTTCGTCCTCATCGAAAGTAATCGTCACCGTTTGCGGACGCCCATCCTCGCCGATGATTGTATCCTCAATCGCGAACGGCACAATTTCTTCGGCGAATTTTCCGGCATCGGTGGCTTTCGCAGCCTTGAGATGGCTCTCATAGGCAAATTGATCCATCTCCTCGCGCGTGATTTTGAACTCATCAGCGACCCGTTCCGCCGTGTGTCCCATGCTCATGTAAACATTGGGATCATTTTCGGCCATATAGGGGTTCGGGCTGATCTGAAAACCGCTCATCGGCACCAGCGACATGGTTTCCGCCCCGCCCGCGATAATCACATCCGCGCCATTGGCGATGATGCGCTCGGCAGCCATCGCGATGCTTTGCAAGCCGCTCGAACAAAAACGGTTGACGGTCTGCCCCGGCACTTCCACCGGCAGCCCTGCCCGCAGCGATATCACACGGGCGAAATTCAACCCTTGCGCACCTTCGGGCATGGCGCAGCCCATAATCACATCGTCGATTTCCATCGGATCCAGTTTGCCACCGGTCTGGCGCAGCACTTCCTGAATCACCACTGAGGCCATATCGTCGGAACGCGCGCTCCGCGTCACTCCTTTTTTCGCCTTACCAATCGCCGTCCTCGACGCCGCTACAATCACTGCTTCACGCATGATAAAGTCTCCAGTT
>JBDTNB010000128.1:0-19873 GCA_039933955.1 Chloroflexota bacterium
GGCTTGATTGCCCTCCGTGCCGCTGGGTTATTCGGATAGGCTCTTAGTGGGCTTGGCTTTTCGGCAGCCGGACGGCTTCTGCGCAGCGTGTCTGGCGGCGCAACCGGCGAAAATTGCATTCGCTCCCCCTCTACGTACACGGGGCGGGGGCGGGGGGGGAGGGGTAAATACTCCCCACTAATTTGAGGGCTTGACAGAATAGAATATTTGTTCTAAAATAGACTCCCCTACCTGTCACCCGCTGGGGATTATGTCATGCAGCAGTCCATAAAACGGCTATTTCCCTCAATTGTCGTCGTCGTACCCCCGCCGTCTGCAATTTCGCCGGGAATCAGCCGGAACTCCCGTTCAGTCCAGACTTTACGGCACTGCCGCCGATCTCACGCGGAAAATAAGCGACGGCAGTCCATCTCGCCGCCGCCGCCGATCATATTATGTATTTATCTTTTGACTAATAGCTAACGACTAAAGACTATCGACTTAATGACTTAAATCACCGCCCGCCGTTTGATTTGCAGGTAGCGGTTGACGACATCCACCGACAGATGCGCGGCGTCCACGTCCAGCGTCATCACCCCCCGCCGCTGTAAATTGTCCAGCAGCAGGCGGCGCTCGTCGATCAACTGCTCGGCAACCGCACGGCGGTAAACGGCGTCAGATTGCGTCGGCGTTTGCGCCGCCTCAGTATCCAATACCGGATCGCGGATCGTGACCAGCAGCGGCACATGCTGGGGTGTCAGCCGGGGCATGTTGGCGAGTAAGGTTTCGGAAGCCCGCGCGCCGCTGAGATCGGTGAACATCACCACCAGCGCCCGTTTTTTCTGCTTGGCGCGCAGGAAAGTCACGGCGCGGCTGTAATCCGCCTCGACGGGTTGGCTGTTCAGCGCGTACATAGCCTCCAGCAGCTTTTGAAAATGGGCGCTGCCGGGGGCGGGCGGAATATACTGCGTCACCTGATCGGCGAACACCATCAATCCGACCTGATCGCCTTTGCGGCTGGCAACATAACTCAGCAGCAAAACGCTGTTGATGACAAAATCGACTTTCGCCATATTCCAGGCTTCGCCGTCCGTGTCGTCCACGCGGATGGCACTGCGCATCATGCGGCCAATATCCAGCAAAATCACCACACGCTGACTGCGTTCCGGTTCGTAATCGGTGCTGATCGGTTTGCCGCGCCGCGCCGTCGCTTTCCAATTGATCGTCCGGTAGGGATCGTCCGGCGTATAGTCGCGCAGGCTTTCAAAAGCCGTGCCTTCGCCGCGCAGTCGCACATTTTTCAGCCCCATTTCGGCCAGTTGATCGCGCTGCACCAGCAGTTCATAGCGCCGGATCGCATAAATGTTGGGGTAAACTTTGACCGGAGCAGCTAACTTATAAGTCGCCTGCCGTACATATAATCCCAGCGGCCCGCCCCAGCGCAGGTTCAGATCGCCAAATTGATAATCACCGCGTTTGACTGGGCGCACATGGTAAACGCAACTCTGGGTTTCATGGGGCGTAGTCATCATCTGCCCGCCGGGGATATTTTTCAAAGCTGGATTTTCATCCGGGTTGGTGATGGTCATGCCCACCGGCGGTTCATCCCGCAGCGTGACAGCAAACGGACGCGCCGCCCGCGATTGAATTTCCAGCGTGACCGGATTGGACACGCCCAGCGACAATTTCTGGTCATTTTGCCGCCGGGGTGTAAATTGGTCAGCCTGTCCCGCGCCACGCCGATCCAGCCAGGTCATCAGCAGTAAACCGAGCGCATAAACTGGCGCTAAGGGCACGAGTGCGGGCGCGAAGGCCGCCAGCAAAAGCAACGCCGGAATCACCAACGCCAGGGCATACCAGCGTAAGGTCAGCATCAGCGCGGTACTTCCACTTTCGCCAGGATGCGCCGGATCACTGCGTCGGTGTCTAAACCTTCAACTTCGGCTTCCGGGCGCAGGTTGATGCGGTGGCGCAGCACCGGAGTCGCGAGACTTTTTACATCATCCGGCGAAACATAATCCCGTCCTCGCAGGGCAGCGAAGGTTTTGGAGGCCAGCAGCAAAGCCACGCCCGCGCGGGTGCTCGCCCCCAACGCTAGATCACTGCTGCGGCGGGTCGCCTCGGTAATGTTCGCGATATAACTCAGAATACCTTCCTCGACGGTGATTTGCTGCACCAGTGCCCGGATTTGCGCCAGATGATCCGGGTGTACAATCGGGTTCAATCGAGCGGCGTTCAAGTCGTGGGCGTCGAAGCCCTTATGATAACGGCGCAGCACTTCGGTTTCTTCAGCTATCGCCAGATAATTGACTTTTATTTTGAACAGAAACCGATCCAACTGCGCTTCCGGCAGCGGATAAGTCCCGTCCATTTCTACCGGGTTCTGTGTCGCGATCACCATGAACGGATCAGGCAGCGGCAGAGTTGTGCCTTCAATCGTGACCTGCCGTTCCTCCATCGCTTCCAGCAAGGCCGCCTGGGTTTTGGCGGGCGCGCGGTTGATTTCATCCGCCAGAATAATCTGCGCGAAAATCGGCCCGCGCTTGAGGTTGAAGTTGCTGGTCTGCATGTCATAAACCACCGTGCCGACCACATCCGAGGGCATTAAGTCCGGCGTGAATTGGATGCGGCGGTATTCGGCCTGTATCAGACTGGCGAGGGTTTTCGCCATCAGGGTTTTGGCTGTGCCCGGTACGCCTTCCAGCAGGACATGCCCGCGCGTGAACAACGCCACCAGCAGCAGTTCGATGGCGGCTTCCTGCCCGACCAGGACGCGGGCGGCTTGTTCACGCAACTGCTGCGCGACAGGCATCAGCGCAGCGCTGGGTGATTGTGCAGACGGTTCAGATGAATAGTTCAAGGTTGTGCTCCCTGATGGATAGATAGACACGGGTTTGTAGGGACATCATATTGACCGTTGATAATTTAATTCGGCAATTCAGAAAGCCGGACGAAATATATTTCGTCCCTACAAAATCGGTGACTGTAGGGACGAGATACATCTCGTCCGGCTTGAAACATTTACCGAATCATTTCGCCAACCATCATATAGGATGTCCGTTTTTACTCTGCACTCTGCGCTCAAAAATCATAGCTGCTTCAGAAAACTATCGACATCCGACGCGGTTTTGACCAGTTCAGCCTCGCTGGGATGGTCATGGCGCAGCCGCGTGAGTAAATCCCGAAACGCGGCCTCGTCAATCGACGGGTCATGATAAATGACGACCTGCACAAGCTGTTTGGGTTCAAGTTTTGGATCGAGCGCAAACCGTTCCGACAGGCGGCGGCGCAGTTGATTTTCGTAATGCGCCAGCATCTCGGAGCGCTGCCCGGAACGCCGAAATAAGGTCGCCATCGCTTGAATATACTCGCCGGATTCGCGCCGCAGCCGGTCACTCTTTAACGGAATCGCGCGCCCAAAACGTCTTCCGCGCAGCGCCAGATACAGCAGGGTGATGGCAACTGCCAGCAGGATTCCCCAGCCTGGGGGTGTGCCAAATAACCAACCGTTGAAATCCAGTGCGCTGTCTTCACCATAGCCATGCGCAGCTTCGTCAAAACCAATTGCCGCGCCCGACGGAATTGTTGCCAGAATGTTGGCGATGAGTCGCGCGTTGCCCGCATCCTGGATGCCGCGATTGGTGAAGGGCAGGGGTATGCCGGATAGCCACACCTGACCAGCTTGTTCGGGAATCGACATCAGCACCGGATTATTGCTGACGAACATATACGGCACGGCATCTTCGCGCTCGGTGCTGATGGGGTAGGCGATTTCCACAGCCGCCGCATCAAAAGTTGGATTGAGCAGCGTGGGTGCACCGGCAGCGAGGGGATCAGTTTCCGCGATGCGAAAATCCAACGATACCTCATAGGGCTGGATCAGGTCGTTGATGCTGAAGGGCGATCCGCTGACGATGAGCGTGTTCCCTTTGCGTACCCAATCGCGGATCATGCGAATGTCCGAATCGTTGATAAGGACGCTCGGTTCAAGGACGATGAGCGCGTCCAGATTGGCGAGTTGATCTTTCAGTGACAGCACTTCCTGGACATCATAGCCGGTGTGTTGCAGCCAGCGCTGGAACGCCATCGCGCCGTCGGCCTGGTCATTACGGACGCTGAGGGCGGGCGCATCTGGGGCGCGGGCGGTCAACAGCGTGATAATGCTCAAAATCGCGATCACCACCAGCGATCCGAGTAAAATTTTGATGTCGGTATTGAGCTTACGCAAATATTCCATCACGCCACGATCCGGTGTAATTCATCGACTTGCTGGCGGAAGCGCTGATAATAAGTTTCATCAACTGGCAAATAGCCGTACCACACTTCCTCGAAAGCATTAATTACGCGCCGCAGCACATCATACACCTGCGGTTTATCGCGCAGATGGCGCAGATGTTCGCGGTTGGTCAGGCTGGAATCGTAATGGATCACGCCGCGCTCGTCGAGCATGAGCAAACTGGCGAGATACATATAGCGGATGGCGCTGCGATAATCCTGTGATTGGGCATTTTCGTCGGCGCGGGATTGGGCATCGGTGGAGGTAGTTGGATCGGCGTTTTCGTCGGTCTCAATGGCGGCCTGCTGCACCTGTAAACTGCGGGCGAAATAAACGAAAACCGCGATCACCACCGCGATTCCGGCGACCAGCAGCGCGATCTGGGCAAGGGATGACGCCTCCGCTGGTTTTGCTGGTTCAGCCTGCGGGATTTCTGGTACGGGTGTCGGCGTGAGATCGGCATATTGGAAACGCGGGTCACGCAGCACCTCGGCCAGCGCCGCCAGCGATGGATTGCCGCCAAAATTGCCATCGCCATAGAAGCCTGAATCATGATAATCAAGTAACGCCCGTACCTGCCGCCCCAAAGCATCCAGTGTGGCAGGTTGACCGTCAGCCAGGGCATCGCGAATCCAGGCCAGATCGATAGCGACGCTGTTCCCGTTGTAGAGTTTCACCCGTTCCACACCCTCCCACAGCCCTTGAATCTGCTTGAGCGAGTCGGAGGGATCGGTCTGGGCGTCGACGGTGGCGAGTAAGCCAGACGTGCGATTGAGCTGCGCCCAGAATTGATCTTCGCTGATGCCAGTATCCTGAGCGGTGGCGGCCTGTATACAGACCACCATCCCCAACAGAACGAGCACCAACCTTGCCCAGAAACGTCGATTCATCGCAGCGAGCGTGAATATTGGTTGACGAAAGCTATGATAGGGGCGCTCACCAATAAGCCGATGACCAGCCCACCAATCGTCAGGATCGCTATATTGCGCCAATCATGCCCATCGAGGCCGAATTTATTGGGTGGCGAGGCGAAATTGATCGGGCGTGCGCCCGCGCCTTCGCTGCTATCGAGCATGATGTCCAACCCTTCCGAGCGGACGCGGATGTCGTAATACAGCAGCGTGAAACCGATGGGCGACAGCGGCGTAATGACGATGCTGATGAGCGTGGTGAGAAATGTAATCAGGCCGTATTGTAACGTGGTGCTGGTGGATGGCGCGATGGAAAGCACCAGCAGCGTCACCGAGCCGCCCAGGATTGCCCCAAGCAGTCCGCCGATAATCGACAGGATGAGGCTCAATCCAATCGCCGCCCAGAAGCGCCGTTTACCCAGTGAATACGAGCGCGTGATGCCTGCGGACGAGCTAACGTCTTCCAGCGTGAGCACCGGAAACAGCAGTACCGACGCTGAGACAAATACATAAATCAGGATACCTGCCAGGGCGAACAAGGGTGGGAAAATCGCCCCTACAAAAAAGACGACGATTGCAAAAATCACGATGACGAAACCCAGCAGAATCAGTCCGCATCCCACTTTGGTGAAGCGGTCACGCGCGCCGCTGAAGGCTTCACTGATGGACACCTTGCGGTTAAACAGGTATTCAGAAGCAATATAGGTGAGCGGAGCGTAAATGAGCACCGTTTGAATCAGGTTGAGAATATTCGAAATCAACCCGACCCCGCTGCTGGCTGCAAACGCTGATCCCAATGACTGACTGTTCAGCGGTCTCGTTGTAGCAGAATTCAGGATCAGTTCCAGGATGGTGATGGGTACGGTGACCAGCGCCACCAACCCCACGATGGTGAGGAAATTCTCCCGATAAATGCGGAAGGTGCGATCCAATAGCTCCAAAAACGTAAAAGTCATCGGGCGTCGGCTTGGCGTCTCGTTCATTTCTATCCCCCTTCAATCTTACCGATAACAAAATAAAAGTTCATAATTCTGACGTATTTATCCATTATATGAGAGATTTGGGTCTCACGTTTGTGTAGATTTTGGGGGTGAGCAGGCGGGGTTCGGCAGGCAACAAAAAAGCCCTGAAAATGGTCTCCAGAGCTTTTCAATGTCTATCAGGTCACGACCTTATTCTTGCGTTTGCAACTCGAAAATGCGCACCGGGTATTTATTCATCAGGCGGTCTGCCGGGACATGGATGAGCGACTGATCCGCGTGCTGATTTTTTCTGGCCGCGTGACCCTGATTGGTTTTTTCTGCTTTTGCGGAGAATTCACCGGAAGCGGGGTTGGCGTCGATCCGGGTAATGTGTATGTTAAAAGCCATTTTTTACTCCAAACCTGAACCTGTTTGAATTGCGATCATCGCAGTTGGTGTTCATTGGAGACTACTTTACCTTGCAATCCACATAACCGAAATGGGTCAACTGATGCGATTCTATATAGGCCACTTGACCTATGCGCGTCTAGCTCATCGCGAGAATCACGGAGGGCGATCCATATTTGTCTTTTGAATATTGAAAATTGAAGAAATAGTTCGGTAAACGTTTCAAGGCGGACGAAATATATTTCGTCCCTACAGACGCCGAATTTGTAGGGACGAGATACATCTCGTCCGTTTCTCTAGATTACCAAATTTAATTATCGACGATCAATCGACTTAACGACTGTGTTGCGCGATGAGTGCGTCAGTTGCGCTGACGGCGACACGGCTCACTTCCAGCGATTCGCGTCCGGTGGGGAGGTTCCCGGCCTGACCCGTTGTCAATGCCTGCACGAAGGC
Organism: Chloroflexota bacterium; assembly: GCA_039933955.1. GTDB lineage: Bacteria > Chloroflexota > Anaerolineae > Aggregatilineales > Phototrophicaceae > CFX2. The sequence goes on from JBDTNB010000128.1 coordinate 6,993, forward strand.
CGCATACATGCCCTCGAAATTCTTTTCTTCATGCCATTCCATCTGCCGCGTTTCGCGGGAACTCCGCAGCTCGAAAATTTGATCCTCGCGGTTGTAGCGGATTACGCCTTCGGTGCCGATCAGTTCATAGACGAAATGCGAACGGGGTTCTTTGGCGGTGTGCGTGTAAGAAAAGCTGATTTCGACCAACGTATGTGCGCCATCGTCATGATCCAGATGCAGGTACATATGATCCGGCGCTTCGTATTTATCAACCCACACGCCCACCGACTGCTGGCGGGCAATATCTGAGTCGAGCCACCAGCGGGCGAGGTCGATCTGATGCACACCGCAGTCGATCATCGGGCCGCCTTCCAACATCCGTCCCCGGCGGCGCGGATTTTCAATCTGTTCGCCGCTGTCCGTGACGACATATTTGCCGTGCAGGTTCCAATCGTAAATCAGCCGCAGCGAACGCACATCGCCAATCGCGCCTTCCGCCACCAGCGATTTAATCGCCAGGGCACACGGGCTAAAGCGGTAATTGAAGGCAACGTATAACGGCAGTCCCGCGCGATCCATCAAATCGACGATGGACTGAGCTTCATCGAGCGAAATCGCTAAAGGTTTTTCGCATAACACCGGCAGTCCCCGCCGCGCAACATCTGACACATTTTCAAAGTGATTGGGGGCAGGCGAGGTGATGACCACCGCGTCCAGGCCGGAGTCGAAAAAAGCGTCGGGCGTGTTAAAGGCCGGAATATCGCCATGCTCGCGGCGGACAGCGGCGAGACGGCTGTCGTCCGGGTCATAGAGCGCCGCGAGTTGCAGCCCTGGCGTAGCAAGAATCGCCGGGATATGCCCGTATCCGGCGACTGTGCCGCAGCCCATCAAGCCAATGCGTTTGCTATTGCTCATGGTAATAATTCCTACCCGTTTTTCCAGGTGTTATTCGTAAAAGGTAGGGTATACATTACTGCGTCTGGATTAAAAGTTCAATCGCCATGTATGTGCAGTGGACTTTAAACCTCAGGCTCGAAAATGACTGCCATTGGCTTAACGGTTGATAATCCTGGTTTCGAAACAGCGGTGGGTTGCTCCACTGCGTTCCAGGTCACGACAGCCAATACCGCCCACACGACGACCAGATAGGCCGTCCAGTAGTAGGAGATGACTGTGAGATAGGCTGTGTTATGGAGGAAAATGGCCGCGTCGGACAGCAAAATCAAAAGTCCGCCCAGCCAGAACCGTTTCTGGAACAAGGGAATCACGCCGATAGCCAGTACAACCAGCACGGTATTGCCCGCCGCGTAGGGTGAGATGAGGAGCGACGCCGCAATGAGCATCCCGGCTTTTTCTCGCGATAACAGCGATGGTTTGTTGGGTGTCCGCCACAAAGGACGCCACGCGATCCACACTGAGACGGCGACCACGACCAGCCGCCCTATCAGACCAATGAACGCGGGCAGACCGAGCCGTGTCAACGCCGAACTCAGGCTGATGTCGAGATAGTTGCCGGTGTAATTTTGATAGTTTTCGCCCAGCAGCGATGCCAGCCAGCCTTCGCCGCGCCACAGCATAGACGGTATGACAATCGCCAGCACCAGTGCGCCCGCTTTGAGCGCGAAGGGGCGGCGGGCAGGTTGGGCAATCAGGTCAACTGCGATGACAACCAACAGCAGCACAACCGCCTGCGGTTTGAAGGTCGCCAGCAGCACGCCGAGCGCCATCCAACCCGCATGTTGTTTGCGGTAGGCGTAGACTATCAGCGCGGCCCCGGCGACGATGAAGCCCTCAAAGTTGCCATCGGCGGCGAGCCGCAGCGCCAGAAATGAGGAGGTGAGCAGCAGCACGGCCATTAGATGTTTCCAACGGGGAAAGACGCGCGGTACGCTGAACACGAGCAGTCCAAACGAGATCATTGCCAGCAGCCCCCAACTAGCGGCGAATGAAAAGAAGCCCAGGGGCATGATGAATAACGCGCTCCAGGGCGGGACGCGCAAGCCATCGGTTGGCGCGTAGACCAGATTGCCACCTTTCACTGCTTGGTGAAAAGAATGCCAGTCGATAGCGAAACTGGTGTTTTCAATCGGAATGTGCTCGAAGAATCCGACGAATAGGGCGACGATGACGATACCCGCCAGTACAAGGCCGAGCCACAGCAGCAGGCGGGCAGGATTGATAGTGGGCATATATTTTCCGAAGGTTAGTTCACCAGAGAAGCGGAGAAAAATCAGCGCCGGATTTTCATTTTTCTTCTGTGGGAGATGTCGATATGGAAATTATACACTGCGCTATTAATAATCGTAACATTAATTATTCGGGCAAGTTTCGGGGTACATCCCTTTAGCGAATTCAGGATAGATCATCATGACCGAGAATGAATTGGAAACCGAGACCAAAGAAACCCAGCGTTTAGAAGCCTTCAGCGACGGGGTATTCGCCATCGCCATCACGCTGCTGGTGCTGGAAATCCGCCTGCCGAGCGCAGCGAATGGGGAAGCCGAAGGTGGATTGCTCGCCCAGCTAACCAGTTTGTGGCCGACCTATCTGGCCTATATCATCAGCTTCGTCACGATTGGGATCATGTGGACAAACCACGATGCGCTGCTCAAAGATATCAAGCGCGCGGATCGTCCCTTTGTGTTGATAAATATTTTGCTGTTGATGGTGATTACCTTTTTGAACTTCCCCACAGTCGTGATGGCGGATTTTTTGCAAAAGCCGGACGCGAATATCGCCGCCGTGTTTTACAGCGGTACGTTGTTCGTCATTGCCGTTTTGTATAACGGCATCTGGTGGTATGCGTCATCGCGCGAGGGTTTGTTCAGCGCCAAAGTTGACCGCGCTTTTATGCAAAAAGTCTCGCGCCAGTATATGTACGGCCCGTTGTATTATCTGGCGGCGGTGGTGATCGCGCTGTTTAGCCCGGTGTTGAGTTTGCTCATTTGCCTGGGCTTGGCGGTATATTTTGCCCTCACTGGACGGCGGGAATAGTTTGAAAACTCGAACCGAAAATTCAAACAAATGTTTCACCTTTTGTCCCTGATGTATGGGATACTGATTGCATCAGAAGAACTTTGCGGCTAAATGATGACTTGCCGATGATGTAATTTCCGGCATCGGCGGAATCGGCGGCAGAATCGGCAAATGGCGAAAAATTCACCATTTCGTTTTCGTCGCCATTCCGCTCAGTGCTGGGCGAAATTGGAGACAAATTCGCCGTTTCGTTTTCGTCGTTTGCGCAGCAGATCGCTAATTTCGCATTTGTCGAGCTTGACAATGAGTAGCCATGAACCAGCGCAGCAGCAACAAAACATCCTTGACCTTTTACGTTGACCAATGGCTAGTCCTGGTGGTGTTCGGAACGCAATGTGTCTGTAGTCTCGCCGCCGCCGCCGCCGCCGCCGACTTTAACGCAATTCGTAATATACCGTGCGTTATCTTTTAACTGTTTTTACGCATTACTCCTATCCGTAAAGCAGATTTTCCAGTCGCCGCTGGACATCCGGCCATTCATGGTCGAGGATGCGGAACCAGGCCGTATCCCGGTTAGCACCTTTGACGATCATGTGCGCTTCCTGGATGCCCTCGAATCGGAAACCCATCCGCAGCGCGGCACGGCGCGAACGTTCGTTGAGGGAATTGCATTTCCATTCCAGGCGGCGGTAGCCCAGTTCAAACGCCCGTTTGAGCAGCAGATAGGTAGACTCGGTGTTGACCTGGGTACGATGCACCAGCGGGCTGTACCAGATGCTTCCGAGTTCAATTTTGAGATGGTCGGGAAAGTTGTTCATGTAATTAATGACGCCGACCTGCTGGTTGGTTGGGATGTCGAAAACCGTGTAGCACAGTCCGTTGGCGGCTTGAATCTGCGGGCGCATGTACGCTAGAAATTCGTCAATATTCGTGAACGGGCCGCTGAACATATAACGCCAGATGCGTTCATCGGCGTCGTAAGCCTCAATGGTGTGGTCGCCCAACGTCGCTGGTTGGCCGTTGCTGATGGCGTACAAGCGTTCGCCGTCGCGTTCGAGATCGGTGGGTTCCAGCCGGACATAACGCCCGCTGACCGTCACCGGATCAGGTTTGGCGGGCAGTGTTTTCGTCCGAGCCAATACGTCGTCGGGCAGTTTGGGCGGTATCGGGAAGGTGAGCGTCATGCTAAAAAGCCTTTTTCAATTTCAGGATAATTGGACATCATCGTAAACGATACGAACGGGCATTTCCCCATCCACCCAGACCACTTTTGATGCTGATCTATGATTGAATGAGTCGCTCACAGGTGATCTTTAGCTCTGGCAACATGGCGTCTATTGAACTCTCAGGTAGAGCAATAGCGATTATCAGCGTTTCGTCGTCAACCAACCGCTCGAAAATTTTGGCTTTCCTGCCCGCAATAGCCGAGAATTCCCATTCTCCGCCGCCTAGTTCACTACTGATACGTTCGCCTAATGAGAACATCGCTGCACCCATTGCCGCCATACGATCTTCTTCTTCATGATCGTTTGATCGACCAGAGGCCGCTCGTTCTGCCATGCCTCTTTCGCGAACATTCGGATTTTTGATGTACGAACCCAGCCTGAGGCCGTCAACGCTGATGAGTCCAACTGAAAGTATCTCCGGGACTCGATCCGCAAATGCTTTTAATTCCCGCTGGATATGTTCAGTTTGGGTTTGCCATTTATTGAACATTATTTTTCGCTCAGATACCGCGCGATGAGATGGGCGGTGTGTTCCAGGCTGTCCTGATGGGTGCGTTCGTAGCCGTGTGAGGCGTCGATACCAGGGCCGATCAGCGCGACCTGGGCATCGCCACCCGCCCGCCAATAGGCTTCACCATCTGAGCCGTAGAACGGATAAATGTCCATTTTGTAGGGGATTTGATACTCGTTCGCCAGAGCGCGGACTTTGTTAGTCAGCGCGAAATGATACGGCCCGCCGCTGTCTTTGGCGCAAATCGAGACCGAAAATTCGTCGGAATTCTGGCCTTCGCCCAGCGCACCCATGTCAATCGTCAGCAGTTCAGCCAATCCATCTGGGAAGCCCGCCGAGCCACCATGCCCGACTTCCTCATAATTGGCAATCAGAATATGGGTGTCCTGAACCGGTTTCAGACCGGCTTCGTTTAGCGCAATCAGCGCCCCATAAATCACGGCGACGCCTGCTTTATCGTCCAGATGACGCGAACGGATGAAGCCGGTGTCGGTCACTTCGACGCGCGGATCGAGAAACACAAAATCGCCGATGTCGATGCCCAAATTACGGGTCTCGGATGCTTTCTGGACGCGGGCATCCAGGCGGATTTCCATATTGTCCTGGCTGCGTTCGGTTGTTCCCAGTTTGCGGTTGACGTGCGTGCTGGGGTTTTCCAGGAGGCATGTGCCGCGATAAAGGTGTCCATCAAACGTGCGGACGGTAACACCTTCGTATTCCACCGCGTTCCAGGCGAAGCCGCCGAGTTGAGTGGTTTTCAACCGCCCGCTGTTTTTGATCTCTTTGACCATCAAACCCAGCGTATCAATATGAGCGGTCAGGCCGCGCGGGGCTTTGCCAGATTTGCCTTTCCAGGTGATGAGGAGTGCGCCTTTGGCCGTCTGCGCCAGCGATAAACCGGGAATATCCAGCTTTTCAAAGGCTTTTTCGACGTACTCAATCGCTTCTACGCTGTATCCGGTAGGGCTGGGTGTGTTGAGCAGACCGACCAAAAAGTTAGTCATAGGTTTTAAGGGGATTTTCAATTTTGCGGCCAAGTTGGGCGCTCCTTCGCGAATGCGGATAGCAATGCGCCCAAATTATCCTGCTAATCCGGCCTGACCGCAAACACTTAGCGCTTCAGGATTTTTCGGGGTTGGATGGGAGCAGCTTCAACAGGCGTTTGGGCGCGGTCATGCGGTAACTTTCATCGACCAGTCCGGCGATGTGATCCCAATCAAGTTCCAGGTCGAGCCAGATGCCAATCCAGCCGCTTTTGCCGACATAGGGTGGCACGAAGAAATGTTCAGGGTCAGACTCGACAATCATCGCCTGAAAGCCTGACGGGGCTTTACACCACATTGACAGACGATCCTGTACCGGATGCTGCATGGCGAAAATTTTATCACGCACGCGGAATGTCGGGCTGCCAACGCCCCCGCCTTCGCTGGCTTCTGGCAGGGCGAGACAGATGGCGCGGAGTTCATTTATAGTTTCTTCGAAAGTCATGTTGTGCTGCCATTCGATACATCAGTTGCCGGAGTTTTGATGTTCATTCTGGAACATAATTTCTAACTTGTCAAGCCACCTGGATATCAAATTCGCAGCATTATTTCCTCCAAAAGCGTAACCTGTGCTATGGTAAAGACGGTCTCTATAGCAGAGATTGTCTTTGCCTGGAGAGGAACCCCGATGAAAAAAATTGTCCCCGCACTGCTGCTACTGATAATAATTGCTGCCTGCCAGCCGGATACACCACAGGGTGAACTGCCGACGGTGGCAGTCCTCCCCAGCGAGAGTCCGACGGTGACATCAACCGTAACTGAAACGCTGACGCCCACCACCACACCAACCGACACACCGGGGCCAACCGATACGCCCACCGACACGGCGACACCCACCAATACCCCGTTCCCATCGGTTACGCCAAAGTCCACTGCGACCACCGTTCCGACCACCGAGCCAACTACCGCCGCGATTGCGACTGGCACGGCTGCTGTACTGGAAGCGCCGGTATTTTCAACCCTGACCCTCGCGCCGAATGCCGTCAAGCCGACAGGGACGCCCCAGGTCGCGGCGGATGTCATTATCACCGAACCACAGTTCCAGGAAGAAGTGAACGCGCATCTGCCGAATATCCCGGCTATCCAGAGCGCACGGATCAATTTTGTGAAAGATGGAATCAGCGTGCAGCTCACGGCATTGGGCGGCGAGGCTTATGTGACAGGTACGGTGCTGGTCAATGTGGTTTTGACGGGCGATTTTGCCACCATAACGATTGGCGATATTCAGGTGAACGCGCCGGAACCGCCGCAGGCCTATCTCGATTTGGTCACAGGGGACTTTTTCGTCATGATGGTGGATTCGCTGGACAAAATTCTGCATCAGCGGTTGGGGCCGGAGCAAAAGCTGAAGAATATCGTCGTGACCGATACGGCGATTGAAGTGACGCTGCTGGTACCGGAGCAGTAAATCCGTTTTCAGTCACCTGCTTTGAGTTTTGTTGAAGGCTGCGTACAAAACTTTACCAGGATTTTACAGGTTGGAAAATCCAGGATGATTTTTCTGCCGTAAGCTGGAATGTAAACGCATTCCTGCGGACGCTTTCGAAGGAGCGAGAATCGACATGAAGTATCTCCCACGCGCGCTGCTATATGGCTTATTTTTATGCCTTGCACCGGCATTGGTGCTGGCACAAACCGATTGTCCGGCGATTGTGCAAACAGCGCTGGATGCTGCCGATACCTTATGTCAGAATACGGGACGCAACCAGGCATGTTACGGCAATATTGACATCACCGCGCAGCCCCAGGTGGACGCGCATAATTTCCGCTTTCAGGTTGTGGGCGACACGGTGAATGTTTCCGATGTGGAATCGCTGCACCTCAGCCCGATGAACCAACAGACCGGGGCGTGGGGCGTGGCACTGCTCCGTTTGCAGGCTAACCTGCCCGATACACTGCCAGGACAAAATGTGACCTTTTTGCTGTTCGGCGATGTTGAAATTGATAATGCGGTTGATCCAAGCGACACGACTCAGCATCCCATGCAGGCATTCCGCTTGAAAACGGGTGTGGGCGATGCGACCTGTGATGAAGCTCCCGAAAGCGGCCTGCTGGTACAGACGCCAGAAGGGGCGGATCAAATCGCCTTTAACGTCAACGGTGTGGATGTGTCGATGGGATCAACAGTGTTGTTTCAGGCAGACCCGGATCAGGGCATGAGTGTGAGCACGTTAGAAGGAGCGGCATTTGTCGCGGCGGAAGACGGTGCGCAGCCAATTGTGCCGGGATCATGGGTGCGGATTGCCATCAACAAAGAACTTCAGGCATCGGCTGGCCCAGAACTGCCGGAATCGTATGAAAAGCGGGTGCGTCTGCTGCAAAATCTGCCCATCCGATTATTGCAGCGCAAAATTAAGATCGCGCCACCGCTCACCCCGGAGCAGCTTCAAGCTGTCAAAGACCGCATTCAGAACGGTCAACTGCCCTGCGGCGAAGACCCATTTCCATCCTGTGAGAAGTTCGTCCAATTCTTGCGTCCGCGCATCGAATTGTGCCGGACGCTGCCCCCACGCCAGAAACCGCGTTACTGTGAACGATTGGCGAACTTCATGCGGAATGTTGTATTTCCAGCGGCGACCATGACGGCTGCGGCGGGCGGTCAGTTGGGTGGGCCACCCGTGCTAAATGGCACGCCGCCTGCAGCGCCACTCGGCGGCTGACGATTCTCCTCCGCTCCCCCGACCTTGAATAATCTCCGGGTGATTCCGTGTTATGGTATAAAAAATCACCCGGAGCATTTTTTTATGAAACCTCGCCTACTTATTTTTCTACTGCTGCTATTTACATCTATCGTCCGCGCGCAGGATAATCCGCTGCCTGAGCTTGAGCCGATTACCACCGAAAATGCCTCTCAAATTGAGCAGCTTAACATTTTGGGCTATGGGCTTATTTACGATATGGCATGGTCGCCCGATGGCAAAACGGTAGCGGTTGCCAGTTCAACCGGCGTGATTTTGTATGACGCTGAAAAATTCGATCAAGCACCCTATCATCGCCTCGACATGCCGGAAGCCTTCGCCTGGAGCGTCGCCTACAGCCCGGATGGTAAGTATCTGGCAACCATCTGTGCGACGAAACGTCGTTCTTCGGAGAATATGTTAATCGCCATTCGCATCTGGGATACTGCCTCGAATATCGCTGCTGCCGAGTGGTCTTTAGAACTCAAACCGTATAGCGATGCGTATCTGGCTTTCAGTCCCGATGGAAAAATTCTGGCACTCCATTCGGATGAAGATGCCCAGCTTTGGGATGTCAGCCAGTTGAGCCAAGTTCAAGTTTTGCCGACGCAAAATTGGGACGATGTGTTACGCCAATGGTATACGCGGACAGACGACGATTTAGGATTTTTGCGAAGCTATCGGTATATTGCTTACAGTAGTGATGGGCAGATGGCCGCTGGGGTTGGTGGCAACAGTCAGGTGAGCTTGTGGGACATCAAGACAGGTGCGAAAAAATTTGAATTTCCGCGAGAATCGACAGATGTCCGTGCTTTATATTTCAGCCCGGATGCAACATTACTTGTCAGCAGGGAAGTTACCGAGTTCGGCGGGCGGGTTCGGATATGGGATACCCACAGCGGTTATGTGTTGTATAACGAATCAAATGGCCCTGTGACCGGGATCGCAATCAGCCCTAAGCGGCCAACGGTGTTGATCGCGAATTCAGTGAGTACCGTTACACAATTTGATCCTACAACAGGCACATCGCGGCTTGTTCTGGGGGTTGAACGGGAACAATGGCGCAACGATGTCTATAGTGTGGGATTCAGCCCTGATGGAAATAGGCTGGCGGTGGTGCGGATGCAGCAGCTTGAAGTATGGGATACCGCCACTGGCGTAAAACAGCGGGTTGGGGATGCTCGCGATTACATTCAGCGGGTGGTGTTTAGCCCTGACGGATCATTAATTGCTACGGCAGAACAGAATGGTATGGTTGAAATATGGGATGCTGAAAATCTCAGGCAAGTAGCCAATATCCAACATCCCAGACATGCCTATGATGTTGCTTTTAGTCCTGATGGGAAAATCCTTGCCACTTACAGTAACATCGACAGCGATGAAGAGCCTACCGCTATCTTTTTATGGAGCGTGGATGATTTGCTGAAGCACGGACAGGCTCAACCTGGAGATGAATTGGCAAGCATTTCCCATTTCAATCTCGTAGGGAATATATACAATGTCGCCTTTTCACCGGATAGCAAGACGATTGCACTCACCGGTATGGGTATCGAATTGTGGGATGTTCAGGAAGTTCTACTGCGCAAAAAGGTCAACCTGTCGATGGACGTAGAAAAACCATTTGTATCGGTTTTTGATGATACAGCAGGGCCAATCGCGATAAGTCCTGATGGAGAACTTCTGGCAACCGGAACCAATGGCCTTGATTGCAACATCGTTATTTGGGAAATCAAGTCAAAAGCACAGAAGTCATGTATTCAAGGACATACAGGTGTTGTGACCAGCGTGAGTTTTAGCTCTGACGGGAATTTACTGGCTACCAGCAGCAGCAGTCGAAATCTCGGCGACGATAGCGATAACACGGTGCGGATATGGGATGTTGAAACCGGGCAGCAGTTAAATATGCTGACCAAACATTTTGAAGATGTGTGGCAGGTGGTCTTCAGCCCAAATGGGAATCTGATTGCATCAGCCAGCGGCGGTTGTTATCGCTGTTCCGGCGAAGGCGATAGTATCGACGGCACGGTTCGGCTGTGGGGTGTGCCGCATACAGGTTCGTGAATCCTGTAAATTTTTTGCATACGTTTGCACTATTCTGATGCCAATGAGCCTATACTTCACTTCAACGTAGCTGTAAGAGGGATTTTATGAAGCGCAGATTTATTCCGTTGTTATTTCTATTATTCAGTATCACTTGGGCGGCAGTCAGCGCCCAGGATTGCCCTGCGCTGGTTAAAAACGCTCTGTCACGGGCACAAACGGCCTGTGCCATCCTGCGCGGCAACCAAGCCTGCTATGGATACCCATCGCTTGACGCGAAACTGCAAAAAGGATTATCACCATTTGCGTTTAATGGTGTGGGCGATATTACCCCTATCGACACGATTGAATCGCTGCATATGAGCGCCTTTGATCCGGTGAAGGATCAATGGGGCGTGACCCTGATGCGAGTGCGCGCCGATATTTCTCCCGATATGCCGAACCAAAATGTGACCCTGCTTGCTTTTGGCGAAGTGTCGATTGACCCGGACAGGAGCGGCGATTACCAACCGATGCAGGCATTCGCTTTGCAGACCGGAGATGCATCATCCGGCTGTACCAACATCACCGAAAATGGGTTGATAATCCAGACGCCGGAAGGTGTCGGACGTGTCACACTATGGATTAATGATGTGCGGATTCGTGTCGGCTCGACGGTGCTGTTCCAGGCAGAGGCGGGTGGGGATTTAGTGGTTTCAACCTTTGAAGGCCACGCTGAAGTGCAGGCCGACGGCGGAACCCAGGAAGCCACCACCGGAATGCGTGTGCGTGTGCCGATGGACGCCAATTTGAAACCGGCTGGCGTACCAACAATCCCCGAACCCTTCGATGCTGTCAGCACCGGACTGGTGTCTTCTGATACCGGTGCGGCTGAATCAGCCTCATTACTGGATGTCACCAGCAGTTATACGACTGGTACGGTTGCCGACCTCATTCCGACGGGCGGCTCGTCGGGCAGTGGTAGCGCTGGCAGCGCGAGCGACACCACAGTCCTGAACGCAGACGGAACGGTCACGGATCAAAGCGGTGACTGTAATGGCGATCATGGTCAGGGCGCTGCCAACGGGAACTGCTTTGGTCAAGCCAACGGGAACAATGGCAATGCTGGCGGGAACGGCAATGGCAACGCTGGCGGGAATGACAACGACAATGCCGGTGGAAACGGCAACGGCAATGCTGGTGGGAATGGTAATGGCAATGGAAACGTGAAAAATGGCTAGCGGTCTTTAGAATAACTGAAAGCCGTCCTCATTAGGGCGGCTTTTTTTATTCACCTTCATGTTTCGGAATATCTTGGATCGCAAATGAGCGATTTTTTTACTGCTCCCATTGCTGCTGCGTCCCAGGCGATGTGTCCATTTTTGCCTGACCATTGCGCGTCCTCTTTCGCCGTTCTATTATTAGGCGGTAAGAGGAGGATCGCTTGATCGCGTCTAAGTAATGTAATTTCCTCTCACCTTTATCATGTGCTCTCATTTTTTAACTAACTGCTTATGGCTAACAGCCATCCGCTTGCAAGGAGCAATTTCATGGCGAAAGAATATGATGTCATTGTGCTGGGCGCAGGGCCGGGGGGCTATACGGCTGCCGTGCGCGCGTCCCAGTTGGGGCTAAAAGTCGCAATCGTCGAAAAGAAATATTGGGGCGGCGTGTGTTTGAACGTGGGCTGCATCCCTTCCAAAGCCTTATTACGTAACGCCGAACTCGCACATATCATCAACAAAGAAGCCAAAACCTTCGGCATCAAGATCGAGGGTAAAGTCACCTTCGATTACGGGGAAGCCTTCAATCGCAGCCGTCGCGTGGCTGAAAAACATGTCAAGGGCGTTCACTTCCTGATGAAGAAGAACAAAATTGATGAGTACGACGGTTGGGCGACCTTCACCGATGCGCACTCAGTCGATGTGGAACTCAACGCGGGCGGCAAAGAAACGCTGACCTTCAAGAATCTGATTCTGGCGACGGGCGCGACGACCCGCTTAATCCCTGGAACGAAACTGAGCGAACGAGTTGTCACCTATGAAGAGCAGATCATGGAAGACAACCTGCCGGGGAGCATCATCATCGCCGGATCGGGCGCGATTGGCGTGGAATTTGCCTACGTGATGCACAACTACGGCGTGCAGGTGACGATTGTCGAATTCCTGGATCGTATGGTTCCGCTGGAAGATGAAGAAGTTTCCGCCGAACTCAAGAAGCAGTACGAACGTCAGGGCATCAAAGTGCTGCTGGGGACAAAGGTCGAGAAGATCGAGGACACCGGCAAAAATGTGAAGGTCACGGTCACAGGACAGGATGGCAAACAGGTCGTCCTGGAAGCGGACAAGGTGCTGCAAGCGATTGGTTTCCAGCCGCGCACTCAGGGTTACGGCCTGGAAAAAACCGGCGTGAAACTGACGGATCGCGGCGCAGTCGAAATCAACGC
>JBDTNB010000129.1:0-19711 GCA_039933955.1 Chloroflexota bacterium
GGAAACCGGGACAATTTTATATTGAGGAACGCGATCTCGTCCTCCCTTATCCAACAGCCAAAAGTACCACTGGCATCTACTTGGTCGTCTATTTCTGGGGCGATGGCAAGCGCGTGGTCGCTCCTGGTGTAGATGCTGATAATGCGCTTCGCCTCAGGGTCTTGAGGATCATGGCTTATTAACTGCGCCGGGGAGCAGTTGGGGGAACGGCGGTTGCTATCGCTCCTGAACACGGCTAAAATGGCTTTGTCGTCCGGGGGGATAGTTAATATATGCTATCCCTCTTTTCTTTTTGGGAGTTGTGTTTGGCGACACGTTTAGGTTCTTTGCCTGCCCCTTTAACCCGTTGGCGACGGCGGTTGGTTCATTCCTGGCGTACCTTATTCACACCGGGAGATATGACCGCGCTCCTGATCGCCATCGCTTTACTGCTCATGCCGGTACTGTCACTAGCAGCAGCGGGATGGCCGCTCGATTTGCGGACAGTCATCCCGACAATGGTACTGAGCATCCTATTCGGTTTCCTGCTCGCGCGCAGCCACTATAATGAATTTATGGCGCTGATAATGAGCGGTGTTTACGGGATTGGTATCGTCCTGCTGCTGGCCGCAATCAATGAACCGGGCGGCCTGGGCGAAGGGGCTGTCAGTGTTTTTTCACGCATATTCCGTTGGGCAACCGACGCGCTAACCGGCGGAATCAACCAGGATGATCTGGTGTTTACGCTGCTGGTCGCCGTATTGTTCTGGTTCCTCGGTTACAACGTCGCGTGGCATATTTTCCGGATTGACCGGGTGTGGCGCGTCATCCTCCCGCCGGGATTAATTCTCGTCACCAACAGCGTTTATTACACGGGCACAAATAACCTCGATGGCTATTTGATTGTTTTTACCTTCCTGGCGCTGCTCCTAATTATCCATTCCAATTTGGATGCGCGCGCCTGGGAATGGTATGTCAACGGCATCCGCGTTCCGGCCAAATTGCGACGGCAATTTTTTCGTATCGGTGTGGTGCTGGCAATTGTGGCGCTGCTGGCCGCCTGGGTTGTGCCATCGAGCGATTTACAGGATCGCCTGAACCACTTCCAGGAATTCATGCGCGCTGAGCCGCTGACCCAATTGACTGAACTCTGGAACCGCCTTTTCTCCAGCGTTGAGGCCCAAGGGCCGACGACAGCCGATTACTACGGCAGCGATTCACTGCAACTGGGCGGCGCGATCAAGTTGGGCGAACAAATGGTGTTTCTGGTTTCGGCTCCACAGGGACACCGTTATTACTGGCGTTCGCGCGTCTTCGACACCTATGATTTAGGACGCTGGTCTCCGGCAGTGACGACACGGCTGACCGTCGAAAGCGCACCGTTGAATATCAATTTAGAGAGCGATTTCATGGGTGCGCGCGATCCAGTACAGCAGCAGTTCACGATTGGTCTGAGTGCTTCACGGTTGGTCTATGCTGCACCACAGCCGATCCGGGTTGATCTGCCGACACGCACCGATTTGCGCTACACGCCGGATGATGAAACACGCGCAGGTATGAACGTATCTGTGATTCGCCCGTTGAAAGTATTGCAGCAGGGTGACACCTACACCGTAACCAGTTTGCTGTCGAACGCGACGGCGGGACAGCTTCGGGCGGCTTCGACGAGTTATCCGGATTGGCTCGCGCAGATTTATCTGCAAGTACCCCCGACGGTGACGAACCGGACGGCTGAATTGGCGCGGGTAATCGTCAGCGATGCCAACGCGACCACGCCTTATGACCGTGCGAAAGCGATTGAAACCTGGCTGCGTACCAATATCATTTACAACGAGACGATTCCGCAGCCACCACAGGATCAAGACCCGGTGGATTGGGTGTTGTTTGATCTCAAAGAAGGCTATTGCAACTATTATGCGTCGGCCATGATTATCATGCTGCGGACGTTGGGTATTCCGGCGCGGATGGCTGCTGGTTTCGCGCAGGGAACCTATGATGCCACCCAGGGCATTTACACCGTCCAGGAACGCGACGCGCATACCTGGGTTGAAGTGTATTTCCCCGGCTACGGCTGGATTGAATTTGAGCCGACAGCGGCACAAGCCCCGCTGAACCGCCAGGATGACGTACCATCGGGTATCTCGCCGAGCGCCACACCAGCCACTACACCAACACCTTCGCCAACGCCAACCGCGACGGTCACTTCGACGCCTGATCCACTGACACCACTGCCTCAGAACGGCGCGATTGCCCCATCAGTGACGCCGACGTTTACACCCTCGCCGACTGCAACGCCGGTCATCGTCCCGACACAGCCACCGCCGATAGCACCCCGTCCGGCAGGGCCATTCTCATTTTTGCTACAAGCGTTAGGCGCAGCGCTGTTTGTCCTGCTGATCCTCGGTATCCTGGCGGGAGTGGGCGTGTTCACATGGTGGTGGTGGGAATGGCGCGGGATGGGCGGGTTGAGTCCCATCAGCCGCGCGTATGCCCGCCTGGAACGCTATCTAGGATTGATTGGTATTCATCTGGGCGCTCAACAAACGCCGGAAGAACGCCGCCAGCGGATTGTGCGCGTGTTACCCAAAGCGGAACCGCCGGTGACGGCCATCACACGGATGTATACAGCGGAACGCTATGGGCGCAACATTCGCACGCCACACGAGTCGCAGCTTCAGTCCGAGATTGCTGACGAAGCCTGGGCAGACACGCGGACGAATATTTTGACGCGCTTCCTGCGAAAGTTTATTCCCTGGAAGCGGCGGTAGAAAAGGGCGTTCAATTGAACGCCCTACGCAAATTCCTGCGATTTTTGAGGGCGACCCAGCAGGTCGCCCCTACGGAAATCCTTCTTACACCAACTGCGATTCGGTTTCCTGGACGAGCTGCGAGAGCCAATCCATGAAAATTGTGCCGCCTGTGCCAACGGGATTGAGCACTTTTTGCGCGATATAAGTGGTGGCATAGTGTAGATGCATTTTGCGGAAGTCGATCACGCGCAGCAGACATTCGTTGTAGGCGTCGGCTAAGGCGCGGTTAGTGGCATTGGCTTCCACAAATTCGCGGATGCAGGATTGACCCATTTCGGCGATGAATTCACGGTGGGGCTTGGGCATGTAGTGCTTCATCACGTCGAGATGCTGGGTCAGGCCGGTGGTCTCGTGCTTGAGACCCAAACCGGCGACCATTGCTGGAATAATCGAACTTTGCGCGCCAGTCTGCCCTCGGAAGGACTGCGATTTTCCTTCGTAGGCTTCGACGCCTTCATAAATCACATCGGTAAAACCGAAAATGTAAGGGCGCACGCGGAAATAATAAACATCCGAGTTGCATTCTTCGGGCATTCGGTCAAAAGTTTTGAGCATCAACTGGATGCTGGCGATCATATCGCGTAAAGCGGTTTCGAGTTTAACGGTATCATGTTCATCAGCGGCGGCGGCGGCGCGCTTGAGACCGTCGATAGCTGCGGCTGCTCGCGCCTCGATGTCAACATGAATCAGGATGAACCACTGTTCGTCACGTACACCCAGGAAATTTTGTACGAGCGCCAATTTATCGACTTCGATTCCAGCATTAGCTTCTGTGCGCTGCCAGTTGGTGAGCACATAGGATGCGTAAGTCAGAATGGGCGGGCGTTCGACCATCTGCGACAGTTGATACAGCGGTTGGGCGACGCCTGCCGGAATACGGTGTTCGGGTTCTTCGTTGGTGGCATAGACAAAGGCGCTGGCGAAATAAGCATAGGTCTGCATCAACCGTTCAATGATATGAAAATCCGTGAGTTCGTGGATAGGCGACAGGTCATAAACTGGCAGCGCATCCAGGACACTGCGCACTTTTCGCGTTTGCAACAGGTCGGGCAGGTCATTGCTAATCTGGGCAATGTGATCGAGTGCATCACCGGGAACCAGTGCTTTGAGCGCATCGCTGTCTGTCAGCCGCACGAGTGGATCGGGATTGATGAGAAAGCCCCTATCAGGCTGGATTTGCCAAGCGTTTTGAAACATGTTTTTGCCTTCATTGGATACTTATACCACTCCATTTGGGCAAATTATAGCATAAGGAGCGTGATTCTTATGTGCATAAAGTATAAGAGAAGTAACGAGTAATGAGTGAAAGGCAAAAGAAAGTGCTGGGTACTGAGTGAAGATAAAAGAAGGTGCGTAAGCGTTGGCCAAATTGCCGCCGACATGGCGGGCGGAAAGCAGGAGAAGCGCCGCCGCGCGCTAAAATGCAGGGCGGAATTTTCGGCGGGAAGGACGAGGACTGCCACCGAGTTGGCGGTAGATCGGCGGGTATGCGCGATACAGCCACCGCGTCGCGAATTTCGCACTTGTCGCATTTGAAGGGCGAGAATGAGTGAGCTTGCTGCCGAATAATGCTATAACCCCCTGCTGCCGCTATAGTCGCTGTAAAATACAACTGCTCATCCTAAATATCTATCCGCCAAATGAACAGGTTGATTGGCGGAAGTTACGCTCACTTTCTGCCAAAAAAGTGCGCAAAATGGGGGTGTGGCGGCGGATGAGGGGAACTTCCGCCAACGGGAGAACTGTGTTGTGTGAGCACCCATTTATGAGATCAGTTTAGCACGGAAGTAAAGTGAAAGGTGAAACATTTGTTCGAATTTTCGGTTTGAGTTTTGAAACTGAAATGCGTGCTTTCAGGGGGCGCGCATTCCACAACGAATCAACATTAGTGATCGTCACCCTTTAGTAGTATACTGATACTTAGTATCCTTTAATCCAGGTTATGGGTGCTCCCCAAATTAGCGCTGTGGCGCGCTAATTCACTACTCCACTGCACAATAACAAACCTGATGTCTGATGACCATCTCCCTCAGCACCCACGAGGTTTGAGATTGTTTTGCAATCTTGATAAATTGAGAAGGGCTTATGAAAACTACATTGTTATACCCACTGTCTAAGATTCCGCATTTAAGTGCGTCAGCCGGAAAAGCAGACTGCCTAGCGCAAGATTATGCAGGCTGGAATTTGCTTGAGGCCAATGACAGCACTCAGGAAATCCTGATTTGCAAACCGTGTGCGAGTGCCTGGAACTATACACAATCCAAGCATTTGCTCATTTTGTGCGGCGATGCAGCAACAGCATGGAAACGTAACGCGACTGCATCGGTCTAACGCCAGCGATGATTTGTGGGTGAATTTGGATCGCATTCCCGATTTCTGAGAATGTCTTGTCGTATTTTATGAGGAGAGATTCGTTATGCCCAATATTGTGAATATTTTAATTGCCGACGATCATTCTATTGTCCGTAAGGGCCTGAAAACGCTGCTTGAGCATCGGAGCCATTTTAAGGTTGTGGCTGAAGCCGAAACCGGCGAAGAAGCCATCAAAATGGCACTGGCGACCCACCCGGATGTTGCAGTTTTGGACATTCGGATGCCGGGATTATCGGGAATCGAAGCCTGTCGCCAGATTATCAAGTCGGTTGAGGGCTGCAAAGTTATCATGTTGACCGCTTATGCTGAAGATGAACTACTGTTCGCGGCAATTGAGGCTGGGGCGTCTGGTTATGTCCTCAAGATCGTTGGCAGCAGCGAACTTGTCCATGCTGTTGAGCATGTCAGCAACGGCGAGGGCTTCCTCGATTCTTCAATGATTGCGACGGCTTTCAGGGAGTTACACAAGGCAAGTGAAATACGGCATACATCGGTGTTTTCCACGCTCACCGCAAAAGAAATGGCGGTGTTGGAATTGGTTACGAGAGGTATGACGAACCGCCAGATTGCCGGTAAGCTTTTTCTCGGCGAAGGTACGATACGCAATTATGTCAGCAGTATGCTGGCGAAGCTGGCAGTTTCCAATCGCGCAGAAGCCGCCGCTTTTGCGATCAAAAACCGGATCAATGAGCTGGTCATAACGGTTTAAACTCTGGATGTAACGACCAGAGTTGGTGGATCGACTATTTCAGGTTGCTATGCAGTTTTGGCAATAGGCGGGTTGGCGTGCTGGCGGACGGCCTGCCATTGGGCGAGGCGCAGGATACCCCAGGTGAGCGCGACCATCACGACCAAATAGGCTGCCCAGAAGGCGACATAAAATGAAGCGAAATGATCCTCGTAGTGGGTGAAGATGAACACCGGAAATACGAAGGGCGTCAGCGTGATTAGCAGGCGGACAATCATGACGGTCACAAAAGCGGCGGCGTTGTCGAAGCGGGTGAGCGGAATCAGCAAACCGAGCGCAGCGGTCAGGGCAGCATCGACGATAGCATAGCCGATGAGCAGCAGTGCCCCGGCGACCATATAACTCAATACCAAAGGCAAAAAGGGAAGGATGGGTTGGTAGAGAGCTTCGTCGCCCATCACGTATACCGCCCAGGCGACGATCCCCAGTCGCAGCACAGCCGCAGCGGCCTGATCGCCCCACAAGGCGGTGAGCGTCGCCCACCATTTGCCCCACACGATTTGACGGGCATCGACGCCGGTCAGGAGCAAATTTTCCCAGGTTTTGCCGCGCTTCTCGCGGCTGATACTGTTGGATGCCAGCGCCAGCGTAATCATCGTCAGTACAAGATACATGGCGATGTTCATGGCGACCAGGAGGGTCGCGCCCAGGCTGCCGAGCAGCGAGGCAGTTTCATCCGACAGGAAATGGATGCCGCCGGGGATGAATTGGTTGAGCACCCCGCCAGCAAAAAAGATGACGGAGGTGATGGCTGCCGGAACCAGCAGCACATAGGCCATGATGATCCACAGCGTCCCGGCGCGTCCGGTCTCGATGATGTGCCATTGGTATTTGAGTTCGGCGCGGGTAACGGGGTTCTGGGTAAATTCAAGTGAGGAGAGCATAGGTAGTTATCAGTTTCCAGTTGTCAGTTATCAGAAAATTCAAGGATGGTATGTATCCTTAGGTATTGTACGTGGTTTTGGATAATTTGCGTGTTAAGGGTGGCAGCGCACCCTGGCGGACGGCCTGCCATTGGGCTAAACGCAACAGCAGGAAAGTCAGTAGAAGATAGATTATCAGGCTGGTGAGTAGTATAGGTAAATATACGACTGTGTAGGCATTATGGTTATACATAACGATATCACTTCCGATGCTGACGCCGTTCTCAAATAATGTCAGCAGTGCATGAGAACCAACGTACTGTATGACATCAGAAGTGCCATCAGAACCTTTTCTGAATAACAACCAACCGGTGAACACTACAATTATGCTAAAGCCTATAATCGTGGATAAGCGCGTAGCTATCGAGCGCACAAACGCGATAGTGCTCCGTTTATTAAAGGCACATACACCGCAAGCGGCAGTAAAAATGAGATTAGCTATTGTGAGCAAGAAGACTGATACCGTCGCAGTCAGAAAATTCAGGGGCGTAGGCGGTATGTAGATTGAATAAAATCTATACGCGAAAATTCGGCTGTTGGATGCACCAAGCCAGATAATCACTGCCGCTCGCAGCACACCCAGAAAGGCATAAGCGCGCCACATATGACATACTGTCGCCCACCATTTGCGCGGACAATCGTTCTCGCATCAGTCCTGGTTAGCACTAATAAGTCCCAGTTACCAGCTTGTCTCTCCCGTGTGATGCTGTTGCAGATAAACTGAGTGTCTGGATCATCAGCGCAAAATGCAAGATGAAGGCACTGGCAACAGGTATTTGTGTCAGGATGCCTAGTGTGCCGAAGATCGGACTCGGATCGCGGTACAACAGCCCTCCGATGAACTCACCCCCTGCCAGGATTAAACTCAACACAAGCGACAAAATTAAGTCGCCTCGTATTAACCACTCTATCCAGCGCCGCTGCCGGGGCTTGGATCGGTTTTGGTAGCTGAGTTCCGCCAGGGTGACAGGGTTTTCATGAAGCGCTTTTAGCAAATTGTGTCGGCCTAATCCGTTTTGACTGGTTTGGGTGTTAAGGGTGGTGTCGCGCCGCCCCGGACGACCTGCCATTGGGCGAAACGCAGCATCAAAAAAGTCAGCAGCGCGTAAAGGAGCAAGGTCAGGAACGCCGCCGGTAAATAAATAGCGACTACAGGATCAATACTGAGGCTGACACCGTAAGCACTGTATCCACCGTATCTGTAGGTGGCAAGCTGACTGCCGAGGGCTGCCCCATTGTCGAACAGGCTCAACAATCCGAAGGCCACAATCGAAGGGATCACTGTGGGCGAGTCGTAACGTGTAAAGAGCCGCAGAATCAACAGTGCCAACCCCGTTAATGCGACGATCAGAATCAGGCGGGTTCCAATCGCGCGGGCTAAGGCAAGGCCACTCCGTTTGTTAAAGGCGGATACGCCGCAGGCCGCCGTAAAAAACAGGTTCGCCATCGTGAGTATGAAAACGCCTGCCCCCGCCACTATGACTTGAATCAATAAGAAACCTGTACGACCATAGATTTGATATATATATAGATTACCATTCAATGCACCTGCCCATACGACCAGCAAGGCGCGCAAAATGCCCAACATCATGTAAGGCCGTGTCATGCGGCGCACGGTTGCCCACCATTTGCCCTGCACAATTTTACCGGCGTCGATTCCGGTGAGAATCAGCATATCCCAATTATTGGACTGCCGTTCGCGGGTGATGCTGTTGGCGGATAAGGCGAGAGTTTGGAACATCCAGCGAAAATGCATGACCACAGCAGCGGCGATTGAGAGTACGATGCAGGTGATGACCCCGACCCGAAACCAATTCGGTGGGTCAGTAGTGTAATCCAGCCCCCATATACCCCTGCTCAATCCCAGCGCTTTGACGATTTCACTGAGCAGCAGCAAAACGGCTGTCCCATAAACGATGAGGTTAAATCCATTATCCAGCCAGCGCGTCCAGCGGCGTTTGCGGCGGGGTGCGGAGCGAGTCTGGTGGTTGAGTTCCGCCAGGGCGATGGGCTGTTGATTCAGGCGGGTGATGAGGGTTTTAGTCAATAGTTGATCGTCTCTCACTACGCTTCGTTAAGTCAAAGGATAAAAGACAAGTCTACCCTGATTGCTAGTCGCCCATTGTTACCCCCTCACCCCACGCCTTCGGCAGCCTCTCCCCCGAATTCAAGGGAGAGGGGCTAAAAACCGGACTACATTTGGTTCCCTCTCCGAATACCGCTTCGCGGGGCTTCGCACGGGGAGGGTTATGGAGGGGTCAATAAAGGCAAAACTTCTGACTAGCAATCACGGTAAGTCTATTTATTCTATAGGTATTTTAAATATTTGGCGGTAAAAGGGCTGTTTTAAACATCGTAATTGGTATGCTGGGGTTGAATGGCTTTGGAAAGTATTTACTTGTATGATTGTGGGGCATGAGCGACCACGAAAGGAAAATTTTAATGTTTAATACACTGCCTACAACGGCTCAAGAATTTATGGCCTGGAAATGGGTACAAATTGAACCGTTTTACGATGAACTCGAAGCGCGGGCTATCGACGCGGGGAATGTGGATCAATGGTTAGTGGATTGGACGCGGCTGGTGGAATTGATTCAGGAGTCGTACACGCGGCTGATGATCGCGACGACCCTGGATACGACAGACACCGCCGGGGTTGAGCGTTTTCACGCTTATCTGCATGAGGTTTGGGAACCCTTCCAACCCGCCGAGCAGCGTTTGAAACAAAAATTATTGGACAGCAAATTAGAATCGGCTGGATTCGAGATTCCGCTGCGTAACATCCGCTCCGAGGCTGCCTTGTTCCGCGAGGAAAATGTGCCGCTGTTCACGCAGGAGCAGGAACTCACGAATAACTATGACAAAATTATCGGCGCGCAAACCATCCAATGGGAAGGCAAAGAACTGACACTGCCGCAGTTGAAACCGGTGTATCAAGACCCGGATCGTGAAGTGCGCGAGGATGCTTGGCGGCAGGCGGCGGAACGGCAGTTGGCGGATCGCGAGTCGCTAAATAATTTATGGAAGCAGTATATGGTGCTGCGGCGCAAACAGGCCGCTAACGCGGGCTACGATGATTATCGCGCGTTCCGCTGGGAGCAGTTCAAGCGTTTTGATTACACGCCGGACGATTGCGTGACCTTCCATGACGCGATTGAACAGGTTGTCGTCCCGGCGGCGGCGCGGATTTATGAAAAACGGCGCGAACGTCTGCATATTATGAGCGTCCGTCCCTGGGATTTGGATGCTGATCCGCTAGGGCGTTCGCCGCTGCGTCCGTTCAAAGATGCTGAAGAATTAAATACCAAAACCGAGGCGATTTTCAGCAAAGTTGACCCGGAATTAGGTGCTTATTTTGCGACGATGCGGAAAGAGCATCTGCTCGATCTGGACAACCGCAAAGGCAAAGGCCCCGGCGGTTATCAGGCGACATTGGCAGCGGTCAAACGGCCATTTATTTTCATGAATGCCGTCGGCGTCCACGATGATGTGCAAACCCTGCTGCACGAAGGCGGTCATGCTTTCCACTCCTTCGAAAGTGCCCGTCTGCCGTATTTTCAGCAGTTGGATTACGGCCCGGAAATTGCCGAGGTCGCGTCGATGTCGATGGAACTGCTGGGCGCGCCGTATCTGGCGGCGGACAAGGGCGGGTATTATACGCCGCAGGAAGCCGCCCGCGCACGGATTGAACATCTCGAAGGCATCATTCAATTCTGGCCGTATATGGCGGTGGTCGATGCCTTCCAACACTGGGTCTATACCCATCCCGACGATGCGATGGAACCCGCGAACTGTGACGCGAAATGGGCAGAGTTATGGGGACGCTTCATGAAAGGGCAGGACTGGAGCGAACTGGATGCTGAGATGAAGACCGGCTGGCATCGCAAGCTGCATATTTTCCAGATTCCGTTCTACTATGTCGATTATGGATTGGCACAGGTCGGCGCGGTGCAGGTGTGGCGTAATTCGCTAGCCGATCAGGCGGGGGCAGTCAAGCAGTATCGCTACGGGCTGTCGTTGGGTGGGACGCGAAAACTGCCAGAATTGTATGCGGCAGCGGGCGCGAAATTCTCATTCGACGCCGGGACGATGGGTGAACTCGTTGGGCTGTTGGAAGGGACGATTGCTGACTTAGAAGCGGTGTAATTCATCGACAGTACACGAGGGTATGTCGAGAGCCATACCCTTTTTCTTGAAATCGCCGCGTCAGAAAGGAATAATCCATGCAGAGACGCTGGTTTTTCTGCCTCACTATGATGCTGGTGTTTGGTCTTTCACATCCTGTGACAGCGGGGCAGGAATCCTTTTTGCCGTCGGATTTAGAGCCGATTACTGCCGCTAATGTGGGGCGCTTGACTGAGCTTGCGGCGATTGGCTATGGTGGAGTCGGGCAGGTTTTCTGGATGCCCGACGGCAAGACCCTTGCCATCAAAAATGATCGCGGTTTGTGGCTGCACGATGCCGCTGATTTAAGTATTGAGCCGCGCCTGATGGCCGAGAATGTACGCGGTCAAACCTGGATCAGCCCGGATGGAATCCAAATGGCGATCTGGCATGATGAAACCCTAGAATTTCGAGACATCGCAACTGACAAAATTCTGACGACCTGGGATTTGCCCGGTAGAACAGGCAGCGTGGTCTTCAGCCAGGATTGGTCAATTGTCGTCACGGGAAATGCGGCTGGCCCAGAATATTTTCCCTTAAACGGCGTGGTTACGGTCTGGGATGTGGCTTCTGGAAAAGAAGTAGCTGCTGATATGGGCAATGATCCCTATTTTGTCCCAAAGATCAGCGAAGACAGCCGCTATGTTTTCAGCCTTATAAACGTTATTGATGTGAAAACGGGTGAAATGACACCCGGTGGCGGCACGCTTAGTCCTGATGGTCAGGTTATGGCAGTCCGAAGCGATGAATATAAAGACTACACCATTGATCTCCGGGATTTTAAAACCCAGCAGATTGTTGCCCAGATTAGACATGATGCCTATATTTCGTCCATCGTTTTTACGCCGGACAGCCGCTTTTTGATCCTCACCGATGAAAATCAGCACGTTGAAGTTTGGTGGGTTCAAACTGGTGAACTGGTTTATTCCTTAGGACAAGAGGATCGTTCGCTATTCGTGAGCGCGATCAGCCCGGACAGCTACGTTCTCGCAGTTACCAATGGGGATGCTATTGATTTATATGAGGTCGTTAGCGGAAAAGAAATAGGAACACTGCCGGTTTCAATTTCAAGCAATGGCAGCGTATATTTCAGTCCCGATGGCACTCGAATCGCTACGATGAGCTTTGATAAGGGCTTGCAACTCTGGGATACGGCGACAGCAACGTTGATTGATGAAAGCCCACGTTATGAGGATATGGGGATTGTCAAGGCAGTCAGCGAGGATGGTTCGAAATTGGTTACATCGTCGCCTGAAGCTTTTAAGGTGTGGGATACACAAAACGGTGAACCCATCTCGGTGTTGAACCATGCATGGTATGGTCTTTATGGAGATGCGGTTGTTCTGAGTTCCGACGGCCAAAAGTTATATGCGGCTGGGGAGGGAATTACTGTCTGGAATACTCAAACAGGAGAATCGCATACCTTTGCTGACGATCATTATACAATTCATGATCTGGCAATTAGCGCAGATGGCCGTCTATTGGCTTCGGTCAGTGGCGATACTTCAGGTGGTTACTGCGATCAAGAATGCCCAGCACCCGATAACAGCCTCCGGTTGTGGGATACCTCGACAGAAACGCAATTGGCTTATATTCCCTCAGGTGAAGAATCAATACCATTTTTAAGAGTGTCCCTTAGCCCGGATGGGAAGTTGCTGGCAGCGCTTCCAGGCGTGAGTGATCACGTGAATATATGGGAAGTTGCTGATGTGTTGGATGGCAATACTGATCCCACAGTCATGATTCAAGCCGATGATATGGTGAGTCATATTGTGTTTAGCCAAGATCATTCGTCTGTCGCACTTACCTATGGCATTATCTATGCCACCGAAGGAGGTCTGCACCTCATGACCCCAGATATAGCCGCCGTGTGGAAGATGGATAGGGTTTTGAAAGACAAATCGGGTTCGTTTCAAAGCCAAGCGGCGTCTTTCGGTGTTTGCTGCCCGGATGGGGCATATGATGGCAGTTTTAACAGGGATGGAAGCCTTTTTGCTACTAGCGGTGACGATGTTCGATTGTGGAATGTATTGGCGCAAGTGGACGATCCTGAAGCCAGACTCATCAAAAGTTTTGATGCGAGTAGTTTTGCTTTCAGCGAGGATGGCCGCCTGCTGATTGTATCAGGGCATGACGGCGTGATACATTTTTGGGGCATCACCAGCCGTTAGTGGGTGTTCTTGAATTCGAAATAATTTATCGTCAATCCAATTAAAGGATCATTATGGCAGTTGAGATCAACGCCCAACTCGAAAAGCGGCTGCGCGACGAAAAAACGATCTGGCTGACGACGGTGCGGGTGGATGGTACGCCGCAGTCGGTTCCGGTCTGGTATTTGTGGGACGGCGCAACCCTGTTGATTTTCAGCCAGCCGACAGCGCAAAAATTGCGGAATATCGCGCAAAATCTGAAGGTGTCGATCATCTTCGCGCATACGGATGAATATGGCGAGGATGGTTTTGCGGTTGTAACCGGGGAAGCAGTGGTGGATAAAGATGCGCTGCCCTCCAACCAGATCAGCGCTTATCTCGATAAGTATCGCACGGGAATTGCGGATATTGGCCGGACACCAGAACAGCTTGCGGGAGAATTTTCAGTCGCGATTCGTGTGACGCCGACGCGCGTGCGTGGGGATGGATAAAACGATGCAGCCGATTTATGAATTTGGCGGTGCGGGGCAGGTCATTTATACAGCGCTTGCCAATGGATTTCCGCCGCAGACTTATGCGCCGTTGGTGAAGCCGTTTACCGATCAATATCGGGTGATAAGCCTGCTGCCGCGCGCGTTGTGGCCGGGGGAAAAACCGCCAGATGTCCTGCATGACTGGCACGTCGTTGCGGACGACATATCAGACGCGCTGGTACAACATGATTTGCGCGATGTGATCGCCATTGGTCATTCGATGGGCGGGATTGCGTCGATTCTGGCGGCGATTGCCCATCCAGAACGATTCCGCGCACTGATTTTGCTTGACCCGACGATATTTTCAGCATCGGCGACAGGTTATATGGAGCAGATACAAGCTGATGGCAGCATCCGCGATTTTCCGCTGGTGCAGGGTGCGCTGCGGCGGAAGCGAAACTGGGCAGATGCTAAGGAGGCTTACACTTATTTTAAAGGCAAATCCCTGTTTGCCCCCTGGCCGGATGAGACGGTACGCCTGTATGCTGAAAGTGGCACAAAACTGACAGACGGGGGCGGAGTTGAGCTGGCATTTCCGCCGGAGTGGGAGGCCTATTATTTCAGCACCTTTTACACCAAAACCTGGGATGAACTGCCGAAGCTAAAACTGCCGCTGCTGGTGATTCGCGGCGGCGACAGCGATACTTTTCAGGCGGAATCGGCTGAAGAACTACGTGCGCTCGTGCCGCAAGCTGCTTATGCCGAAATTCCCGGACATGGGCATATGTTCCCGCAGTCCGCACCGGACGCAACCCGGCAAGTCATCGCCGATTGGCTGGCAACGCTGTAATGTTGGGGCTGGTCAACCGGCTGCAACATTATCTGCGCGAAAAAACCCTTTTTGATGGGCGCGAGCGGGTTTCGCTTTCCCCTTTTACGCTGTTTTTTAATCCATCCGTTACCAATCCCGAAGAAGGCATTGCGATTCCTGATGAGTCGGCTGGATACACGCCAGCCGACATTAGTCGGGTATGCGCGGCTTTTGTCGAACGAGGGCGTGTACCCTGCGTGCAATATCTGGATGCGTTTGCGCCGGGACTCACGATTCATTTGCAATTAGGGAATTATCCCCTCCCCCCAACGCCAAGAACCCCTCCCTCTGGCTCCCTCCCCGTGTACAGAGAGGGAGAAGAAGACCCAGAAGTGAAACACCACACAAGTGTTGCACCTTTTGAAGAGACCGTGCGGCTGCCGGTGATGTACTGCACAGCGGGGATGTTGATTCATCCGCCAGATGTGCCGGGGTTGGCGGTCACAATGGCGGGATCAGATGCGCCGCTGGAAGAAATCAAAGTGGGTTGGAACGTGAATTCGCTGGGCTTTGATCCGCAGTCGGTTTTGGCGACGGACGTGATTGCCGAGGCGTTCCGCAAAACGCTGGTCACGAGTCGGTCATTTGTGGCGCGGTTGGATGGTGAACCGGCGGCGGCGGGGAGGTTCAGTGAAATTCGCGATGGGCTGACGGAATTGGTGGGGATTACCACTTTGCCGAACTTTCGCCAGCAGGGTATTGCCGCGGTGCTCACTGCCTCTATTACGCGGGCGGCCTTCGACAGCGGCGTCGAGGTGGCCTTTTTGATCGCCGGGAATGACACCGCACGGCGTGTGTATGAGCGAATCGGATTTCGGACGATTGCACATTTGCTGGAGTATGTGCAGAAAAGCAGTTAAAAGTTGGGCGAAATGATGTAATCGCCCCAGCTACATGTTTTCACTTTCTAAGAACTCTCGCAAATTATCTATAAGTTGTGAATGGTCATCAGCCGGAATGAAGGCTTTCCTATGGGTGTCGGATCTCGAAATTTCGTACCTTTTCTTAATCTCATTCGGGTATGCAGTTAGCAATATCATTGTCACTCTCGTATCGAGCAGGTCAGATAGCTGGAATTGTAATCCCCTAGAGTAGACGCGCGGTTTCGTTTTTTGGTAGTCAAAATGCTGACGCAAAATGTCAATTAGGGAACGAGTTGTCAATAAATGTGAGATATATCTTCCATTTTGCTGTTGTTGCTTTTGCAGAAGTGTTTCGCATTCAACAGCCAATTCATCCCAATTGCTGATTTCTTGATAATGGATGTATATATCGCCCGGTTGTTGTAATCCATCATACCAAAATCCAGCTTCGCCCCATTCAAAGCCATAACCCCATAACTGAAGATGTTGGATTTCCTCAGGCGTTAACCAGCTTTTTTCATCGTATAACACCCCAGGCCGAATTTCATGAGGTTGACCGAGTTGGGTTATTAGCCAATTTTTAGCAACCCTCACCCATCCTGGTAGTCCATGCCGCCAACGAGTAGCCTCGTCATCAGACTCAATAGAATTCTCTCTGCCAATATAGATTCCCGATAATCTGGAATCAAAATAGGTAATTTTCACTTCCACCTCATAAGTATCAAGGTTTATCATCGGAAAATGATAACCCCTCTCATGCATCCCATCAGGTGTGTGTATATCGTGAACTGGTTTAAGCTGTGGATACTTTTTGGCAAAATCATCGTGAAATAGACGTGGGTACAAAACATAATTTTCCCAGGTAATATCGCCTGTTGCTCGGTCAATTTTTAGCAATCTGACTTCCTGTTTTAGCTTCGCTAGATAGGAAATATTTTACACCTGTTTGATGTGCCGGAAGGTGCTTTTCAGCTTAACGAGCGTTATGCAGATGCCGAGGTTTATCCAGGCTGCGCCAGAACAGATTTGATCGAAAGTATAACAGACATCCAAATCGAGGCCGCGCCGCCGAATGGTGAGCGACGGCGCGGTATACTCTATGAGAGCGTTCACATCATTAAGCTGCCAGGACAGAATCGAGGTAGGCCATCGCTTCGGCTTCAGTGGTGAACCAGCGGACATTTTTGTGGCGGGTGATGCGGGAGAGCGTGCCCTCAATGGCTTTCGCCATCCAATTGGATCCCACGATCAGCCATTCTTTCAACATAGGATCACGGTAGCAGGGCAGCGCTTCCTGCACTGTAACCATCATCGGGAAGCGCGGGTTGCTCAGGAGGTCAACCACAATATACAGTGGGCGATTGGTGGCATCCAGTGCTTTCATGATTTTGCGGAAGGCAGGGGCTACATCGGCATCAACGACGGTATTCTGCCAGGTCATTTTTAAAGCTGGATATTTCTCGATGGGTTCGACATTGACGGTTGTGATCGGGATGATCTTATCGGTGTCTTGTAATAACATTTTCCACATCCATCGTACTCAAATCTGACGAAATGAAAGTTGAACGTAACCGTGTCAAAGATTTAATCATGTGCTGACGTTCAGCAGATGTAGGGTTGGTCTCAAGCGTTGTCGATTTGGGTGCTCAAATAGTCCATGACATCGACTTCTTTAGTAAACCAACGTACATTCTTCTGGCGAGTTAATTTGGCGAGCGTGCCTTCGACGGCACGTGCCATCCAATTACTACCAATAACCAGCCACTCTTCTAACAATGGATTCCGGTAAGGCGCAATGGCCTCATGGATAGTGGTCAGTAACGGAAAATTTGGGTTAGCTGACAAATCGACCACTACAAAAACGGGATCAGTGCTGTTTTGCAGTATGGTGTTGATTTGCTTGAAGGCATTGACAACATCCAAGTCGCGCACATCATGCTGCCAGGTCATTTTTAAAGCTGGATAATTTTCAATGGGTTCGACCCGAACGGTACTCACCAATTTTTCCCCAATGTGACGTCATCTTCTAACGTCTGTAATAATACTGCGTTTTGTTTAATGTGTGTGTGAAAAATTACGAAAAATTTCAGGGTCGAAATATGAAGGCTTATCTGCGGCGCATGGGGCGGATGACGCTGTACCAGATGGCGATGCCGAGTATCGCTACCGCCAGCAGCGCCCATAATAGTGCCCAGACTGCACCAGGAATCAGCGGAAAAACCTCGGCGGAGAAGGCGGCTGCATCGTTACGCACGTCACCCAGTGATGCGCTGCTGTTGCTGACCAGAAAAAATAAATCGAGGACGGCGTTAAGTCCCGTGAGGATGGCCAGCATATTGAGGATGAGGAGGTTGAAGTCGCGGTTGGCCTTCCAGCCAATGACAATGAGCACGGCGGCAAAGGCCGCGCCGACCACGAAGGCTGTGATCGAAAAGCGCCCGAAGATGACCGAGAAAACCAGCAGGCCGATACCCAGCGAGATTGAAATCGAGCGGCTGTAGCGCCCGGTATTGGTGATATAGAATAACACCGCGCCGAATAAAGCCGCGCCCAAATAACCCGCTGGGAGAATTAACAGACGACTTCCACCAGCGGTGAGCGCCTGTCCCGCGCCGTTGGCGAAGATTTCGAAACCCAGGAATTGACCACCGGTCAGCAGTGCCATTGTGCCGTGTCCTGCTTCATGGACGTAGGTCACGAACAGATGGAAGGGATACAGAATCGCCTGACTGATTTGCGGGATGTTCCATAAGATGAACACGATGATCCCGGCGATGCAGGCAATTATCAGGGCGCGACGGCGGTTGGCACGATTAACATCGGGCAGCATGATAAAATTCCTCTACGAAGTCGTACAGCCTGACTATACTATACGATTTCACCGAACGAAAAGTATCTGCCGAGGATGGGGCACGCGATATGGGTGATTCGGAGATTTTAACGGGCGGGAATAGCAATCAAGTGATGCGACAGGGACAAACGGTGGTTCGCCAAACCGGCGCATGGTCGCCGTTTGTACACGCGCTGCTGCGCTATTTGATGGCTGCGGATTTTAAGGAATCGCCCGTTTTGCTGGAAAGCAGCGACACGCAGGAACGCCTGACCTTTTTTGAGGGGGATGTGGGTAATTATCCGCTGATGCCTTACATGCAGTCCGACGCGATTCTCGTGGAAGCGGCACAACTGCTGCGCCGATTTCATGATTTGACTCGGCAGTTTGTTATCCCACCGGACTCGGAATTTTTCTTGCATGTTGATTCGGCGGCGGCTTATGAAGTGATCTGCCACAATGATTTTGCGCCCTATAACTGCGTATTCAAAGACGAACATATCGCCGGGATCATTGATTTTGATACGGCGGGGCCGGGGATGCGCGTCTGGGACGTGGCCTACGCGGTCTACCGGTTTGTGCCGCTGACGAATGACGCTCATACGTTGGACTGCGGCTGGGAACCCATCCCAGATCGAGCGCGGCGTCTGAAATTATTTTGCGATGCCTATGGACTGAATTCTGATGGACGCGAGATTTTGATCGCAACGGTGATACGGCGTTTGGAGGCGATGGTCAGCTACATGACGCGCACATCTTCCAACCTGGAACACATTCCACTCTATCAAGCGGATATGGATTATTTGCGCGAAAATCAAAGTCTTTTCAGCGAGGCGATCAAAAGCTAAGTTACCCTGATTGCTAGTAAGTGTTTGCCGTTATTGACCCCTCCCTAACCCTCCCCGAATTCGGGGAGGGAACCCAATGCCACGCGGTTTTAGCCCCTCTCCCTTGAATTCCGGGGAGAGGGGTTGGGGTGAGGGGGTAACGATAAATAACTGGCAATCACGGTCTAAGTTGTATGCTCGAATGGTTCGGGGAGGGCGTTGACCACTCCGTTTACCTGCGCTAGCATCATAAACGATCCCAACAATTTAATTCGATTCCTACTGGAGAAATTAGCATGATTAAACGTCTCGCCCATGCGAATCTGGTGTCCAAAGACCTTGCTGCAAGTGAACATTTTTACTGTGAAGTTCTGGGGATGAAAAGAGTGTTCGATTTTCTGGAAAACGGTAGTCTCTTCGGCTTCTATCTGGATGCTGGGGATATGACCTTCATCGAAATTTTTAAGCAGCGAAAAGAAGTGAATATCGAGAGTCCTTTGATCCCGCACCTGTGCCTTGAGGTGGAAGATATTGACTCCGCCATTGAGGGCATCCGCAGCAAAGGTTGGACGATTACGGATAAAAAGCAGGGTGGTGACAAATCCTGGCAGGCATGGATGAAAGACCCGGATGGTCTCGCCATTGAGGTGATGCAGTATACGAAGGAAAGCTCTCAGTTCACCGGAAATCCCTGTATCGT
>JBDTNB010000130.1:0-19661 GCA_039933955.1 Chloroflexota bacterium
CTGCTAGGCAGCACTCTCTCGTCCAATCTACACACAACACGCCCGGTTCCACAAATACATGTACTCTGGGTGCTAGATAATCTAAAAATGTCATCGGGCAGCAGAGAAAGGCGTGGTAAGACATCGGCGGTAAGACTTGATAGGGTGACGAATTAGCATTCTTGATCTACACTTAGGCAATCAATAAAAGCTATGCGGGAAGTTCACCTGCCCATACCAGAGAGGTGAGTTTAATGGTCACTCAAGCCAAACCGATTACTACAGAGGCTTTTGAGCAGTTCGTAAAACAACCACAAAATGCTGGCCGTCGGTTTGCGCTGGTCAATGGGGAGATTGTCGAGAAAATGCCAACGCAGTTGCACGCGCTTATTGCAAGTCTACTGATTGGTCTATTTATCCAGTATCGGCAAAGTCATCCATTCGTATGGGTATTTTCGGAAGTGCGAATTAAGCTGTCAGACGATGAAACGAATGACCGTATCCCTGATGTGGCCGTTGTGCTTCGCGAAGGTCGCACAATCGACCTGAACAAACCGCTTTCCTTCGTCCCTGACTTTGTTACCGAAATCCAATCCCCAGGCCAGTCCGACAAGTATATGTCGGAGACCGGCGACTATTACCTTGCTAATGGTGCGAAGCTGGTCTGGCTGATTTATCCGCGAAAACGGCTTGTCGAAGTGCGGACGCTGGATGATAGGCAGCTATTAAATGACGATGACTTACTAGATGCAGGCAGCATTCTCCCTGGCTTTCAGATCACCGTCAATCAGATGTTTGACGCGGCGCTTGAATAGCTCAATGCATCTTGTACCGAATATACATTAGCAGTCTGCACTCTTTTCTCGATATTGTCGTAGACCTGGTTATTATTGGGCAGGGTGGTATAGTGCCCGTGAATGACAGACAGATGAACGGCACATGGTAGCCGAGAGTAAGATTTAACTTTGTGACACCCTATTTGGACTTATTTTTGCAGTATTTTCAGGTTACTATGCGCAACTTGAAAGAACACTACACTACACTGTATCCCACATCTCGACACGCAGTGCCAGTGCTAATGTGAACGCGGACGTCGCCACCATCGGTGCTTGAGTGACCAATCATAAAGCGCCTCATACAACCATTACAAGCTGCTGAACTTTATGAGGCGAGACTATCTATGCAAATGTGAGTTTGCTGAAATACAAGCGCTTCGCGTTGAAATGAGCAGGATGAGCACCCTACTAGAGCAATGACTTCAAAGGCCGCCGCCTGCTCAAACGGCTGGTCAGAACGGCTATCATACCGAGGCTGAGCAAGAATCGCACCTTAGTGCTTAGCGTCTGCCGCAAATCGGTAGAATATGTCCGAATCCAATACTCGCCCAGTTTTGGTGCTTATTTCGTTAAATAATCAGTATCTATTTTAGCACAAGAAATCTACTAAGCTGTGCAATATAACAAAAATGCCTTAAATGAGATGGCGGTCAAAGTTTAATTGTTCAACATACATGAAGCATTTAAATAAAAAGCCTCCAACATTCAAAGCTTGGGGCATTTTACAATTACAGTTAGGTTATCGCTCACAGATAGAATAATTCGTCAAGATAAAGTATCGGATTTGTTAATCTTTTAGGGAGCAATAGTCCTTACACAACGAAATCCTGTTGCCCGAAAGGGAAGTAATGTACTCTCCGGTGTGCGTAACCAAACTGCAAGCTCCAGAAGACTAGAATCGTAACTGCCTCCTTTACTAATGCGGATGTCTCCACCAACACTTGGTTCCATTGAATACCACGTCGAAGTCCACTCGGCCACATTTCCAGACAGGTTATAAATTCCCGACCAACTCTGACCATCTGCATAGGTATCTATAGGTACTTTTATCCGAAAATTATTATTCGGTGGTGGGTTGGTTGCAGACATACAGGTTCCATCACAGTATTTTGCTGGTACATCATGTGTATCTTCTCCCCATGGAAAAGGATAAGCATTCGATCCGACAGCAGCATATTGCCATTCAGCTTCAGTTGGCAATCGCGCCTGTCGCCACGCACAATATATGGCAGCCTCATAGTAGTTAATCCCAGAAACAGGAAGATCACCAATTAACAAATCAGGCGATTCTAATAAGGAGTAGAATTCATTTTCAACTGGTCGTAAAACACAAATATCTGCTTCAACACACTTAATGTAGTCTTTTACAGATACTTCATACTTATCCATGTAAAAGTCGGGTACATCAGCTGTGGTATGATCTATAAAAGCGTATAGTGTGGTGAGGAATGTTTGCGAACAATCCAAAGTCTCAGAATTCAAACTTTTACAAAAACTTATTGCTTCATCTAGTGTCATTCCTAGTTTCACTTGTCCACCTGGAACAAAGACCATTTCGACACCTTGTGAATCGAACACCGAAGCTTTTGATTGTACAAATCCAGGATTTAATAACACTAACGCTATTATAAAAAAACATGATATACGTGACATTACAATAATCTCCTGTTTAATAACTATTGAAGTTCAAAGAGGTAGGGCGACCCTAAGGGTCGCCCTATGAAAATCTCGCTCCAATTTAACACTGTTACCGTTGGTTAAGGGCTTTGATCAAAGATTACCTCTTGCATATACGTCAATCCATGTCCTACGGTTAAGCCCAAATATCCTTTTTTGGCTAGGAGGTTGAACTTTGCTAAAACCTGCATTACCGTCACTTTCCCGACGATCATAAACCCAATTCATAAACATATCAGCCCAATCCTCTCTTGGATCAATATCGCTATCGGCAATGTCTCCATAGCCAACAAGACAGCGTTGGTACTGTTGACTTCCTGGCGGGAATCCACTAAGTAAATATTCTTGGAATGATGTACCGTACGGTGCCTCTATTGGATCACCCAGGGGAAAGGGGCTGCAACTTGGCAAACCTGTAATCTGTTGCTCGTCTTTTTTTATATTTGTAATGCTAATTGTCGCCGTTGCAGAAATTTTGGATGTTGTCCGAACACCTTGATTTGCCAGACTATTACTATGACGGAAATTGACTTTTCTGTCAATCGCATGACCCCATTCATGTGTAATATGGTCTGATGTCATATTATTGCCAAGGCGCTGAAGATTAGGAATGTCATGAGGGGTTATTCCCGAGCGATCACCATTTCTGCCTAGAAAGTCAAGCCGGATGTCAAGGTATTCGCTTTGAGTGAAGATATTTACCAAATTTCTACCCATTGTTGTTTTGAGTTTCTCATCAATCATTTTCAAGGCATATTGTAAATGCTCTAGTACAGAGAGATGTGTTTGTTCGGTGAATGGGCCAGGAAGTTGTTGCTTGCCAGTACTATCTAACCCACGCTCAATGCTTCGTACAGGATAAGTCTGTGTTATGGTGTTAATCAATGTCTCAATTGAATTTATTTGCATGACCACAGGCCTGAGAGGTATATGCTTTGTAACTGAAGCATTGATACAAGACATCCCACTCGGATCAATAACGTTTGGTACATTCCCCTCACCCCATGAATATCCATTCAAACTCATTGACCTATCCGGAATACCTTCAAATGGATCAAGCGCCGTGAACACGCCCGCTACTGGATTGTAGTACCGCGCCCGTAGGTACAGCAGCCCATTGTCGTCCGTCGGCTCACCTGTGAAACCATAGACTGTCTGGTTACTCCCCATCGCATCAAAACCCGTCCCATACGGGTCATAGTTCCGGCTTTCCAGCACCCCGATGCCGTTATCCACGACTCCGCGCACGCTGCCCAGGCCATCCTGCACCATCCATTCCCAAGCACCGCCTGCGTCCTTGTGGGCATGGATGCCGCGCGGCGCGTGAACATTGCGAATAGTATTCGCGCCAGTTGTTTCGCTAAGGACAACCGACAAGCCCGGTTGTATGTCGAGCAGGTACTTCGTGATGGTTGGGCTGGTCGTGCCGAGCGACTGTGAGATGCGGTTGCCCAGGCCATCGTAGGCATAAGCTGTCAGATCGGCTGCCACACCGTTGTCCCACTGCACTAGATGATTGGCTCTATCCCAGGTGTAGGTGTTCGTGCCGTCGTCAATGAGATTGCCATTGGCATCGTACTCATAATCCATATTGTCAATCTGATTGGCCGGGTTGTAGCTGTAGCTCGCCGTTGTCGGCATCCCGCCGTTGAGCGCAATAGTCTCTTCCAGGCGGTTACCGGCAAGGTCATAAGCATATTGGTAGCGGCGCAGCAAATCATCGTCAATGGCATCGACATTGATTCCTGGGTTGTATCGAGCTTCCAGCAACCGTGACAGCGCATCGTAGTTGTACTCGATAGTGTGCAGCGTCCAGGTTTTGTCCTCGACCAACAGTTGATTGAAGCGCACTTTGTAATCGCTGGAACTGCCATTCTTGTTTTCCTGGTTGCGAATTTCCAGGGTATGTGGCCCTTCATCGAGCAGCGTTACGTTGGTGATGGGGATGTCTTCCTGGTCGGGGCTGGCGGCATAGCCATCAACACTCTGCCAGAACGCGCCATCCAGATACAGATCATAGATCGAGTGATCCGGCCCCTTGCCCATCGTGAGCGTGGCCTCATCGGCCAGGAACAGCAGCTTGAGTACCGCTTCGGTATCGGTTGACTCTTGGAAAGTGCTGATTGCTGACCACGAGCCGGTCAGTACCAAACCCTTGTCATCGTAGGCGATAATGGTATCAGTTGTCGTCTCTGGCTGGGCCAGAACTTCCAATGCCTGGGTGCGATTGCCCAGTTTGTTGACCTGATACTCAAAGTGCGCCAGGGTGGGATTAGGTGCGTCAAACACAACATCCCCGCCGCCGAAATTCTCCAAGACGGTATCGGCGGCATTCACCAACCAGAAACCGATATAACCACCACCGGCATAGTCCGCCCAACCGCTCGCATCGCGGCTGCCCAGAAGCGTCCCATTCTTGTAGACCTCTACCGTGCCATCGGCCAGCGCCCGTGCGCCGAATTGATCGCCCACTGCAAACGTCACCGTGATGTCAGACCCACGCTGCACCCAATTTTCGGACACATTATACGTCCAGACCTGGACGACACTGCCGCCAGGATGATAGAAGATTTCCAGCGCCCGGCTGTCCCAATCGGTCTTGAGCAGCAGGTCGATTTCATCGGCAGCTTCATTGATGGCCGTCAAGGTCACAAAGGCTTCCTGATCGGCTCCAAAACTGGTGGGATTCCAGGTGATGAGGTTGCCGTCATCGACCAGCATCTGGTTGTCATCAATGGCGTAGCCCGCTGGTTGGCCTGACCAATTGCCACCAATGCCCCCATCAGCACGGTCAAAGTCGTCCAGCACACCCGTCGTCGGGAAATCCGGCCCTGGTGTTTTCAGATGACGCAGTTGGGTCAGCCGCCCACCCGCATCGTAGGCATATTCCGAACGCAGATGATTGGCACGTTCGGTTGTGACGTGACGGCTCACCTCGTCGTATTCAAACGCAGTCTCCTGATGATCCCAATCTTTCAAGGCAATCAGGCGTCCGCGTTCGTCATAGGCATAGGTGATATGCAGGTTGCCCGGCAGAGTCAGCAAGGTGCGCTGACCGGCCACGTCATAAGCGTAGCTGACACCTTCCTCGGCGACGGTATCGCCATCGGTATCGAATTCAGCGGCGGCCATCCGGCGCATGGCATCGTAGCTGAAATGGGTTTCCCGGCTGAGGGCGGTGAAATCCACATCGCTGTATTCGCTGACCGTGACCCGGTTGCCCGCCGCATCATAGGTCATCTTGACATCCGGTGTGCTGTCAGGATCACCGTAAGCCACGCTCAACAAGCGCCCCAGACGGTCAAAGGTGCGCTCGACGGCGTAATCGGCTGCACTGGTGATCCCCGGATAGGTCATCACGACCTGTGAGCCACCGCTGCCCAAGTTGGCGTAGGCGGTTGCCCAGGTGATGTCGAGCGGATTAGTCAGCGTCAAACGGCGGTTCAACCGGTCATACGTATAGGTAGTCTCATTGCCTCGCGGATCGCGCTGGCTGACGACCCGTCCGGCGAGGTCATAGGTGACATCGACAATGATATTCTGATCGCTGTTCGCACCATGCACGAGCACATAGCCATAACCGTCTTCCCACTGGCCGGGATCATCATTCCAGACCCACTGGGCGGGATCAATAAAGGGCTGCCACTGCGGATAACGATCCTGATCCGAATTATCAGTCAACTGCAAGACATTCTCCCCGTCGGCATCCATGACGAAAATTTCACGATCCCCATCCCGTGTGGAATAGAAGACAATTTGGCTCCCGTCGGGCGACCAGGCCGGATAAAAGTCATCGGCGCTGCTGTCTGAGGTGAGATTCGTCTGATTCGTCCCATCGGCATCCATCACGATCACATCCCAGTTGCCTTCGCGATGCGATTGGAAGGCAATCTTGCTGCCGTCCTTCGACCACGAGGGGAAGGTGTTATTTTGGCTGTCGTCATCCGTCAGGTTGACCAGATTCGTGCCGTCAGCGTCCATCACATAGATGTCATTGTGGGTGGCATCCGGGCCGATATACACAGCCAGCCGCTGACTGTCAGGCGACCAACTCGGATGAGAAATCTCCAAATCGGGATCGGTGTAAATCTGGGTCTGGTTTGAGCCATCGGCGTCCATCACGTACAGTTCGTTGTAGAGACCGCCACTGCTTCTAAACGAGAAGGCGATTTTATTCCCATCCGGCGACCAGGCCGGGAGGACGGCCAATCCGCTCAAATCCGTCAGGCGCTGGACATTGCTGCCATCGGCATCCATCACGTACACGTCCTGGTAAGCGGATACGCCACCATCCCGTTTGGAGATAAACACCATCTGACTGCCATCCGGCGACCAACTGGCATCCTGGTCGGTGGTTGCCTCGTTGCTGCGGTTGATCGGATTGCTGCCATCGGGATTCATGGTATAAATTTCCAGATTGGCATCCCGATCTGAGTAGAAGGCAATGTGCGAAACCGGCTGATAGCCCTGCACCACCCGTGTCCGGCGACGCAACCCATTATAGCGGTATGCCGTGACCATGTTCTCCGCGTCGGTGAGGGACTGTACCTGCCCATCCTTGAAGTAGCGCGTCAGGCTTTCGTTGCCGAGTGGGTCGATTGTCCGTACCCGACGGCCTGCACGATCCAACTGGACTTCGGTAATCAGGTCGGCGTCGTTGTCTGCGCCATGTTCTTCAGGCGCAAACGACCAACTGCCATCCTCTTCACGCGCATCCGGCGGGGCTTCCAGCGGGTCATCGCTCCAGTTGGCGATGGTGCGCAGCACCCGTCCGGCCTTGTCGTAGCAGGTGTAGCTGACGGTAGACAAGAGTGTATCGGCGGCTTGTTCAACCG
Source organism: Chloroflexota bacterium (assembly GCA_039933955.1). Lineage (GTDB taxonomy): Bacteria > Chloroflexota > Anaerolineae > Aggregatilineales > Phototrophicaceae > CFX2. The sequence continues at coordinate 7,328 of JBDTNB010000130.1, forward strand.
TTAAGCGGCGTCCGGCCTGATCGTAGCTGAATGCCGTCTGTGTCCCGCGGGCATCCCGCGTGGAAACCACCTGCCCGCCCCCGTTGTAGGTTACGGTGCTGATGCGGTTCTGGTCATTGTTTTCGCCAAAGTCGATGGCATTATCGTCGCCATCCTCCCAGCGACTGTTGCCCTCGCTCCACACCCAATCGGCAGGATCGCTGCTCCCCTGCTCAACATAGTTGGCAATGGTTTTAACCTGCCGTCCGAGCGCATCGTAAATGATACGGCTTTCGACACCGGCAGCATCACGGCTGCTGAAGACGCGCCCAGCCAGATCGTAAACGGTAGCGCTGATGCGGTTCTGGTCGTTATCCACTCCTAAGTCGATAGGCGTGCCGCCACTTTGTTCCCAACGGGCATCGCCGCTGTCCCAGACCCACAGTTCCGGGTCTTCACCCTGATCCACGTAATTGCTGACGGTTTTGACCCGCCGTCCGAATACGTCATAGACGAAATGAGTCACGTTGTGGCGCTGGTCGATGGTTTCGAGCACGCGCCCCTGCGCGTCATACACGGTGTCGGCAATCACATTAAAGTCATTGTCAGTACCAAAGTCGATGGCATTATCGTCGCCGTCTTCCCAGCGACTGTTGCCTTCGCTCCACACCCAATCGGCGGGATCACTCCCCCCTTGCGCTGCATAATTGGCGATGGTGCGAATGGATCGTCCGCGCGCGTCGTAGACATTGGTGTTCACCCGCCCGACAATATCCTGGGTATACAGGACGCGGCCATCGCTGTTATATTGGGTAAGCGAGACGATATTCTGGTCGAGCTTCGTCCCGTGGTCAATGGGCGTGCCATCCGGTGCGCCATCGCTGAGTTCCCAACGTAACTCATTAATGTCCCAGACCCACAATTCAGGGGCTTCAGCCTGCTCCACGAAGTTTGCAATCGCCCGCACTTGCCGTCCCAGCCCGTCGTATACGAAATAGGTGCGCGCCCCCAGCGCATCGGTGGTATACAGGACGCGGCCATTGGCATCGTAAACCGTTTGCGTCAGGAGGTCGCTGTCGGCATCCGGGCTGGGGACATACTCACTCAAATCAGGATCGGCCCCCAGGTCATACTCCGACTGGGTGGCGCTGCGAACGGTTTTGACCTGTCGCCCTAAGGCGTCGTAACCGAACAACATGCTATCCCACTGGGCATCAGGCCGGCTGTCCAGCAGTCGCTGCGTGCGGATCACCCGTCCCAGCGCGTCGTAGTCAGTGGTTTCGACCAGATCGCGATCCGGGCTGTCGCTCAATACATAGACTGCTGAACGTGGGTCATTGATTGCGGCGTAACCGACATCCCCCGGATTGAGGTCAATGATCGCATTTTCTTTGGCGGCTCGAACCGTTTTTACTGGGCGGTTGAGGGCGTCGTATACAGTGAAGTTGACCGTCCCCAGGGCATCAATCGTTTTGACGAGGTTGCCTGCCGCGTCATATGCCTGAGTGGTCATGAGGTCTTCGTCGGCATTGCTGCCGGGTGTGTAAGCTTCCAGGGTCGGATCAGGCGACATGCCGCTGTAGTCATTGTTATAGCCCGGCACGCTGGCATTGCGAATCGTCTTGACCAACCGTCCAGCCGGGTCGTAACCCAACAGGGTCACGTTCCCTAACACATCGGTCTGACTTTTCACCAGTCCGCGGGCATTGTAAGCGGTCTCGCTGACCCGGTTTTCAGTGTTATCGTCGCCGTGATAATCATCAAACGCGCTGCGGGCCACTGAATAGGGATTTGAGATGCCGATTACAGCCTTGTAGTTGCCGATGGTGCGAACAACGCGATTGAGCGCATCGTACACCGTGAGGGTGGTTTGCTCAAAATCGGCTCCGGCATTGGCTGTGGTTTGCACCCGCCGCCCCACCGCATCGTAGACGAAGGTTGTGACCTGATTTTTATCCGGCTCATTCGAGTCATACAGTGCTACCGCTTCGGCGGCTGTGGTGGGATCGGGGTCTTCACCCGGATCGTAGTTGCAGATCGTCGCGACCATATTCCCGGCGGCGTCATAGACCGTGTAGGAAAACTCGCAGCTCCCGAAGTTACTGGTTTGCTGGGTTTTAATCACCCGTCCCAACAGGTCATAGGTATAGGTCGTGACCACATCATCGCTGCCGCCGATGTCCTCCTGGGTCACTTTCCAGAGCAAGCCAAAACCAGCCCCCGCATCATAGTATTCGCGGGTCACTTGCTGGATAGGACTGCCGAACGGATCGGCGGGATCAAGCAGCTTTTCAGTGAGGGTACGCCCATTGCTGTCATAGGTAAAGGCCTGCCAGCGCAGTACGGTGGTGTCATCCAGGTCAAAGACCTTCACGCTCGTTGGTTGGCGCGGATTGTTGCTATCATCATAGGCGTATTCCGTCTTGCGACCCTGCGCGTCGATGCTGTAGCTAAGGGTATCAACCGAATCGCCGCTTAAGTTGTAGCTGAAACTGGTTTCATGGCCCAGGGCGTTTGTTACCTTCGTGAGCTGCTTGGCATCCGAACTCCATTCCAGGGAGGTTGGGTTTCCATTTGCATCCACTTGCTGGTAGGGGCGATAGCGCTCCGTCAAGTCCTGTTTGCTGTATTTTCCGTCGGCTTCCGGCAGTTCCGTACCCTCATAGACCCCGCCTTTGAAGCGGTGGGTTGTCACCTGTCCGGCCACCGTTTCCGTCGTGACATTCTCCCCATCCGGCTGGAAATCTAAGGCGACTTCCATTAAAGGATCATCACTGCCCTGGATGCCCAACGCCTGGGTGATCTGGGTGATGGTTTCGTCTGCGAGGGTGTAGGTCACGTTTTTGATGGTGATCGCGCTGTCGGCGCTGTCATCACCCGTGATGTCTACGGAAGGCGAGATGAATTTCGTCAGGAAATTCAACTGGTCGACATCGGTTTCGGTCAGCGGATGCTGACCATAGTAGTCGTACTGCCATTCCAGGTCATCATCGCGTACATCAGTGACGCTGACCAGGACGCTGTGGGAACCATCCACGATCCCGCTGTCATCGATTTTGTCCGGCGCGTAGCTCAATTCCACAAATCGCCCGGTGTGATCTGTTACCCGGTAGAGTTGGTAATCGCCGCTGCCATAGTAACTGAAAGTCAGACTGCGTTTCAGCCCTTCCCCATCCAGATCGTAAGCGGCGTCAATGACCTGATACAGCCTTTGCTCGCTATTAACGGTGGTATAGGTATAATCCCAATACTCCCCATTCGCCCAGATACGGCGGCGCAAATAGCCATCGCTGTCAAACAGAAAAACTGACTTATCCCCTGAGGTCAGGGTGTAGCGCGCCTCGTTGGTCATATCGTCATAATCACTCAAGGGATCGACATCGACAACCGTAATGGAGCCAGGATCACCTTGATAATGGTCAGTGTCCGTTTTGGTGAGGAAAATGTCACCATCATCCAGCTTAACCGCCATCGTATTGGGCGTAACACCGGTATTTTCCGCCAGGGTCATGACGTGATTGTGTGTCCAGCCCAATCCCATAAACTGGAAGGTGGGATCCGCCAACCGGTTCTGGCGATAGAAGCGAATGAAGGACAATGGCCCAGCCGGGGTGTTAACCGCGAAGTCTGTAACTTTCTCGATTTTTTCAGCCGTTCGCATCAGAACTGGCATCCAAGTTTGATGCTCAGATTCACAAACACTCGACGATGTATGAGTAATGGCCGATTGTCCAACTTCCACCGGATCAACCACGCCGAGAACGATTCCCATACTGCCAAATACGCTTGCCCAATTCCCGGTCTTGTCCTCAAACGATTGGCCTAAATCACCTGAGTAATCCAGTACCCCTTCGCCAAACAAGGTCAAACCGCCAGCGTACCACTTTATGCCCTGATAGCCGTCTACGGTTCCTTTATCTACCCATGTAAGCCCTTGATCGCTGCTCAACAGCAATTTTCGACCAGTTCCGTCATCCGCTAACAGCGCCAATGCATTGGTATTGGTACGATCCAGGCTCAGACCAAAAGGATAGGCAGGCGCATAGTCAATCGGTGTAATGTCGGCCCATTTTTGGGAGAGGATTGCCTTCGAAAATCGATAGATTGTAGGAGGTTTTGAAACCGGAGTCGCTTCTACATTGCGAATGGCAAGCGTCACATCAAAGGGCAGCCCTGAAGCCAGGTGCGACACATCAAGACCAATAAATAAAGCTGCCACACCCTCAACCGGTGTGGAGGTATTCACGCTATGCCAGGATCCATCATCAGTGGCGGAGAAAGTTACTCCCGTGATAGTCTCAGCCACTTGATCCCAAAAAGTAATTGAGGCCGTATTATTGTAGATGCTGGAGGTTGCGTTATTGTGGGTAATTTTATATTCAAAACTGACCTCGCTAACCTCTAAGATATCTCCTAAAGAGATGTCTACCCAAATACCACCTCCGCCTGCCATATCATTGGTAAACTGTTGAGAGGTCTCACCCGCGCCATCACTTTGGCTATCCGGTATGTCGTAGGGCGTGCTACTGGAATCAAAGGTGACATCTACTGGAAAGGCGTCGTGTGAAGCAAGGAGATAACCTACTATCCCATCTGGATCAATCTCAATAGTGGTGAAAGGTTGGGCGGAGAGAAAATCAAGGGAGAGACCGTTGTCAAAAAAGCCAAAGTCGCCATCCACAGCCTCTGCATTAAAGAGACCGTAGGATGTGTTATTACTTCCCGTGACAAATTGGTTGTCACCATCCACCGTCAAACCGATTGGACGGTCATCATTTTCCACAACAAATAAGGGTTGCTCTGTAGTATCGTATACGAACCCAATCAGCTCAGCCTCGCCCCAGGTCGATCCATCCGTGGTTCGTGCTATGTAGGTTCCGGTTCGGTCACGCCAGGCGAGAATCGCAAAATCGGCTTCCGTTTTGCTGGTGGCAATCCGCGCCGAAGTAAGCACCGTATCGTCATTCATCATGAACGTTTCTTGCAGCGTCCAACTCACCGATGAAGCCCGCACATCGGCGGAATAATAAACCCGCAGCGTGTCATCGTCAGTCGTGACGACATAAGCACCCAAGGCGCCGTCTGCATAATTGGACAAAATGTATGCGGACTGCCAATTCAACGCAACATCGTTCACGTTGCCATCCATGCTGCCTTTGATGTCCTCCCAAACCGGAGCAGCATCCATAAAATTATTCGTGCGCGCGATGTTTCCATCCCACGCCAGTTTAAAATGTGACATTCTAATCAATCCTTTTTTTATTTAAACAAATTGCATTTCGAAACAAACTGAGAAATACGTTTTAAAAGTAATATGAGTTAATTGGTACTTTCTACGACCTCCTCCCCTGCCTCTCGAATATGAGACGCAGGGGCTATTAAACATTCAAATGAGCAATTCATCGGGGAGTCAGGCGCTCTCGCTATGTGGTAGCGCCTTGTTGACGAGGTATCCCGCGTGGCTGATAGCAAGTAAGGCCAGCATTCCGGTATCCATCGCCGGTAATGCGCTGATTTTTCCGCCGCTGGTTTTAAACAACGCCGCCAGCGCCGTGCCATAGGCGAAGAGCAGCACCACCGTGAAGAAGAACATTTGCAATTTGCCCAGATCGAGTTGTCCGGCATTCCCAGTTTCCGAACCTTGAAACAAATCGGCGATTAGGGCAGAGTCGGCGTTCTCATTGACCACCAACTGACCCCGGATCGCGACCTTTGCCGTATCCGCAGTCTGCCGCGCCAACTGCTCCAACACCCGCACCTTTTCCTCCTCATTGGCTGGGCGATTTTTCTTGATACCCACAATCAGGGGCGAACCAATCAGCGATGCAGTGGAGATGCCCATCAACAGCCATAATTCCGGTGGGATGGCAATTGCCAGCGGTTCGGGCAGTCCGCCATCGACGTTGGTGATGACCGCCGCCAGGAAACCTGACAAAATCAGCATCGTCCACAGCACCATTTGCAACCGCGATAAGCTCGCCTTATTGCGCGTGTCAATAAGCAGTCCCAACCACAAGCCGGTAACGCCATGACCAGCCACCACTGCAAACAGACCCAGGAGCGCCAGGATGCTCAACCACGTCCACAAACGGGGCGGCGCAGGCAGCAGCAGTTCGACAATGAACACCGCTGCCAGGATGCCCAGCAAGCTGGTACTGTGCCAGATCGTCCAGGTCGATCCCCTGCCCTCCTGGGCATCCAAAACTTGAATTTGTTCCAAACAATCTCCTTCCACTTTGTCCAACTTCACCGCAAAAAATATAAGTATCAAGAAGGCTAAGTATTCAAAAAGCGGGTGCAGTTCAACGCTTCAATTGTTTATTTGTTCACGTTAGGGCGTGAACCGCACCCGTACTCTTGAATATCAATTTAGCACACTTGTTCTTACAAAAGGCGATAATTTTATCGAATTTTTTTATCGCTTTTTTCCACCTCCCCTTCATCCTTAAGTGGCAGCAAACTGCGCGACTTGCCGTCTTCGCGGCTGATCCAGCCCCAGATCGTCAGCTTGTCCAGATGGCGCGACACACTTGACTGCGCCAGAAAACAAGCCTCGGCAATCTCCTGTTGTGTCGGGCCGAACCCGTGCTGGTCGTAGTAAGTCCACACGAATGTATAGACATCTCTCGTGGTTTGATGGCGCATGGAAGCCCTCCTCGCGCTCAATAATGGATTTGGTATAGATGGAAGTGAAAAAAGAGGCGGTTCCCTGTTACCCAGGTCGTGTGACGCGCTTGGTAATTCCCCCGTTGATCCGTCTATGATGCATTATTCCAGTCTTCAAAGATCACCCCATGCCGGTGGCTCACTCACTTTATTAGCCTCAAATTTAGCACATTTGTTCTTTTCAAAGGTGTATTTTATGTCTGACATTTCGGTTAGAACTTTAAAACCCAGGGAGCCGAAGCTGTGGGTCAATCTCATCAATCGGTTTAAGAGGCCGGGTCGCCCGTGCCTTACCATCTTCGCGCGTCAGCCACCCCCAGCGTGCCAATTTATCCAGATGACGTGAAACACCAGAACGCGCCATATTGCACCCTTCGGCGATTTCCTGCTGGGTCGGGCCAAAACCATGTTCCTGGTAATACGCCCAAACAAAGGCGTACACATTTTTGGTGGTTTGATGCTGCATCCATGCACGCTCGATGTAACAAGATTCTAACCATTGAAGACAAAAAAAGGGTGAACACGGAACACCGCCTTCACCGTACAAGAACCGCTTGAATGTCCTACCCTGCTTGGGCCGCCTCGCGCTGTTCGCGCTCATAGGCACGTTCGCGTTCCAACTGCCTGCACCATGCCAACAACCGCCGATTTTCCGCCCGTAGAGCCGCTAACTCCGCTGCCCAGTCGCGGACAAGCGGTTCGTCGATCTGCTCAAAACCGGCTGCTAAAACGATGACCGTCCGGCTCGTCCCACGTTGTCTACTCAGATAGCCATAATCGACAAGCCGGTTGACGTGATAGATCACATTCGAGGTCGATGAAATGCCGACACCCTCACCAATCTCCCGTGTCGAGGGCGGATGCTTGTGCTGCTGCATGTAGTCCTGCACAAAGCGCAGAATCGCCTTCTGGCGCGCACTTAAAGGCTGATTTTGAACTCCGATCCCGCGTGTCGAATCGTTTATTTGCATCACGGCCCAATTTCCTCACTTGAAAACTGCCTACAACACCCAAATTAGTATCATATACTGAACAGAATTTTTGTTCTATACCGAATATAGTTCTAATCTGATTTGAAATGGGTTTGTTATCTTGCGAACGCAAAGCAAGGACGGCGAAAATTTGAAAGCTATGCGAGATGTTATAGGTCTTTAAAAGCGCTAGTAGACACAATCTCTATTGTGTTCACTACCCTCCCCTTCTCCCCGTAAAATCGACTTTTTTTGATAGAGTAAAAGATCATCAGGATGTTTTTAGTAGACATATTGATCTATGAATACTATTCTGTTCATCAGAAATAATCTATGAAAATCCGATTATTCACAGCCTTTTGATTCCAGTTCATCACTGCTCATTTTGCCCCTTCCCTATTCTATGCTAACCTTCCTCTGTACTTGACCAGGAGATACTGCTATGCCCACTGATCCTCCCGACGAACCCACTAGTGAAGCCTCTCCGAAACCCGCTAAACAAAAATATCATCACTGGCTGCCGCCGCACGAATGGAAAGCCGCGAATGAAATTGCCGATCTCCTGAATGAAACTGAAAAGCAATCGCGCCGTCAGATTGTGCTCGTCATTAAAGATATGGGTTTGGAATTTGCCCAGGCCATTTTGCAGGAGACATTGGGGATTGAAGCGCAAGGTGGCATGATGCTGCCCGATGGATCACGGCGTCGGACACCGGGCGGTGTGTTTTTCAAGCTGGTTCGCAATCGTGTGCCACCCAAAGTCCGCTACCAAATCTTTCGTCCCCAAAACGCCAACCTACCCTCCCCTTCCCAGCCCACCACTTCGTTCGCCTGGGCTGATCGGCAACAGATCGCCACACCGTTACGCGAAGCACCTGGAACTGCTACGACGGTGAAAGCTGTCCTGGTGGGTTTACCTGAGCATATCAATTACCAAGCCGAATATGTGGTCTTTCAACTGACCGAGACCACCCCTATGCCAGCTTTTCCCAAAGGTGTGCCCCGACCTGAACTGCCGCCGAGTACCTGCACAGTGTATATTGCCATTAAGCAGTGGAGACGGGTTGAAGAAGCGGCTGCCGATCCAGAGGATGCCCTCATCATCGAGGGCGTGTGTGCTACCAACCCTGAAAACGCCGGGATCGCGCTGTATGCCACGAGCATCACCAGCAAACGCTTGCAAGCGAAAAAGCGGGAGCAGAAGATGTAGGTATATTTGTCCTTGTATGGGGGATATGAGTGTGAAGTCGTAACTCTGCAAGAGCTGGTGTCAAGTCGGCTGTGTAGACAGCGCCTCTTGAGAAATGCGTTCATAAGCGCACATCAGTAATAATCCTCATTAAAATAGAAAAGGTCTGACATCCAGATGATTGCCGAAACTATAAGCCTTTCTCGACAATATTATTTTAAGTATATTGACGTGCAGGAATTTTCTAGTCAGGCTCGGAGGGTTCTGCATCTTTTATATATTCCTACAGTCTCCTCAAAACAGGCAACAATCACAAGCTTACGTAAAGCAAATTGCGTATCTTCATTTTCATAACTTAGCTTGTCCCCTCAGGTATTGCCGTCACTGGCGATTTCGACGCTATTTCGATTCATTGATAGGTCTTCCTGTTTTCGGATCAATCCCATTGGCGCGAAGGAAACCCTTGAGTAATCCGATTTCCTCACGCATTTCATCACGGCGTTCAACTTCCCCGCGCAGGCGTTCAACCTCAGTCTCTAAGTCAGTAATGCGCTGTTGTGCCAAACCCAATTGGTTGTAAGTTGCCAGTGCTGTTGTAGTGTTTACCAGGAGCGCCGATGGAGGGAGTTGGGAGTCGCGGTAGTTATCGTCTAGTCTTTGGGCAATATCGACCCAATCCATATTCCCTTCTCTTAGAACACGGATCGTATTCAGCACCAATACATCATCCTCATTGTAGGTTCGGGCCTTGCTGTCCGTCCTTGCAGGGAGGGAAAAGAACTCATTTAACTCTGGGTTAGATGTCCAGTTCGTAACCGTTTTTGCATCTATCCCTAACATTTCCGCAACTTTTGTTGTTTTCATCGGATTTTCCTGGGAGTTATACTTTTATTACTTGACCGTCTGCGGAATCGCTGATAGCATTAGTTTATATCCGATTCCGCAGACAGACAAGAGTTAACACATTAATGCGAAGCACATTGGATGCGAAGGTGAAAAATGGCAGGACGCTACCGACCCCGACGTGAGTTTAAGTTCTGGCTGTACCTAGACAAGCCAGAGGAGTCGCGCCTCTTGGAATTCATCGAATATTGTAAGCAGACACGCAAGTGGGCGCGGGTTGTGCGGGATGGTGTACGCCTCATCTGGTCGCTAGGCGAGGGCGATCCCTCAGTTTTGTATGAACTATTTCCCTGGACACGTCCGCAAACTGCACTCCTATCGCCCATGCCAGATACAGAAAACTTGGAACGACAGATTGCCGACCTGAAACAAATTATGTTGCAACAGGGGACTGGCAAGACACCCCAGGCCAGTTACCCCATGCTGAAGTCCAGCAGCGTACCCCCAGTAGTCACGCTTAAGAACGCGCCAGCAGCCGACGCAGGTTCGATTGCAGATAACTTTTTGGCTTTTATTCAGTAACGAAAAACGCGCTGGGGGCAGCGCGCTTTCGATGTTTCACCCACGTTGGAGGTGGGTTACTTATGGCCGATTATACACCGCAAATTGCAGCTTCAGACACCGGCAATGGGAATGTCAATGCGATGCTGGCTAAGGCGAAGAAAACGATCACCTTTCCCAGCATCCGCGCCCGCGTCACCAGCCAGGAGCTTCAGCTTGGCAAAGGGTTTGATTTACCCTATACCTGGTGCGAGTGGGAAGGGAACCGCTACGCCGTCGGCGATGATGCGCTCACGCTCAACCGGCAGGGCATTGACCGGCACATGGGCGCGGCGAGATATGGCGGCGAACATCACAGATTCCTGACAGCCTACGCGCTGGCGCGGCTGGGCATCAAATCGGGTTCGGTTGACCTAACGCTGACTCTGCCACCGGCCATGCTCAATGACATGAAAAAGCCAGTCACTGACGCCTACACCAAGCAGCCAGTGGTTATCACGCTCAAGGGTGATAAAAAGCCGCGTGAATGGCGCTATGAGTCCGTCACAGTCTGGCCGGAAGGGTTCGCGGCTGTTGGCTGCTTTATGTTCGACAGCAACGGCACAAAATCAGCGCTGGCCGCAAAGCTGGCCGGTGACGTGGTTTTGCTCGATGTGGGCGCATATACCGCCAATGTGTTCCGACTCCACAATGGCACATTCAATCCCGCCGATCTGCCGCTTTCCAGTATCCCGAATGGCGGCGGAAACACGCATGTTCGTCTGCCGCTGCTCGAATGGATACAAAAGGTCGGTGGCGACCTGGGCGGCGCGACGGTGGATGATCTGGACAAAGTGATTCGTTCTGGCTCAGTCAGCGGCGATTACAACTTGAACTTTGGCCGCGCTAGCGTAGACCTCAAACCGATGCTGGATTACCTGGGCAATCAATACGCCGACTGGCTGGCGAATAATGCGCTGGATACCCGGTTCGACGCACTGCGCGACGTGCAGGGTATCCTCATTATCGGCGGCAATGCGCCGCTGGTCATGCCGCATCTGAAGGAATGGTACGGCGACAAGGTGATTGACTACACCGGTTGGCGTGAGTTCTCAGGACTGCATCCTGCCGACTTGAATGCCGCTGGCGGTATCCGGTTGGCACTGGCACGGCAAAAGGGGAAGTAAATATGACAACCAGACAAGAAGCCCTGGAAGAGTTACAGCCCGGGAAATAGCAAAATGACCGTGTGCCTGAAATCATGACTGCTGCCGAAGCCTACAACGCTCAGACCCCAGATCGCCGGTTCTACACAGTGGCATGGTGGGGTAATGATAAGAGGCCGCTGCCCGCTGGGTTCACGCGGTTTGATTTTGAGCAGGTTATGGGCAGTGAATATGTGGTTATGTGGCGCACTGAACCACACGATAGGGTAGGGACAATTCCGGCTGACGAACTGGTGTTAGTCTTTAGTGATTAGGAATCGGCTAGCCAGCAGTTGCCAACCTTCCTAACGCGATATATACTACCCCTATAACAATCCTTTAAAACACAAAAGCGAGATTGCAACTCGCTTCTGTGCCGACGCCCGCCGAGGGTGTCAAAGGAATTGTCGAACTTATAAGGAGTTCGACGGTGAACGAACCCATAATACAAACTCAATGGGAACGTCCATAACCCTAATTATAGCATATGCTATCAACGGGCGTCATTCTCCTTAATGGGATTGACGCTTTTTTTGTACCAGGAGTTATATGGATTAAGGGTAGAACTGCGCCTGAAATAGAGTAGGGCGCATCATACATCACTTATAAAAGAAAAAGCCTTCTGTTTATTGCTTGGCGGCATCCAGAAGGCTATCAACAAACCACCGGGGGAAGTTCATTGAACGCCCCAGCGATCTTTCGCTGTCTGTTTCCAATGATAGCGAGTTTTGTTGGCGCTGGCAAGTCCACTCCTGGTAGAGAGTGTGTTTGCTTGCCAGATTCTAATCTTTCTCAAACCTTATTCACGGCTGCTGAGGCGTATCTATCCCTCGGTTACTCAGTGATTCCAATTTGGGGAATGGCTGATCCGGCACGCCCAAAAGTGGCAGTTGTCGAATGGGCCATTTTCCAGCAGCGGCGGCCAACTCCCACAGAAATTC
>JBDTNB010000131.1:0-19378 GCA_039933955.1 Chloroflexota bacterium
GACTGGTTGACCGGTTTGACCACTTTGATCGGTTATTTTGAGGTTCCGTTTTCAATGGGTGGTACATCGTAGCGCTGCATCATGTCCAGCACTTCACGCCGTTCAATAGCGTAGAGTTTGCCCCCGACATGATGCTTGCGACGACTATTGTCAATCAATTGCAAGCGCTTCAAAATATGTCCAATCCATTGAGCATTACCCATCTCATCAGTGGACTGACCCAGTAAACTACGAATCTTCTCGCGCAAGTCCGTCCCCTTCACCCAGACGATTTCATCTGCATCACGGGTGAGCAGTTCCAGCGCCTGCAAGACCGCCTCTTCGCGCTCACTAAGCGACTTGCCCTCGCTGATCTGTTCATCCCATTCGGCAGCATTGGAAATCGCATCCAGCAGTCCGACCACTCCACCCTGGTCTTCAAAGAAGGCTGCCAGCGCGACCAGCGGCGACCACAGTTCACCGGAGCGGTTGTGGAGCTTATGTAGTTCAGGACGCTCAAAGTAGTTGCGATACACCATCTGAAAGTGCATCAGCGCCAGTATATAGAGTTGGTGACGAAGCAGTGCGCCATCGAAATCCGGTGGGAATGACGGCATCTTTTGCGTGGTGCGGCGCATGGGGATAGCGATGCAGCGGCTGGCGAGTATGTCCTCCAGTCCCATAATGGCAGCCAGAATCTTGGGTGAATACACATCAAATGCCTGTGGTTTCAGGTCATCCCCTGTGACCCGGATGGCAGGCATTCCCTGCTTGTAGCCGCTGTTAAGCAGTTGGCGGATCTGCTGCATTCCGGGGTCTTTGGGGTTGTGGTAGCGTTCGGCTTCATCAATCCCGACGGTGCAGCTGGTCTGGTGGATCAGCCGAAACATGCTTGGACCTGTCGGGTCAGAGGTGGTAATCATGTTGAATGCCAGCGGTTGCAACACCCGCATCACCGTGCTTTTACCGCTGTTCTTCGGTCCGTTGAGCGCCAGATAGGGATAAGCAGGAAACATGGTGTAGAAGTACGTGCCAATCGTCCACAGCGTCAGCAGGCGGCTCTCGATGTCGGATCGGAAATCGACGTAGGTTTTGAACAGGTCGTGGATGGCACTAAACACCAGGCCGGGCTGAACCGTTTCTCCTTCGAGATAGCGTCGAATATCAGTGTAGCGCCAACGCATTAGAAATTCCGAGCCGTCGGGGATGACTTTCAAGGCGACTTCCTGATCGCTGATGGTGATGATCTGTTCATCAGACAGGCGGCGTAGTTCACGGGTGCTGGTGACAAGATAGGGCTGCGTATTGAGTTTGTTGTCCTTCGTCCGCTCAATCACCGACACCGTGACCATCGCCACATCACGCCGAAAACCCAGTGCTGGAGAGAGAATCGGGATGCTGTCGCTTAACACTTCGGGCATATCTTCACCTTCCGTCTTTTCCTTCTGAGATTGAGCCGCCTTATACATCTCGCTAAAGCTGCGCCCCTTTACCCCAATCTTCGCCATCAGGGTCTTGAACTCTGCCAGTGCGAAATCGTCCAATCCGGCAGCATGGGTGAACAGCGTGCGAATTGCATCCTGTCTTGCCAATCCTTCCAATGAGGCGATCTGCTGCACTTCAACCGCCAGCCAGCTTTCCGCTTTGTTGAGCAGTGCCAGCGCATCCTCGGCTGCTGCCCCTTTTTGCAGCCACTCGTTCACATCTTTCACTTCGGCTGGCAGCACTGGCAAATAGGTTTCACCCTTCAATGTGAGGGCGAGGATGCGGCTTTTGGCGCGGGCATCCTCGGTATTGTCCAGCGCGACGAACAGGCGAGGATGCGCTTTCAGTCGCTTGAGCAGTTCATCGGCTGCCTTCATCCCACCAATGGCAACTGCTGCGATACCCCATTCTGCAAAGGTGATGGCATCCGCCTGACCTTCGACGATAACAACCTGTTCTGCCTGTGGGCTGTAGAGATGATTGTAGTAGGACTGGCGTTCACCGATGATGTCACGGGGCGGGTTATAGTGCTTCTTCCCTTCGATGCTGCGTCCACTGAGATAAGTCAGCCGTCCTTGTTCCGTATGGACGTAGACGATCATATTCGGTGGGAATTTCTGAATCACCGTCCGCCAGTTATCTGACAGGCTCAGGTCAGTCAGCAGCGCACGTTTATCCTGTGGCATAAATCCCAGTCGCGCCGCTTTTACAGTAGATGACTGCCAGCCACGTTTCTCAGTCACGTAGGTGAGCGCGGCGGGGGTATTCAAGAGCGTTTCATGCAAACGTTGCACAAGTTGCCGTTCTGCCCATGCCGATGACTGCTTAAAATTGATGTTTTCTTCCAATGTGATACCCGCACGTTGCGCCAGATAGCGCACGACTTCCATGAACTGGGTCACATCACGGTTATCCCATATCCCTAATGACAGCAGATACCGTCCGACAAAATCAAACACATCACCCTGTTCGCCGCGTGAATTCCAAAAATAAAAACCTGTGTTGGGTACAACCACTAGACTGTCATGCTCCACACCAATGAAGCGCGAACCGGACTTCTTCAACGCGAATTTCTCCGCGACCACTTCTTCAATAGGATTACGGGAGCGTAGCTGCTCCAGATCAAATGTCATCTCCAAAACCTCCGGGTCATAAGCAAAGCTGAATAAAGGTCGTGTTAGAAAAACACGACGAAGGGTCAAAAATCAGTTGCAGGAGATTGGAGGTTGTGATACATTGGGAGTGCTGAGTTCACCAATGTATCATCCGCCTGCCGCCCACCCGCCTTGTGTGAAGTGGGCTTTTCCTTTTCTAGGGTGGACTACGATTTCGTTCAAACATCACATTTTCTCCAAAAGGTATACCCAGGTATACCTTCTCTACTCTGTCAAATAGCGTTCGGCATCGGTAAGTAGTTTTCTCATAGCTTGTAATCTGGCACGAGCCAAATTCGCATCACCTTCCTGACGCATCATCGCCTGTGCTAAATCCTGAGCTGAGGTGGTATTGCTGGTTTGGGCAATTTTTGCCAGTTTCACTGCTGAGGCTGGAAGATGCTCGATTTCATCGTCTTGACTTCTGGTATCGAGTCCATCCCCAGCACAAAGTTCTTTGACCTGTTTGCTTGTCAGGTTAAAGTCAATGATCTGGCGAACGATTTCTGCGTGAAACTCTGTAGGCAGTGTTACCACGTAGCGCAGTTTCTTTTCATCAATGTTGTGGCGGTCAGCCAATTCCATCGCTTCATCTGACAATCGTAAAAGCGTCTTGTAATGATAGAGATGACCTTTATCAATGCCGCCCATTGCCGTAAGAATTGACTCGGTGTATTCCCGTTTGCCGCGCAGGTCGAGTTCCAGTGCCTGACGGTAGAAATCATTAGGCACCGCAGCAGAAGGAATTTCATACCCATGCACGGTCAGCAGCAGCAGGGCCGCCTGCCGCGCCATGGCTATCGCCGACAAACCACTTCGTGCAGTGTTCTCTTTTGCCTGCCGAAACACTGATGACCGTTCTGTGGAAATGATGATGCAAGGGATCATGCCATCGCTGTTATAACCCGCGATGAAATCGCGCAGCAGCCAGGTTGCCCAGTAGCGACGTTCACCAGTCTCAATGCGAAACTGTTGCGTCACGCCCTGTGAAACATCGACCACTGTAAGAGGATTCACTTGCCCGTCATCACGGATGGTGATAGCAAGGTTGACCAGATCGTGCAGCAATTGCTCTTCGGGTGAAAGATGAACTGATTGATCTTCATCCCCTTCATCATCAGGATTGGGGAGCAGTTCCAGTACGTTGTTGAAAGGTCGCCCACGCTGACGAGCAGCGACCTGTACCAGTTGAACGAGTTCTTTCAGCGCCTGTGTCGGCGTGAGGCGATTGTTGTGGAAAGCGAAATGAAGCTGCTCTGGCAGCACCCGGCGCGGCTGCACTGGGTCAGGGCGTACCATCTCCAGCAGCAAGCGTTCGACGCGGATGCTGTTATCTTCAAACTGCTGCGGATTACCCAGCAGCAGTTCTTCCGTGACACCACCGAGTAGTTCGTCAATACGATGGGTTTGATTCTTCGGTGGCATTATGCACCACCTTTGGCGATACGCTGCACCAGCTTACCAACAAACTGGGCGTATGCTTTACTTGCAGGCGCTTTCGGATCGTAGTTGAAGACACTCTGATGATTTTGATGAGCGTAGGAAACTGCTTCGTTCGCTGGAATTACTCCAACCAGCAGTTTGCCCAAAACACTGTGTCCTTTGAGTTCATCCAGCAAGTGATTGTGACCTCGGATACGGGTGTTCATTTTCGTGACCAGAATGCCACTGACGCGCAGATTAGGCTGCCGCCAGCCTTCACGGATGTCATTGATTTTCCCGATGACACTCATTAAGCCAACGGTTTCGAGGTAGCGCGGTTCAACTGGAACAATCGCATCCGTCGCCGCAATTAAGCCCATCTCCGTCATCAGTGAGAAGGAGGGGCGAGTGTCGATGACAACAGCTGCATACCGATTGATGATACGGCTCAATGGGTCAGCCAAGCGATAGGGTGCGCCTGCAATCCCCATCAATTCGCGCTCCGCACCTTCCAGCATGGGAGAGGCAGGCAGCACATGCAGATCAGCATCCCATGTGGATTGCACAATGCAGTTGAGCAGTGTCTGCGCCGCGTTCTGACGATCTGCCATCAGGACGGTGTACAGACTGTCGTCCGTGCCGTAGTCCTTTGTCCCTGTCGTCACGAGGGTCGCATGTGCCTGACTGTCAGTATCAATCAGCAGCACACGTACATTCGGAGCGCCAGCACGTCGCAGCATCCCTGTGATGCCCAGCGCAGTATTGGTGGCGGATGTCGATTTCCCGACACCCCCTTTGTGATTGGTAAAAACGAAAACGCGAGTCATTGCCATTTCCTCTCAACTCAACAAACTGGATAAAAATCGCTGTGCTGGCAAGAGCTTCGCGGAAGCGTGTTACACTTTCTGCGGGAGTCTTGCTGGGCTAGTCAGCGAGCCTTCAAGGTGGTTGGGGGAGGTTGAAGCTCCCCTCAATCACCGAACAGCTAAAACTATGTCCGAGTTTGTGAAACGCATGAGTTTTGCGCGTTGAGGAAATGTAATGTTGTTGATAAAATCGAGGGTATTCAGAGGTATTGAATGTTCGAATTGGCTACAAGTCCCCCAGCACATAAAAACAGACGGAAGCATATCCGTCTGTTTTTATTTCCGCGCTCACTGCTGCCCCCTCAGAATTTACGTCTATCGTAGCTTGCCAAAATAGAACAAATGCGCATAAAATAGAGTCTGTTCGAGCGTGACAAAATCACATTTTCTATTGGCTGAATAAGGGCAACATATGGGCTTTGTCGCAGAAACCAGACTATCGGATTCGCCTTACTTAGAACAAGTGTCGCATGGATACACGGAAGGCAATGGTTCTACGGTTCGCCCTTCCGAAATCCATTGGCACATGGTCTTCACCAAACATCAGGGGGGAATTCTGCCCATCGTCGTCGGGCCATTAACATCTTCCGGCATCGTCCCCTACATGGAAGGCCTAGAACTGCTGTGGGTGCAGTTTAAGCTGGGGACATTTATGCCGCATATGCCCACACGAGATCGTTTAGACTCCGAAACCATCCTGCCTATCGCGGCAGGCAAATCCTTCTGGTTGAAAAGTTCCGCCTGGGAATTCCCAACCTATGAAAACGTGGAAACTTTTATCGAACGGCTGGTGCGCGATGACACCCTATCCTTCGATCCTGTCGTAGGTGCTGCCTTACAAGGTCATACGCAGGATATTCCGTCACGGACGCTGCGACATCGGTTTTTGCGGGCGACTGGCCTGACGCAAAAACACATTCATCAGGTCGAACGCGCCCGACAGGCCGCCGCACTTTTGGAGCAAGGCGTTTCCATCCTCGACACCGTATATGAAGTCGGCTATTTCGACCAACCCCACCTGACGCGCTCGCTGAAGCAGTGGATCGGTCAGACGCCCGCGCAAATCCTCCGCATGAATCAGCCCAATCTCCACGAATGCCCGGACGCTACACCCACATAAACCCGCTTGCCATTTTATACAAGACCCCAGGTTTGTATTGGGCTATCCTACTGATGTGGTAGGAAATAACTTGACCCAACACAAGGAGAAAGAACATGGGAAAAGTCACTTTAAACATCTCAATGTCGTTGGACGGTTTTATCGCTGGGCCGAACGACGATGTGCAGCAGCTTTTTAAATGGTACTTCGCCGGAGAGCGCGAAATTCCGGTACAGGGCGGGCGCATGACCCTTAAAATTTCACAGGAAAGCGCCAATCTGCTCGAAGAATCGATCAACACGACGGGGGCAATGGTGGCTGGACGGCAATGGAACCCCCTTGTTCCAACATCTCGGCATTGAGCCAATTGAGCTGGAATCTACACGAGTGGTCAAAGCATCGGGTGTCACACACCTCGCTTTTCGCGTTGTAAAATAAACGACGTCCACAGACAGTATGAGACGTTCAAATGTCTAAATGAATGAACTTCCATAGCATCTGGCATCCCGATAAGGAGACATATAATGATGCATATGAAACTTGAACTGGTTCCTATCCCGGTTTCAGACATTGATCGCGCCAAGAAGTTCTACGTGGAAAAGGTTGGTTTTCACCTGGATCATGACATTGCGCCAAGCGAGGGTGTCCGCATTATCCAACTGACCCCGCCCGGATCAGGCTGCTCGATTCTTCTGAGCAAGGGGATGGGCGAAATCTCCGAGATGCAGCCAGGGTTAATCAAAGGCTTGCATCTGGTCGTCAAAGATGTGCGCCAGATGCGCGACGCGCTGATTGGCAGAGGCGTCGAAATGGGCGAGATCACCGAGTATCCTGGTGGCATTAAATATTCTGGATTCGGCGACCCCGATGGCAACTCGTGGACATTCCAGGAAATACCGCCGAAGACCTAAGCGTGATCTGGCGTCACGCCGGTTTTACAGCGGTGTGACACCTTTTTTCAGGATGATGTTGCCATATTTGGCGGTTTCCCCGGTCATGGCGACGGCATAAGCTGTGCGGGCGCGCTCGTAAAAGGCGAAGCGCTCGATACGCTGAATGGCCGGGGTTTGCGGCCAGTGGCGATCCACAACCGCGCGATAAGAAATCTCGACCTGCGGATCAAGTATATCGCCTTCGACAGGAGCCATCATGAATAACGGCGTATCATAGGTATCGAGGGCGAACAGCGGCAAAATGCCATCCAGCAGCGCGGGAATACGCAGACCATCCAGGCGCAGCACCTTTTTACCGACGGTTTCGCCGGGAAAATGGGCATCAGCCAGAACAATTTCATCACCGTGTCCCATGCGATAGAGCGTGTCTAAAAGTTCCGGCCCGATGACGGGCGAAATCCCAATCAGCATCTTTTCCCCCTGAGTTAGGCAGATTCAAAGTTCAACATGGCTTTGATGACGCCGGTTGAGGGCAGCAGCCATGATGGAAAATTCACAACCAATTCTTCGGGCGTCGCGCGGTGCGTCACCCAGGCCGATACATCGACTTTACCGGAAGCAATGCTGTCAATCACCCAGGTGAAGTCCGACGGCATCGCATTGCGTGACGCAAACAGGGTCATCTCGCGGCTGTGAAAAAGCGGATCGTTAAAGGTGATGTTATCCTGCATCAGGCCGACGTAAACCAGGCTGCCACTGTGGGCGACATAATTAAAAGCATTGTTCATCGACCTGATGTTGCCTGTCGCATCAAAAACGGCTGTGGGTAAATCGCCGTTGAGCAAGCCGCGCAGTTGCCCTTCGGCATCCTGGCGGGCATCGACCACGCCTGAAACGCCGACATGCTGGCTGCAAAAAGCCAACCGATCCGGGTTCACATCCATCGCGATGACCTTTGCGCCCATAATTTTAGCGAACTGCATCGTCCCCATGCCGATTGGCCCTGCACCAATCACGAGGACATTTTCACCTTCATCGAGGTGCGCGCGGTTGACGGCATGGGCGCCGATGCTGAACATTTCAACGATAGCCAGCGCTTCCAAGGACAGACCGTTGGCGCGATGCAATTTTCTGACCGGAACAATCAGCGATTCGCGCATCCCGCCGTCCTGATGGACACCCAAAACACGCATATTGATGCAGCAGTTAGGTCTCCCGCGGCGGCAGGACAAACAAGTTCCGCAGTTGAGATAGGGTTCGACAGCGCAGTGATCGCCCACTTTTATACCGTGATCGTAGGTCGAGTCTCCCAGTGCGATAACTTCAACCGCCAACTCGTGACCGAGGATGCGCGGATAAGTGAAAAACGGCTGCTTGCCTTCGAAGGCGTGCAGGTCGGTTCCGCAGATGCCGACTCGCAGAATTCGCACCAACGCCTCATCTTGCCCTGGCTGGGGTGGCAGGTCAACATCGGCGAGGCGGAAATGTTGAGGCTGATCCAGAATAATAGCTTTCATACTTATACTCGATTATGCAGGCGAAAATTATTGGCAAGTGTAGCGCCTTTTTCAATTTCATCCAGAAAATGCAAAAAGCATTTTGTGAGCCAAAGGTGTGTGATGATTGGCGAAATGCGCTATTCTCGGATATTCAACCTATCGGTTAGAATGGTTGCATTTAGCCGTGTTGGTAGACGCGGATTTCAGTGGTCATTTAAGGATAAGTGAAGATTATGCCAAGTAACGATGTGAACCCTAAAAATGCGGACAACACAGCCGATGAATCGCAGGGCGATTCCGGGCGCAAGAATTTCATCCGCGAGATCATTGACGAGGACATGAAAACTGGGAAGTTCGGCGGGAAAGTCCATACCCGATTCCCACCCGAACCCAATGGCTATCTGCATATCGGCCATGCCAAGTCGATTTGCCTGAATTTCGGCCTCGCCAAAGATTATAACGGCAAAGCCAATCTGCGTTTTGACGATACCAACCCGGCCAAAGAAGAACAGGAATATATCGACTCGATTATCGGTGATGTGCGCTGGCTGGGATTTGATTGGGAAGACCGGCTGTTTTATGCCTCCGATTATTTTGAGCAGTTGTACCAGTGGGCGGTGAAGCTCATCAAGGATGGCAAAGCGTATGTTGATGATTTGAATGCCGAACAAATCCGCGAGTATCGTGGGACACTGACGCAGCCCGGTAAAGACAGCCCACATCGCAATCGTTCCGTCGAAGAAAACCTCGATTTGTTTGAGCGGATGCGTAAAGGTGAATTCCCGGACGGGACGCGGGTTTTGCGGGCAAAGATCGACATGACATCACCCAATCTGAATCTGCGTGACCCGGTTTTATACCGCATCCTGCACGCGCACCATCCCCGGACAGGCGATACATGGTGCATTTACCCCATGTACGACTACGCGCACGGTCAATCCGATTCGATTGAAGGCATCACCCATTCGATTTGCACGCTGGAATTCGAGGCGCATCGCCCGCTGTACGATTGGGTGTTGGATCAATTGGGCATTTATCATCCACAGCAGATTGAGTTCGCGCGCTTGAACCTGAATTACACGGTTTTGAGCAAACGCAAACTGATCCGGCTGGTGCAGGAAAAACACGTCAACGGTTGGGACGATCCCCGGATGCCCAGCATTTCCGGTTTGCGTCGGCGTGGTTATACGCCAGAATCCATCCGCAACTTCTGCGATTTATTGGGCGTGGCGAAGAGCAACAGCACAGCAGAAATCGCGATGCTGGAATACTGCGTCCGGCAGGATTTGAATAAAAGTGCCCTGCGGGTGATGGCCGTCTTGAAGCCGTTGAAAGTTGTGCTGACCAATTATCCCGAAGGCCAGGTTGAAGAACTGGACGCGATCAACAATCCTGAAGACCCGAATGCTGGAAGCCGAAAAGTGCCGTTTTCGCGCGAGTTGTATATCGAGCAGGACGACTTTATGGAAAACCCAACGCCGAAATATTATCGCCTGTCCGTAGGGCGGGAAGTCCGACTGCGTTACGGCTTTTTCATCAAGTGCGAGGAAATTATCAAGGATACACAGGGCAATATCGTCGAGCTGCGCTGCACCTATGACCCAGCGACGCGCGGTGGTGATGCTCCCGATGGGCGCAAAGTGAAAGCCACGATCCATTGGGTGTCGGCGGCGCAAGCGTTGGACACTGAGGTGCGCCTCTACAACAGCCTGTTTGACCGCGAAAACCCGAATGACGACAGCGAAGGCAAGGATTTCACCGACTATATCAACCCGAATTCGCTGGAAGTGCTGCCCTTCAGC
Source organism: Chloroflexota bacterium (assembly GCA_039933955.1). Lineage (GTDB taxonomy): Bacteria > Chloroflexota > Anaerolineae > Aggregatilineales > Phototrophicaceae > CFX2. The sequence goes on from JBDTNB010000131.1 coordinate 10,200, forward strand.
AAGGTTGAACGCAGCCTAAAGAATGCAAAAGCCGGTGCGCGTTACCAGTTTGAACGCCTGGGTTATTTCTGCGTTGACCCGGATTCGACAGCAGACAAATTGGTTTTCAATCGCACGGTGACACTTCGCGATGATTGGGCGAAGATTCAGAAAGCGGGCGGGTAATCAATTCGGGCGTGATATGTCGTGTCGCTATGTGGAATAACCGCCTTCCGGTGAATTATTTCGAGATCAAAAATCCGCGCCTTTTCGACGCGGATTTTGATTTTAGGGCATAAGGACAAGATGAGCGTTCATAATAAACAGCATGAACAAACCAAAATAAAACCTGTTTATGACGGTAATCTAATTGTTAGATCGCGACAGCTTTTCTACAATAAGCGAATCGGTTTGCAATGGGTTGATTTATCGCATGGCGGGTACGCAAATTCATCTCATCATTTCGGTTGCCGTCGCCTTTGTCGCGGCGTTGTTTGGCGTGGTGATGTTCCTGTCACTGCTGCGTCGGCGTCGGAACCGCCCGCAACCTTCAATCGCCGATATGTTCTCGACACTCTCCGATGAAACTCGTCCCATGAACGTCGCCGACGATACCCAGCAAATTGTTCCCCTCGCGGCGCTCACCGCACGCCTCATCAATCCAACGCCTCCTAAGCGCGCTCCCCTGCCGGAGGCAATGCGTATGCCGGTACAACCTGGAACCCCTGACCAGGTGGTGCTATCGATTGAGCGGAGCAGCGAGCCGACTCGTGACCAGCGCAACGTCCAAAAGCTGATTAACTTCCTCAAGCAGGAAACCGTCGAAGCCGCCGAGCCAATCCAGAAAGTCAGTTGAACAGTCAGTAGTTTTTAGCTGCTAGTCCTTTGCTTAAGGATAAATGCTGCCTTACATATCCACACGCCAGTAGAAAATCCAAGTAAAATACTGTAGTTCAATACATCGTGACGATTCCGGGTTTTCGGGCTATGGGGATTGGCGGGGATGCGTATAATGAGGGGATTACGGAAGGGAAATGATTGATGGCGAATGCACCCAGCCCGCTCAATAAGCGGAATATGACACGGGCATCCATTTTCGGAAGCATTATGGCGATAGGCGGAATCATCCTCTTTTTGATTCTGTATGCTGCGATGACCAGCGCCGGGGCCGATCCCGTGCAGCGGGTGGTGGTGGCGTTATGTGTGCCGCCGATGTTGATGGCGCTGCTGGTGGGTGGCTATTTCCTGTTCGGCAAACGGGAAAGGAAAAGCAGTTAGACAAAACAAAAGCAAATCCGATTATGCCTCCAAACAATTAGGTGTTTTTGATAAATTTGTAAACAATGACGATGGGGGCAGCATCGCGGCAGGGTTCGAGAACCGCCTCGATGTGCAGGCCAGAGTCGGATGCAGCACTCTGATAAGCGCTGTACAGATGGGCATAATGCTCGACGGCGTAGGTTTTGCCATCGGGCGCGGTAAATGTCCGGCGCGCGCCGTTCAAAAAAATGAAGGGATGAAAATCGCTGACCAGGGCGACCCCACCCGGTTTGAGGACGCGGGCAATTTCCCCAATTGACGGCGCGAGACGCGGCAAATGTCCGAGCGCCAATCCACACAGAATCACATCCACACTCTTATCTGACAAAGGAACCGCTTCCGTCGTGGCAAGTGCGCGGTTGGAAAGCGGGCTGGCGAGGAGCATGGCGGGGCTGTTGTCCAGGCCGAGTACGGTTTTTGCACCGGACTCTTGCGCCAGCAAGCCATAGCGCCCCGTTCCGCAGGCCAGATCAAGCACCACTTTTCCGGTCATGGACGGAAATAGACTCGTCATGGCGATCTGTTCGGCTTCCATGAGGACATTATGGGCATGAGGCGGATAGGTCGTCGCCCATTGAGCGTAGGCATCCAGGGAGTTGAGGGTTTGCAAACCTCTTCCAGCCGCTTCACCTGAGAGAGGCGATAAAATGCGACGAAAGCGCGTTAGCATTCGCTTAAATCCTGTTCCATGAAAACTGCGAAGCGCCGAAGCGCGGGGATGATGTCGAGCATGGGTTTGTGCAATCCTAAAACAAGCAATTTGAACCACCGAGACACCGAGCACGCAGAGAAAATTCAGAAAAACAAAACTAACAAGTGCAAGTCCAGGATACACTGCCGGGTTCATAATCACAAATAATCATATAGGTCTTGTGCTGTCCGTTCCAGCGCCAGTGATAGGAACTCATCTGGATATATTTTCCGGTTTCGGCCTGGGCATAACCCTGCCCGCATTGGTCATCGAGCGCGTGCTGGATACCACCATAGGCCAGAGTTGCGAAATAGTCATCCACACGAGTCGTCGCCAGGGGGCAAATCAGCAGCGAACCAAACAGCCATAATCCGAACGCCAGCAAGCGCATGGATATCGTCTCCCGCTTTCTGACGAGCGCGATCAGCAAACTCAGCCACATGATGACCGAAACGAAAAATTGAATGTTGTAGAGATTCGTGATCTGATCGGGCAGCATTGCAGCGATTAGCCTTTAGCGGTTGGCAATTAGCTGAAATACTACCCCATATTGTAAGTGGTTTGTCGTAAAGTTCTGGCAATAAACCAACCCAACCAGTCGCAATTCGCTGTCAACGACTATTTTTGTCTTTTAGCCAAAAGCTAATCGCTAATCTTTGACCACTTAAAATTTAGCGTCCAGCGTAGAAATGTTCGTCGAAGACCTCGATTTCTTCTTCGCGGATGGTTCCCATGATAACGAAATCTGCCCAGATGAAAAACGAGACATCGCTGCTGTTATAAAGCAGGCGCAGACGCCAGGGGAGATGCAGCCACATATAAGCGATGCGGCGGCGTTCGTAGCGGGTGGTGCGCGACAGCAGTTCATGATGCCAGCGCGGCAGGCCGATCACGCGGTAGTACCATACCCAGATACGTGTGTAATTGTAAAAACACAGGCCAGCGGCGACGATAATGCCCGCGCCGAACGTCACCAGTGGAATCGGAAGCGGAAAATAGGTGGACATCCCAATGCCCAAGAGTGCCACCAGCGCGCCGATCCAGGCCACGAGTGTCGCCAGTGGTAGGGGAAGGCGTTCGTCCGGGCCATAGTTTTCAAATGACCACAGAATCGGGTCTTTATACAGGCCAATCACAATGAGCGCGCTGCGTCCCAGGCCAATCACTGTTATCACCATAAAAATCAGTATCAGCCACATGATAGTTTACATCCGCATCAAGGCGCGCGGGCCTTTGTATAGAGGACAGACACAGCGTTCACATTCGGGGCGCTGACCGGTGCGATAGGCTTGGCGGAGCGCCTGTGCTGCCGAAGTGTTGATAGCTTCGGGCAGTTTTGCGCCGTTCAATTTGCCGTAAGCGGGCAAAAAATAACAGGGCCGCAGTGTGCCGTCCACTTCGATGACGGTGGAGGTATGGGGCGAGTTGCAGCGCGGACGCGGGAATGATTCCTCGCCATTGATGGCATTGAAATAATTGACCATGCGGCGCATTTTTTGCGGTGATTCAGCGATCAGGCCGGAAGCGAAATCGGCGGCGAAACGCTGCTCAACCTCGTCGAGAATGGTTGAAAGTTCGATCACATCGGCAGGTGTGAGGGCGGAACCCCTCTCCCCGCCTTCGGCAGCCCCGTCCCCGTGTGCAGAAAGGGGAGTGGAAGAAATTGAGTTTATAGAATCAGCCATCATAGTTGACGTGGGCATGAACGAAAGGGATGGATCGGCGGTGAAACGCGGGCCGAAAGCAAATTCGTTACTGACATCGACGGTCAGAAAGCTGATGCGATTCACATCGGCGGCTTTGGCGGCTTCAATAATTTGCGGGATTTCGCGGAAGTTGGCACGCTGGACGGTGGTACGGGTGGCTACAGGGAGTCCGGCAGCGCGGGCAGCACGCATCCCGTCAAGGACGAGATCAAAGGCATCGACGCCGCGAATAGCATCATAGGTTTCCGCCGTGCCGCCATCGAGACTAACGATGAGTTCATCGACGCTGGCAAGCACCTCGTCAATTTGTTTGCGCACGAGCAGGCCATTGGTCAGGAGCATGACATATGTGCCTTCGGCGCGGAAACGGCGGGCAATCTCCGGCCATTTCGGATGCTGCATGGCCTCACCGCCGCTCAACAACACCCAACGCACGCCGAGTTCACCGAATGCGTCCGCGATGTCTTCCACCATGTCCATTTTCATGTTGCGGCGGGGATTGCGCCAGATGTCGCAGGTGACGCAGCGGCTGTTACAACCATCAGTCAGGTAGAGGACGACCAGTGGCAGCGCATGTAAACGATCACTAACCAGATTGAGTAGACGTTTAGCTCCCATGAATCGAGTATACTACCGCCCTAAGTGAAAGACAATTTATTATCCGCGTAAATAATCTCAAGTCATCGCTTGCCCCATGAACGAACGTCCGCCGTCTAAAATGGCTGAGACACACGCACACTTATCAAAAAGACACGCGAAAAGCGATTCTGTTACAGTCCAATCTATGATCCGATATGAGCGAAGACCGGGACTTCGGTACTTGCCTTGCAGTACGTTACCTGTCGTAGTTATTAATCTATGCTAAAATGGGCGGAATAGTATGTGGGCCATCCGCCCAAGAACCAGCAAAAAGTGTTATGCCAAATCAAGACCTGATTAAATCGGAGCAAGGCCCCCGGCTGGCCTTCCTGGATAAACCCGATGTCACGGCCATCGCTGAGACATTGGTAGCGTTCGCCAATACCGAAGGCGGGACGATCATCTTCGGCCTGCAAGAGAACGGTGAAACTGCGCCCAAATCCATCGATAGCAAAACGTTGGAGAAAGCCTTAAAAGACGCCGACGCGAATTGCAATCCGCCGGTGGTGGTCGGCAACTGGGAAGAATCCGAAACTGAGACCGGCACGCTGTATACCCTGCGTGTGCCCCGCAGCATTGAACTGCACGCGCTGACCGATGGACGGGTATTGATTCGCACCGGGGTAAAAAATCGTCCGCTCGGCGGCCAGGAAATCCTGAAGCTGGCGAGTGCCAAAAGCACGGGTGATTTCGAGTCGGAAGTGGTACCGGGCGCGACCATTGACGACTTCAGCAACAAAATGATCGTCGAATATCTGAGCAAACGCGCGGAACGCACCAAGCGGCCCTATAACGGTAAAATTGCTGATTTGCTCAAAGAAATCGGCGCGGTGACGGACGACGGCAAGGCAACTGTGAGCGGCGTGCTGCTCTTCAGCGAATATCCGCAGCATTGGATTCCACAAAGCAGCGTGGTTTTCGCCAAGTTTGTGGGCAAGACCCCGCGTGGCGAAAATGGTCTAGCCGGGTATTCACGGCGCGAAGAATTGACCGGCCCCCTGCCCCGTTTGATCGAAAATGCATGGAATCTGATCTGGAGCGAGATGGCCGTTAGCGCGGTGGTCAAGGGACTAGAACGCGAAGAAACCTACGAGTATCCGCAATTTGCCGTGCGCGAGGCGATTGTCAACGCCATTTGCCACCGCGATTACCGCCTAAAAGGACGGCGCATTGAAATCCGCATGTATTCTGACCGTCTGGAAGTGATTTCTCCGGGGGGATTACCGGGCTTCATCACCGTCGAGAATATAGTGGACGAGCATTTCAGCCGCAATCCGCGCATCGTCAACGGTCTGTTCCAGTGGGGCTATATTGAAGAACTGGGGCTGGGCATTGACCGCATGATGGAAGTGATGCAGCAGGCGGGGCATAAACCGCCATATTTCGACGCCCGTCCGTACAGCTTCGCCGTCACATTATTCAATGAGCGCGAACGGCAGAAAGCGCCGGAATGGGCACGAAATACGAATCACCGGCAGGCACGTGCGTTACAATATATCCGCGATCACGGCTCCATAACCAACCGCGAATACCGGTCTTTGTGTGCGGGTGTTTCTGCCGAGACGCTGCGTCTCGACCTTGCAGATATGGTGGAGCAAGGGATATTGTTGAAGGTAGGATCGAAAAAGGGTACCTATTACATTTTGAAATAGCGAGAACTTCGTAGGGATTAGGCAAGCATTGTCCCTCGACCTCGATATACGCACAGGAATATTGGATTGTTTATGGACTCCTTACTCAGCGTAGTCATTCTAGCCAGTACAGCGCTGCACGTCATTTTGTTGGTGTATGTGCAGATACGCGGCGGACAAGTCCGGGCGGGGCGCTTATGGTTATCGCTCACGATTTTGTTATCGCTGCTGGCCGGTTTAATGATCCTCGCACCGGATACGCTTCGGCTGGCGGAAAAACTGGGGCGAGACTTCGGGCTGACGCTGATTCTGGGGGCGATGCTCATCACGTTTGGCGCGCTGATTATCAGCGATGTACGGCGGCGGGCCACCAGCCGTTCGACGCCCATCTGGTTGGGGTTGGGCGTGATCTGGTTGGCGGCATTGATCGCCAGCGCTTTCCTCAGTGACGCAATTCTGGTTGGCAAACCGGATTGGCTGATTACGGCCTTCAACCCGCCCAATCCCTTCAGCCTGACCACATTGATCGGTCTGGCCGTGACCAGTATGACATTGCTGGGCATGGCTTTTTATGCCTTTTATGCCGCACCGCTGCCCGAAGTCGCCAACCGTGCTTTGTATTGGGTCATCAACATTGCGGTGATTCTGTTGGGGATTGTCCTCACCATCAGCGGGACACAAACCCTGGTGCTGCTCGGTCTACTGACGCTTTTCATCGGCGTGGCAGGCGCGTTGTATGCCGAAGTTTCGTACCGGGTGTTCGACATCCGCACCAGCTTCAGCCTCGCCATCGGGACGGCGCTCGTGGTGACGATTACGGCCATGATTATCTTCGTGGCGCTGTATGTGACCAACACGCTCAACCTGGGCAACGATCTGGAAGGTAATTTGCTGCGGGCGACGATTGCGCTGGCGGTTTCCATCGTATACGTCCCCATACGGCGCGTGATTGAACTGATTATCAGCCCGATTTTACGCGGTGTGTCGGCTGATCCGGCGATTGCAACCCGCAAGTACAGCCAGCAGGTCTCGAAAGCGTTTGAACTCGACCAACTCATCCGTATGGCAACCGACACGCTCAACGAAGTGCTCAAGGTACGGCGCTCCGGTATCCTGCTGGTGAACGATACCGGCGACGAGGATAAACTGGAACTGCTGGTGATGATCGGTGGCGGCTTCAGCGATGTCAAGGATAAGCGTGGCTCGATTTCCCGCACCAGCCCGATTTATCTGCAATTGTCGAGCGGGACACCGTTATCCCAATTTGACCTGGATTTTGGGCCAAAATATAAAAGCGCTGCCGAAAATGAACGCCAGTTTTTCAACGCCCTGAACATGAGCGCATTCGCGCCGGTCATCGTCGAAAATGCGCTGATCGGTATTGTGGCCTGCGGGCCAAAGTTGAACGACGCGCCTTATTATCAGCGCGACCTGGAACTGTTGGTGACACTCGCCAACCAGACCGGCGTGGCGCTGCGTAATGCGCGGCTGGTCGCTGACCTGCGCCATATGAATAATACGATGGGGCGGCTGAACAAGGGTCTGGAAAGCGCCAAAGACCAGATGGAAAAACTGGATTCGGTCAAAACCGATTTCGTCACGATTGCCAGCCACGAACTACGGACGCCCCTGGCGCAGATGCGCGGTTACACCGACATCATTGACGCGCTCAACGAGCAAGGGATGCTCGACCCGGATCAGACCAAAGGCATGGTCTCGAATCTGCGCAAGGCCACCGAACGCATGGAAGAATTGATTTCAGCCATGCTTGACGTGAGCCAGTTGGATGTGAATGCGATGGATTTGCGCTTTGCCCAAACCTCGCCAGAAAGTGTGGTACGGCTGGCGATTGAGCCGCTGACCGACGCCATCAAGCAGCGCAAATTGACGCTCTCGGCGCGGGGATTACGCGGGTTGCCAACCATCGAGGCCGATATGCAGCGCTTAGTGCAAGCCTTCCGCAACGTTGTGCTGAACGCGATCAAATTCACGCCCGACGGCGGACGCATCGAAATTACCGCCAACCTGCAACCCTCGGAAAATGGTGACGGCAAGGATCATATCCTGGTCGCGATTTCCGATACCGGCGTGGGCATCGACAAAGAAAATCTGGAACTGGTTTTTGAGAAATTTTTCCGCGCCTACGATCCCGGTTTGCACTCGACGGGGACATACAAATTCATGGGCGCGGGGCCGGGTCTGGGTTTAACGATTGCCAAAGGGGTGATCGAGGGTCACGGCGGGCGTATCTGGGCAGAAAGCCCCGGTCACAGCATGGAAACCTACCCTGGCACGACCTTCTACGTGCTGCTGCCGATCAGCCCGCCGGAAAATGCCCGCCGCGTGATGCCGTTTGAGGCCACCGCAGCGGTCAGTAATTAGCGATAGCAGAAAACCTCACCCCCTAGCCCCCTCTCCACAAGGGGCGAGGGGAACAAAACAAAAGAATCGTATTGTAGGGGCTTGTCGGCGACAAGCCCTTTTAACAAGCAACATTCCCCGACAAAAATACCTTCACATTTCTAACGGATCGCAGCATAAAATCCTTCAAGGTCATTTCACGTTTGGAGGACATTGTGACACTGCTGGGCAACATTATCTGGCTCATCCTGGGCGGATTGCTGATTTCGATTGTGTATTTCCTGGGCGGACTCGTGTTTTGCGTGACGATTGTGGGCATCCCGTTCGGGCTGAAATTATTCGCACTGGGACGGGCGGTGCTGTCGCCATTTGGCAAAGAAGTGAAACCGACGCAGGGTGGCAGCGGCATGATCGCGATGATTTTCAATGTCCTGTGGCTGGTGCTGTTCGGCTGGGAAATCGCGCTGGTGCATTTCCTGGGTGGGTTGCTGTACGCAATCACCATTATCGGCATCCCGTTTGCGATGCAGCATTTCAAGCTGGCGAAGGTGGCCTTGTTCCCGTTCAGCTTTAAGTTGGAATAGCGACAGAAAACGGACACGGCGTGCCGTGTCCCTACAGAAATGCCGCGCGCTGAAAATTTTGGCGCGTTTTTGTTTAGGCAATCTGCGCTATACTATCTGATCTGTTATGAACCCTTCTGAGAGGCTTATGCGCGACGATCAACTGCTGCACGATTTTGAGATGTATGCTTATCCATCGGACGTGGAAAAGTTACAAGCACACAATATCTATACCTACGTCTAATGTGAATTCGATAGGAGAGAAAAAGACTGAACATCAATGGCAAAA
>JBDTNB010000132.1:0-18763 GCA_039933955.1 Chloroflexota bacterium
CCAAGAATGTGCAGCTTACAGCCGAAATCGCCGACGGCTGGCTGCCGATTTTCTTTTCGCCCCGCCATTATGACAGCGTATATAAGGACAATATCGAGGCCGGATTTGCGGCGGCAGGGGACGGTAAAAGCCTGAAAAACTTTGACATCGCGCCCTCGGTGGCGGTGATGATGGACGACAATGTGGAAGTATGCTGGAACGCGCTCAAGCCCCAGTTGGCGTTGTATATCGGCGGGATGGGCGCACGCGGCAAAAATTTTTATTTTGATCTGGCCTGTCGCTACGGCTATGAAGGCGCGGCACATACGATCCAGGATTTATATCTGGCCGGGGACAAAGCCGAGGCCGTTTCCGCCGTGCCCAATGAACTCGTAGACGACATATCGCTGTGCGGGCCGAAAGCGCGCCTTAAGGAACGTCTCAGCTTGTGGCAAAACAGCCCCGTGACCACGCTCAATATGATGGTGTATGATGTAGACACGCTGCGGACGATGGTTGAAATGGTTTTGTAGATGAGATGAGCAAAAAACGTAAGCTACTCAAAAAAGCTCTCTCTGGCTCGAAAAATTTCCATTTTGATGATCTTATTCTATTGTTAGAGGCTTTTGGGTTTGTGCTCAAACGAATCAGCGGAAGCCACCATATCTATAAACATCCGAGCGTTCCTGATTTGCTTTCCATACAACCTGCCGAAAACGGTCAGGCAAAGCCTTATCAGATACGTCAATTTCTGAAATTGACCGAAGAATACAATCTCAACTTCGAAGAGGATAATTCTGAAATAGACGAGGATGAAGAAGCATGAAAGACTATCACATCAACGTCTTCTACAGTGAAGAAGATGAGGCTTATATCGCCGACATTCCTGATCTGAAATATTGTTCGGCATTTGGCGACACACCGGAAGCCGCCGTACATGAAGTTCAGATTGCGAAGGCAGCCTGGTTACAAGTCGCACAGGATGAAGGACTCCCGATCCCTGAACCGCGTTATCGCCCCGTGATTTATCAGGTTGGAAATTGAACCTATCAATCCAGATAGAGAACTACAGGTTAAGATGAGAAAAGTTACAGCGATTCTATTGGCAATCATGATAGCGTCCGCCGCGTGCAGCCCGGATCGGAATGCGCCACCACCGCAGGCGACAAAAATCAACACGGACTCAGACAACCAGACCGTGAATACCAGCTTCGCGGCACAATCTCAGACACAGCCTACCGCCATCCCGGACAGCATGATCCAGGAAGCCGATGCAGAATACCTGCTGCTGACGAATGTATATGAACGAGTCGCGCCATCGGTGGTCAACATCGAGGTCACGATTAAAACACCGGCTGACGCGGCTAACCCAAACCTGGACGGCGGCAGCGCCAAAGCATCCGGTTTCGTCCTGGATTTGAACGGACACATCGCCACCAACGCGCATGTCGTAGCCGATGCTTCGTACGTGACCGTCACCTTCAACGACGGCTACGTGGCTGACGCGCAAATCATCGGTTTCGATGTGTTCAGCGATGTCGCAGTGGTACAGGTCAAGGCCGATAGTTCGCGCCTGCATCCGGTCACATTTGCCGATTCGAACAGCGTGAAAGTTGGCGAACGGGCGATTGCCATCGGCAACCCCTTCGGCCTCAACAGCTCGATGACCGTCGGCATCATCAGCGGATTGGGACGCCAACTGCCCTCGGCGGAACTCATCAGCAACGACATCACGCCGGGATTCAATAACCCGTCAATCATTCAGGTGGATACCGACATCAATCCGGGCAATTCGGGTGGGCCGCTGCTCAACTCCAAAGGTGAAGTCATCGGCATCAATACCGCCATCCGCACCGAAAGCGGTGTGTTCTCCGGCGTGGGGTTCGCGGTTCCGGCGCAGACTGTCCAGCATGTAATCCCCAAATTGATCGAAAATGGCAAGATGGAGTATGCCTGGTTGGGCATCACCAGCCTCGCCGCTGAAGAGGGATTGGGCGTGGCGGCACTGGCTGAACCGCTCAAGCTGCCGGTTAATCAAGGTGTGCTGATCGACACCATCGTGCCAGACTCGCCCGCTTCAAAAGCCGGTCTGCACGGCGGCAACGCGCCCACCACCATCCGCAACCAGAGCGTGTGCGCGGGCGGGGACATCATTGTGGCGGTGAACGGAGTCTATGTGAAAAACATGGACGATTTGCTGTCGTACATGGTGCTCAACACCCAGCCAGGGGATACCATCAAAATGTTGATTATCCGAGGCGGCGATACCTTTGAACTGCCGCTCACCTTAGAACCGCGTCCCAGCAGCGTGACCACGATTCCATCGGCCTGCGGGGGATAGGTCGGATGCTGAATTATTCCCAGGCGACGGGATTGATGAACACTGTCGGCGCGGCGGGCGATGTCAACCTGAAGCGCATCAAACAGGGCAATGATGTCTGGCGTATTGACGGCGCGGGTCAGACATTTTTCCTGAAAACCTTCACCAAAGAGTGGTATGGGGGTGATGCAGCGGGCACAGCCTTCAACGTCCGTCACGAACGCGCCGCCTTCGAAATCTTACGAAAATATGGGTTGACCGCGCCGGAGGTGGTGCTGGCCGACACCACCTGCACCAACCTCGTCGGGCGTCCCTTCATCATCACGCGCGAATTATCGGGCAAGCCGCTGGTCGATTTGCTGATGCTGGCCGATGACGACGATTTTGAGTTGCTGCTCTACAGTGTCGGGGCGTATTTGCGCCAGATGCACGCGATCACTTTTGCACATCCCGGTTATCTGGATACGGTGGATGGCCCATCCGCCCCGCCCGATCCCAACGGCTGGCAGCACCGCTGTTGGTCGGCGGCACAGCGCCAGAAAAATGCGCTGGCCTACCTGGAATCGATTCGTTCCAGTTTGTCGCCCGAACTCAGTCAACGCCTCGAAAATCATTTTTCGACGATGGCTGAAAAACTGGCAAGCGATTACCAACCACCGCATTTCACACACGGCGATTGTCACGCCCATCAATTTTTCTTGAAGCCCGATGGCGGGGCATGGATTGTTACCGGTGTGGTCGATATGGAAGTCGCCTCGGCGGGTGATACGGGTGAAGACTGGCTGCACCTGTTGATCGAATTGTCCTCGCAGTTCGCGCCCGATTCGCATTGGTGGAAAAGTTTGTTCAACGGCTATGGCGCACCGCCCAATTTTGAAGGACTGCGACTGCGGATGTTAGCCGTCGAGCCGCCGGAATTCGGACTCGATAGCGTCAATGAAAAGTTGATCGAAAATTTGCTGGACGCCAAAGATTGGGAAGCACTTTTTTCAGCCCTTTACGAGGTCGCCTGAGATGCACAAAATACGACCCTGGTTATACATCGGCAAATATCGCGAGACCGCCGACATCAACATCCTGATCGTCTACCGCATCAATGCCATGCTGCAACTCGCCGATAAAGTTGAGCAAATCGGGGTTACGTCGATGTATATTCCCGTAGAAGATGGCGAACCGCTGCCCGCCAACAAACTGCGCCAGGGTGTGGATTTCGTGCGGGCGCAAAAAGCCGCCGGGAAAACGGTGTTGGTGGCTTGCGGCGCGGGCATCAGCCGTTCAGTGACTTACAGCATCGCGGCGCTGAAAGAAGAAGAAAACCTCAGCCTGCCTGACGCTTATAAACAGATTTTAGACCTTCATTCTGAGGCGCTGCCCCACCCGGCTTTGTGGGAATCGCTGCGGACTTATTACAATGAACCGACCACTTATACCGAATTGTGGGATGCGATTCTACAAATCCGCCGACAGGAAAAATAATTCATGCCGCTGATTCCAACGCTGGAAACCGAACACCTGATTTTACGCCGTATCGAATTGAGTGATGCGCCGCTGGTCTACGAGTACATGAAAGACCGCGAAATTGCGCTCAATACCCTGCTCATCCCCTATCCGTATACGGATGGCGCGGCAGAAGAATGGATCAACCGCACGCAGGAAGCCGGTGAACAGGGTAATGATTTCAGCTTCGCTGTCACGCGCAAGGCCGACGGCTTGTTTATGGGCGCTTGTGGTATTCATTGTGTTCCCGAACACCAGCGCGCGGAAGTCGGTTACTGGTTGGGCAAGCCGCACTGGGGACAGGGCTATATGAGCGAAGCCGCACGCCGCGTGATCCAATTTGGTTTTGAGGAACTCGGTTTGAACCGCATTTACGCCGGGTACTTCACCCGCAACCCCGCTTCCCGCCGCGTCATGGAAAAAGCCGGGATGACTTACGAAGGAACCTACCGTCAGAATGTGCTGAAATGGGGTGAATTCGTGGACGTGGGCATGTGCTCCATTTTGCGTTCGGAGTTTAATGCCCGCAAAGCCGACGGATAAGTGTCGTGTACCAGACTTTAGGCAACGTCACGCTGAAAACTGGCGAAATCGTAGAAGCGGGTGTCATCACCTGCCCCGACACCGATTGGGCAGATCGCATCCTGCCGCTGCTCGGCCACAAAAATCATGAAACCAACTGGCAGAATAAAACCGCCCTGACCGAACCCCTGGAAATCGACACTTATTTTTATGTCCTGCACCGCGACGGCATCCCCTTCGCCAACATCACAACCGCCGAGTTGTCCGGCGTAGGCATCTTCGGCCATGTGTGGACAACCGAACCCGAACGGCAGAAGGGCGCGAGTTCCGGCTTGATGGCACTGCAAATGGCGCACTTCCGTGAGCGTGGTGGGCAGGCCTTGTTCCTCGCAACCGGATTCGAATCCACCGCCTATTGGATGTATCAAAAGATGGGATTCGCGTCCATCGAACCCGGCAGCCGCTACATGGCCTATTATACGGACACGCAAACTCAATTTGATGAGGCATATTTTCACGCGGGCGCAACCGACATCCAGCCTTTTGGGTGGGCGTGCTGGCCGTCATCCTGCGCGTTGTTCGCGGGCGACTTCCCTGGCCTCGTTCGATGTGCGCCGCTGGGATTGATCGGGCGCATGATTACCGAAGACCCATTTTTGCCCCTGCTCTACGACGCCAGTTTACGCCAGCAAGAACATGAACAGCCGCGTGCATTCGCGCTGCGCAGCCGCACAACCGGGGCGATGTTGGGATTGGCGCTGTGGGGATGGCATCCAATCTGGCCGGACACCTGTTTGATCGACTGTTACTGCCATCCCGATTATTGGGAACGCGCACCGGAATTGATTCAGGCACTCAGGCTGCCGGATGCCCAGCGTTATCTGGCCTATGCCGACGAGGGCTTTACACAAAAGCGTGACCTGTTGCACAGCCTGGGTTTTCATCCAACCGTAACCTTAAAAGGCTACATTCCGACCTCGGCGCTGAAAACAGACTTTGTGGATGCATTGATTTTTGAAAAGGCGGGTTCAGCGGCGCGATGAAAGCATTCCGCCCGACGATTTTATCTATGTCGCTGACCGCCTGCGGATTATGTGTGGCGCTGCTGCTGCTGACGTTGGGGATCGGGCGAATGCTGCCAGCGAATCGACTTATCTTTCTGTCAGACCGTGATGGCCCGATCAATCTCTTCGGCATGGACATTGCGCGTGGATTGATCCACAAACTCAACGATGTCGAAATCGCCTGGACATATGTGCTCTCGCCTGACGGCCAGCAAATCCTGTACTCAGAAACGGTGGATAACCAGCCGGGTGTTTTCCTCATGGATTTCAGCGGCAAAAACAGCCGCCAACTCATTGACCAACCCGCCATCAATCCAGCGTGGTCGCCGGATTCACAAACCGTCACCTTTGCGAGTTTCAGCCCCAACGCCGCGCCCGCTCAAATTTATCGTGTGCAGTCGGACGGTGCTGATCTCAAACCACTCACGCAGTCTACGTCGGATGAACAGCCTTTTTCGGCCATCTGGTCGCCAGACGGAACCCAAATTTTATTTCAGGTCAGGACTGCCAGGGATGAAGTTCGCTCGTATTTCATGAACGCCGATGGCAGCGCTGTACGGCCTTTGACCTTCTCCATGAAGTTCGATGGTATTGCTTATCCGCAGTGGTCGCCGGATGGTCAGCGGGTGGCTTTTGTAGGCACGACGGTCAACACGGAAAATCAGGCAGTAACGGGTCTGTTATGCATTGTCACCGTCGAAGCCGCGCGATCAACCTGTTCGTCCAATTATATCTCCGGCCAATTGAGTTGGTCGCCGGACAGTAAGCGTATCGTTTTTGTCGCGTTTCAAGGCTATAACATTTATGATCTCGAAATTTTTGATATGGACAGCGGGGAAACGCGGCGGATTCTGCGTTATGATGAAAATGCGGGCGTCAATAATGTGAGTTACCCGATCTGGACAGGCGATGGACGGCATTTGATTTATCAGGTATCCAGGACGGGAAAGCACGATCATGGCACGCAGCTTCATATAGTTAATGTGGATGGCAGCGGGGATCGCAGCTTAACCGGCGGTTCATTCACCAATATTTTTCCAACGTGGTGGGCAGGGAATTAACACTAAAATGTTCTTGACGAGACTGATGCGCCTGTCGCTGGCGGCCTATGGATTAGGCACAATGCTAATGCTAGTGGCAATGGGGATCGGGCGGACGCTGCCTGCCGAGCGGATTCTGTTTTTATCCAGCCAGGAGGATACGCGCAGAATTTATGCGATGGATATCAGACAGGGTTTGATCCACAAAACCAGCGACACGCTCATAGCTGGAGCCTATTCACTATCACCGGATGGGCAGCAAATCCTGTACGTTCAGTCGGTAGACAACCAACTACCCACAATCTTCATCATGGATGCAGACGGCAAGAACCGTCAGCAATTGGTCGAACAAGGTATCGGCCCAATCTGGTCACCGGATTCACAATCGGTTGTGTTTAACCTCGTCAACAAAAATGATGGTTCGTCGCAAATCTCTCGGATCAATGTGGACGGTACTGATCGACAAGCGCTTACCGATTCTGCATCTCAAGGACAATTATTTCCAGTGGGCTGGTCACCGGATGGCATACAACTCTTGTTCCTGGGCATGAGACCGGGCAATCAGTTGAACCTGTATGTTATGAATGCCGAGGGAGGTGCTCTGAGCCAACTGGCATCGGAAGCACAATTTGATACATTCATGTACCCGGAATGGTCACCTGATAATCAATATATGGGTCTTGTCGGCCAGTCCGTTGACCATAATCGTGGCGACATCACTTCCCATTTATGTATTGAGCATCTCGAAAGCGCAGGCGTGGAATGTTTTGACGATAATATTGCTGGGCCGTTTGCCTGGTCGCCGGACAGCGCCTCAATTGCGTTCATTACATCCGATGGTTTTGACATCTTTGAGATTGACATTCTGGATGTCAAAACAAAGGAAATCCGGCAGGTTTTACGATACGGCGAAAGCACCGGTGTGCAATGGGTGGGCTTTCCCATCTGGACAGGCGACGGCCAGCATTTAATCTACGAGTTCTCGAAAATCGCCAACCGGTATCGGGATACACAACTGCATATTATTAACATTGATGGGAGCAGCGAGCGAAACTTAACCGAGGGGATGCCTACCAGTATTTTACCGTCCTGGTGGGCAGGGAATTAACAATCAGAATGTTCCAGCCGAGACTCATGCGCATGTTATTGGCAACCTACGGATTAGGCACAATTATAATCCTGTTGACTTTGGGAATCGGGCAAAGGCTGCCCGCCGAGCGTATCATCTTTCTATCTGACCGTGACGGCGGAGTCAAACTCTATGCGATGGACATCGGGCGCGGGTTGATTCATAGACTCAACGATGCCGAAATCGACTGGATGTATGCGCTGTCGTTTGATCGTCAGCACATCCTGTACCGGCAGGCTGGCGGCGACCACCCCACAATCCTGGTGATGGATTTCAGCGGTCACAACACCCATGTAATCATCGAGCAACCTGTCATCAGTCCAGCTTGGTCGCCGGACTCGCAGCACATCACCTTCACCATGCTCGATCAGGACAATCATCCGACCCAGATTTACCGCATTAACGCCGACGGAACCGATTTAAAACCGCTCACCAACTTGCCCGACGATTTGCAAGCGCTTGCCTCGTTCTGGTCACCGGATGGCCGTCAGATTTTGTTTCAGGTGCGCGCAGCACAAAATAAAATCAGCCTGTATCTGATGGATACCGACGGCGCGGACGCCCATCCGTTTTTCATACAGGGATCGTTTGATGCCCTGGTGTCGCCAGCATGGTCGCCGGATGGTCGCTATATTGCCTTTGTCGGCGAAAGTGTGAATAGTGCGCAGGCCGTCGCCTCCACCTTGTGTGTCATGGAGGTCGCATCGGCTAAAGCCCCGTGTTCTGACAGCAATATTTACACCCAGTTTTCCTGGTCGCCAGACAGCACAGCTATCATCTTTGTCGCCACGCGGGGCTATAACATTTACGAGATGAAAATTCTGGATGTCCTGACCGCTCAAACACGTACTATCCAGGGTTACGGCAAAAATATGGGCGTGCTCAGCGTGGGTCATCCCCTATGGACACCCGATGGACAGCGCCTCATCTATGAGTTTTCACAAAATCAAAATCGGGGTACACAGCTTCATATCATCAATAGGGATGGCAGCGGCGAACGCGCCCTGACGAGCGGGGCATTCACCAATATCTTGCCGATATGGTGGATAGGGGAATAAAAACATTGACGGCCCAGGGAAGCCCTGGGCCGTCAAATGTTTCTCGATCTAGAGGGTGGGAGTACAACTGTTGCGTCGTACACCCCTAGAGGTTGAACTAGCTAGGGTTGCACCCCACCATAGTCTCGTTACTCAAACGATCACCTCCTTTTGTCTAGTAGACGATGTAGAAATCATAGCACAAAATTGCGACAAGTCAACTAAGAATCCCGGCAAATCCACAGAATACACATCAACGAAGGGCTTTAACAGTTCACAGGAGACTTGTAGAGCTACAGGAATTTTAGCGGGGAATAATAAGGACGAGATCAATCTCGTCCTTGGGCTAACTACTAATCACTAAAAGCCAACGACTTAAAACCTAGCTGCACTTATCACACAGGCCGTAAAATTCCAGCAAGTGCCCGGTCAATTTGACGTGCAGGCGCGATTCGAGTTCGGCTTCCATACCCGACAGCGCGCAGTCTTCAAATTCGATCACACGGTTGCAGTTGGTGCAGATAATATGGTGATGGTGGCCGTCCGGCAGCAGCACATACGTTGGCGTGAGGCTGCTGGTGATGTAGGTCGGGCGGATGATCGACAGGCTGGTCAGCAAATCCAACGTGCGGAACACACTCGCGCGGCCAATCGACGAATCCGCTGCATTTACTTTTTCTAAAACCTCGGCAGACGTGATGTGTCCGCCGCTCTCTTCCAGAACATCCAACACGGTCAGCCGTGCATTGGTCAATTTATGTCCGGCGTCGCGCAAACGCTGCGCGCGCGGGCTGAATTCATCTGACATGATCTATCCTGTCTTGACATCTCCCGCTTATTGAGATATTGTATCATTAAACAGCAAGGAATGCCATCCGTGAAACGTGTTTTGCTCCTTATTGTACTCCTGATTATTTCGATCTATCCACTTGCCGCGCAGAACCAAGCGCTCAAAGTTGTGGCGACCACGACCATCGTCGCTGATGTGGCAAAAAATATCGGTGGTGATCTGGTCACGGTCACATCGCTCGTGCCACCGGATGCCGATGCCCACGCTTTCGAACCCACGCCACAGGACGCTTTAGCCGTGTCCCAGGCCGATGTTGTGCTGGCAGTTGGCGTGCAATACGAAGCCTTCCTCTCTGGCCTGGAAGAAAATGCCGCCCGCACGGATGTGGTCAACATATCGGACGGGATCACCATTTATCCGTTTGTGCTGGAAGAAGGCGCAGAAATCAACGGGCAGGTGGATGTGAATGTTGCGCCGCTGGGTGTGCTGGGCAAAGATAATATTTGCGGCGATCATCCTGCCGCAACCGAATCTCCTGCTGCACTTGCCGGATGCGATCCGCATGTTTGGACAGACCCGCAAAATGGCAAAATCTGGGCGGATAATATCGCTGCCGCCTTCGCCGCCCAAGACCCGACCCACGCCGACACTTATAAAGCCAACGCCGAGGCCTACAAAATGCAGCTTCAGACCGCCGACGATGACATCCGCCAGATTTTGTCCGTCGTGCCCGAAGATCGCCGTGTGCTGGTGACGAATCACGAATTTATGAGTTACTTCGCGCGGGCTTATGATTTTAAATTGGTAGGCGTGGTCGTCCCCGGCGGAACCACTGGCGGCGAAACCGATCCGCAGGCGGTTGCAGGTTTGATTAATCTCATCAAAACGGCTGGCGTCCCGGCCATTTTTGCCGAAACCTCCGCCAATACCCAGATGATCGACTCGATTGCGGGCGATGCAAGCGTGCAGGTTGTCAGCACTTTGAGCGAATCACTAACGGCGGCGGGCGGGGTCGCCGACACTTATATCGGCTATCTGAAATATAACGCCCAAACCATCGCCGACGCACTCAAGGGGACGTAAGACACAAATTTAAATATCTTGTAGGGAGACACAGCGGCGCTGCGTCCCTACCGGAAATCAGGCCGTTTTAATCTACCCCTAAGATCCCAAATCCGGTTGATAGGCGAAGTGCAGATGCTTGAGTTCGCCTGGGATAACGGGTTTGGGGTCTTCCCAATACACCGGGCGGATGAAATTGGCTTTCCACCCGGCGACCTGGAGCGCATGTTCCCACTCGCTACGCACATGGTCGGACTCGGCAGCAGCGTGTGACCAGAACAATTGGAAAATATCGGCCTTGTTAATCAGATTGAGCAATTCGTCGCTCCAATCCTGCCCGCTCTTGAGCGAGAGCACATCGCGCAGGTAATCGAGACCGAGCGCCTTATACGCCCGTTCCGCCCGCGCCACGATCTGTTGATCCTGGTGACTGTAGCTGCAAAAAATCGCCTGATAGGCTTTCGCGACGGCACTCGCCTGCCCATTGGCTGTCGACAGCGTTTCGCCCACGTAAACCGACAAGGGCACATCGGCGACAATGATCCCTTCCACGCTGAAAGTCAGCAGGCCGTTGGCGGCTTGATTGAGCGGCGCGCCTTTCGCACGGACTTCAAAATCGAAGCGATGCCAATCCTTGTAAAAGCCGACGGTGGCGCTGGGCGGGTTGAATTGAAAACCGTCCATTTGCGGTGTCGCCGTGACGAACGCGCCTTCGGGAACATCCGCTTTGGCCGGGGCGCTCACCCCGCGAAATTCCTGCACGCGCGAACCAAGCTGCTTGCCCGCGTCTTCTTCGACGGCAGTCGATGCCAATGCCCGAAAAATATAAGCGTGCAGCGGTTCCCATTTTTCCGGCAGCACTTCTTTGGGATAATAACCGGAAAACAGCACGCTTTGCGCGGCTTTGGCCGATGCGCCGATGTCCACCGTCGCCGAGCCGGGGCGCGTTTCGGCTGTCGCATCAGTTGCCGGGGGCGCTTCTTTGATCCAATCCGCGAGTTCATCCAGCAGTGGCAGGGTGGGAACTGGCTGCGCGCCCGTCCATTCTTCATCAACCGGGACACTAATCTCAGTCTCGGTTTCTTCTGCTTCACGCGCGGCTTTTTCCACTGCCTGCGGCTCAGGTTCCGGGTCGGATGGAACTGATTGAGGGGGCGTCGGTTTGGCAGACGGTGGCGACGGCTCATTTTGCACTGGGCCGGATGCTTCCACTGCTGGTTGCGGGGCAGGACTCTGTGAGACGGTTGCTGCCGGTTCTGTGCTGGATGCGCCGCTAAAAAATCCAGGTGGAGGAGGCGGGGGCGGTGGTGGATGCTGCCCAAAAAGTCCATCGTTGAGGACGGTTTCGGGAGCTGACTCCGCCGGTTTTGAGGCTTTTCCGCGCGGCGGTTCGGCGGCTTCCTTTTTCGCCTCATCGCGATCTTCGCGGCGCTGGCGCTGTGGGGTAGAAGTCATAGGCGCGCCGGGCGACGAGCCGCTCAATCGCTGGTCGTTGATCCCTGCACTCCCCGCGCGACTGCGCCACCACAGGGCGATCACCGCGAAGACGATAATCCCCAGCGAAGCCAACATGATGATAATCAGACCTTTAGCGTCCATCGGCGCTCCCGTAAAGATTCTCAGACATGAACCGGGCGTATTTACCCATTTTCCATAACACATTATGCCTTAGACTGAAAGAATACGCTTGATGACCGGAAAGGTTTCCCCATGCTGCCACGCTTGAAATTTTTGTGCATCGCCCTGCTGACGCTGTTCGGATTTGTGAATGCGATTCCAACCGTCTGGGCAGCCGGTGTGGTCGGCACAGGCACGGCGGGGAGCTGCACCAGAGCGGCGTTGCAGGCCGCTATCGATGCGGGAAACGGGACAATAACCTTCAACTGCGGCGGCGTGGCGACCATCGCGATTACGACAACACTTAATGTAGATGCCTCAACCGGCGCAAAAAACATTACCATCGACGGCGGCGGGCTGATTACACTCGACGGTGGAAACACAACCCGAATCTTCATTCAGGATACATGGGGCACTAACGGAAGCACCCTCACCCTGCAAAACCTGACTCTCGCTCACGGACGCGCCAGCGCTGCGGGTAACGGGTCGATGGGTGGCGCGGTTTTCAGCCATTTTGGAGCCACCCAAGCCAACGTCAAGCCCTTTTTGAATATTGATAACGTGACCTTCAGCAATAACGCCTCGGTCTACAGCGCTGGCGGCGCGGCTGAATATGGCGGCGGGGCGATTTTTTCATGGGGCGGTTTTGTCAATATAACCAACAGCAGTTTCATCAGTAATACAGCCAGCGGGGTAACTTACGGCGGTTATGGCGCGGCGATCCATATTTTGCAGAGCGCAATCAGCATCGATAACACGACTTTTACCAACAACACGGCCACGAATCAGGGTGGGGCGATTTATATTGATGGTCTAGGCGGCGCAAGCGGCGTCTTTAGCCTGACCAACAGCAGCTTCACCGGCAGCCGTGCCCATAATTCCGGCGGCGCGATTTACGTGAATATGTACGAGAACACCAGCCAATTTATCGTGGATCGCACCAGCTTCGTCAACAACGGCGTGGACGGCGGAAATCGTTCACAGGGCGGCGCGATTTGCGGCGGATCAACGACGATTGATACTGATCCGGGCAATACGGGCAACGCGAAAATCACAATTACCAACAGCCTGTTTTCGCAAAATTTTGCCTATGATGTTTCGGCCAGTCCCGGAGCGGATGGATCGGGCGGGGCACTCAATTTCAACCAGCAGGCACAGATCACCATCGCCAATTCGACTTTTGATGGTAATCAGGCGCAAGGCAACACATATGGCGCAAACGGCGGCGCGATTGTCATTTCGGGCAACACGGTTCAATTTCAGATCATCAACAGTACCATTAGCAATAATTACGCCGGATGGGTTGGTGGTGGGATTGTCGCTTCCACACTTCCAAATACCCTGACACCCGGCGGCATCATTCGGAACACCATTTTTGCTAATAATACGGCGGACAACGGCCCGAATCACTGGAATATTTCGCAGCACTGCGGCTCGATTGATATGCACACAACGCCTTCATCAGCTATCCCGATGCTGGTTAATGGGGGAAACAATATCCAATACCCGGCCAAACTCACGACCAATTGGAATGACAAAGACTGCGCTACCGGCATCACTATTGCCGACCCTCTTTTAGCGCCGCTCACCAACAATGGCGGGCCGACCCAAACCCGCGCTTTACAGGCGGGCAGTCCAGCCATCGACACCGGCAGCAATACTGTATGTGCCGCAGCGCCGGTCAGCAATCTCGATCAGCGCGGACAGTCGCGCCCGATAGACGGCGACGGTTTGAACGGCGCACAGTGCGATGTCGGCGCGTTCGAATTTGTCTCGAATCAACCGCCCTATGCACCAACCCTGACAACCCCAACGGCGAATCTATCGCTGCTGGGTACGCTGCCGATGTTCACCTGGGCACAAGCGCCCTTCGCCTCCAGTTATCATCTGCTGATTGATGATGACGCCGATTTTCTGACTCCAATCGTCGATCAAACGCTGACCGGAACAAGTTTCGCGCCGTCGTACATCGGCGTGGGCGGGTTCCATTGGAAGGTGACGGCTATCAACGTCAACGGCAGCGCCGAAAGTGCCAGCCGGGATTTCACACTCGGTTCGCTGCCTGCTGCCGTGCCGACGCGCAATTTTACGATTGCCACCAGCCAGACGCTCACCTGGACATCGCTTTCGTGGGCCGTCGGCTACCGCGTCGAAATCGCAACCGACATGGCCTTCGCGCACATTACTCAAACGAGTCCCAATCTCGCAGCGAGTGCGTCCAGCTACAGTGTCTCGCTAGACCCCGGTGTTTATTACTGGCGCGTGACGGGTATGAAATCTCCGGGCGTGTGGGGTTCGCCCAGCGCAGCGGAAATGCTCACGGTGGGGAGTAATTAAAATCAGGTTGTGGGGTTGCACTGCCAGACGCTAAAGAGGCATATCCGGTATTGTCCGCGTCGGGTTCAAAACCCAATGCTACAGAAAAGAATGTAAACCTCTGAAGAGGTTGGAAATCGGCTTCCAACCTCTTCAGAGGTTAAAAAGTCCTTTTGTCGCTGGAGGTTTTGTGCGCGAAGCGCATCCAGCGGCGCACACGGCGAAAATTAATTTACGGACAAGCCTCTTTCACTCCGTACTCAGCACTCGGTACTCTGTACTTTTTTTCATTTCCCTTCCGACTCTTTGATGCGCTTTTCGATGCCCCGGCTGTGTGTCCGCATCCCCAGCGTATCGAAAATGGTTTTCGCATCCTGAAAGTAGCGGATGGCCTTCGCGAATTCGCCCATACGCTGATAATCGTCGCCCAGGTCAGCCAAGCCGTAGCCTTCGCCACGTTTGTCATCGGTCTGCTTGGCGATGTCCAGCGCACGTTGATGATTCTCGATGGCCTGCGGATACTGCTCCATATCACGGAAGGTGTCACCGATGCGTCCCAGGTTGATGGCCTCACCGCGTTTGTCGGCAGTGGCGCGGGCAATTTCTAAAGCGCGCCCCAGATAGTCTGCCGCTTTTTCGTAGGCATTCTGAAAACGGTAGGCCTCGCCCAGCCGTCCCAGGTTGATACCCTCGCCGCGTTTGTCGCGCGATTCGCGGCTCAGGGAAAGCGCCTGCTCATAATAACTGATAGCCCGGTCAATCTGATCCATCTCGCGGTAGGCGTCACCGATATTGCCCAGGTTGATCGACTCGCCGCGTTTGTCACCGCGTTTGCGCGCCATCTCCAAACCCTGTTCCAGATAGTCGATGGTCTTTTCCAGGTCGCCCGCCAAGCGATAAGCGATGCCCAGGTTCGCCAGATTAATCCCTTCCTGGCGGACATCTTTATAACGCCGTGCGATTTCCAACGACTGCTCCAGATGGTCGATAGCCGGTTCAGCCTGACCGAGCATCCGGTAGGCGATGCCCAAGCGCCCCATCGTGACACCTTCGCCGGGGGTGTCACCCAGTTCGCGGTAAATTTTGAGCGCGAGACGGTAATAGCGCATCCCGTTTTTGACCTGCCCCAGATCGCGGTAGGCGCTGCCCAAACTGCCCAGATAAAAAGCCTGATGGCGGCGTTCGCCCAACGCTTCGGCAGCATCCGCCGCTTTTTGCAGCAGATTGGTCGCCACACCGGCATAACCTTGCAGGTGTAAAAAGCCCTGAGTCGTGTCGGAATCCAGGCTGAGGTACAACCAGTCGGCGAAACGCTCGACCTCAACATAGCGTGAGACGGTCATCGCCCAATTGACCGCGCCCGTAAAATTATCGAGTTCCGAACGCAGCGCCGCGAAATTTTCCGGCTTCGGTTCTTTGTAGCGATTCAGATATTCCAGGCAGGCATCCAACGCTTTATGGCGCGCCTCATCGGGATTTTGGGACTTGGTGTAACTGTAAGCCAGATCGTGGATGCGGTATTCGACAGCGCGTTCTTCATTTTCGCCGACACGCTCGGCCAGACCGCGCCGCTGCAAACGATTGAGCGCATCCTCGATTTCGGCCTCGGTGCGGTTCATATAAATCGACAGCATTTCCGGCGTGGCGCTGGACGTGAAAAATGCGCCGAAGGCCAGGAACGCGGTGCGGGCTTCGGCATCCAGGGTGTAGAGACTGGTCGTGAGCAAATCTTCGATGCTGGTGCGGCCTTCTTCTTCTGTGCCATCGGGAGCAGTCAATTTCCAGGGCGCGGCGCTGATACGCTCCAATAATTCGCCAGGACTCATCCCGTCCAGCGCCAGAGTCAACCCGGCGACGCGCACTGCGAAGGCATGGTCGCCTAATTTTTCGCACAATTTATTCGCGTCGGAGTCATCCGCCCAACCTTCATCACCCAGCAGTGCCAGCGATGCTTGACGCGACAGTTTGCCAACATCCAGGCGCGTCAAGCCAGTGAAACGGTGACGTGATGTGACCAGGATCGGCACGCCCACCGGGATCACATTGCCGTTCAAAAGTTGAGTCAGCGCGCGGCCATTCCACACGTCGTCCAGCACAATCAGCCGGACATCATTGGTGGATAATAATACCCGCACCACCCGTGCCTGCGCCGCCGGACTCGACTCGGTGAGCAGATTTTGTTGGGCGTTGAAGGGGCGCACCAGCGCGGAAAATAAACTGTCGCGGTCTTCAGTTCCGGCACGCAGCCATAAGGCCGAGCCTTTTTTATCGGCGATGCGCCGCGCCGTGATATGCGCCGCCAGCGCGGTCTTGCCCATGCCGCCGAAACCTTGCAGCAGCACGCGCTTACCTTTATCCAGCAGATTGTTGATCTCGGCTGCGAGTTCATCACGCCCGACCAGATTTTCCGGCTGACCAGGGATGTCCTCGGCGGTGGTCGCATAAATCGCGTCGAGTTCACCGCTGCGGGCGGCGCGCCATTCCTGCCAATTGACGAGCGCCCGCACCAATTTTTCGCGAAAATCCTCAACCGTGCTGAACTGCGCCCGGATCACGCTCTTATCGACTTTGGCTTTAAAAGCCGTCAGCGCATCCGCATTTTTGCGGTCAATCGCGCTTTTCGGCCAGGGATAGTCCGGCTCAACCATGAAGCACAGCCGATCCAGGCCGCGTTCACCAGCATAATCAAACTCGATTTCGGTGACGCTGAGGTCATGGCCGCTTTCGATGTAGCCGTAACGGTAGGCGATGATGCCCACGTACAGATCGGCGTCGCGCAGTTTACGTTTGCTGCCCTCGGTTGCGCCGACGCCCATCGCCTCAAAAGTTTCCATCGCAATCGACTCGAAACCCAGTTGTTCGCAGACCTGGATAGCCGCCTGCCGGTACTTTTTCAGATCGACGCTGGTGCTGCTGATAAATACGCTTTTCGCCATAGGTTGACTCGCTCTGCTGGTGGTGGATGTGTGTGGCCTAATCTTACGATAAGCGACTATGCGACACAAGCCAATTATTGGGGGTTTAGCTATTTTGTTCTATGGTAGCAGAGGTCATAGTTGTGTGGTACGTGGTAACGCATCCATCACAAACATTTCTGTAGGGGCGACCCGGCGGGTCGCCCGTGCTTTCATCACGTACTTTGCAACCACCACCGGAGCAGACAATTATTTTGCTGAAGGTTATATTTACCTGTCTTATAAATGTGTATATATAGCGCGACTCGACTTACATAACCACACCCAGATTCGTCCATCACGTTATAATGACTTTATAAATGGGGCAGTGTGTGAAAGGATTCTACTCATGTTGAAACGAATGTTGGTGATGATCGCTGTGCTGAGTGCGGTGTTTGTGGTCGCGCGGGCGCAGGATACCGCGACAGAAGAATCCGCACCAGAGCGTGAAATTTATACCGCACTGGGCTACGGCGACGGCGTGTTCGAGCCGGATATCTGGTACGCCAGCGCCAGCGAACAGCCCTCGCACACCCAGGCTACCTGGCGCGCGGATGGCATCGGCGGTTTGGCTTATTTGGATTACATCCATTTTGACGAGGGCGTCGCTTTCAGCCAATTGGACGCGGTATTCAACGATGGGTGGTTCAACGCCACGCTTTCCAATTACAGCGTATGGCGAGAAAATACGCGCTGCGATCTGGGCGAGTTACGCTTGATCGAGTTCAGCTTGCAGACCAACAGCATCAAATACAACATGCGCTACTGGATCGAAATCGTCGATGACCATCGCGTACTGACCATGTTCGTGGTTTTCCCTGCCGCAGATGAAGACAATCTCAACACTTATTCGGAAAGTCTATTCCCGGAATTGTCCTCATGCAGCGGGGCTGTGGGATGATCTACAGTTACCAGCATGGCGGTCAAACCTACACCGTCCGGCTGGAACGCACGCCGGATGGGGGCTATGTCGCGACGATTGATGAACGCACTTTTCCGGTGGATGCCCAGCCGTTGAAAGATGGCGACTGGCTGTTGACCCTGAGTGGGCAGCGGATCACGGTCTATGGTGCGGCGGCGGGCAATCAGCGTTATATGCATCTGGGCGGGCAAAGTTACACCCTGTCCGTCCCCGATGCACGCAGTAAACGCCGTTCGAGCACGGCAGCCGTCGGCGATCTGACGGCACAGATGCCCGGTCAGGTGGTGGATATTCTGGTCTCCGAAGGCGAGGCCGTGAATGCCGGTCAAACTTTGATGCTGCTGGAAGCCATGAAGATGCAAATCCGTGTGTCTGCGCCCCAGGAAGGCCGCGTGAAACGGCTGCTGGTGGGCAAAGGGATGGTCGTCGAGCGCGGTCAACTCCTGGCGGAAATCGAAGCCTAAGCTGGACTTTGCACATCAAGCGGCATAAGCCAAGAGATCAGCAAAGCGAT
>JBDTNB010000133.1:0-18721 GCA_039933955.1 Chloroflexota bacterium
GGCGGCGGCCCTCGTTTGCTTGAGGATGGGCTTTCGCCTTCATCCTGGGCATTACGCCAAAGCAACCCCACCGAGAGCGGCGCTTTGTGCGTCGTCTACGACAGGGTGCGTTAAGCCATCACCGCTGGCATCCAGCGAGGCAAAGTTGATGTATTACACAGTGGGGAATCTTGTGCAGATTCCCCTTTTACAGGCTATCCAAAGTTGGAATCTTCGAACCCAAATCGCTTGACGTTTCAGATCAAATGTTCTAAAATGGAAGATTGATACACGATCTTTAGCCCCTTCAGCGGGCTTTGACCGAAGGGAAGTTCGGCAGCCGGAGGCTTCTGCGCAGCGTGTCTGGCGGCGCAGCGCGAAAATGCTCGCCTGTGCGCAGCCATCGCCCACTGCTCATGGGGAAAAGCGAAAACGGCGAATTTTCGCCCTTCGTCGTCGTCGTTTTCGTCGCCTTTGTGGCACTGGCAGACATCCCGCCACTGTCACTGCCGAGCGAAGCGAATGCCGCCACAATTTGAGGGAGAACTTTATCCATGTTGTCGCAGTTGTGGCTGTCCTGACAACCGCGACGACGCCAACGGCGACAATGCAACACTTCTTAATCTTTTAACTATCGACTACTGACTGCTTTTATCTTTACTCTGCACTTCTTGCCCGTAATCTTCTGTCTTTGTCTTTTAGCTATCGACTAAAGACTATAGACTAACGACTATCCTTTCACCGGCTTAACCGTGAACTCTTGAATCACTTCCGGCGTGCGCGCCAGGATGCCTTCGGGATCAGCGAAAATATCCTCGCGGCTGTAGGGCAGGATGCCGTAAGTCGTGACGTGCAATTCCTGGGTTTCGGCGTCGATCACGAAGTCTGTCCAGCCGAAAGTCGAGGTTGCCGTCCACAAACCTTTTAAAAGTTCCGCATCAATCGGGTTCAGGGGATCGTCCTTCGCCAAGCCCACATCAGGATATTTCAGCAAGGCGGATTGGGTGTTGATGACCGTGCCGATAAAATTTTCTTTGTCGTCCAGCGAACCATCAATATAAGTCTGCACCTGATCGTCGCTGAAGATACCGATGGAATGTCCTAAATCAACCACCGTCGGGCCAAAAGGCGCATCGAAAGCCACTGATCCCGTCGTGATCTCAAATGACCCGGTTGGCTTGGGGTCGCCCAGCGGCTTTTCCTGATAGCTGACATCATTGACCACCGTGCCGTGAATATCCGCCGAAATGAACATCACGTTGGTGATTTTGTTGTCGGCGATGAACTTGAGCAGCGCCGCGCGTTCGTGGGCATAACCTTCAAAACGGTCTTGCGCCACCACCAAGCCCAGATTTTGGATCGGCTCCGGCATGATGACCAGCTTCCAGGTGATCCCGGCTTCCTGCGCCTTCAACAAATCGGTGGTGATGGCCTCAAGCTGTGGCATCCCCAGCATGGTGCGGGTGGCGTCATAGGATTTTTGCAAAAACTGGAACACCTTGAGTTGATTTTTCAACTCGCTTAAGGGTTGGAGCGGTGCGCTGCGGAAGGTGCGGTTATCCAGCACGAATAAGGCCGCGTCATTCCCGTAGGTGAAATAGCGGTAGAGTTTGGGCTTATTCTCGGTCAGGGTGCTGTCGGTTCCGGTGTAGACCTGCGGCTGAATCGGGTTGTATTCGTTGAAAACCTGAATCGCGTTTTTGTAAAACTCGGTATCGTTGACGTACTCGCCTTCGTAATCGGCGAAACGTGGATCATAGGATGGCGGCGCACCCCCGGAAAAATCGTTGCAGACTTCGTGGTCGTCAATCGTCGGGATGAATGAGGTTTTGGAGCGAATCGCCGCCCAATAATTGTGTCCGAAGCGTTCGCTGTAGCCCTCGTTATGCTTCTTGCGGAAATCTTCCAGTGTCTTCGCTTGCGCCAGTTCTACATCCGGCGAGGGGAAATCGGCATAAATCGTGTCGCCCAGCCCGACAAAAAATTCCAGGTCAAAATCGGCAACATTGCTGATCGACGGATAAGGTGCGAGTTCGCCGCGCCAATCGCCCGATACGCCGAAATGTAAACCAGCCTGTGTGCCCAGCGGCGCAGGTGTGCGGATGTGCCCTACTGCCACGCTTCCGGCGGCGTCCGTTGCGCGGTAGAAATAATCGGTTGCGGGCGATAAATCGCTCACGGCGACTTTGACCGGAATCGCGGCATCGGTGACTTCGGCGGTCAATGTTCCCAAAACGGTCTCGAAATTTTCAGCCATCGCGTACTCAAATGTGACTGTGCCGGGAGCCGTGCTGTGTACCCATAACACGGTTGAAGTTTGAGTCGTTTCCCCGGCAGCCACGCCGTTGGGCAGCGTATCGCCCTGGATGATCGCCGCCGCCCTTTTGGGTTGTGTGACATTGGCTATGCTCGCCGCTTTTGTCATGCCTACCCGTGCCAGACTCGCAGCAGCGAACCCGGCAAAACTCACCTGCAAAAATTGGCGTCGGGATAAGCCCTTATAGATTTCGGCGTCTTTGGGTTTGGTGATCGGCTTGCGTTGCAGAGGGGATGACTCGCGTAATTTTCGGTCTAATTTCGACATCGGTTCAACCTCATGGCAGTGAACGAAACAATACTTTGCACACGCTATGAGTATATCCCGCGCGCCAGATTGCGCGATTTAAGTGGTGTGGGCAAAACGATTAAACATTTGGCTCCTGTTCAAAAAGAGTGATTTTCGTAGGGGACGACCTATGTGTCGTCCCTGCCAAAATACACTTTTCACTTAAGAACATGAGCTAAAAATTTTCTTCGTGAAATTTTGAGCATTGATGTGTTTTTTGTGTTTCGTGTATATATTATTGATCCGAAAGTGCCGCAGGAGGATCAGATTATATGGCTCATCAACCCTTGAACGACCTATCATCTGACACGGGAATCCTACTCAGAACCAAAGGCGATCCTATCGCGCTGACGATAGCCCAAACCGTAATCCTGGTGATCGACATGCAGAATGACTTCGGCACTGAAGGCGGCATGTTTGAGCGCGCGGGAATCGACATCTCGATGATTCAAAAGGCTGTCCCAGCAACCGCAAGCGTTCTGGCGGCAGGCCGAAAAGCCGGGATCAAAATTATCTATCTGAAGATGGCCTTTCGTCCCGACCTTTCTGATGCCACGTCTCCCGATTCTCCCAACCGGATCACCCATACACGGCTCGACATAGGAACGGTAGTTCATGCACCCGATGGCAGCGAGAGCAGGATACTCATACGCGACACCTGGAATACCGATATTGTGAGCGAACTTGAGCCACAGGCCGGCGATACGGTGATTTACAAACATCGCTTCAGCGGCTTCTTTGAAACCGATCTGGATGCCATCCTCAAAGCGATGAATGTGAAATATTTAATCGTCACGGGCTGCACGACCAGCGTGTGCGTGGAATCCACAATTCGCGATGCCATGTGTCGCGATTATTCCTGCGTGGCGCTGGAGGATTGTATTGGCGAACCGGGGCGAAAAAGCTCGTCGCGAATGCGCCATGAGGCATCGCTGCTGCTCATCCAGCGAGCGCTCGGTTGGGTTTCCACGTCGGACGCCTTTATCCGAGTGCTTAAAACGCGCCCAACCGCCGCCGCGATCAGATAGCATTATCAATCAATAAGTCACCCGTCAGAATGTGCTGGCCCGTACCATCGGAGTTCATAATCCAGATGTTCTCAAATCCGTCGCGATCCGATATGAATACGATCTGAGTTCCATCTGGAGACCAACTTGCGCTTATATCTTTCGATGTGTTTGTCGTTGTGAGATTCAATAATTTATTCTCTTGAATGTTGAATTTCATGATGTCCCAATTCGACAAACTGTTTATATCGTCCAGGGAAATTCCGGGCAAAGCTTCAACGAGAATTTCCGCTCCATCAGGTGACCAAAGAGGTTTAGTGCCATCTAGATTCAGTTCGTGTGTTAGCCCGTCAGCAACGCTCAGAAGAAACATATTCCCTTCAAACGGTTGAATCAGAATAGAAGCGCCGTTAGGCGACCATGCCAAATAACTAGGGGTTTTTGGAAGCTCTAATGTCGTCGTACTTTCACTAATTAAAGAATGTATGTAAATCTCTGTCTTATCGTATGCAATATATGCCAACGACTTGCCATCTGGTGACCAGGAAGAATATGCCGAAATTGCGTTTGAATTAGAAGTCAAGTTCTTAAAACTCATATCCTTGAAATTAACGATCCATGTATCGGAATTTTCCCTTTCAGAACTGAACGATAATTGATTGCCATCGGGTGACCACTGTTGCCGAGTATTAACTCTGTCTACCAGCTCTGGATTGGAACCTGTTACATTGAAAAGTTCTGATCCGTCTCGATTGACAATGTAGATATTGGATTGGGTTATGATCTTTAAATCGCCGAAATCTTGAACTTTTTGATAAATGAAAGCCAATTTTGTACTATCAGGAGACCAATCCGGATTAACCAAAATATCCTTATCGGCGCTAAATAGAACCTCACCTTTTGATCCATCCGCACTAACAACAATAAGGTTACTCTTATTCCCCTTGATAGTTATGAAGGCGATAAAATTGCCATCTTTTGACCAAATGGGGTCTGTATAGCTTCGGGATTCTGTGATGCTAGAATCATTGGCAATAATTATTGAATTTAACGCAAATGCGGAAACAAATGCTGACAGAATTGCCGAAACCAGAATTGATTTCATGGTTTATATCCAGCTTATATTCTTGTCTTTGGCTAAAAGCTAACAGCTACAAGCTAATCGCTACCTCTACGGCAGCCACAGATTCATGAACTGCGTCGCGTCCACGAACACGCCGTTCACGATGACTTCCCAGTGAAAATGTGGGCCGCTGGTGCGCCCGGTATTGCCCACGAGTCCCAACACCTGACCTTTGGTGATGGTTTGCCCGCGTGTGACGTGAATCTGCTGCATATGATTGTAGGTCGTATACACGCCCAAACCATGATCGATAATGACCGAGTTACCGCGAATCTGCATCGGCCCTGTATAGGCCACCGTCCCGGCAGCGCTCGCCAGAATCGGTTGGCCGAGGGTCGCCTGAATGTCCCAGCCGGTATGCCGCGTTTCCACCGAGTCGTTGAAGTTACGGAACGCGCCAAAAGGCGAGGTAAATTCGCCGCCGGGGATAGGCAGCGCGAAACCGGTGTTATCCCATAATTTTGTGGTCGTGACCGGGCTGAAAATGCCTTCTAAACGCGCGAATTCGTCCCGTTCGATTTCCGGGTCAGCCAGATAGGCTTTATCGGGCGGCAGTGTCACAACCTGGCGGATGAACTGTCCCAACACCACTTCAACCTGCGTATTGATCGTCTGGCGCGTGTCGTCGGTATACCATACAAAAATATCCAGATCATATTTGCGCGGCGTCTGCTCCATGCTGGGCGCGAGGAGCGCATAAAAGCCATCGCCATCGACCTGGAAAAAATCGGTCAGGTTATTCAAAAAGCGGACTCGCGCCCCGGCGATGCCATCCCCGGTGATGCGCAGCAGTCCGGTCTGCCCCTGAGCCAGAGTCGCGAAATAAAATTCGAGGGTGGCGCGTTCCTCGGTGACAACGCTGGTCGGCATCGGGCGCGGCAGCGGTGTCGCCGTCGGTGCGGCAGAGGGCACGCTGGTATCCTGGGCGGCGGTCAAACTGAACACGCCGAACAGCAAAAGTCCGGCGATGCTGGTCATCAATAGGAAAATGAACGACTTGTTAGGCTGGCGATTGCGATGCAGGGGAAAGCGCATAGTGGCTGTCAATCTACTTTATTGAGAATATCCTTGAGGTGTTCGGCTTCGTGGTTCACCATATCGCGCACGATGCCGTCGATGTCACTGTACAATTCCCAGGGACACATGATTTGTCCGTCAAAACGCGCCGCCGGAATCGCCCACATCGCCGAGATCAAACCTGCGCGCACCGCGTCCCAATCGGCCTGAGTCTGGGCATATGGGGCTTCGTGATAGCGCTGGAAAATAAGGTCATTGTAGTCATCGTCGCTGCTGAAGTCCGGGATGGTGTACGCTTTGCCGTCGTTGTAAGCGCGGATTGAGGTCGCCACTTCCAGTTCCCAGGCCATCAGGTGCGCGATGATGTCTTTCAGCCGCCAGCCGGACTCAACATAAATGACTTTATTGCCGTCCATGCCGCTGATCGCGAGCCGCATTTTTTCGCGCGAGTCGTCCAGCATCCGGCGCAAATCGTCTTTGGGCGTTATGGCTGCGGCCATTTTCATTTATCCGTTCAGGCTATCGAACGCGGCCTATTATCGCCCCTGGAATGTCCAGATGCAAGCGCCGTAGGGGAAACGTTGGGATTATCACATCCGGTAGGGCACGATTGGTCATGCCCTACCCGCATATACGGTTATGGATTTTTACGGGGTGGCTACCGGGGTAAGCAGCGTATCCGGCACATGGAACTGCACCGTGTCCAGGATAGCCTGAAGCTGGTCGCTGGCTGCGCGGAAAGCATCCAGGTTGGTATTATCCATGACCTGCGCACCTTCGACGTACACATAAAAGACGAAGTTCAGTCCTTTTTCCTGTACCCCGGCAAACCAACCGCGGGTATCCGGTAGCTGCGGGCATTTCACGGCAGAAAACTGCGTGCCTGTCCCGGACAGCAAGCCGACGCGGTAGCTGCGTTTCAAATCCGTGCCGACGGTGCAGCCTTGCTCGACCACCGCCAGATTGAGAATCCGCAGCCCGTCCGACCATAAATCGGGCGCGACCACTGTCCCACTCGCGTCCTGGACAGCGCTAGCCGCGTCGGTCAGGTTGGGGAAGCCCCAATACAGCACAATCGTACCCGTGCCGCCTGTCACCGGCCCGCTGTAAACCTGGAAGGGAAAGCCGCGAATATTGCTATCGACATCCTGTAACACCTGGACATCGGTCAGCACAATTTTCCAGTCCGTCGGCAGGTTGACGGTCAGCGGCGGGTCGATTTTCTGGCCCGCCAGCGCGGGGAGCGTGACGACAATCGGCGTTTCAGTCACTTCCGGCGTGCCTTCCGCCGTCGTGCTGGTGTCGGGCACGGCGGTTAGCGTGATGTCGGTGGGAATTAACCCTGGCGCAACCATCGCCGTGAGCGTTCCCGACACTGACGCTGCAATGTCCTCGGTAGGCGAGGCCGTCAGCGAGGGTACGAGCGTGGGCGCTGGGGTGGCGGTGGGCGCGGCGGCTTGCCCGCAGGCGGCTAAAACGGCTGCAAAAACAATGATTATTAGCGATAGGATACGAAGTTTAATTTTTTGTGTCACTTTTGTGGGAGAGGTTAGCATAGGCTTTCATCATCAGTTGACGTAAGGAGGGACGTTCGCTTACTGAACGCCCCTGAAGCGATTCCGCCCCCATTGTACCGCATTTACGACTTTTTGATCGTCACCACGAACTGAAGCGCGTTGTCGGTGATGTTGACCGAGGTGATCTCAGATTTGGAGTCGCTGGATGCGCTTTTTGATAGGGCGCTGGCGATTTTTTCATTAATCTGATTGACCGTTTCCTGGGTGACTTCGGTTCCTTCAATGTGGATGTTGGAGACCGAGGCTTTAAGCTGGCCGTTTTCGGCGCTCAACGACAGGTCGAATGTGCCGTTGGCTTTCGTCCCGTCGGGCATGGTACGCTTACCCGTCACAGTGATGATTCCCGGTTTCATATCCACGCTGTCAATTTCATCGAGGATAGTGTCGCTGCTGCTGCCGCTCTTATTATCTACCACCGCCCCTTGCAGAATCGGGTTCACAACTGATTCCGGCAGGCTGACATCCAGGATCGTATTGCCCTGGGCATCCTGTTTGACATCCAAGCCCACGCCGCAGCCCGCCACAACCAGCAGCAGGGTACTCAAAACCATCGTCCACTTTTTCACGATACGCCTCCTTGTTATGCGTTTGTCTCATGCGGAAGATACGAAAAACGAAGGGAATCGGTTGCAGACCTATAACACATAGAGGCACGATAGGTCATCGTGCCCTTATATGCAATTTTGTGAAATGAAATTAGCTGGTACGCGGATTGGTGACGGTATCGTAGCCGTCATAGCGCGGGCAGCTCGCCTGAATGACGACGGTTTGTCCCGGCATCACAAGGCTGGGCTTGGTCAGACCATTGCCCTGCGCGATACAGGCGACCTGGGTGTCAAAATTCGCGCCAATTTTATCGAGTGAGTCCAGCGGTTGAATCACATAGAGTTGGTCACCAGGGCCAGCCACCGCTGATCCACCGCCTTGCCCAAGTTCCTGGTTAGCGGCTGCTGCTGACGGATTGGCGATGGCCGGGAACTGCCCATAAGCCGCTGCATCCGCCGGGATAATCAGGCTGTCGCCGGGGAAAATTTTGTCGAGCGGTGTGAGATCATTTGCCAGTCGCAGCGACACAATCGAGATGTCCTTTTCCTGGCCGATAGTATCCAGGGTATCGCCGCGCTTGATGACGTAGGTCGTGTCGTTCGGCCCTGACTGCGGCCCGCTGCTATCCGCGCCTCCGCCGCCCTGACCGAGGTCAGATGTGGTCGCGCCGCCGCCTGCGCCGCTGTCGGTGCGCGGGTTAGTCACGAAGTCCCACCCGTCATAGCGCGGGCAGCTCAGATCAATGTTAATGACCTGTCCAACCTTGAGTTCCGAAGGCTTGGCGAGGTCGTTGCTCTTGGCGAGGCAGGTGGTCTGCACATCGTATCTGGCGGCGATCTGGTCGAGGGTGTCGCGCGGTTGAACCGTGTAGGAGTCCCCCTGTGCGAACGCCACAAACGCCCCCGCGATGATGCAGGTAAACGCCGCGAAAATAATCAATCGGGTGCTGAATCGTGAGCGAAGCATAATGGCTCTCCCCGCTGTATAAAGACCTTTATTCATTATAGGGACAAATAAATCCAGGGCAAATAGGACTTGCGTTGGAAAATGATTTGTATTTCGCATTTACGGAAGATTCATCTTTCAAGACAGCCCCGACAAGATTGTGCTATGCTTAACATTATCATCCAATACCCCGAATCCTGTGGGGGATTGAAACCGTATAATGCCTGTAGAATCAGGTTGTATTTATTTTCACAACGGACATCAGCATGAGACGTGGCAGTATTTTTGTTATTTTGTTCATCCTCGTCGCCGCAGTCATTGTCGGCGCAAGCCAATTTATGCGCTCGCAACCACCCACCGAATACACCATCGCGGTGGATCCGCTGGCCGTCCCCTGGGTTGAAGACGCTGTAAAAAGCCTGAACGCCAGCGGCCCGTTGGTGAATGGCACGCAGCGCATCCAGTTTAAGGTGACTCCCATTGACGATCTGGACGTGTGGCAGGGGCAGCCCGCCTGGACGGCCAGCAGCCATCCCGTCGCCTGGATTCCAGCCTCATCGTTGTCGATCAGCTTTGCCGCAGACAACGGTGTGCCGGTTATCAGTGTTACCAACTCGCTGGCGCGGACGCCGCTGGTGTGGGGCGGGTATGTCAGCCGCGTCGATGTGCTGACGAATAAAGGCGCGCAGCCGCTCGATTGGCCTGTCGTAGAGGCCGCTGCTGCTAAGGAATCCTGGTCAAAAATCGCCGGGCCACCGGAATGGCAGTTCATCAAGATCGGTTTCGGTCAGCCGAATAAAAAAATCGGCGGATTGGTGGCTTTGTTCACCGGGGCAGCCACCCGCGCCCAAAATGAGAGACTGACGGCTGGTTCCGTTGGAGCGGATCCCTTTCGCACCTGGATGAAACCTGTGATTCAAGCGTTGCCGAGCTTGAGCGGCGATCCGGTTGCGGCGATGGCGCGCGGCCCTTCAACCGTCGAAATCGGTTTGTTCCCGGAGAGCCAATGGCTGCTCAACCTGAGCGGTCTCGTGAAAAATGAGGATGTGCGTTTCAATTATCCGGCCTACCAATTGATCCTGGATTTTCCGCTGGCACGTTGGGACGACAACAGCACAACCACGCCCGAACAGCGGGCGGCGGTAGATATGTTGAGCGATTGGCTGTCCGCCGCCGCACAGCAGGCCAAAGCGCCGGATTATGGGTTGCGTCCAGCAGCCTCCGAACCCACTGATGCGAATAAATTATTCGCGGCAGGCGTCCCCTATGGCATCCAATTGACACCCAATTTTGGGACGACTGTCACGCCTCCAAGTCGCAGCGATGTGCTGGGCTTGATTCAGTGGGTGAATGTAAATTAGTAAAGGCGAGGGTTCTTCGTTTTAGTTAGAACGAACCGATATGTAACAGTAGTTCGGGGTAGCAGAGGCAGAATCGAGTGTAGGGGAGGGTCTTAGCCCTCCCCTACGGAAAAATCTTCCCTTAAAGCCTTGATCCCGAATTCAAGTTAACGACTAAAGACTTTTTCAGCACCAGGAGGATAAATGGTTATGCACCACAAACGCTTGATTGGCGTACTGCTGATTATGTTGGCTGGCCTATTGGCCGCCTGCGATTTCGGGGGTGGGCCGAGCGGTGGCGGCATCGTCCAGGGCGATAAACCCGCTAACGCGATTGACGTGTCCATCATCTATGCGCCCGAATCGGCGTTGTATATGCCGCGTGTGATCCAGGATTTCAACCAACTCAGTAAAGAAGGCAAAAATCCAGTCACGGGGCAGCCCCTCGCCAGCGGCGAAAAACCGGTCTGGGTGACAGACCTGACCGACGGCAAAGGCGGCTCATCCGGCACGGTGATGCAGGGCATCGTCAACGCGATTATCGCGCCCAACAATGCCAATATCGCCAAGCCGGTGATTTTCGAACCCTCAGTGGCGCACTGGTTGGCGCTGACCAACGCCAATACCGGGCGGGAAGTATTCGACCTCGCCAACATCCAGCCGACAGCCAATGCCGCCGTCGTCATGGCGATCTGGGAAAGCCGCTTGCAGGCCATCCGCGATAAAGTCGGTTATGATGACATCGGCTGGGAAGAGCTGCTCCAGGTTTTGAAAAGCCCCAACGGCTGGTGCGATTATGGCATCCCCGACTGCCGCCGTACCGTTTTTTACGGGCATACCAACCCGTTTGTGAGTTCGACGGGGTTGTCTACGCTGATCGCTGAATTTTATGCCAGCGCGCGCCAGAACGGTTTCACCGGGCGTCAACTGTCGCAGCAGCAGGTGAAAGACAAGAACATTCAGGCCGGTGTGCATGACATCGAAGGCCTGATCCGCCATTACTCGCAGCGTACCACCGAATTCAAAGAATACATCGCACAGGGGCCGGATTATCTGGATTTTGTCGCGCTGGAAGAAAATGACCTGATTTTCATCAACCAGGGCAAAACGCAGTATAAACCGCCGGAGAAATTGGTCGCGCTGTATCCCAAAGAAGGCACATACTGGCATGAGCATCCGTTCGGGATCGTCAACGCCGATTGGGTAACAGACGAGCAAAAAGACGGCGCGCGCCTGTTCACACAGTATGTGCTGACCGCGCCCGTGCAGCAGCTAGAGATGGAGCAGGGATTCCGCCCCGTGAATCCCGATGTCAAGCTGGCTTTCCCCTTCACTGAGGAAAACGGTGTGACTGCGGAAGGGCCGAAAAATATTCTCGATGTCCCGCCGCCGGACGTGATTACCGCCATTCAAAATAGCTGGTCGTTCGTCAAGAAACAGGCCGACATTATGCTGGTCATCGATATTTCCGGCTCGATGCTCGACGAGGATAAAATCGGGCAGGCCAAGCAGGCCGCGCTGGCCTTCCTCGGTAACATGGATGCCAACAACCGTGTGGGTCTCACGGTCTTCAATGACCGCGTGCAAACACTGGTTCCGCTCGGCAATTTTGAAAGTGTTCGGGCAAAGATTGAGGATCAGATTGGCCGGATTAACGCCGATGGCGGTACGGCGCTCTACGACACCGTAAATCAAGTGCTGACCGCGCTCAATAAGCAGGAAGACAATGACCGTATCCGCGCGGTGGTTGTCCTCAGCGATGGCGCAGACACCGCCAGCACCGGATCGCTCAATGATGCCCTGGCCGCCGTCGAAGCCAGCCACAGCGCGTTGAATCCGGTCATCGTGATCCCGGTAGCGTATGGTTCTAACGCCGACATCAGCACACTGGGCAGTATCGCCCGTTCCAGCAACACCACCGTGCAGTCCGGCGACCCGAAAAATATTCTCACCGTGCTGCAAATCATCAGCAGCTACTTCTAAACACGAAAACTCCCCTCTCCATTTGATGAAGAGGGGAGTTCTCCACGCCTTATTTCCCGTAACCCTTCACGAATATTGGCAATTTGCCCAAAAACAGAACAAGTGGGCTAAATTTGTGTTATAATCAACCGGTGCGAGAAAAACACTTCCAAAAACCCAGAAGTTTTGTAAAGGATTAATCAACATGGCAAATCAGGACACTGCACCGGCTCAAGAGGCTGCACCGACAGCAACGCTGAACTTGAATTCGATCATGATTGGAACGGCTCAATCCAAAGTAATGGCCGCGTTTTACGAAAAAGTTTTTGGTCGCCCTGCCGACATGACCGAAGGTGACTGGCACATGTGGCAGGTGGGGAGCTGCGCCATCAGCATCGGCGAGCACTCCGAAGTAAAAGGCCAATCCAAAGAGCCATCGCGGATTATGCTCAACCTGGAAACCAAAGCGGTCAAAGAAGAATTTGAGCGTCTGAAGAACGCCAACGCCACCATCGTCAAGGAACCCTATGAGATGGGCGGCGGCTGGATCGCCACGCTGGCTGATCCTGATGGTAACTTCATTCAACTCATGACCCCCTGGGAAATGTAATCAAAAGCATCTCCTGATCTTTGAAGGGTACACAACCGTGTGCCCTTTTTTATTGTCCCATATGAGCGTAAATGGTGGGCATCCGCGTTACAATGGCGGCGATTGAGGGGATTGTTGAAGGGATTGAAAAGTGCTGCAACTGCCGGAAGTTCAAGCGCTGACCACGCTCTCGCCTGATGGTCGCCTATTGTTCACCACGCGCATGGTACGCCTCTTCGCCTATGGGTTTCTGGCGATTGTGCTCGGTTTATATCTGGCGACGGTGGGCCTATCCGATACCCAGATTGGCCTTGTCCTCAGCCTGACGCTGCTGGGCGATGCGCTGATCTCGCTGCCGATCACCATCATCGCGGATCGGTTGGGCAGGCGGCGGATGCTGATGATCGGCGCAGGCTTGATGATTTTCGCGGGCGTGGTTTTCGCGCTCACCAGCAACATCACCCTGCTGATTGTTACCGCGATTATCGGAACCATCAGCCCCAGCGGCAACGAAGTCGGCCCATTTTTAGCCATCGAACAGGCAGCCTTGCCCCAAACCACGACGGACAAACAGCGTACCCAGGTTTTCGCTTGGTACAGCCTGCTCGGATCGGTAGCGACAGGTTTAGGTTCGCTGTTCGGCGGTCTATTGTCGCAGGTGTTGCAAAACGCCGGACGGACACCGCTGGAAAGTTATCGCGCGGTGATTATCGGTTACGCGCTGCTGGGCGCGGTATTAGCCGTGCTGTTCACGCGCATGTCACCGGCTGTTGAAATCGCCAACCCCTCCCCAACGCCGACATTGAAAAGTCTGTACGGGTTGAATCGCTCCCGAAAAATTGTCTACAAACTGTCGCTGCTGTTCATGATTGACGCTTTTGCCGGTGGGCTGGTCGTGCAAAGTTTAGTCGCGCTGTGGTTCAACCGCCGTTTTGGGGTTGATCCGGCGGTCATTGGCTCGATATATCTGGGCGCAAACCTGTTCGCCGGATTGTCGGCGCTGGCGGCGGCGCGGGTTGCGGCGCGTTATGGGCTGGTGAACACGATGGTTTTCACCCACGTTCCATCCAATATTCTGCTGATTTTAGTGCCGCTGATGCCGACTTTGCCGCTGGCGGTATTGATGCTGCTGGCGCGTTTTAGCATTTCGCAGATGGATGTGCCGACGCGCCAATCATATACTGTCGCGGTAGTCGATCCCGAAGAACGTTCCGCCGCCAACGGCGTGACGAATATCGCCCGCACGACTGCCTCGGCGCTCTCCCCCGGCGTGACCGGAGCCTTGTTCAGCGCGGGCGGCATCGGCTTGAGCATCCCGTTTTTGCTGGCGGGCGGCCTGAAACTGGTCTACGATTTTCTGCTGTATCGCAGTTTCAAAACCGTCAAACCCCCGGAAGAGGCCTGAAGTCGCGCGGCTGCTTACCTTTTTCAACCGCGTAACTTCCAATATGTGAATCGGTCATCGTACAGGAC
The DNA here is from genome assembly GCA_039933955.1 of Chloroflexota bacterium. GTDB lineage: Bacteria > Chloroflexota > Anaerolineae > Aggregatilineales > Phototrophicaceae > CFX2. The sequence continues at coordinate 14,164 of JBDTNB010000133.1, forward strand.
GATGCAGAATAATTTTCGCAAAAAGAGGTTGTTATTGACCATGCATTATGCTAATCCCGTCATACCAGGGTTTTATCCTGATCCGAGTGTTTGCCGCGCAGGGAATGACTATTACCTCGTCACCAGCACCTTTGAATATTTTCCGGGCGTCCCCATTTTTCACAGTCAGGATTTGATTCACTGGCGGCAGATTGGACACTGCCTGACACGCGCCAGCCAGCTACCGCTTGCCCATATCGGCAGCTCCGGCGGCATCTATGCGCCCACGATCCGTTACCATAATGGTGTATTTTATATGGTGACGACCAATGTTTCAGCGGGCAAACACTTTTATGTGACGGCTGACGATCCGGCGGGTGACTGGTCAGAACCGATTTGGATCAACCGGGATGGGATTGATCCGTCGTTGTTTTTTGACGATGATGGCAAAGTCTATTTCACATGGGTCACTCGCAACGCCATACACCAGCAGGAGATCGACATCCTGACTGGGCAGTCGCTCACGTCAGATCGCCTAATCTGGTCAGGCAGCGGCGGGCGCTATCCAGAAGCGCCGCATCTGTACAAAATTAACGGGACGTATTATCTGATGATCGCCGAAGGGGGAACGGAATTCGGGCATATGGAAACCATCGCCCGTTCCGACAGCCCGTGGGGGCCGTTTGAACCTTGCCCTCGTAATCCGATTCTCACCCATCGCAATCTCGGCGCGCATCGTATCCAGGCAACCGGTCATGCCGACCTGATCCAGGCGCACGATGGAAGCTGGTGGACGGTGTTTCTGGGTTTCCGCTGTCCGAAACAATATTATGGTTATCATCATCTTGGCCGCGAGACATTTTTAGCGCCAGTTGATTGGGACAACGACGGTTGGCCTATCGTCTACCATAATGGGACGGTTGACGAGGAAATGGAGGCGAACTGTCTGCCGCCTCATGTTTGGGAACAGGAGCCAGACCGGGATGACTTTGACAAACCCATCCTCAGGTTCTGCTGGAATTTTTTGCGCAACCCGTATCCTGAAGATTGGTCACTGAGCGAGCGCCCCGGCTGGCTGCGTTTAAAAGGGTCAGCCGTTACCCTCAATGCGTCAGATTCTCCGGCTTTCGTGGGTCGCCGTCAGCAGCATTTCGCGTGTCGCGCTGCGGCACTGCTTGATTTTTCACCCCAAAAAACCGGTGATGAGGCTGGGCTGACAATCCTCATGAACGAAAACCATCACTACGAAATTGGAATCACGGTTCGTGATGGCGCGCGCTGGGTATTCGTCCGGCGGCGGATTGGGGATTTGATGGCTGAAGTGGCCGGGGAACCGATTCCCGCGGGACTCGTCGAACTGCAAATTCAGGCCGATGTGGAACACTATACCTTTTCGTATGTTTCTGGCGATCAGCCGCCGCGTACCATGCTGACGTGCAGCGCCCGTTACCTGTCTTCAGAAGTGGCCGGAGGTTTCACCGGCGTGTATATCGGTATGTATGCCACCGGGAACGGTAAAACGGCTGCCTCTCCGGCTGATTTTGACTGGTTCGATTACAAGCCCCTCTGACCCTGCTCGCCGAGGCGGACGGTGAGTAGAGGTGCAGCGCACTGCGCCTCTACTACCGAAAATTTCGTCCAACTGCATGACCTCGAAGGCCATAAAGAAACTTATGGTTTCGGCTTGGATTGCAGCGCCAGATCAAAAGTTGCCGCGCTGCCCGGATGCGTCCCCAGCGCATAATCGGCAACCGCCATCTGATAACCGGGAGCCGTAATCGTGACCAGGATGTGCTTATACGAATCGAACATCGCCGATTCGATTTGGTAGCTTCCCGCATCATCGGTTGTGACCTTGCCATTCGGGAAAGTTGTATAACTGCCCAACACAAAGTAACTCAACTTTGCCGTGCTGATCGGTTGGCAGGTCGCCACGTCGCGCACGATTCCGGTAAGCACGAAACTGTCTGATGGATTTTTAACGGCAGGGCTGGCACTGGATGAATCTGTCGCGCATCCGGCGAGAGTCAGCGGCGCATTGCAATCCTGACCCATCCACGCCCCGCTAAAAAGGTCATTAAACGAAGCATCCCGTTCAGCCTGTGGGCGGCTGCCAAATGTGTCGCCGCCTTCCCCGGTAGAGAGCATATACGCGCCGATTCTGCCGTCCGGTTCCCACACGGTAAGGGTGTAGCTAGCGGCCTGCGGCACTGAAAATTTTTGAGAGTTGGTGGCATAAACCGGATTATCCCCGGTCACGTTGTTGGCGGGCACGGCGATGCGCGCGCCGTTCAGACTGCGATCATCGGCGAAGACCCGCGCACCCATACCTTGCGGCAGATCGAACGGCAGCGTTCCCGCAGGTGGGGTTTGCAGGCCGGGGCCAATCAGCGCCACCGACGGGCGAAAATCGGCGAAATGCTGCCCGCACACCGGCACATATATCTCAAACGCAAATTCCGCTTTAGGATCGGCAAACGAGACCGTAAAAGCATCCACATCGCTTGCCGATTGCAACCGTCCGGCATGGACGATGGCCGCATCGGAACTCCAAATTGCCGCTGGATTCGACAGGTCGCCCCAATCCTGATTTTCAGCCTCGACATACGGATCGTTCTTGGCCTGGGTCAGCAGCAGATTCGACCCGGCCATCAAGAGGATGATCGTGAACATGATTTTACGTTTCATAGCCTATGCTCCTTTGAAATATGACGGGCATTTCTGTAGGGGCATGTCGGTGACACGCCCGCCTATCATAATTCCTACACCACCCGTCAACTCTGGGTTCCCGCTTAGCGCAGTGATTCGGCGATGCGGACGGCCTCATCCAGGGAAGCATGGGTCTCCAGGCGGTAGGTCAGCGCCGCAACCGTCCAGACCAGCACATTTTTATCCACCGTGCGCGTAATTTGCTCATTGCCTTTAAAGAAGTAAATGTCGTGGATATTCGTCAGCCAGACTGCTGACCGTCCGCTGACTCGCGTCGTTATTTCGTTGGAATTTTCACCCGGATACAACTTTGTCCCAACCGCCGAATTGTCCAGGATTTCCAGCGCGAGATTGATCTGCGCGGGATCATCCGGTTTCATCCAGACCAGCGTCACCACGATCCCGCCGAAATCCTCTGCGAAAACATGATCGGGCGCGCCCAATTCCGCCGGATAGCTGGGCAGGAGAATCGGTTTGCCAAGCTGACGTGCGGCATCGGCGAGGGTGGTTTCGCCGGAATATTTAAGCGGCGGCGAGGTGGGTGTACCCGCTGGTGTGATCGTCGGAGTCAGGCTTGGTGCGCCGAAAATAATCCGCACCGCGCCAATCCGCAGTATATCCAGCACGAACGCCCGTGTTTGCGGCACAGCCAGGGTCGCAATCATCAACGCCAGCAGCACCGTCAGCGCCAAGCGCAGGCCGCGTTGAATTCCAACTCGCGCGCGGGACTTGAGGCGCGCCCGAACCAATCCGGCGATGTCCGGCGTCGGCGGATAGGCAAACTGGCGGGCGCGATCCTGCACGGCGATTTCCCACTTCTGCAAATCTTCGTCAGACATTTCCGGCGGCCTTTGGATCGGCTGATTATTCATCGGCAGCCTGCTCTCTCCACAAAGCCGGAAAATCGCTGGCGACCACGCCGCGCAGCCGCCCCAGCGCCCGATACAAACGCGATTTGACCGTCCCCGCCGCGATATTGAGCGACTCGGCGGTTTCATCTACCGAGAGTTCCAGAAAAAAGCGCAGGTAAATAATCTCCTGGTCAACCGGTTCTAACTTGCGTATGGCGCGCCATAAGGCCTGCGATTCAGCCTGTCCGGCGGCATCGCGTTCGACATCCGACACCGGCTCCGGGTTGAGGCGCGCGGCGCGTTGCAGTTGATTCCAGTAACGTCCAATCGAGCGGCGCTGGTTGCGGGCGAGGTTGGCGCAAATGCTCAACAGCCAGGGGCGCAGGGCGCGGCTGCTGTCAAATTTATCCAGGAAGCGGTGGGCGCGGATAAATGTATCCTGGGCGATGTCCTCCGCATCCCCGGCGTGCCCTAAGAGCAGGTAGGCCAGCCGGAAAATGGCCTCCTGATGCATTTGAATCAAACTTCCCCAGGCGTCGGCATCCCCGCCCCGCGCCCGACTGACGAGTTCAGTCTCGGTCAAGTCAAATCCCACAATCTTGTCGCTTCACCCTTTGAACCCTTATACACCGACGACGTAAAGTGGGTTCCCGATAAAAAACAATTTAATAATCTGAATATAATGAATGTTAAGCAAGACTCGGTTGGTTGTTCAAATAATGTGGCTTTTTTAAAAACGGAAAAGATTATGACTATGCCATCAAAAACAATTCAGGTGTCGCGCGCCATGCGTTTTGCGTTCTTGTTTGCGGTGCTATTGGTGGCGCTGGCGGCTATTCCCCTTTTCTTCCTCAGTGAAAGAACCGACGAATTTTTCGCCTGGACGATCCAACCACCGCTGACCGCTGCCTTTCTGGGGGCGGGGTATTGGGCTGTTACCCTGGCGGCCATTTTAGCCATCCGTCAGCCGGAATGGACGAAAGTGCGCATTGTGCTGCCAGTGGTGGTCAGCGGTGTCG
>JBDTNB010000134.1:0-18352 GCA_039933955.1 Chloroflexota bacterium
GCAGTTCTTTGTTTTTCATCCCGTTAGTTTATCTCATCTTTGCGTAAGGTGAGTTTTAACTAAAAACAAAATCAGATTCTTGAGCGAGAGCAGGAAAAGGGCGCAGCGGCGCTGCGCCCCTACAGGAGGATTTGTGATTATTAAGCCCGTACCATCATGACCAAGTTCGCTTCAGAATATGCTTACTATTCGAGGCTGCCGCCTGCGCCGGAAAACTGGACGACGGATGATTGCGCGGTTTGTGTCCCGCTGACCATACGAACCAAATCATTAAATTCCTGGGTAGACAGCACACCGCGCATCTTGGTGGCTGAAGTTTGTCGGCGACGACGGTTGACGCGGGTTTCTTTGATGGTCACAATGACATCGGACTGCGGCACAGATGGGGTATATTGCGCGACCACATCCACACGATTGCCGTTATTCGGGGCGTTGTTCACCATTTTGAACGCACCATTCACATCGCCAGATTTCAGCAATTTGTAGAAATCCTTACGCGATTTCCAATCCGCACGACCAACATACCTGGGGACTGGATACCACTCATCGGCTTCTTCATTGAAGGGCTGACGTGCCGCCGCGAAACCCAATCCAGCACAGATCAGGGCGACGGCGAGCAGCTCGATACTCCAATAAATTACCGTGCCCTTCTCGTCAAGATCCATGTTGCTGCCGCCGCTGGGGCTGGTTGGTGTGATGGTCATGCCGCGACTGGCATTAAACTTCAAGTCGCCGATGAAACCCGTTGATCCGGTTTGTTCCATCAGGAAATCGTTCATATCCTTATCGACCTGCTCTTGCGATACGTTTTGAGCCGATTTGCCATACACGACTTCGCGATAATCATTGCGATCAGTGATGTAGTAATCCAGGAAATGAACCGTACCGATGATACCCAGGCCCATAATCAGGCCGAATAAACCAGCCAAGATGGGGCTGCGAACTTTGCCGCGTCTGACGGCCCATGCCAGAATACCGCCGCCGATGAACCCCATAATGAGCGAAAAAAAGACAATCAAATAAATCAGATGCGAGACAGCAAAAGCCAACCCGCCAACAACCAGACTGGCGATAATCGTTCCCAGGAGCATGGCGATCAAGCCTACAAGTGGAACGCGACCACTGGCGCGGTATTTTTTCATAAGTCCCCCTTTTGTCTCGTAAAAGGGACACAACGAATTGTGTCCCTGGTGAATTATTTTACTGAAGTTCCAGCGAATGCGCCTGGGTAACGCGCGATATGAGGGCGATAAAATCGGTCACTGACAACGCGCCGAGGTCTTCGTCCGAGCGGAGGCGGACACTAACCGTCCCGGCTTCGATGTCCTTGTCGCCGACGATGAGCATATAAGGGATATGACGTTCACGGGCTTCGCGGATTTTGCCGCCCATGCGCGCTTTGCCCTTATCGACTTCGACGCGGAAGCCAAGTTTCTTCAACTGCTTGGCGATACCGTCGGCATATTCGTAATGCTTGTCCGTAATCGGGATCATCATGACCTGCACAGGAGCCAACCAAGCCGGGAATGAACCAGCAAAATGCTCGATCAGGATGCCGATGAAGCGTTCCATACTGCCGAAAGGGGCACGATGAATCATCACCGGACGCTGGCGGGAATTATCGTCAGCGACATATTCGAGTTCAAAGCGCGCGGGCAAATTGTAATCGACCTGCACCGTACCCAACTGCCATTCACGTTTGAGGACATCGCGGACGATGAAATCCAGCTTGGGGCCGTAGAACGCGGCTTCACCTTCTTCGATGCTGTAGTCGAGACCGACTTCATCGCAAGCCTGGATGATGGCAGCCGTGGCATTTTCCCAAAGGTCGTCACTGCCAACATATTTTTCGCTGGCGGGATCGCGTGTGCCGACACGGGCACGGAAATCCGTGAGGCCGAGTGAATTGAAAATTCCCTGGATGAGGCCGACGACCTTCTTAAATTCTTCCAGCAGTTGTTCAGGCGCGACAAAGAGATGGGCATCATCTACCGTAAAGCCCCGAACGCGGGTCAGACCATTGAGTTCGCCAGACTGTTCGTAGCGATAGACCGTGCCGAATTCGGCGAGGCGAATAGGCAAATCACGATAGGAATGCATATCGCTTTTGTAAATCATGATGTGATGCGGGCAGTTCATCGGCCTGAGCAAGAATTGTTCATCATCGACCTGCATGGGCACAAATTGGCTGTCTTTATAGTAGGGATAATGGCCGGACGTTTCATACAAGCCAATTTTGCCGATATGGGGCGTTATGACAGGCAAATAGCCATTGTCGATCTGGATTTCACGCAGCCAACGTTCAAGCGTGTCACGCAAGGCAGCACCGTAGGGTTTCCACAGGGGCAAGCCTTTGCCGACCAATGGGCTGATCGTGAACAAACCCAGTTTTTCGCCAATGATGCGATGGTCACGTTTTTTGGCTTCTTCGAGCAGGTTCAAATAATCCTGCAATTGTTCAGGCGTTTCCCAGGCCGTGCCGTAGATGCGCGTGAGTTGATCGCGGTTTTCGTCACCACGCCAATATGCACCGGCAATCGGTTTGTAGGTGATGCTGATGGCATCGGGGTTGATTTCCTTCGTGTTTTTGACGTGGGGGCCACGACACAAATCCGTGAATGTGTCCTGCGTCCAGAACGTGATTTTATCGGCAGGAGCGGCAATTTCATCGCCATTTTCATCGACACGTCCGGCGACCAGATCATTAATCAACTCCACTTTGTAGGGCTGATTCTTAAAGAAGTCCAGGGCTTCTTTGGGCGCGACTTCGCGTACCTTGAAGTCATGACCTTCACGGATGATTTCCTTCATGCGCTTTTCGACCCATTTGAGATCATCTTCCGTCGGGGAGCGCGGCAGGCCAAAATCGTAGTAGAAGCCGTCTTCGATGGGCGGGCCGATGGCGATTTTGGCTTCGGGGAAGCGTTCGAGCATGGCTTCGGCCATGATGTGGGAAGCTGAATGTCGAATGCGATAGAGTTGGCTATCCTGATAGCTTGCTTTAGACATGATTTCTCCAGATTGAAGTTGCTAGCGCAATGCGCAATGTGCGTAATGATACCAAAGAAATAAAAAACGCCAGGACACCTATCGTGTCCTGGCGTTATTGTAACTACGCCGGGTGGTTGTTGTCAGCGTTTCATCCTTCAACAACCAGGACATCAGATAGGACAACCGCTGCAACTTCAGTCGTTGCGCGTTTGCCGCTATTGGTAGTGCTCGTAGTCGGTGTCTCGTCGTGTTCTGTTACCAACGTGAACAAGCCTTCGAATACATCGAGGGCTAACAGATTATCAATCGTATCTTCGATGGTGTCACGGCTGAGATTTTCCACCACAATATGCGGCGTTTCAAGGACAGCATAGTGTACCGGTGGAACATCGGACAACTGCTTGCTGACACTATAACTCAACTCCATTTGACGCTGTAGATATGGAATAGTAATGAAGAGAGCATTATAAATTTTGCCGTTTTCGGTTTCAACAATCACATCACAGGAGTCGGGTTCCTGGGCATCGCTATGCATTTCAATGTAGACGTGCTTGGGGATTTCGATCATGATTCGTACTCACTAAAATTGACTGATCTGACTGTTTGAAGAAGTCTAACTTGTAACTTTTATCACTTACGTTTGACAGCATAAGCCTAAATCAATGGCTTTGTCAAGCATTGCAAGATTAGCAAATCCGGTAATTCCAAATTGCCCAAAAATTTATGCGGGGAGGGTAAAATAGAAAGTTGTGCCCTGTCCCACGACGGATTCCGCCCAGATACGCCCACCCTGCAATTCAACCGCTTTTTTGCAAATCGACAGCCCGATACCTGTGCCGGGATATTGGCTGCGGGTATGGAGCCGTTGAAAAATGATAAAAATCCGTTCCAGATATTTTGATTCCATACCGATGCCATTATCGCGCACGGAAAATGTCCACCAGCCTTTATCACGAACCGCGCCGATATGAATTTGTGGTTTCTGATCGCCATGATATTTGATGGCGTTGCTGATTAAGTTCTGGAACAGTTGAATCATCAATTGTTGGTCGGCTTTGATCTGTGGGAGGGGATCATTGGTAATCGAGGCTTCGGCTTCCTTGATGGACACTTCCAGCAATTTACAGGCGGCGTCTAGCACTTTTTGGACATCCAACACCTCAATTTTGCGTGGTTGGGTTTCGACACGAGAGTAAGTCAATAAATCGCGGATTAAATCTTTCATACGGGCCGCGCCATCGACGGCAAAAGCGATGAATTCGCGGCCATCATCGTCTAATTTGTCAGGATAGCGGGTTTCGATGAGTTGCAGATAACTACTGACTGTCCGCAAGGGTTCCTGAAGATCATGCGAGGCAACATAGGCAAACTGGCGCAGCTCTTCGTTCGAGCGCTGCAAAGCCGATGTGCGTTCCTGGACTTTGAGTTCCAATTCTTCGTTGGAGCGCAGCAAGCGTTCCAAGACGGTTTGATTTTCAAGGTGGACGGCGGTTTGCTGGGCGAAAATAGTGAGCAAATCCAGGTCATCATCGACAAATAAAGAGCCATATTGCAGAAAAACCAAGAGCAGTCCCAGGGTCAGATCATTGGTGGCTATCGGAACGATCATCAAGGCTTCGGCATCCAATTGCGTCATAAGCTGGACATCGCCGGTACTTAGCTGCGATGATTTATAAACGACGTGTGCTCGCTGGTCACGCCATGCCGCCTGGATAACACCTTCAACATAAAAATCGCTCAATGATGGGACTTCCGAGGTTTTTTGAAGGACTAACTTGTCGCTTTCTTTGTCCCATAAAGCGATCACGGCGATCTTGGTTCCCATCGCGCGCGTGACCGCCGAATCCAGGTTATCTAATACGCGGGCGGAGGTTGTTTCACCGGACTGCTGCACCTGGCGCAAATAATTGCGCAGTTCGTCTAGCTGCCACATCTGACGCAGCCAACGCGGTGGCGCAAACCCCAGATAATAGGTAAGCGACGACAGCACCGAGAAAAGTTGGGTAAAGGGAATTATCAGTGGCGATAAAGCTGGAGAAACGGTTCTGACACCGGCTAAGAAAAGCGGAAACAAGAGCATCCCAGAACCGGCTGCTGCAAAACGCAGCCGCTGGCGGACGACACCAACGGTGGAAAAAGCACCTTTTATAAAGGCAATGACAGCATAACCATCTACGAGTACAAAGTAGGCCACAATCGTAAGGGTTGAAGCGGGAGTCAGCGGAATTCCAGAACCCAGAACCAGAACCCAGGACAAGAACAATCCTACAAGGGCGGCGCGCTGAAGCGATAAGGGTACGGGGCGAAAATAGCCAACAAGACGGAGCAGAAGATAAGGTTGAGCGAGTAAAGCCAATGACCCAACCTGGGTTAACCAGGAAGCCTGAAAATTTAAAATGGATGCAATGAGCAAAACCAGCGTATTGGCCGAAAGACACAAAAAGACTAAGGCCACATCGCGGCGAATTTTGTCGCGGCGGCGCAGGTAATCTATGGTCGTCACCACAAATAAGAGCACAAAAATGACGCGCGTCAGGTGGGTTAGAAGCTCAGTTACCGTCATGGACAATTTCTCTGTGAATCACAAAATGAAAATTAACAATAAGCACAGCTTGTTGGATTATCACAAGAAATTCAAAGTAGAGACAGGATTTTCCAGCATTTCGCGCGCCGCAGCGAGAACAGCCTCACGGAGTTCAAGTGGTTCAACAACCTGGGCTGCACCACCAAAACTGAGGGTGAAACTGCGCGCTTCTTCCAGGGCTTCACCCCAACAGCGGACTACGAGCCAGCCATCTTTATCAGCCGGTTCGATTAGTTCGGCGCGACCTGGACTTTGCCAACGGGCAGGATTGACACGATGACTGTCGATGCGCAGGATGAATTCGTAGTTGGAAATGAATTCCAGGAATTTTTGCGTGTGTTCATGCCAATAAGCCGATAAATCAAAGTCTTGAGCGCGGCGAAAATGGGTATCTAAAAGTTCGATATTGATGACGCGAGAGACGCGATAGGTTCGCAGTTCACCGTCGCGGCGGGCGATGAGATACCACAGGCTGGCTTTGGCAACCAGGCTGTAGGGTTCAAGCAGACGTTCATCGCTTTCGCCGCTATAGGACTCATAACGCATTTGAATACAGCGATCCTCATAAACGGCCTGCTGAAGTTGATCCCAGAACGGCAAGGGCTGCGAGTCATGCCACCAGGACAGCGGGTCAATGAGAATACGCTGGCGCATGTCGTTGACCGAGGGTTGATGCAAGGCGGGCAAAGCAGCCAACAACTTGAGCAGTGTGCTTTCAGCAGCATCACCCAAGCCAATGTCTTCAAGGAGTTTGTGGTTGCTGCCTATAAAAAGTGTATGGGCCTCCGATTCTTTCAAGCCGGTCAGCGAGAGACGGTATTTTTCGTCCAGGGCGATGCCACCGCCGTGTCCACCGTCAGCGTAGAGTGGGACACCAGCGAACGATAAAGCGTCAATATCGCGGAGGATAGTGCGGCGCGAAACACCTAATTCTTCAGCTAAAGCCAATGCAGTCATTTTGCCGCGTGTTTGCAGCAGCAAGACCAGAGACAACAAGCGATCTGCGCGCATATTTTCCCCTCGATTGCTAATCCCAAATCTTGAGTGACACAGGATGTCACCCAATGCAGTTTACTCTATAAACAGGTTTAAAAACAGCACCCCTATCCTCCCAGCCTCCTTTCCCCGTATACAGAGAAAGGAGGAGCAAGAATTGTGTGGCTTATGGGTCTTGATTAAAGGTCTAAAACTTTGTCCATATGGTCAGAAACTTAACGATATAAAGAGGAGATCAACGTGACACACGAGCAAAATGGATTTATCAACATCAACGGCGGCGAGTTGTATTACGAAATCGGCGGCGCGGGCGACATGCTGGTGCTGGATCATGCGGGATTCGTGGACAGCGGGATGTGGAACGACCAATGGAGTGACTTCACAAAGCATTTCCAGGTGATCCGCTACGATATGCGCGGATTCGGAAAATCCGATCCGGCAAATGGTTCAGTGTGCCGACGCGATGATTTGTACCAACTGCTGAAGCATTTAGACGTGAAAGCAGCACACATTCTGGGATGTTCGATGGGGGGTACAAATGTGATAGATTTTGCACTGGAACATCCCGACATGGTGAAATCGCTCACGGTTGTTTCGGCGACACCGAGCGGCTTTGAACTGCAAGGTGCGCCGCCACCTCATATGATGGAAATGATACAAGCAGCACAAAAAGGGGACATCGCGCTCACTTCGGAATTGCAAATCCGCATCTGGGTAGACGGCATGTACCGACAACCGGAACAAGTTGATCCGCAAGTACGGGCGCAGGCGGCAGCGATGAATATTATCCCGGTACAGAATAACACCTTCGCAGCGGATGCGCAGCCCTTAAATCCACTCAATCCTCCGGCAGTGGGACGGTTGGACGCGATTCATGTGCCGACGCTGGTCATCGCCGGGGCGCTGGATCATCCCGAAATTTTACGGGCGGCGGATGTGATGCAGCAAGGGATTCAAGGGGCGAAAAAAGTTGTTATCCCGGAGGCCGCGCATGTGCCGAATATGGAACAACCGGGGTTATTCAATGCGGCGGTGTTGGATTTTCTGAAGGGATAGCTTCATGCTATCTCCCTCCCCCTTACAGGGGTAGGTTTTACAGCAAAGGGCTTGTGGGGTTACGTCACCGGGGGCTGAAGCCACCCGGCTACCAGTAAAGACAAGCCCACTAAAGGGGCTAGAAAGGCCAGAGGAGACCATCTTCATGCACTTCAAGGAATTTTGAGCCATCGCGTTTTACAAGAAATTAAAAACCTACCTTGTAAGCCCTAACCCCCGCCCCGCTACACAGAGAGGGGGGATAAATCCAAATACAAAATGAACAGACTCAGTACAAATAGGACGCAGCGCCGCTGCGTCCCTACATTTTATGCAGCCGCACGATGGAAATAAACCCGCGAATTATCGGAGAGGCGAATAGTTTCTGAACATCTTCTGAATACCGCTTTTGTAGATTATTCACAATCATCGAAAGCAAGTCGGAAGGAGAAAATTATGATGCGCAATCTTCAAATCGCCGCCGTCATCGTCATTATTATCGCGGCAGTGAGCACGGGCGCGTTTTTGTACGTGACGCGGGATGCTGCCGCCCCCAGCGAAGCTGTCTAGGACAGCGCGCAACAATTGCAAACGTCGGATAAAAGCGGTAACCAGACGGTATTCCGCATTTCGCAAACTGACTCGCAGGTCGAGTACAACCTTTACGAGCAGCTTAACAGCAATGACAAAACGGTTGTGGGCCGCACTACGGAAGTGGCGGGGGATATACTGCTGAACCTGAACGATCTTTCGCAATCGCAGATCGGCGACATCAGCATCAATGCGCGCACCTTTGCTACCGACGATGACCGACGGGATAACTCGGTTGCCCGTTTCATCCTGCAATCGGAGGCGGACGCGAATGAGTTCATCACCTTCAAAGCAACCAGCATCAGCGGCTTATCCGGCAGTGCCAACGTAGGCGATGCGCTGACCTTCCAGGTGACAGGTGATTTGACGATTGCAGGCGTAACCCAATCCGTCACCTTCGATGTCAGTGCGACACTCACCTCAGAAAATCAGCTCACGGGTCACGCCGAAACCATAGTGCAGCGCTCGGCGTTCAACTTGAGCATTCCCAGTGTGCTGTTTGTCGCCAATGTTGGGAATGATGTGACCCTCAAGCTGGATTTTGTGGCGAACGCCGTGAGAAACAGCGCCGCATAAGTCCAGATCATCAATTTCAGTAAAAGCCGCTGTGTTCTGAGGAGCGCGGTGGTTTTTATTTTGCGGAAATGGGAAGAGTAGAAATCGAATGCGGTATTTTTCACAGGGCGATCCGGTGGATCGCCCCTACAGAAGCCATCGCTATTAGGGCGCGGACGAGGCAGTGTCTCGTCCCTACAAAATCGACCAACGGCGATTTGTTTGAGTAACGGAAACGCGGACGAAACATATTATCCGCATTCTGGAAAATTTAGCGGATTATTCCATTACCAAAAGCACGAGTTCGTTAGTAATCATCTGACAAAATATACCCAAAAGTCAGGAATTTACATCAATTTATTGCAGGGCGGATGCTGGTTCTAAACAAGTTTTCCCTATAGTCAGGGCATCGTAACCAATAGATAGGGAAGGGTAAAAAATGGAACTGCACGACGACGATAAGCCAATTGGCCGGGTACTGAGCAGACGCGAAATCCTCAAACTCCTGGGCGGAAGCGGGGCGGCGCTGGTGGTGGGAACGGGATTCACACGGCTGAATTTGAGCCAGGTTGCCACCCCGGAAGCGACTGCCGAAGCAACGGCATTACCAGCCTGCGTGGTGCGACCTGCCCTCACAGAAGGCCCCTATTTTGTAGACGAGATGCTAAACCGGTCTGACATTCGGATTGAGCCATCGGACGGCAGCATCAAAGAAGGCGTCCCATTGAACCTGATTTTCAATGTGTCGGATGTGAGCGCGAACACCTGTGCGCCAATCAAAAATGCCCAGGTGGATGTGTGGCACTGCGACGCAGCGGGAGTTTATTCAGATGTCAGCGACCCCAACTTCGATACTTTCGGCCAAAAATGGCTGCGCGGTTATCAACTGACCGACCAATATGGAGTCGCGCAATTCACGACGATTTATCCAGGTTGGTATTCGGGACGCGCCGTGCATATTCACTTTAAAATCCGCACTGAACCGGACTCGGATCAAGGTTACGAATTCACGTCGCAGCTTTTCTTCGATGATACGTTCACGGATATGATCGACCAGGAAACACCCTACTCTGGCAAAGGCTACCGGGACACCCTCAACACAGATGACAGCATCTTCCAGGGCAGCGAGGGCTTGCTGACACTGGCGCTGACTGAAACTGAGGTAGATGGTGTAAAGGGCTATCAGGCGATTTTCGGCATCGGGTTAGACCTCAGCCAGCCTTCGCCCTCGGAATCGGGCAGCGGGCGGGGTGGAAATCCGCCAGCGGGTGGACGCCCTGGCAACCCGCCCAATTCGCCACAAGCAACGGCTACGTCGGGGTAAGCGCAAGGTTTGATAAGATTCAAGACGGACAAAGCAAGCCATTGTCCCTACGAAGAAAGCGGATTGGGCGCTTTTTCGAGCGCCCAATTTTTGATTCAGGCAGAGGATGTGATTGCGGCGGGGAGCAGAGTGATGGTCATGGCGGTTCCGTTTCCGAGCTGACTTTCGGCGCTGATTGTGCCCTGATGCGCCTCGACAATCGACTTGGCAATGGCTAACCCCAGGCCGGTCTCGCCCTGATTTTGCGAACGGGATTCTTCGATGCGATAGAAGCGCTCGAAAATATTGGGCAGTTTATCTTCGGGAATTCCAGAACCGGTATCTTTGACGGCAAGCTGAACTTTACCCTGATCCTGACGGGCGCTCAAGGTCACGGAACCGCCAGCGGATGTATAGTGAAGGGCGTTACTGACCAGATTCGCCAACACCTGTATCATGCGCTCACGATCCACATACAGTTCAGGAAGATTGGAATCGGTCTGAACATGAAGGGCGACGTGCTGCTCATCAGCAATCGGTTCAAAGGCCTGCTTAACCTGCTGCAAAAGTTCCTGCGGCTGAACCGATTGGCGAAGCAACTTCAGTTCACCGGCATCGGCCAGTGAGAGAGTACGCAAATCTTCAACCAGACGTTTGAGCAGAGTTGTCTCACGATTCATGGCATCAAAACGCTCTGGCGTGGGTTCAAAGGTTCCATCGCGCAGTGCTTCCAGATAGCCTGAGATAACCATCAACGGCGTCCGCAAATCGTGGGCGATGTCGGCGGTCATTTGCTGGCGCAGTTGATTGGCATGATGAATTTGGGCACTCATCTCGTTAAAAGTTTGGGCTAACGTCCCTAACTCGTCACGGGTACGCACCTGCACCTGTTGATTCAGATCACCCTGGCGCATGGCGGTGATGGCGGAAGTCAGTTCCGAGAGGGGGCGTAAAAAATGGCGAGAGAGGACGATACCGAGGAAAAGAGCTAACGATACCGCTCCAACCGCGCCAAAAAGGAGCGCTTGATTGGTATTGCTGATATAACCTCGTTCACGCGGGTCTAAATCGGGGGGCGGCACGGCAAGGATGGCTGTACCGATTTGTTGGCCGTCGAGCAGAACCGAGACACCGGTTTGCAACTCATCGGCGGGAATCAATTGATCGTTTTGAAAAGGGCCGAACCCGGCTACCACTTTCCCGTTTGTATCGGCAAGGGCGAATAGCTGCGGCGTTTTATAGGGGGTACGGAATGCGGATTGTTTTTCGAGCAGCCAATCCTGGATACCTTCCCAACTTTGGTTAGTCTGGTAATAAGCGGTTACATTTTCGACAAAAGCACTTTGAGCCTGCTCCAAACGCAGGCGGTCAAATTGGGTGATGGTGGTTCGATAGGCGAATAAACCGACCAAAAATACACCGACCAGACTGGTCACAAGCAAAGTCAGAATCCAGCGAACGGTAAGCGAGCGCATCATGAGGTTGGCTGCCCTATCTCGTCGTTAAAGCGATAACCAACGCCAAACACCGTTAAGATATGTTGGGGATTGGCAGGATCGGATTCCAGTTTGGCACGCAGGTTACGGATATGGACATCAACTGTGCGCTCGACATTCTCAAAAAAATCCCCTTTGAGCCGTTCCAGCAAGTGGGCGCGGCTGAAAACCTGACCGGGCGATGTCATAAAAATGGTCAAAAGATCGAATTCAGAGGGCGTTAATTCGATTTTGCGTGTCCCAACCGTAACCAGACGGGTTTGCTTATCCAAAAATACATCGCCGACGCGGAGCACATCGGGCGAGGACACGTCTTCCGAAATGCGCCGCAGCACCGCCCGAATGCGTGCTACCAGTTCAGCCATGCCGAAAGGTTTGGTCACATAATCGTCCGCGCCCAATTCCAGTCCAATGACCTTATCGGTTTCTTCCATTTTGGCGGTGAGCATAATCACCGGGGTATTGCGTTCTTTACGGAAATGGCGCATGAATTCGTAGCCATCCATCTCCGGCATCATAATATCTAACAGCACCAAATCGGGTTTTTCGTGGCGGGCTACGTAGAGGGCTTCGCGGCCATTATTGGCGACAACCGCGCGAAAATCATGGGCACTGAGATAATCGGCAATCAAGCGCTGCGCGCTAATTTTGTCGTCCACAATCATAATGGTTTTCATGGTCTTGTATCCTCCATATATAATCCCCTCACCCAACCTCTCCCCTCAATTCAAGGGGGAGGGGTTAATACTCGCACTTTGCATTTCGCTGTCTACTGTTGCGAGAGTTATCAAATTCAAGCAATTAAAAAATGGATATGAAAGATGATACTCCGTATGCGATAGGAGTGCATAAATGGGTTATTTATTTGTTCGATTTGCTCGATCAGCATAGGGCAAAGATGTTCAAAAGGTGTTCAGAAATCATGAAACTAGTTGGTACTCGCGCTGACTAATTGGGATGCGCTATCATTCCCGCGAGGTCAATTTTTATCCAACTTATTGAATCGTTAGCGCTGTTTTTACCCCCTCACCCAACCTCTCCCCCGAATTCAGGGGAGAGGGGCTAAGAAGGTCAACCTTCTACTTAGGAATGGTGAGGGGAAATTCAGTGAAGCAAATAGCACCAATAATAATTGTGACTTTACGAACCGGCATCAATCAAAGGATCGCAGCATGTTCCCATTACCCAGTTTCCAAAATCTGGATCGCTCGACTTTACGAGCAGGGTTTCCAGAGATCGAAGCTATTTTCAAAAAATTTCTTGCGCAGAATCATATTCCAGGGCTGGCCTATGGAATTGTTGTGGATGGGGAATTGGTCGGCAGCGGCGGGATAGGGGTTCGCAATGTCGAGGACAAAACGCCGGTAAACGGGGATACGGTCTTCCGCATTGCGTCGATGACCAAAAGTTTTACGGCGATGGCGATCATCAAGCTGCGCGATGAAGGTAAACTCACTTTAGAATCGCCTGCTGAAAAATATGTCCCGGAATTAGCCAACCTGCGCTACCCGACACGCGATTCAGCCAAAATCACGCTGCGACACCTGCTGACGATGAGCGCCGGATTCCCGCAGGATGATCCCTGGGCTGACCGGCAGCTTGGCGCGTCGGCGGAACAATTTTCCGCGTGGATGAAACAAGGTATTTCATTTTCGAATCCACCGGGCATCAAATTTGAATATTCCAATTATGGTTACGGGATTTTGGGTAGGATTGTGAGTAATGTTACGGGGATGCCCTACCAGACTTATGTCAAGACGAATATCCTGGAACCGTTGGGGATGACATCGAGCACTTTTGATGTCAATACGGTTTCCCCGGAACGACTGGCAATGGGTTATAAACGCGAAGGCGACATATGGATCGCAGACCCGCCCTTGAATGATGGCGCTTTTGCCTCGATGGGCGGTTTATTCACTACGATTAACGATTTTTCGCGATATATGGCATTTCTGCTTTCGGCATTTCCAGCGCGTGATGAAGCTGACAACGGCATTGTGCGGCGCAGTTCTTTGCGGGAAATGCAGCAGCCCTGGCAGCCACGCACAATAGCATCCAACCGGCCAACGCCAGATTTACCGGCCATCGTGACGAGTGATGGTTACGGTTTTGGGCTGGTGTCTGGGATTGATTCGAGGCTTGGTTACTCGGTGGCGCATGGCGGCGGATTACCGGGCTACGGAAGTTTCTACCGACTGCTGCCGGATTATGGAATCGGCATCGCAGTATTCACCAATTTGACATACTCATCCCCAGCATCACGAATCTATGAAGCGTATGTTGCGCTGCAAAAAACAGGTGGTCTCAAGCCACGCATTTTGCCGACTGCGCCAATTCTGGTTAATGTTCAAAATTCACTGACCAGATTGTACGAGACATGGGATGACGCTGGTATCCAGGCGATTGCTACCGAGTCGTTTTTCCAGGATATGGCACTCGAAAAACGCAAACAGGAATTTGAAAAACTGCGGCAAGATTTTGGCAAATGCACCTCGGTCACGGCGTTTGAACCAGAAAATGCATTACGCGGGCGCTGGACGATGCGATGCAAGCGGGGGCGTATCGAGGTTTATGTCACTTTAGCTCCCACGGTTCCGCCCCTCGTTCAGGATTTGGAATTCACGGCGATCAAACCCTTGAGCGCGACCTCCAAGCAAATTATCACGGAAATCATCGGGCTAATTGGTCAATGGGATGCCGAACATGCCCCGACATTGTTCGCGCGAACCATGAAACGCGAGGCGCTGCGCCGCCAATTAGACGCGGTACGGACTCAATATGGCGGCCTGCGATTGGGGGATGTTCTGGAAGGGGACGGGAAAACTCAGGTTCAGGTTCGGCTAACTGGCAAACTGGGAATAGTTGACCTGAAACTGAAGCTTGACACCCAATCGGGCAAGGTCACTGAAATCAATTTTCTGAGACCGCGCGACACGACTTTTGTGCCGTAGGTAAATCGTTAGTGGTTGGTTTTAGTCGTAAATATGGTGACAGGAAATTGACCCGATGAGTGAGCCGATTACGCTGGTTTTGACGGGTGAAATCAGGCCGGAACAGCAGTGGAAATATGTGTATCTGCCATTTGATGTGCCGGAAAATATCGGGCGCATTGATGTGGCATACAGTTATGACGCGGTGATTCATTCTGATCCCGATCTGGCGGGCGGCAACACGTTGGACATCGGCATTTTCGACTCGCGAGGTTATGAGCCACATTCAGCCGGGTATCGTGGGTGGACGGGCAGCAACAAATCCACGTTTTTTATCGCCCAGGATACGGCGACACCGGGTTATATGCCAGGGCCGATTCAACCCGGTAGATGGAACATCATATTGGGGCCGTATAAAGTTGCGGTGGACGGCTGTCATTATCGCGTTGGGATTAAGTTGACCCCGGCGAAAAATCATCAGGCAGAATTTCCGCCGCTGCTGCGGGTGAGCGATAAACCAAGCTCCAATATCCACGCTGATGGTTGGTACAAGGGCGAACTGCACTGCCATACATTTCACAGCGATGGCGATTCGTCGCCCGAAGCGCTTGTCTGGCGGGCAGAATCGCTTGGTTTGGATTTCCTGGCAGTCACCGATCACAACAACCGTTCGCAAACGGTGTCGTTGGTCAACCTGGAAACGAGTCTGATTCTGATCCCCGGTTATGAAGTGACAACGTTTTACGGTCACTGGAATATCTGGGGCGACAACGGTTGGATCGATTTTCGGGTGCAAACGGCGGATGATTTGAAACAATTCATCCAAGAAGCCACGTCGCGAGGTTATCTGGTGTCATGCAACCATCCACGTCCGTATGGGCCGGATTGGGCGTTCCCGGAAGTCGGTGGATTCAAGTGTGTCGAAGTGTGGAATGGCCCCTGGCAGCTTCTGAATAATCACTGTCTAAACTTCTGGGAAATGCACCTTAAACAAGGTGAACGGCTAACGGCTGTAGGCGGCAGCGATCATCATTTTTCCAAACGGGAGCACATCGCCAAGCTGGGGCATCCGACGAATTATATTTATTCAGCACAGCCACCGTCTGCGGCTGGACTGCTGCGGGCGATACGGGCGGGTCACGTTTTTGTCAGCGAGTCACCAACAGGGCCAAGACTGATTTTGCGATCCGGCGAAGCGGTTATGGGCGATGTGGTGACACGGCCTGCCAATAAAACACTCAGTGTCTGGGTTGAGGTAAGAGACGGCGACGGAACGCGATTGGAATTGGTCGGCAGCAATGGATTGCTGATGGAAGCTTCGATTTCGTCTAATGATGTGACACCGGAATTGAGTGTCGATGTTGCCAATACACTTTATGTCCGTGCGCAACTTATCAATCCTGCGACGGGAGATGTTCGCGCGCTGACCAATCCAATTTATGTGGAATAACTCCGAAAAGGATACAACCACAACCGCTCTATCTGAGATGTGTCTTCTTAACCGTTGTGCATCATAAAGCAAAGTATGATTTATGATATGTCATAGTATGCACTTAGAGAACATAATGGGGTGATATGTCGGAAAATCAGAAATTATTCGCACTGCTCATTGATGGGGATAATGCACAGCCTACCCTCATTCCAGAGATCATCAATGCTGTCAATGAGTATGGTAAACCCATCATCAAAAAGATATATGGCGATTGGTCTCAGGAACAACTTAAGAGTTGGAAGCCACTAGCCAGTAAATACAATATTGATATTGAACATCATTACAACGTCAGCAGCGGCAAAAACGCAACTGACATCGCTCTTGTGATCGATGCGATGGATATCCTTCAGCAAAAGGGGGACAAGTTGTATGGGTTTTGCATCGTATCGAGCGACAGTGACTTTACCCAATTGGCTAGACGCATCAGAAATGAGGGACTCACCGTAATCGGAATTGGCAAACCTCATTCACAAACGCTCGTAGAAGCTTACGATGACTTCATTTCTACTGAAAGTCTACAGAGCCAAAACTCTCAACTGGCTGTTGAGGAAAAGGGACAGCCTATAGAAGAAATCTCTGATGATGCTTTCTTGAAATTGTTTATCCGGGCGCACAAGCAGGTTATAAAGCAAGGGATACAGGATAATCAAGGTCGAGCGACACTCCGCGAAGTACGAGAGGCCATGAAAGCATTAGGCTCCGAATTTTCGTCGGAGTATCAAAAGATGCCAAACTTTGTCCACAAAGTGAAGATGCTGGCAGAAGCACATCCTGACAGGATTGCGTTAGAAGAACAGCCCGATAGCAAGCCGATTATACATTACGTGCATATCAAACCAACGAAAGTTAAGTCCGTACACAATGAAGTTCAAAAGTTTAGGGACGCATACAAACATGCGGCAGAGATACTTAAACTCAAAGATAAAGCTGGATGGGTCTCACTGTCCGCTATCGGGAACGCACTGCGTGAACTATATCCAGACTATGAACGATATGTTTATGGCGGCGTAAAGTATGGGCAGCTTAAAGAAGTCATCGAAAAAATGAATGTAGATTATCCAAAAGTGATTGAACTTAACCCCAACAGTCAAGTCTCACAAATGCGTTTTAAGAAATAATAATCCTCAAGGCTATCCATGGAACTTAGAATGATTGAATATGAGGCACTACGCAATAAAACATGACATGCAGGAAAAGAAAACAAAAAAACCAGCGATTATGCTGGTTTTTGTTTGTGTGGGCATTATCGGACACGACTCGAACCTCTCAGTTCCTCTGAGAACACCCTCGAATTCACATTCACCATAGCCTTCCCTCAAGGCAGAAAACTCAAGCACCTCTCAACTGGATTGGCTGTTCGGTAATTAGGGAGAGCTAGAACCTCCCCCTAACTACCTTGAAGGCTCGCTGACTAGCCCAGCAAGGCTTCCGAGGAAAGTGTAACACGCTTCCGCGAAGTCCTTGTCAGCACAGCGATTTCTATCCGGTTTATTAAGTTGAGAGGAAGCTGCAATGACTCGCGTTTTCGTTTTTACCAATCATAAAGGGGGGGTCGGGAAATCGACATCCGCCACCAACACCGCGCTCGGTATCGCAGGAATGCTGCGCCGCGCAGGCGCGCCTAATTCTCGTGTGCTGCTGATCGATACGGATAGTCAGGCACACGCCACCCTCGTTACAACGGGAACGAAGGACTACGGCGTGGATAACAGTCTCTACACGGTTCTGATGGCAGATCGTCAGAATGCGGCACAGACGCTCCTCAACTGTATCGTGCAATCGACTTGGGATGCTGATCTTCATGTCTTGCCTGCCTCCCCGATGCTAGAAGGTGCAGAACGTGAATTAATGGGTGTCGCAGGCGCACCCTATCGTCTCGCTGATCCGTTGAGTCGCATCGCCAATCGGTATGCTGCCATCGTCATCGACACACGTCCGTCATTCTCCCTGATGACGGAAATGGGCGTGATTACCGCGACGGATGCGATTGTCCCGGTTGAACCGCGCTACCTGGAAACGATTGGCTTGATGAGTGTCATTGGGAAAATCAATGACATTCGTGAGGGCTGGCGGCAACCGAATTTGCGGGTGAGCGGCATTCTGGTGACAAAGATGGATACGCGGGTTCGAGGACATAACCACCTCCTAAACGAACTCAAGTAGCACAGTGTTTTGGGCAAGGGTAAGCTGGTGCAGCGTATGGCGAAGGGTGGTGTCTAATGCCTCCCAAGAACCAAACGCAGCGTATAGATGAATTGCTCGGAGGTGTGACCGAGGAACTGCTGCTGGGCAATCCCCAGCAGTTCGAGGATAACAGCATCCGCGTGGAACGTTTACTGCTGGAGATGGTACGCCCTGACCCAGTGCAGCCACGTCGGG
>JBDTNB010000135.1:0-18319 GCA_039933955.1 Chloroflexota bacterium
ACGAATTATCCTTGAATCAGATGAATTTGTCATCGCAGATAAGTATAACACAGGGAGCGGGCGTGGTGAAAAATCAGGGTATGGGGGTTAAAGCGGGGGTTTCGGTAGGCAAAATCATGGGTGTTGGCAAAATATTAGGGTCTAAGGTTGGCGCATTCGGATCGTAGCGGAATGCCCAAGAATAGGTGTGCTCCCCGCCGTGAAAATCGGGGATGGTGATGGTGGCGAGATGTAGGCCAGCACTCAATCCGCCTAAGTCGAAGTAGATTTCTATCGGGCCTCCCCAGCATATTTTTGAGTCCAAGGAATCGCAGAAGGCTACTTGGCCGTCGAAACTCGCCGTCACAACCGGGCTACCGTCAATTAATACATGGTGATCTTCCATAATCTGACGGCTAATTTTATCTACTGAGACCCCTTGGCGAACAAACGGTTCTTCGTTAATGCTGATCGACATATACCGTTCGAAATTAAATCCCAAAGCAACCTCGACCTGTTTCGAATATTCACCAATAAATCCAGGTTTTAGTGCGGGGTTTTGTTCGAGGTATTGTGCCGTCACCAAATAGTTTGCATTGGATGATGCTGGTGGCGCGACAAGGACGCTCAAAAAGAGGGCGGCGTCGGTCAGAAGGAAGACCGCGAGGAGTACCCAAATCAGCCGTTTTTTAGCGAACACGGTTCACCTGACGAAAAGTGAGTTTGCGATTTAAAAGACGGACGAGACATGTCTCGTCCCTACAGAATTTTTCGCGGTTGTCAAGACGGACAAGGCAAGCCATTGTCCCTACGGAAATTTCTGTGTTAAAGATGGACATGGCGTGTTTGTCCCTACGAAATCGGTTATTCCTTGCCGCCGAGGAGCCGTTTGCGGCGTTCTTCGAGAGCAGCCTGCACGGCGTCTGGGCTTGCGCTGGATGCTTTTTTCATGACTTCCTGTTCACGCAGGCGGGCTTCGGCCTCGATTTGATCGGGTGTCTTGATCTCAAAATTGGGATCGAGCAGAATATTTTTATCGACTTTTGGCTCATCGGCGAGGCGTTCGGCGGCCTGCTCCGCTTGGGCAGGTGCGGGCGCGGCAGGTTTGGCGGCGACATTGGCGATCACTGGGGCGGCTGCGGTAGCAGTCACGGCAGCGGCGGCGCGTGTGACCTGTGCGGCGCGGGCGCTGCGGATGAAATTCAGCAAATCAAAATGCACCGACAAGCGCCCCAGAACAAACGCAGCGACGGCGGTAATCAGAATCGGGACAATGTTCGAGACTACCGTGATCGCAAAATAGGCGATCACGATGACCGCGACCACGACCAAAATATTTCGGATGGTGTTCTTCATAGCAAAATGCTCCCCTATATCGTCCTCTATTATACGCGATAATCGCGGGGAAGTTGTGATTTTTCAGCCAACCGTTTCTCATCGTCTATTTATGAACAATTCATATTCAATACATTGACATAATATGGACAAGATCGTAATATGAGAACTGTGTTCAAGAGGAGTACAGCACATGTCCAATCGTGAAATCACAGTCGAAAATCTGGTCAAAACATACGGCGAATTTAAAGCGGTGAATGAGGTTTCATTCAACGTCCATTCGGGGGAAATATTTGGTTTTCTAGGGCCGAACGGGGCAGGCAAAAGCACAATTGTGACCATGCTGACGACGCTGATTCTGCCCACTTCGGGAAAAGCCACCGTCGGCGGGTATGATGTCGTCACACAAGCCGGGGATGTGCGGCGGGTATCGGGCGTGGCGCTGCAAGAAATCGGCCTCGACCCGCTGATGAAGTCAATGGAACTGCTGACGATCCAGGGGCAGTTGTTCGGAGCCAGCCGCAAACAAGCACAGGCACGCGCCCGTGAACTGCTGGAGATCGTGAAATTATCAGAATTCACCGAGCGACGTGTCGGTAAATACAGCGGCGGTATGCGGCGGCGACTCGATCTGGCGCTGGCGCTGGTTCATGAACCGGCAATTTTGTTCCTGGACGAACCAACCACCGGTCTCGATCCCGCCAGCCGCCGCGACATCTGGGCGGAAGTGCGCCGGTTGAATAAAGACCTGGGCATGACCATCTTCCTGACAACGCAATATCTGGAAGAAGCCGACGAATTGGCGGATCGCATCGCCATTATTGATCGCGGACAGATTGTGGCCGAGGGTAAGCCTGATGAACTCAAAGCCAAAATTGGAACCGAGTCAATCAATGTGACCTTCCGCGAGGAAGCCGATACCGCGAAGGCTGCTCAAGTATTGTCCGGCATGGCCGAGCGCGTCCAGACGGATCGTAAAGTGCTGCGGTTATATCTGAGCAATGCAGCGGCAGCAGTCCCAGCAGTGGTCACTAAATTGAACAGTGCGGGTCTTGAACCGATCTCGCTGACACTGACGCAGCCAACACTGGATGATGTGTTCCTGCAAGTAACCGGGCAGCGTTTCGATGTTGAACCCGAAACCAACGCCGAAGTGGCGTAATCACAAAATCCAATCACCGTTTCTAGTTTTCAGTAGAGGGGAAATATATCGTGGGTGTAGCCAGTCATACTTCAACAATTGTTCAATCCAACACGCGGGATATGCGTGCGCAACGGATGGCCTTCCTTCCGCAGGTCTTCATGATGACCTGGCGCGCCATCAAAACAACTTTTCGGGTTCCGGCGGCGGTCATTCCGGGGCTGCTCATCAGCGCGTTTTTCCTGTTCGTGTATAACGCCTCGCTGGGGAATGCATCGAGTTTTCTACCGGGTTTAGCGGGAAAAAGTTATCTGGCGTTCATCCTGCCGGTGTCGATCATCAGTTCAGCTTTGAGCGGCGCAGGATTGGCAGGTTCGGCGATTGTACGCGACATCGAAAACGGCTATTTCGATAAGCTGCTGCTCACGCCAGTCAATCGGGGTGCACTGCTGTTGGGCGCGATGATCGCCGGGGCATTCGTGCTCGGTCTGCAAACACTGGTGGTTCTGATTGTCGGGCTATTGATGGGTTTGCAGTCGGCAACGGGCGCGACAGGGCTGCTGGTTGTCATGGGCTTGGCGCTATTATTGGGCGCGGGATTCTCTGGCTTCACGGTGGGGATTGCGCTGCGCACGGGCAGTGGTGCGGCGACCCAGGGCGCATCGTTCCTGTTTTTCCCGCTGACATTCCTGACTGCGACCTTCGTTCCGGTGAGCCTGTTGAGCGGTTGGATCAAGACGGCGGCGATTTACAACCCGATTACTTACATCCTTGAGGCAATGCGGAGCGTGCTGCTCAACGGTTGGGAACCCGATGTGCTGGCACGGGGTTTGGGTTCATGTCTGATATTGGGCGGGGTTTTATTCGCCTTTGCCCTGTTGAGCCTGCGCTCTCGGACTCAACGGCGATAGGGAAAACAATACAGAGTACAAAGTTCAGAGTAAAACAAAAAGAGATTCCACATTGTAGAATCTCTTTTTTGGCGAACCATACAAGCCTTTAGAGGTTAGGCGGAGTCTGATAGGTGGTGGATTCAGCGATGGCGAGCAGTTTGGGTTCGACTTTTTCTAACTCGTCATCAGGCGCGTAGCCCACAACCAGACTGAATTGATTGAGGCCGTCACTGGCGATGATGATGAAAATTTCATTGTGCCCCATCCAAGCATAAACACGCGCCGCTTCCTGGTCAGCAAAGTCGACGGTTTCAGGTTCAGCAAAGCGCAGCCGATCATTTCCCCATGATGACATGGTATCGACAAAGTTTTTCAATATCGCCAGCGGATTATCACCCTGGAATAAGCCGCTGCTCATGCTCTGATTGTTGGTCGCAACCACGATAGAAACGCCCGCCTCACCCGATGGGATGTCGTCCCTGCCAAACTGGGGTATGCGGCTGGTCGATACCCATACCTGCCCCTCGGCGGCCATATCGGCATACCAGCCGGTGGGATAATGCAGGGAGAGTGAACCATCTTCCGATATAAAAGTTTCCGGCAGCACCTTGTCCTGCGCGTGGGCGACCAGCGGAACCGCTAATATGAGCAGCAGCGCGAAAAATCCGCGAATTCGAATCATTCCATTTCCTCATCCATACAACAGCATCACTTTTATTGTAGCTCTCGACGCCCTGGTTCCTGGCTTGATGCTTTGTGGAAAAAATATGAATTATGAGCTGGGCGGCTGATAGGTGACGGATTCGGCAATCGCCAGCAGCTTGGGAGCATATTTTTCTGACGCGGAAATGGTAGTGATGCCTATAGCCAGGGTGTAAAGCCCATTACCGCGATCCGCCAGAATTGCCGAGAAATTGTTATCACGAAAAGTTGTACTGGTATGCACTGCTGGAAAATCGCCAAATTGGATGGTTTCCAGCGCGGTAAACTTCAAATCACCCCGCAAATTGGCAGCAAACACCTTTTGGATAATATGATTCATCATTGCGGCAGGATTGTCCGCCTCAAAGTATTCACGGAAGTAGGCATCAGCAGCATCGGAAAATATCACCATCACAGCCGCCTCACCCTGTGACATAAAATCGGAGCCGAACAAAAAAGGGTGATCTTTCGACGATACCGTCACCAATCCCGGATGCTGGACGTCAATTGTCCAACCGGTGGGATACTGGAAGGTAGTCACTCCATCATCGGAGACATAGGTTTCGGGGAGCGGTTTGCTGTCAGCACGCGCGATCAAGGGTACTGCCAGCAACAGCAGCAGGATCCAGCCGATTCGGATACGCATGTTTTGGCTTCCTCACAATTTATGAACTGGTTGGCAGGGCATAACGAACGGATTCGGCAATCGCCAGCAGCTTAGGTTCAAATTTCGGCATTTCGTCAGCGGAGGTGATACCGACATAGAGCAGGTAATTTTTATCGCCCTGATCGACAATCATGAGGAAAATGGTGTTGCCGGTAAGTGTGCCATCGACACGCGCCGCAGCGTGATCGGCAAAGGTGAGGGCTTCGGGCGTGCCAAGTGTGGCTTTCGTGTCGCCCTGCTCAAATAAGGTTTTCACCAGACTGTTGAGGATGGAAATAGGATCACTGCCACTCACCAAATCCGAAAGGCCAGTGCTTGAATCCAGAAACAAGACCCCTAAGGCAGCTTCGCCCGATGGTACAGCTTCAGCGCTCAAGTTGAAAAGCGATTCGTCGGTGGCAATGACGACCTGCCCCGGTGTATCGCTCTGGATTGACCAGCCATGCGGATAGCGCAGGGTCAGGTTTTCGTCGTCGGAGACATAGGTTTCCGGGAGCGGTTTGGCAGCATTGGATTGCGCCACCACCGGAACTGCGACTATCGCAAAAAGCAGAGTCAAAAACAGTCCATAAAACAGATGCATGGGTTTCATTCTGCACATCCTTTTATCTGGCATAACACTATGATGTTCATTGTAGAGACTTCGACAATCTGTGCCATTTTGGGGCACAACGCCTATAGTTCAAAGACGCTGGCGACGGCGTTTGCGTTCCAAAATTACTGCTTGACAGACAAGATAAATACTAATATTATTAGTTTATAGACTAATTAAATTAGCAAAAGAGATAATCATCATGCAACGGACGATGAACATGACCGAAAAAGAAATGATCTCCGCCGCAGCGCTGACGATCAGTATGCCCAATGCGTTACTACGGTTGGAAGGGCTGACGGTGTTTATCAGCGCGATTGCGTTATATGCCCATCAGGGTTTTAGTGGGTTGGAATTTATCGTG
Organism: Chloroflexota bacterium; assembly: GCA_039933955.1. Taxonomy (GTDB): domain Bacteria; phylum Chloroflexota; class Anaerolineae; order Aggregatilineales; family Phototrophicaceae; genus CFX2. The sequence goes on from JBDTNB010000135.1 coordinate 5,674, forward strand.
CTGCTGCTCGTACCCGATGTGAGCATGATGGGTTATCGCGTTAACAACCGGGTCGGCAGTTGGGTCTATAACGCGGCACACGTTTATACGATTCCAGCGCTGGTGATAGGTCTGGGATTGGCACTAAATGCCCCCATCGCCATCCAAATTGGACTGATCTGGTTCGCGCACATCGGCATGGATCGGATTATGGGCTATGGACTGAAGTACGCGACAGAATTCAAAGACACGCATATGCAGCGGGTTTAGGGCGCAGGGTGTTGGAGTCTCATTAGCAAGCCGGAGGTACAGAACATCCGGTTCGCAGCGTTATTGTAAATTCGTGTATAATACCCGAAAGTAGGAATAAACAAACTCACAACCATTTATTACAAGGAATGAGGGCGCATGGCTGACCGCCCAACGAACAAGACCGAATCGATCCCGGACGAACCGCAAATCAAGGGTGGTTGGCGCAAACCGTCGGACGCGCGTGGTGCATGGCATCCGCCAGAGACCAACGCGCCCGAAACGGAAGGTTGGCGCGTGCCAGCGATCCCGCCGCACCTGGAAGCGGAGCCAGAAACGGAAGGCACATGGCATGTGCCGCGCCCGGAAGACACTATCTTCTCGCCAGAAGATAAGATCGAGGTCAAACCGGAGCGCACCGATACTCCGCCCGCAGAAAGTGCCGCGCGTCCCGAAGACATGCTGTTAGGGCTTGAGTCCCAAGGCGAATCGGCATCCACCCCAACCCAGGAAGCCGTACAGCAAGCTGTCGAGACTGACGAATCAACCAGCGCGTCGGCCTCCACTCCAGCGCCTACGCCGCTTATGGACGATTCCGAAGATTCGTCGCAACTGGGCAATTTGCTCCAATTGGAATCTGACGATGAAAAAGTTGCTACTCCGACGGAAGCCGCGCCAGTCTTGCCACAAACCGAGGATGACGACAACGCTTTCAGCATGAGCGAATTGATGGCGCTGTCCAGCCTGGTCGAGAATCAGCCTTCTCCCGGTATTGTACCCACCAGCACCAACGCCGAACCGGTCACACCAGCTTCACCAGCGGAAAAAGCCATTTTGCAGGCATCTGGGGCGCAAATTGCTGAAACACCCGCCACCCCGGCTGCCGACGATCCGGCAGAATATGCACGTAAGCAGCTTGAACTGCTCAAGGGCGGCACTGGCGCACAAATTCCGGTTGTGGGTGCGTCCACGCCAGCTACAAGCGGCACAGACGACGCAGCAACCTACGCGCGTAAACAATTGGAACAACTGGGCGTGAGCAGCCTGGGATCAACCCCGGCTCCTCAGCCTTCGGTGACATTGAGCGATTCGGCTGTCGTAACCGGGTTAACGCCCGAACAGCAGGATTTGGCACGGCGCTTCCGCGAAACACAGGAGCAGGTACGCGCTTTACGCGCCCGCTTCCAGGCCGGACAAATCAGCCGCGACGATTTGCAAACGCAGCTCCGCCAACTCATGATCCTGGACGAAAACCGCGTCTGGTGGATGATGGGCGTGGAAACCGATACCTGGTACAAATTTGATAATGGCGACTGGGTGGTGGCGACACCGCCTTACAGCGCCCAGGGTACTGGCATACAAGCACTACCGCAGCGCGGCGCGCCGCCAACCGCCACATCCGGCTTGAACCCCAGCGAAGTTATTGGCGGTTCACTGCCGTATTTTGCAAGCGAACCCGCCGCACCCGTGAGCGAATATACGCAGCCCAGTGGCGCGTATGGGACGCCCCTGCCGTCGAGTGGATTCGGCACAGACGAAATGCCACTGCCGCAAAAAGTGCCGATTCAAGACCCGGATTTGACAATGGTCAGCCCCGCAGGCGCATACCTGGAACCGGTACGCCGTTCCGACGCCGAAACGCTGCAAGGTGTTGGGCGGGTGTCGGCAGAAACGGTTGTGAACCCAGCCGTCAATTTGCAGCAGTATAGTTCTATTCCAGCGCCAGCCCCGACTGATTCGCAAGGGTTGGATAATGCGCCGACTTACGACATCGAACAAGCCGCGCCCACGTATGAAGAAATCGCGGATCGGCAGCGCAAAGAAACTGCCGGAACCATTCTGCGTCTTGCGCTGGTCGGGGTCGGATTAGTGCTGCTGGTCGTCGCGGGCATCCTGGGCATCTTCCTGGTGTCCTACAACAACATCAAGGACGAATATCTGCCGGAAATCACGGCACTGGCGAATTATCGGCCTGAGTTCCAGACGGCGCGGGTGCTGGATATGAACGGCAACCAGATTGCCGAAATCAACAGCCAGCAGGGCGGCGCACGGACGACTGTGCCGTTAGATAAAATTTCACCGTTCATGATTCACGCGGTAGTCTCGCTGGAAAATGAACGCTTCTTTGAAGACCCTGGTTGGGACTGGGTAGCGATTGCCCGCGCGTTCGCGCAAAATGTCGGTTCGGGGCAAGTGCAGTCGGGCGCAAGCACGATCACCCAGCAAATCGCGGAGCAGTTGATCCTCAAGCAGCCGACGAATACGCCTGATCTGAAACTGCGCGAGATCATTATCGCGGCGGAAATCGCCCAGCGGTATACGAAGCAGCAAATTCTGGAACTGTATCTGAACCAGATCTTCTTCGGCAACCAATCATATGGTGTCGAGGCGGCGGCGCAATTTTATTTTAGTCACAGCGCGAATGACCTGAATATGCCGGAATCGGCGCTGCTTGCCGGGATTATCGCCGCGCCTGCGGCCTATAATCCGGTGCGGACGGGTGATGATACACTCACCAGCTATAACGAGCGCCGTCAGAACACCTTTGACCGCATGGAATTTGTCATCAGCCGTATGCAGCAAGTCGGCTGCCTGACGTTCCAGACAGGCGCACAACCTTTCTGCGTGGATGCGAACGTGGCACGGCAGGCGGCAGTACAAAAGGCCGAAGTCGTATCGGCGGATTATAAAGCGCGCGAAGTCCGGTTCAAGTATCCGCACTTCATCCAATTCGTGCAGGCGCAGGTTGAGCGTTTGTTCGGCAGCGGCGAAATGTTCCGGCGCGGGTTTGTCATCAAGACCACCATGAATCCGGCGATCCAGGACGCGGCTGAGAGCGCCCTTAAACAACAAATCAATGCATTGACGACAACCGGCGTCAACACCGGCTCGGTAATGGCGACTGATCCACGCACGGGCGCAATCCGCGCGATGGTCGGCAGCCCGGATTTCAATAACGATGCGATTGGCGGGCAGGTCAACGGCGCGCTCACCTGGCAGCAGCCGGGTTCAGCGATAAAGCCAGTCCTGTATACTGGCGCGCTGGAAGGCCTGGATCGCAATGGCGATGGCATCCTGGATTACATGACGCCAGCAACGGTTTTGTGGGATGTGCCGACGACCTTTCCGACGAATCCAGTTTATTCGCCGACGAACTTTGACGGCCAGTTCTGGGGGCCGCTGGCGCTGCGCTATGCCCTTCAAAACAGCCGCAACCTCCCAGCGGTCAAGACAATGGACTTCATCGGCACGGCCAAATTCCAGGATGTCGCCAAGCGGATGGGCTTGAACTTCCCCGAAAACACACAGTTCGGCCTCGCGTCGGCATTGGGCGCAAATGAGGTCACATTGTACGATATGATGCTGGCCTACGGCACGCTGGCGAACAGCGGCGTCCGCACTTCTTTATATGCAATTGAAAGCATCACCGATTCCAACGGTCAGCCGATTGTGCTGCCGGATCGCACACCTCCGGCGCAGGTTGTACAGCCGCAGGTGGCCTTCCTGATTGATAATATTTTAAGCGACGATAATGCACGCGCGCAGGAATTTGGCCTGAACGGCCCGCTGACTATCTCCGGGCTGCCAACCAGTAATTTCGTAGCCGCGAAGACTGGCACGACCAACCAGACGCGCGATTTGTGGACGATGGGCTTTACGCGCAATGCAGTCGTCGGGGTTTGGATGGGACGTGCGGACAATAATCCGACCTTCGTCCAGGGTGGCGGTTATCAGGCAGTTGCACCGTTATGGAACAAGGTCATGGTCGCGATGCTGCAAACCATGCCGCGCCCCGAAGCCTTCTCCCCTCCCGGCGATGGCAGTGTGGTACAGGCGCAAATCTGCCCGGACACCGGCACACAACCAACGCCCAACTGCCCCAGCCTGCGCGCCGAATACTTCCTGGCGAATGCGCTGCCGCCTCCGGCTACTCAGGCCTTCGTGCAGCAAATCGACATTGATACCTGGTCAGGACTGCGGGCTAATGAGTTCTGTCCGGATAATAAAGTCAGCGGCACGTTCGTGAATATCCCGGATGCGGCGGCTGTTGCGTGGCTCAATACACCTGCCGGGGCTTCTGTTGCCTCGCGGCTGGGGCTAACCACTGCAACCATCAACGCTGTACCCACCAGCACTTGCGACATCAACACCGAAATCCCGATTGCGCGCATTGTTTCGCCAGCGGAAGGACAGGTGGTCTCTGGCGTGGCGCAAATTACCGGATCGGCTTCCGCCAGCACCTTCAACCGCTTCCAGTTAGAAATTGCGCCGGTGAGCAGTCCAAATTCGTTCACGATTGTTTCCGGCCCAACGACAGTGCCGCAGACTTCCGGCCCGTTGGGACAATGGGATACACGCGGAGTGGGGAATGGTTCCTACATTTTGCGGCTGTCGATGTTCTCCAGCACTGGGGGTTATCTGTACCGCACAGTGGGTATGACCGTGAATAATCAGGCTGTGGCGACGCCGATTCCGCAGCTCGTCCCCACCGCAGCGATACCGCAGTTCGTACCAACCAACGCACCCGTTTTCGGGTCAACCGAAACCCCACTGCCATTTGAGGCCATCCAGCCACCATCACCGTAATACTGAAAAGGGCGTTCAACAGTTGAACGCCCTTTTTCAATCCTACCTATCGCGCTTAAGTACCATCGTGAGTTGTCGGGACGATCTGTTATAATGATCGCGATTTTGTAATCCTGGCAATCATTCATGATTTAAAGACAGGATTTTCCAAAATCGAACCCTATTGCGAACAATGTCATGAAATTTTTATCATAGCCATATTAATAGACACTGTTAGGCAACGACAGTATAATGTAACAACTTGTTATCCCAACCGAAATATGTTGTACTTTAAAACGACAGGTAGTCGCTGATGAAGATTCTCTCCTTTGCGTCCATGAGCCGTCATTCGCGGATATATGCGCGAATCGGTTTTATTCTCACTATTTTTAGCCTGACATTTGCCAATTTGTGGGTTTTCTCGCCAGTCCACGCAGCCTGCACCGTCGGCGGGATCGTGTATCAGGACTACAACGCGGGGGGCACACAAGATGCCGCAGAACCGGGTGTCGCCGGTATCCTGGTGACCGCTTATCAAACGAGCGTCGTTCCGGCGGGTTCGCCGCCAGCGCCGATCCCCTCGCTAACGGTGGGAACGGCTACGACAGATGCTAACGGTCAATACACCTTAACTTTAACCGTCACCGGGCAGGTGCGGATTGAATTTACGCAAATCCCAGCGGGCTTAGAATCGGGTCGATTCGGCGCAGGCAACAATTCTTCAACGACGACCACCTTCGTTGATTGCACGGGTGCAGTTACGGGTGTTGATCTGGCAGTAAATAATCCAGGCGAATTTTGCCATATCGCTAACCCGCAGTTAGCAACAAGCTGCTACGTCATCAATGACCAGCTTAAAGGCCCCCAGGCCAACGAACCAACTTTTGTAGCTTTCCCGTATGATGCACAAGACGATCCAACCCCTCTCATTGATCCTTTAATCCATCAGGCGCTTGCCAAACAGACGGGCAGCACCTGGGGATTGGCCTACCATCGCGGCTCCGATAGTTTCCTGGTTGGGTCATACATGAAGCGCCACGCCGGATTGGGGCCAAACGCCGCCGGAACCGGGACAACAGCAGGCGCTATTTACCGGATTACACCGGGCAGTTACGACGATCCTAATCCAGTGAATATCGCCGCAAATGTCAAAGTCAGCGTTTTTGCTGACCTGGGCGCGGCGGCTGGGGCTGATCCGCATCCAACCAGCGCGACAAGCTGCGCACCCAACCGTACAGCAATCCTAGACTGTTGGCAGTTTGACACGGCAACATGGCCGTTGGTCAGCAAAGCCGGATTGGGCGACGTAGACATTTCTGAAGATGATAAGCGTCTGTATGCGGTCAACCTGTTCAACCGCACACTGGTGGAAATCCCCGTCATCCAGTCGCCTACCGGGATTACAGCAGGCGCAGCGCGGACTATTCCGCTGACTGCTGCAACTATTCCTGATTTAGGTGATCCCGTCACCGGCTGCGCGAACTTCGCCAGCGATTGGCGCCCGTTCGGGTTGGGAATGCACCTGGGGATGGTGTATCTCGGTGCGGTATGCTCGGCTGAGTCTACGCAACAGGCTGCCGATTTGCGGGCCTATGTTTACAAATATGATCCACTCAATCCTGGCCTGGGCTTCACACAAGTGCTGGCGTTCCGGCTGGATTATCCACGCCGCTGCGCCGACAAAGCGCCAGGCTGTGTGACGGCACGCGCTGCCGATTGGAAACCCTGGTCGGATACCTGGCCGAACGCAATACTCGGCATCGCGATCCGCCCCGAACCTGTGCTCACCGACATCACCTTTGACGGCCCGAACATGATCCTGGCATTCCGGGATCGCATGGGTGACAGAACAGGGAATGAACGCCCACAGCCGTTTTCGCCAACCAGCGATAAAACTACTTTATGGCTGGGTATCGCGGCGGGCGACATTTTACGGGCGTGTCCAGATCCAACCGGCGCATATGTCCTGGAAAACAATGGTGTTTGTGGCACTATTCCCGCAACCGCAGGCACAAATAATACTCAGGGGCCAGGAAATGGCGAGTATTATTATGATGAAAGCAATGACCCGTCCAACAGCCTCCAACTCACGCATGATGAAATCACTATCGGCGGCATGGTCGATTTGCCCGGTGCGGATCGAGTAGCAGTTACGGCTTTCGACCCTATACAACCTGGTCTACTTGGAGACAATGGTCTATTTGATGGCGGCGTCATCTGGTTGGATAACACGACGGGCGCACGCGCCCAGAGTTTCCGTATTTTCAACGGCGATTCGAACATACCCACGTCAGGTAGCAACTTCGGTAAATCAAACGGTTTGGGCGACCTGGAAGCGGTGTGCGGGCCGCCACCGCTGGAAATCGGCAACCGTGTCTGGGTTGACCTGGATCGCAACGGGGTACAAGACCCCGGTGAAGCGCCTATTCCGAACGTGAGGGTGCGTCTCTACATGATTGCCGACAGTTTCGGCAGACCGATTAACCAGCTTATCGGCCAGACCCTCACTGACACGAACGGTGAATACTACTTCAACGAAACGAACCTTTTCACGCCAGCTACGGCAAAGTCTTATATCAACTTCTGGGACACCAACCAGAACGGCACGCGCGAACTGCACGAGCCAATCGGTGTGATGCCGCGCGCTGTGTACGATGTCCGGCTGGATGACCCAGCCAATTACGGCGCGGGCGCACCGCTTGACCAATATTACATCACGTCGGTCACGACCAAGTTCTTCAACGACGCGAACGACATTGCCCGCGATTCAAATGGGCGCGATGGTACACCAGCGGCGTTGGTCAGCGCTGTCAACTTCCCGCAGACCCGGCTCACGACGGGCGACTTCGGCGACAACGACCACACCTATGACTTTGGTTTCGCCCAGCTTCCCCCGCCAAGCACCGGGCAAATCACCCAGAATGGTGGCGGCAGCGGCGGCCTGACGGTTACAAAAGGTGTCGATAAGCCCTTCGCAGCCCCAGGCGATACGGTCACATGGACAATTCACGTCCAGAATACCGGCACGACTGCGGTCAGCCCTGTCCATGTCCAGGATACACTGCCCAGCACTCTGATTATCAATGGTGGAATCAAAGTCAGCCCGCCCACCGGTACGGTGAGCGTGAGCGGCAATACCGTCACGTTTGACCAGGCGGTGATGAATCCGGGTGACAGCGTGACAATCACGATCACGACGACGATTGACCCCAATATCACGGTTCCATTTATCATTGTGAATCAGGTAGAGGGTTATGACGCGCAGGCGCAAGTCCTCAGCGTTTCGCGGCTGCCGAATACCGGCGAATCGCCCTGGAGTGGTTTGCAGATTCCAATCCTGGTGGCAGTTGCTAGTGGCATCGGATTGACCGGGTTGTTCGTGCGGCGGCGGTTACGGCGGAGTACAAAATAAGCATCAGGTTTTCAATAGAGGGCGCAGCATGTGCCCTCTATTTTATTCGGGCAATTTCAGCCCTACCCCTTGTGCGGCGGCTGATCGAATACGCGGCCATGCGTGGACAACAAACAGCATCATCGCCAGCGCTTGAAAGACTACTCCCGGCGCAAAAAATTGGGATGCGAACGGCCACCACATTTGCAGTAACGACAGAACTGCTAATCCCAATCCCGCTTGCAGCACAAAAAAAGCTGCCCAGGCCCAACACCTTCGCCCGCGATCACTTCCAGCCACACGCGGCAAAATCCAATAAGCGACGCCGATAGCAAGCTGTACCAGCCAGCCGTCCAGCAAAATAGTGATGTGGGCAGGGAGCCAGAGCCATACCAACCCGGAAATTAATGGGGATGCTTTGGAGGCCAGGATTAACCCACCGATGCTGAAGCCCAGCATGAGACAGATCAGCGAGGATTTCACAAAATACTGGCTCAAACGCGGCATTTTACCTCCCCGGTTTCTCACGCACACGCGGCCAACATACCAGCACAATCAAATAACCCGCCGCGACTTGAAAAATGGCCGATGCGATCAGTCCAGCCTGATTGACGCTATTCGGTTCCAACGCGCGCCAGGGTTCGGCCAGCGCGCGCAAAATCAGCCCCAAATTGAGCGTGATTAACGCAGCCCAGGCCTGACGTGGATCGCCGCGCATATCCGTCCGGCTGATGATGGGGAACATCCAGTAGATGACGCCGTAGATCAACTGCGTGAGCCAGCCAACGACCAGCAAGTGAATATAGATTGGATTCAAGGCGGTAAAAGGCTTCCAGAATGACCAAGCGTTATTCAGCCAATATAAGGCCCCAGCGACGAGTCCAATCAGTAAATAGAGCATAGCGGCTCGGATAGCCCAACGGCTTAGTAATGGCATAGTCTTTAGCTTTTAGCAATTAGCGATTAGCAAAAACAAAAAACTCATGTTCACGAGTATCACCTGCCTGCCCCGTTTTCATCGGCTAGCCACCTAGAAAAACATAAAGCGCAAGGCGACGAACAACAGAAACAGCCCGTATAAGCGTTTGACCGTCACCGAAGGCAGGCTGAGCGCGATTTTCGCCCCGGCAAAGGCTCCGCCGATCAAGCCCAGAGCCACCAATACGGCCACTGCCAGATCGAGCAAGTCCGATTGATAGTAAGAAATCACTGCGCCCAGGCTCACGGGCAAGAGCAGCGCCGCCAGCGATGTCCCTACCGCCTGCTTTTGGTCAAAATGCAGCAGTGCCACCAGCGCCGGGACGATAATCACACCGCCACCGATGCCGAACATGCCAGACAAAACACCCGCACCCAACCCAACGACCAACAGGATATACCAGGCGACATGGGCTTCGACTTCTTCTGGCGCTTTTGGCCCGCTGGTGCCGCGATAGTCTGCCCACCATTTGCGCGGCTCGGTGAAGCGCCACGCCATATACAGCAGAAATACGCCATACAACCGTTGCAGGGTTTTGGTATCGAGGCTCAGGGCGATCTGCGCGCCAACCGTCGCCCCAAAAATCAGACCAAATGCAATCCAGGCCGCCGTCGAAATGTGTAACTTCCCGGCACGATAATAAGCGACTACGGCAAAGATACTGACCGGCAGCAGCAGCGCCGCAAGTGATGTCCCCACCGCCGTTTTCAATCCAAAACCTAGTAAAATCGTCAGCGCCGGGACGATAATCACACCACCACCGATGCCAAACATCCCGGATGCCACTCCGGCGATTAATCCAACCAGTATAAGTCCAAGCCATTGTTCGGGCATGAGTAAAAATACCTTTTGTGTAGAAAGAGAATCAACATCCTGTTTTCAATTGAATTTTGAATTTTCAGCTTCAAATTTTAACCGAGTTCTAATTCTGACCCGCTAGCGGCCTATTTACAACCAATATGTGATATATGGTATGATGGACGCCATGCCACCATCACCTGACACCCTACCCAACTATCATTTTTTGTTGATTGCGCCGAACCTGGGCGCGGAATGGTTCTTTGACGCGGCGCGCGTGTATTGGGAACAATTTCGCCCGACAGTGGTCAGCGATCTGGAATTTATCAAGCTGATGCCAACCTCCCTGAACATGATTGTCACCGTTCTGGCGCGGCGTGATACCGCCTCGCAGTGGGGCGTACTGTTGGCGCAGGCCGCGCCGACGGCCTTATTTGACCCGATTGTCCAGGATGCTTTTGATGATGCCAAGCGTATATTGAACGAACGCGCGGCCTCGAATCAACCGTTTGGCGTCCCGCTTGTGCCGACAGCGACACCGCCCGCGCCAATCCAGCCGACGCCCGGTTCGATCCTCGGCCCGGTCACAGCGCCAACGCGCGCGCCGAGCGGCTTTATCACCCAAACGCCGACGCCGAATTTAAATCCTCAATCACCCGCGAACGAGACACCGACTCCCGATCCCAACACCCAATCAAACGGGGGACAAGCGCCGATTTACCCGACGCCGGGGCCAATTACCGGAGGCGGTTAAATGCGCCTCGATGAGTATGTATGGTCAAAAAATCCGCGCGGGTTGCATGTTAAACGCGCGCTGATTACGCCGCTGGATTTCACGCATTGGTCAAAACCACATTTCGGTTGGGCGAAACTCATCCCTGCCGGATTTGAATACGTAGATGATGCCCAGACATTCCTGTCGATGGGTATCACGCCGGTGGTACGCATCTATGTGCCACGTCCCGGCGCGATGGTCTTCGACGCCAATCTCCGCGATTTGACGATGCAGTACATCAACGCAGGCGTGAAATGGTTTGAGTTCTACAATGAACCAAATCTGTATATCGAATGGCCGCTGGGCGTGAATGTCGATTGGCGCAACTTCGACGGCGTGGTGCGCCCGATGGTCGATAATTGGATGGCGTGGGCGGAATTCATCGCCGGGATGGGCTGTTATCCCGGTTTCACAGCCTTCGCGGAAGCCGATCCGCTGGAATTGGCGGCGATCCGCTGGATGGATGCCTTTCTGGGGTACATCAAAACCGCGCATTTTGACCGCTTCCGCAACCTGCTCAGCAACGGCTTATACTGCGCGACCCATCCTTATGTGTTGAATCATTATTATCAGGAAATCCCAGGGCAAGGGCCGACCAGCGCCCGCCCGCCAGAACAGCAAAATGCGCGCGAAGGCGGTTGGCATTTCGAGTATCCGTATGATCCGATTTGCCAAGCGAATGATCCGGGGCGCACGATTTATGGTGGCACCGCCAAAACGCCCAACGGTGATCCGGTTGGATTAACCGCGATGGGACGCATGTTCAACGAACGCTGCGGCGACATCTGGGGTTCGGAGGCCGTGCCAGTTCTGGGGACAGAAGGCGGGATTTATCCGTTCCCACGCACGGCAGATATTAAATCCTACCAGCAGGACAATCGCTATCCGCCCTATACCCACGAGAGTCAGGCCGAGGGTACGCTGGCAATGTTCGAGTGGATCACGCATTATGCGCCAGCATGGCATTTCGGCGTGTGCTTGTGGAAAGAAGATGATTACTGGGAACCCGGCCCAGCAAAGGCGACTGACCGGCTGATCGAAACACCGCCACTGCTGCGCACCGTGCCGCCGATGGAGATTATGCAGGGATTCGGGCCGGGGCCGGTACATGGCGAACCAACCTATCACATGATTGTCCTCGCGCCGGGATTAGAACCCCAGTGGTTTTTTGATACGGCGCGCGCCTACTGGAATAATTTTCGCCCGATTGTCACAGGTGTGTGGGATTTGATCGACCATATTCCTTATGAACAGAGCCTCGCGGCGACGGTCATCGCGCCGCCGGATATGGTGGACAGCATGACGGCTGCCATCCGCAAAAAATATCCAAATGTGGTGTTTGATCTGATTATCGCGAATGGCGACCTCTCGAACGTAGCGCAAATCTTCAATGAGCGGGTATGGGCGAACCGGCAGTTTGGCTAAAAAAGTTATGAGTAACGAGTGATAAGTTGAAAGTTAAAATTAAGAAAAGAACTTGTTTCATCGGTTGGCGGGGTTGGCAGAATTGCCGCCGGAGTGGAGAGCGGGAAGCAGGGGAAGCGCCACCGAGTGGAGCATCTTGTGGCGGTGAAAATCGGCGGGAAGCACGAGAAGCGCCACCGAGTTGGCACAAGGGCGGCGACAATGAGCGAAGGGGCTGCCGCTGTGGCGAGACTCGCATTTTCGCACAGTGGTCGGCGGAAGCGAGGGAGTGAAGCGCCGTACTGATAACCAAGCTGTGCTGCCGCCATAGTTGCTGAAAAGCCGGGGGCTGAAGCCACCCGGCTATATGACCAGACAAGCGCACTAAAGGCGCTGAAAACAAAATTCTTAAAGGCAAGCAATCGCCACTCCTAGAATAATCGTCAAATATGTATCTCAACGGATTCCAATTTTAGAACATATTTTCTACAAAGTCAAGTGGTTT
>JBDTNB010000136.1:0-18143 GCA_039933955.1 Chloroflexota bacterium
TTATACGAAGCAGTGAGGGAGTATATCACACTCCGCTAGACCGTTGTAGAATAGAATTTATAACCCAAGTTTGGGGATTTGCTTCAAAAATTGTGCGAATCGCCAGAACCCCTTTATCTAAAGGACGATGAATGACCGATCAAGACGATAACAACCCTGTCTCTGAAAATGGTCATACTGTACCGCGCCCGCGCCACGATGCGGATAAAGGCCGTGAACCGCAGTTAGTTGCCGGTCAGCTAGGGCGACGCTTATTTTCGATGAATGCCCTCGTGGAGCGCATCGAATCGGCGTTTGTCGAAGAACATGGCGAAGACTCACCTGAACTCCGCGAGGCGGATACGTCAACCAAACGCTTGAAGCTGGTTCTGGCAACCATCGATTATGTCCTGTCCGTCGAGTCTATTCAGGTATCCACACCGGAGAAGGTCGATCTCATCAATCGTGTCTACAGCAATCTGTTCGGCTATGGCCCACTCGATGCCTTATTTTTGGACGAAAGTGTCACCACCATTTCCCTTGATGGCGCGGATAAAGCGGCTGTCCGTTACGGGCATGGCGAACTGGTTTCGCTGGGGCCAATTTTCCAGAATGAAGATCATCTCCGCCGCGCCGTAAACCGTCTGCTGGTTGATGCTGGTGCGGAACTCCGCGACGATCAACCGTATATCGAAACCGGTTTGCTGGTTGGCGAACGCCCGGTCTCTGTCAATCTCGTCTCACCGCCTATTTCCTATCAACTCAATTTGGATATTCGTGTCCATCCCCCAATAATTCCTACACCTGATGACCTGATTGCATCCGGTTTCATGATCGCCCAGGCCGCCGATTTACTGGAATCCATCATCGCATCGCCGCATGGCTTACTCATTGTCGGCGATCCCGAATCCGGCAAAACCACCTTGCTCAGTATCCTGTCCCAATGGCTGCCTAATCCTGAAAAAACAATTGCTGTAGAACGTGCGGGAGAATTGCGTTTGCCCTCTGGAGTCCAGAAGTTGATGACCCGCTGGCCGCTCGGCGATCAGCCTGGAATCTCCTTCGGCGAACAAATCGGTAACGCTTTAGAAAATCAACCCGCCTGTATCCTCCTCGACGAAGTGCGTTCCGATGAACCCCATACCATCTCGCCTTTGTTAGAGATGACCGATGCCCCCCGCCAAATCTGGTCGTTTCGCGGCACAATTTTTGCCAAACGCCTCCAAAGTTCGTTAGGCATGTTGGCGCGCCGCGCCGACCTTGGGCAGGGTGATGATTTAGTCCGCGCACTTTATCAACGTCTCCCGTTTGTCGTCTCAGTCAATCGCGTGAATGACTCATTGCGTCTCTGGAGCATCGGCGAATGGCAGTTCAAACACAGTGCCGAATACCCCACCTACACCTTACTTATGCACACCGAAAACGGCGAACTCAAACTCACTGGCGAACATCCCGTCCAGGAATTGAACTTACCTGAAAAATTTTGGCGTTAATTGGTATTGATAGGTGAGATTATGGAAATGCGACAAGATAAATTTGAGGAGTTAAGGCAAAAAGCCAATAAATTTTTAGCAGATAGGGCTTTACCACCCTCGGAGAATACTCTTGAATTGATATTCCAAATGTTGGTTCAGCCCGCGTTTCACAATCATATTTCCTGGACAATCTTTGCCGAAAAATCTGGTTCGACACGCTTGGCTCGTCAGGTCATCTGGGACAAGGCCTTTGATGGGCAGAGATTTTACAATCCATTAGAAGGTCTCAAACATGGTTGGCACACTTGGCCGACGACCATAACCCAAATTGCCGCCCTTGACCCAACGTCATTTGATTTGCTGCTTCAAAGAAGGACGCAAATATGCTTCTAGCGTTGAACCCCAGTCTGGCATTGTATTAGATGGCGTTCGCTGGTCAGTTTATTTACCCCGGTTGTTTTGAGGATCGTAGCGTAACGTGGAATGGCTCATCAGTGACAGGAAAAGAACTTATCTCCTGGGCTGAAAAAATGTATGACTTCTTGAGTGCAGTTTTCGACGCGGAATCAGATTGAATCACTCCCTTACGAGAAATCATCCAGCAGCGCCCACTCGCCATCGCTGATTTCCCAATATGGATACACGGCAATCCCCGTAATGGCCTCATAATCCTGACTTTGACTGATGCCCAAACGCACACCGTACAGCGCATTTGCTAAATACTCGGTTGTGACTTGATGCGAAGGCGTCTGTTCCTCAGATGCCGGAACACCAATGAATAGTTCTGTGTGAGATTGCGCCAACACCGCCGCGCTTGCTCTCACCTGATAAGCCATCCATCCCCGATAATCACTGGGGAAAAATAACCCCGAATCATAATCCATCATCGGGATTTGATCGCTGTTCTCGGCTACGATTTTTAGATAATCCGCAGACCAGCGGTACTCCGTTTTGGGATATTGCACAATCGTTATGGCTTCTGTCGGATAGAGCGCCAGCCCCGCCACGGACAGGATTGCTCCTGACGGCATTTGCGAACGAATGGCTTGCAGTGTGTCGATATACGCTGTATTCCCGTCGGCGACAGGCTCGGCATTCAAATGAATACCATCGAACCCCAAATCCTCGACGACCTGTCGGCTGAAATCAGCAATAGTATTTTGAACTTTGGGATCGGTTAGTCGATTTTCAATGTAGAGTCCATCCGGTGTTGTCACATGAATCGGCACACCAACCCAGGCGAGCAGTGTAATCCCCGGCGCGAGAACGTGCATTTGCTCGACAAAATGTTGGGCATGGTCAAAGGTTGGATTAAAGAAATCACCGGGCTTGAGATAGCTCACATAAGCAAAAACGGTTGTGATTTCATGAGCTTGTAAATGTTGGGCGAGTGCCTGGGTTTCCGCATCGCTGTGTGCGTCCATCGACCATGTGATGTCTAGCCAGACTGCTTTTTGAGGATGATAACCCGCTGGCAGCGGTGGCGGGGAGGGCGGCGGCAGAAATTGCCATCCCACCCATATCAACAAAATGATTAACAGTGCCAGGAGCGTTTTGACTGTTTTGCGGATGAGTCGACCAATCACATCTGCTCCCCCGCCACTGCCCGCCGCAAGTTTTCGTTAAATGATGGCCGCACAATCCCATTTTCCGTGACGATCCCCGCTAGATACCGGTGCGGGGTCACGTCGAATGCTGGATTGCGGGCATGGAAATGCGGCGGCGTAATCGGGTTGCCATAGGGGGTCAAAACCTCATCTTTGCTGCGTTCTTCAATCGGGATTTCTGCCCCGCTTGCCAGCGAAAGATCAACTGTCGAAGTGGGTGCAACGGTGTAAAACGGGATGCCATTTTCCTTCGCCAGCACTGCGATTTGATACGTCCCGATTTTGTTGGCGAAATCCCCGTTCGCCGCCACTCGATCTGCGCCGACGAGACCAATCTTGATCTCGCCTTTTTGCATATAATATCCGGCAGCCGTATCGGGGATAATGTCGTAGCTAACACCCAGTTGTTCCAATTCCCACGCGCTCAAACGTGCCCCTTGTAAGCGTGGGCGGGTCTCATCCAGGAGTACGTGAATATGCTTACCTTGTTCATGTGCCGCTCGTACTACGCCTAACGCCGTCCCATAATCTACCGTTGCCAATGCGCCGGTATTGCAGTGATGTAGAATCGTATCGCCATCCTGGACGAGTGCTGCGCCAAATGCGCCCATCCGCCGGTTGATTTCTACATCCTCATCGGCGATTCGCTGCGCCTCGGTCAGCAGCACTTCCCGCAAATCATCAGCATTATGGAATTCACCGGTGATCGCCACTTTCATCAATTTATCGACGGCCCATGCCAGGTTGACAGCCGTCGGACGGGCGGCTTTCAGCGTATTGGCGGCTTCTTTTAAATCATCGACTAAATTTGGAACCTGTTGTGCTGCACTGTGCTGGGCTGCTAGTGCCAGACCAAACCCCGCTGCTGCACCGATAGCGGGTGCGCCGCGCACGGTCATATCGGTGATGGCTGCTGCGACAGCTTGATAATCCGGCAAATCGACCACGACCAGTTCCCAGGGGATTTTTTTCTGGTCAATCATGCGGACTTGACCGTTATGCCATTCGACAGTGCGCATGAAATGCCCTTCTATGGGGTTATCTGAGTAACTACTTCGATGCCATTCAGCATCATACTATAAAGAAAAATGAGGTGCAGGAATTCCCCATCGTGGGGTGTTGCGCCGATTTGTTTGGCAGTTTCCACCGGCAAATCATATGTGTCCACACAATCTACAGGCAGAATGATACGGATGCCTCCCTGTTGATTCTCATTTGCGGATGTACGCAGGTACATCGCCAGTTGGTAGGTACACAAGTCGGTGCAGTCGCCGACCACAATCCAGTTCGAAATCTGAGGCCTTGTCTTCACCCATTCGACAAACGCCCCATTTACACCGGAATTAATCGAATTTTTTTCTTGAATCGCCAGTTGATCGAAAAAGGGAAGTGCTTTAAATGCCGCCACTGTCTGTGACTCAACGGTTCCGCGCACACAATGCGCGCCATATTGGGTAAATTCAACGGCATCCGCTGGATGTGTATCCTGCGGCAGCGCAATATCGCGTATCCCTTGTTCCCATGCCAGCGTGAATAACCGCGTAATTGGTTCGACGATATTGTTCACACGCGGTGAGGACAACGGCCCAACCGTACAGAATCCCTCAATCACATCCACCGACGCGATCCCAATCGCTTTTGGGTTGGATGCTATCACGGTGGATAGCGAAAGGGATTTGAGACCTGATTTCCAATCCAGCATCCATTGGATGAAGGGTTTACTCTGCTGAACAAATACATCGTATTGCATATCCAAAGACCTCTTTGCCACTTATGCATCGAGATCAGTATATCCCAACTCGATAAGACTTTCATCGAAAATAATAGCCCACTAAATCGGATAGTGGGCTATTGCGCATTTTTCTTAGAATGCCAGGTTAACCAGCATTCCCAGCCGCCACTGCCGCAGCCAGAACAGCCAGCGGCGGGCCACCTTGATTATAGGTCTGACCGGCGAAACTGATGAACTGCGGGGCAGCATCGCCATACCGCACCATAACTGCTGGCGTGCCATTGACTCCTAACCGCTCGCCGAGTGCAACATCCATATCTACCTGTTTCGCACTGCTGGAGCAAGTCAACGCTTTCGTGTAATCGACCCCTAATTGATTGGCGACGGTTCGCCCGGTTGTTTCGTCATAACTCCCGCGTCCGGCGGATTGAAACAGCAGGTCTTTTGCGACCCAGAATGACCCTGGCTTTTGTTCTTCAAAGCATTCCACCAATTCTCCAATAAAATGCGTTGTTTCCGCGCCGTGTGTCGGGAAAATTCGATATTCAAACTTAGCTTTTCCGGTCTTCACGTAGTCATTGAAGAACTGATCCATGACCGACAAATACGATAGGCAAACCGGGCAGTCGTAATCCGCAAACTCAACAAGCGTTACTTTTGCATCGGGATTACCGATCACGAATCCGCCATCAGCCAACCGCGTTTGATTGAGACCACTGTAATCATTCGTGCTTCCCGATCCGTTCGATAGCAAAATAATCGCCAGTACCGCTACCATCGCTACCACGATAATCACGCTGATGATGAGGCGGTTGCGCTGCTGCATATCCCCTTGCATCATACTTTGAGTTTTGGCACTCATCTTTTCCAACCATTCTGTTTATGAATTCATAAGCAAATTTTGACCCATAATGACAGACTTCTCAAGTGAGCATTGTCATAATAACCCCTAAATAAATGCTAAATGCTTGGCTCACTTGAAATGAGGCAGAAGTGTTAGAATAATACTTCACAAGATAGATTTTCTGTAATTCTGGGGGCAAATCACCATGCGCGCCGTTGACATACTCGCCAAAAAACGGGATGGACTTGCACTGAGCCGCGAAGAAATCGACTGGTTTATCGCCTCATATACGCGCGGAGACTTGCCTGATTATCAGGCTGCCGCTTTTTTAATGGCAGTTTTCCTGCGCGGCATGTCCCGCGAAGAAACCGTCAATCTCACTCTCTCAATGGCGCACTCTGGCGATGTCCTCGATCTCTCGGACTTGATTGGTTACTCGGTTGATAAGCACTCGTCCGGCGGCGTGGGCGATAAAACCTCATTGATTGTTTTACCCTTAGTTGCCTCCTGTGGTGTGCCTGTCGCCAAGATGAGTGGGCGCGGCCTCGGTTTTTCCGGTGGCACATTGGATAAATTGGAAGCGATTGCGGGCTACAATGTCAATCTGTCCAACGAGGAATTTCAACGCCTTGCCCGTGAAAACGGCATTGTCCTCGCAGGCCAATCCCATGATCTCGCCCCCGCTGACGGTAAACTCTATGCCCTCCGCGATGTGACTGCCACCGTACCTTGTTTGCCCTTGATCGCCAGCAGCATTATGAGCAAAAAAATCGCCGCTGGAGCCAACGGCATTGTCCTCGATGTAAAAGTCGGACGTGGCGCGTTCATGACCAACCTCGGTGATGCCCGCGCACTGGCTCAAATCATGGTCGATATTGGCGTCGATGCTGGACGTGACATGATTGCTGTGCTGTCCGATATGAACCAACCGCTGGGCTACGCTGTCGGTAATTCACTCGAAGTTATCGAAGCCATTGAAATTCTCAACGGCGAAGGTGCAGCCGATTTACGCGAACATTGTCTCGATATTGCCGGTTATATGCTGCGGCTCGCTGGACGAGGCGATAAATGGACTAACCCCGACGAAGTTCAAGCGCTCCTAATCGACCACCTCGATAACGGCAAGGCGCTCGCCAAATTTCGTTTGTTGGTCGAAGGGCAGGGCGGCGATGTGAAAATGATTGATGATCCCACCCTACTGCCGCGTGCCAGCATCGTAGAGGAATTTGTCGCCCCCCGTGCTGGATACATCGCGCAGATTGCGGCAGACGAAATCGGCATGGCCTCATTTGAATTGGGCGCAGGCCGCGAAAAAAAGACCGATGCGGTAGATTTGGCCGTCGGTCTCTGGTTGGACATTAAAGTTGGGGATTTTGTGGAGCAGGGTACACCGCTGCTGAAAATTTATGCCAATGACGCATCCAAAATTGCATCGTGCCGCGCCCGACTGGAAAAAGCAATTAGTTACAGTGCCACGCCTGTTGACCGATTGCCGCTATTTTACGGGACGATCTACGGGAATTAATTTGCCGTCAGTGTCATAGCTAAAATAATGGATGGGTGCATCTACCCAGTACCCATCCTTGAATTGAATCTCGCCGTTTAGACCCTTGTAGTCGATATTCGCCACTCCACTCGCAACATCCCCGTTTTTCGTGTTTGTGATGGCCTGAATAACGATAATCGTCGCATCATAAGTCAGCGTTGCCAATAACCCCGGTTTTGGTGTGTATTCTGCGCTGTTGATGTAGCGTTCGCTGAAATCGGTATCCGGTAAACTCCCACTGGAAATCACGGTGGCCTGTTGCGGTTGCGATGCCAGCAGCGGAAATTGTTCCAATGCCAGTATCTCATTCCCAACAATCGGGGTATGAATCTGCGCGGCGTCCGTCACATCCTGTGTATTTTGAGGAAGTGTCGTCACTCCATCAATTTGTGGACTAGTCAGCACGAATGTCGTGGATGTTTCCGGTTTTGCATCCCAATCGCCGACAATGAGCGTCGGCACATTCCCCAAGGCCTGTTGTACGTCAGTATTCGTTGCTGTGTATCCGAGCGTAATAACAGCTTTGACTAGTGGATCGCCCGCCAACGCCCTTGCTCGCTCTATCGCGCTCTGAACGTTGCCCCCATCATCCAGCGCAACAAATTCGATGTCGGTTTTTCCGTAATCGGCTAAAGCTAACTTGACCGCATAATAGGCGTTGTATCCGATTTCCTGGTAGCGCCCTTCAAACGGAGCCAGCAGCGCTACCCGTGCGATATTTCCCGGCCTTGCCACTCCACAACCTGCAATAAATATCGTGCCGAGTAAACACACAATACTGCATACTGATTTTATCTTTTTACTCAGCACTCGGAACTCAGCACTCGGAACTTGTCTTTTAACATCCATTCGCCACATGCTCCTCAAAGGTTGTGGCGAAATCGTGATACCCATCTGTCCGGCAGTCGGCGCGGAAATAATAGTAGTTAGATTGAGCAGGGTAGACGGCGGCCTGAATCGCCGTGATGCCCGGATTGGCAATCGGGCTGGGTGGTAGCCCGTCGTTGAGATAGGTGTTGTAGGGCGAAATCACGTCTGAATAATTTGCGGCGGTGATTGGCGGCCACCATCGCCCATCCCGGAATCCAATCGCATATTGAATCGTTGGGTCCGCCTCTAACCGTTGTCCAATCGCCAGCCGGTTGCGATACACACTGGCGATCAGCGGTTGTTCATCCGGGTGTACCGCCTCGCGCTGCACAATCGACGCTAACGTCACAATTTGATACAGATTTAATCCCTGTGCTGCTGCGTCTTGGGGCACTTGTGTCCCAACTTTTTCCAGAAATGCCTGTGTCAAAATATCGCGCAGCATCGACGGCGTGATCCCTGCCGGGAGTTGATAGGTATCTGGGAATAAGAATCCTTCCAGCGATGCTCCGCTTGGCAACCCAACCTGGGCTGCAAATGCCGGATCAACCTGCGCTCCTGGCCCCACAAGGTTGATGAAATCTTGCCCACTGAACCCAAAATATGGGTTGTCATCAATTGCTCCAGCAACCTCCTCAATCCGCCATCCTTCCAGGATACGGAACGGAAATTGGCTGCTGCGTGAATCAGTGAGCGCAAACGCAATTTCGGTCAGCGTTTGCGCCCGGTTCAGAAAATATGTACCCGCCTCAAGCTGCCGGTCATAATCGTTGAGCCGCACATAATCGACGAACAAATCTGCGTCGCCGATCAATTCCGCTGAAATCAGATTTTGGGCGATCACACGCGGCGTATCGCCGGGGGCAACCGTGAATCGGATTGGTGTTGGATCGCTGCTCACCGCGCGGTTCAGGTCTGCGTCGCGTCCTGACAAGGAAAACCGAATCAGGGTCTTTTGTGCGAAATCGACTGGCTTGCCGCCGGAGATAATAAAAATTGCCCCGCCACACAGTGCGGCTGCAAATCCCAAAAACAAGAGAATCAGCACCAGAATTCTGACTGTTCGCCCCAAGTGTATTTACTCCTCGGTGTGGTGATAGCTAGGGTGTGGCTAGTCCGTCGCGTAAAGCGTCCAGGTAACTTTGGAGGATGACGCGCGCTGCCAGATCATCGATCGCTTCGCGCCGGTTGCGTCCCTGCCCGATCGACAATTCGCGGGCATCGACGCTGGTCAATTGTTCATCCCATAACGTGATCGGTAGTTGCGTCGTTTGGGCGAATCGCTCCACCCAACGTCGCACCGTGTCGGCCTGCGTATATTCGCCAGCCTCTGCGTCGCTGTTGATCGGCAGTCCGACGATGATCCCAACCGCTTTTTGCTCGGCGGAAATCCGGTTGATACGCTCGAAATCCTCGCGGTTGGTTTTACGGTTCAGTACCATCAATTCGCGCGCCACCAACCCCGATGCGTCACTGACCGCCAACCCGATTCGCTTGAGTCCATGATCTATACCCAGCAGTCGCCCGTTTGTCATGGAGAAATTTCCTGTAGCTGGACATTGATTCGCATCGGCAGCAATGGCATATTCAAGAACCAATCCGGCGACACGCGGATGACTGGAGTCGTTCCTTGCTGCAAATTGTAATCGCTGACCAGTTGGGCTACCGCATCCTTGACGGAGTGTCCAGCCAATTGCTGTCGCACCTGTTCTGGGTCAATTGTTGAAGCAATTGATCCTGTCCCGCTCATCGCAAAGGTGACTTTTCCACTGCTCGAATCCACGCCTGATACAGCGCCCCGTTCGTAGGTGACGCTCTCCGGCTTGATCTCGACTCCTTTGCCAAATTGTCCTTGCCTAACTTGACCGGACATCTGTGCATACACAATTTGTTGCCCGAACTGCTGGTCAACCGCTGTCGCTTCGACCACGACCCGCATTGTCAGCGAGAGCGTATCGGCGACATCGCCGACATTTGCGCTGTACGTCATCCAATCGCTGCGTTCTTCCGCGATGTGAACGGTTTCTAGTATGATAAATTGGGTAGGGGTGAGGCGCGGTTCCATTTCCACATATGCGCGTGCCTGAAGTTGCTGCCGTACCGTTTCGATCAGCCGATCCTTATCATCCGCGCTGACTGCTCGCTGCGATTGGCTTGCACCGCCGCTGGTCGGTGACAAATTCCGCACTGTTACGTCAGCCGCCAACGGCCCAATCACCGTGTTGATGACCCCGCTGTCCACATTGCCGATTTCACCTGCTGATGTCGGCAAGGCTTCAATTGGCACTTCCACCTGGAAACCAACACCCGAAGCCAATGTTGCTTCCTGCGTTGTATGAAATTGAATCGGAATTCCCGCGCTGGTAATGACCGTGGTATCCGCCGGGATAACGATTTCTTTATTGCCCTGGTTGATAAACACCACCGAACCTGTCGCCGGGGCGTCGCCTAAATTCTGTGCGCCTGTCGTTTCAATAGTACCCGTATCCTCAACTTGTACGCTGAGTTTGGTCGCGGGGATGATCTTTTGTTCAACATCGACGGTAGTCATTTGTGGATCAGCGACGATTTCTGCTTCGCCTGTAATTTGACCTTGTGCCGGGGTCAATTGGACAGTTGCGCTGGGCAAAAATACATAAGTCAGGCCACCAGCCAGTACCAGCAAAACCACGAATAGCAGCAATCGCTGGACACGCCGCCATCGCCTTTGAATCGCGGTCTCCTCAGCATAAATGCGGCTGGCGACTTCTTTCAGATCATCGGGGATTGGTTCGTCATCCGGGCGTTGTGACCGGCTGGTGAAAACTTTGGATCGCCCTCGTTTCCATCGTCCCCGTTCGCTCGATCCAATCGTCTCGAAGGTGCTGATGTTAAGTTCGGTGGCATGTTGAATCGCCAGCGGATCACGGGTGACAAGCGCTAACCGAATCGAACGCCGCATCGCCTCGCGCTGGATCAACACCAGATCGAGTTTGCGCGTTAAAATTGTCCCTTCTTCCGGCCAGATCAGCAGCACACGCTGTCCTCGGATGAATGACAATCTGTCCCGTACCGATCCTGCGTCGTCCCCGGTTTCAAGCTGGATGAATTCCGCTTTATTTGCCATCGAACTCCATAAGCTGCTCAAAATAATTGCAATTTATTTTTCAGGCGAGGGGATGTTACCCCTTTTTAAACCACCCTAATGCAGTTCATCTTGCTTTAAGATTTGCCCATCTACCCCCCAGGTTTTTCTGTATTATTCCCCCTCTCTGCGCAGCAGCTAGGGGGAGGGGATAACAATATCATGCTGCAAAATGAAGCACTAGAATTATCCCTTATACTGCTCCGCGATCAACTGACGTGCGCTGTCGAGCGCCTCCGGCAGTTTTTGAACATCTTTGCCGCCCGCTTGCGCCATGTTCGGGCGTCCGCCGCCGCCGCCGCCCACAATCGCCGCCAGACTCTTAATCAGATTACCCGCGTGCAGCCCCTTCTTGGTCAGGTCATCGCTGACGGTCACTAACAGTTGCGGGCGATCATCGCTGGCACTGCCCAGGACGAGCACGCCGCTTTTGACCTTGTTGCGGAACCAGTCGGAAACTTCGCGCAGCCCGTCTATTGTCATGCCGTCCATTTGCGCGATCAATGCGGGCACACCCTTGATCGTTTCCAGTTGGGTCATCATAGCATCGAAACGGGTCTTTGCCATTTCCCGCTGAAGTTTCTCAACCTGCTTTTTGCTGGCCGCGAGTTCATTTTGTAAACTTTCCACGCGGCTAGCCGCTTCATCGGGTGTAGCACCCAATCGGTGCGCGATTTGTCCTAGTGTATCCAGTTTTTGTTGGATGTAATCGACTGCGCCGCGCCCCGTTAGCGCCTCGACACGCCGGATGCCCGCGCTCACGCTGCCTTCGCTCACGATGATGAACGGCCCAATTTCCGCCGTTTCGCCAACATGAACGCCGCCGCATAACTCGTAACTGAAACGCTTGCTGTCCTCGCCGACGATTATCGTTCGCACTCGTTCGCCATACTTCTCGCCAAATAATGCCATCGCGCCTTCGGATCGTGCCTGCGCCAGCGATTTTTCTTCGGCCTTGACCGGATAATTTGCCAGGATGACTTCGTTCACCTGTTTTTCGATGTCGGTCAATTCGGCATCGCTCACCTTCTGGTCGTGGGCAAAGTCGAACCGCAAACGATCTGGGGCGACCAGTGACCCGCGCTGCTGAACATGCGTTCCCAACCGGTTACGCAGCGCAGCCTGGAGCAAGTGAGTTCCGGTATGGTTGCGCGTAATGTCTCCCCGTCGCGCGGCATCGACCTCAGCGCGTGCGAAATCACCTTCTTTGGGTGTGCCTTCCACGATTTCGCCGACATGGACGATTAATCCGCCAACAGGTCGCTGGGTATCTTCGACCTCAATCGACCAACCGTCGCCGCTGATGAGACCGGTATCGCTGATTTGCCCGCCCGACTCGACATAGAAGGGTGTTTCGGCCAATATCACTTCGATTTTATCGCCCGTGATGCCGCTGGCGACCCGTTCGCCATTTTGCAGCAGCGCCACCAACTTGGTATCGACAGTCTTTGGCCCATATGGGCTGTAAACCACGCCATTCGCGCCCAATGCGCTTGTTTTTTTCAAATCGGCCAGGGTTTTGGTATACGCCTCATTTGAGGTAATCGTCCCCATCGCCTGTCCGCCGCCGCTGACCAGCGCGTGTTGTTTTTCGGCGCTGTCAAATCCGCTGTCATCGACGCTGAATCCACGTTCCTCGGCGATGTCTTTCACAACTTGAATCGGTAGACCGAGGGTCGCCTTCAGATAAAACGCTTTGTCGCCGCTTAATTGACCGTTTTGGGGCAGCGTGTTCAACATCGCTTCCAGTTCGCTCACACCGCGATCCAGTGTTCGCCGGAAACGGACTTCTTCCTGGGTGATCGTTTTCTTGATCGCTTCGGCACGCTCGACCAGTTCCGTATAGTGTCCACCCATGATTTCAATCACGGCATTCGCCACTTTGCCCAGGAATGGTTCATTGAACCCTAACTTCGCCCCAAATCGTGCTGCTCGTCGGATCACTAATCGGCATACCGAGTCCCGGCCTTTTGCTCCCGGCAGCACACCATCGGCAATCAGGAAAACGGCTGCACGAACATGGTCGGCAATCACCCGGTACGGCACGATGTTCGCATCGCGCTGTTCATCGGTGTCGCCAGTGAGCCTCTGTGTCGCCTCCATAATCGGCATGAAAAGATCGGTTTCGTAATTTGAAAGTACCCCGTTGACCACGCTCAGGATGCGTTCTAAACCCATCCCCGTATCAACACCAGGGGCGGGCAGGGGATTATCAAATTTGCCGGTGTGTTCAGGGTCAGCCTGTGTTCGGTTGAATTGCATGAACACCAAGTTCCACAATTCCAGGAAACGGTCATCTTCTTCGACCAGCGACGGAATAATGTTATCGACGCCGCGATCAGGATATTTGTCCCAATGCAGTTCGCTGGTCGGCCCGCACGGCCCTGTGTCTGCCATTTGCCAGAAATTGGTTTTCGGCCCCAACCGCGCCACCCGTTTCGGATCAATCCCCATATCCTTGACCCAAATGTTATAGGCTTCGTCGTCGTTCTGATAAACTGTGAACGCCAGACGGTCTTTCGGCAGCCCATAGACTTCCGTCAAAAGGGTATACGCGAACTTGATCGCATCCTGCTTGAAATAATCCCCAAAGCTGAAATTACCGAGCATCTCAAAGAATGTATGATGCCTCGGTGACGGCCCGACATTCTCAAGATCCGAGTGCTTCCCGGCCACCCTCATACACTTTTGTGAGGTCGTTGCCCGCTTATAATCGCGTTTGTCCAACCCCAGGAAAACATCTTTGAATTGCACCATTCCCGCGTTTGTAAACAACAGCGTTGGGTCATTTGCGGGAACAAGCGATGAACTCCGTACAAGCTGGTGACGATGTTCCTCGAAGAATTCGAGAAATGCTTGTCGGACTTCGTTGCTTGTCATGGACTTAATGGGCATGTGCCGATCTCCTTTTGTCGCGTCTTTGCTGCTGACGCCTGTTGCGAATTTCAATATTTTCTATGGCCGCTTCCATATCTTGAATACGTTTTGCGTGCTTCAAATACGGGCGAATTCGGTCAAATAGCATGAGCATCGCCGATTTCGCCCCAACTTGAAGTCGCCACATTTCATTATGGTAAGCATGTCCGTTTTTGTTGGTATAACCACGAGTAGCGCAAATAAATGGCACTGGCCCAAGAATGCCAGCATCCTTTAGCATCTCATGACTTTGAAGAATGATTTGTTTATCGCAAGAGTCTAATTTGAATATTGCATATCCGCTATGCACGCCAATATGTGCTTCGGCATCAGTGTAACCTGCGAAAAATGCGAAAAAAATCTCCTGATCTTCAATAATCCACTCAGGAACATGATCTTTTTCAGCGAGTAAAAAATCCATTGACATATTCACATAGGCCACTAAATGTATAATGTTGCTTTGCTCAGGGGTATTTTCATAAATATACCCATAAGGCGCAAATAGACTTTTGAAAAGGTCGGCCTGTTCTATCTTTGTTGTATTGGTCATAAGGCGTATGGTTTGGCTGTTTTTATCGCGCTTCCAGGGATAAACATCCCCTTTGCAAAAGCCTAGAATATAGGCTTTGAGATAAGCATCCCCATCGAAATCCTGACGGAACGTTTTTATCCCTGCTTCTGCTTTGCTGCGTAAGGGTATTCCATACTTCCGCATTCGTCGCCATATCGAAGTGTCACTGCATCCCAGGATAGCGGCGATTTCCTCCTGAGACTTCCGTTCCTCAAGATAAAGTGACCTTAATGTCGCTTCGGATATATCTGCAAGTTTTTGACGCATATTATGTGAATATTGCTCTGATTGCCTTATGCATGAAAGGGAAATTATAATCGGCGCGAAAACACTCAACAAGGGTATCCCATTTGTCTAAACTCTGTAACACCTTTCTGACCAACCTTTATGCCGCATTACGAGCCATATAACTATAATGAGGATGTGCCTCCTTGCCTTCGGAGCCTGACTCATCATGCAAAAACAAATATGTCATTACCAGATAACCTTGCTTGCCTTTTTTATAATCATACTGGTGTCGGCTTGTGCCATTGCCGAACAGCCTAACTCAGTATCGATACCCACGCCAACAATAGATATGAGCGTTCCGTTGGGTTATCCGGGACATCCGGTCACCAACAACGCGGAATGGTCGCAAACGGTACAAACTGTTGATAATGTGGATATGGTGCTTGTACCAACCGGTTGCTTCATGATGGGGAGCAACACAGGCGATCCTGATGAACAGCCAATCAATCCCCAGTGTTTCAAAAAATCCTATTGGATTGATCGTTTTGAAGTCACAAATGCGCAGTTTGACAGCTTCGGCGGTAAAGCCGTAATTCCGAGCAACTGGCTTGACCCACAGCGCCCCCGTACTAATGTTCGTTGGGTGGAGGCCAGGGATTTTTGTACCTTGCGTCACGCGCGCCTGCCCACCGAAGCCGAGTGGGAATATGCTGCGCGTGGGCCGGACAATCTCATTTATCCCTGGGGTATGGACTTTACCTATGACTACGGAATTTTTCAGCCCAATTCTGATCAGCACACATGGGATGTAGGCAGTAGAGGGACGGGGGTGTCGTGGGTTGGCGCTCAGGATATGGCGGGCAATGTCTGGGAATGGGCCAGCACGATTTATGACACCCGCCGTTTTCCCTATCCCTATGTGCCGGATGATGGTCGTGAAGACCCCAACGATAACACTGCTCAACGGGTGATACGAGGCGGTTCATGGTACGACGGCACAGACTTTTATTCGCGGGCAGCCAATCGTGGGCGGTTTGAGCCACCGATCCAGGGATTTAACATTGGATTCCGCTGTCTTCGCGATGCACTGCCACAATCCTGAAATTTGGCTAAGTGGATGAAATCTGTGGGGTAATAAAGGTCAATCCCTCGCTGGTATAACTAGCAGCGAGGGATTTTTCATCTGGAGATTAAATATCGAGGTTGCGGACGCTCTTCGCGTGCGTTTGGATGAAACGGCGGCGCGGCGGGACACTGCTGCCCATGAGCATATCGAAGATGCGATCCGCTTCCGCGGCATCTTCAATAGTCACCTGGAGCAGGGTGCGCTGTGACGGATCCATTGTGGTTTCCCACAATTGTTCCGGGTTCATTTCGCCCAACCCTTTGTAGCGCTGCACGCCCACTTTTTCCGGGTCATCATATTTCTTGAGCGCTTTCGCCAGGATGTCGTTTTCGTCCATCCCTGCTGACGGATAAATATATTCCGACGTCTTGCCCTTCTTGAGCAGATAAATCGGCGGCTGGGCAATATACAGATGGCCCTCCTGGATCAGCGCCATCATGTGCCGGAAGAAGAAGGTCAGCAGCAGGGTACGGATATGACTGCCGTCCACGTCCGCGTCCGTCATGATAATCACACGTCCGTAGCGGATGCTTTCGACCTTAAAATCTTCCGCGATGCCTGTCCCAAGTGCCGAAATCAATGCCTTGATTTCATTGTTATCTAGGATTTTGTCCATGCGCGCGCGTTCCGTATTCAGGATTTTGCCGCGCAGCGGTAGAATCGCCTGGAAATGCCGGTCACGTCCTTGTTTGGCGCTGCCGCCTGCGCTGTCACCTTCGACGATGTAAATTTCGGCATCCGCGCCGCGCTGGGAGCAGTCTGCTAATTTACCGGGTAGAGTGCTGCTTTCCAGCAGGCTTGGCCCGCTGCGTACCAGATCGCGTGCTTTACGTGCCGCTTCTCGCGCCCGCATACTTGTCATACACTTATCGACGATTCGGCGGCCTTCGCGCGGATTGAGTTCCAGGAATTCGTAGAATACATCCGATGCCACTTGCGACACCGCGCCCTGAACTTCAGGGTTAATGAGCTTGACTTTGGTTTGGCTCTCAAACGATGGGTGCGGGTGTTTTACGCTGACAATCGCCGTCAGGCCTTCAAGTGTGTCGCTGCCGGAGAAATTCGGGTCTTTTTCCTTCAGCAAACCGGCCTTACGGGCATAACGGTTAATCACGCTGGTGATCGCTGAACGCAAACCCGTCAAATGCGCGCCGCCGTCCGGTGTATTGATCGTATTGGCAAATGCCAGTTCCGTCACCGTCGAAGCATCGGTATATTGAAAGGCGATTTCGACGCCAATGTTATATGGTTCTTTGCCTTCAGGGGCGATTTCAATATCGCGGTCAGCATAAACCGGCTCGTGAATTGATTTCCGGTTGCGGTTCAGATAACGCACAAACGACTGTAAGCCGCCCTCGAAATAATAGGTTGTCTCGCGCGGGATAGGCAGAACACGCTCGTCGCGCAGGGTAATCGTGATTTTCCGCGTGACAAAAGCCATTTCACGGAAGCGCTGTGCCAATGTTGAATAACTGAATTCGTTCGGTTCCATCACTGTAAAATCGGGGACGAACGAGACTCGTGTGCCCGTCGATTCACCATCTTCTAAGGGGCGAACTTTTTTAACGTCATCAGCGCGCACACCCGCGTGGTAAGTTTGCTCCCATAAATAGCCATCGCGAAAGACCTCTGCGCGCAGTTCAGTAGACAGCGCATTGACCGCCGACACACCTACACCATGCAAACCGCCAGCCACTTTGTAGGCGGCGTTGTCGAACTTGCCGCCCGCGCCGATTTTCGTCATGACGAGTTCGAGCGTGGACATATTTTGGTCTTTATTCAGACCAACTGGAATACCAACGCCGTTATCTGTAACCGACACCGCATTGTTGTCGTGCAGCGTAACCAGAATATGGTCGCAGCGACCTGCTAATGCCTCGTCAACAGCATTGTCTACTACTTCATAAATGAGGTGATGCAGCGCCCGCACATCAGTACCGCCCACATACATACCCGGTCTTAATCGAATATGCTCCATCGGATTGAGCAGTTTAATATTTTCCTCAGTATATGCTTGCGCGCCGCTTTTATCCACCATACTGACTCCTTGATTGCTGAGTTTTCGAATATATAGAATAGGGATGGAATTTGCTTCGTAAAAGCCTCAACTCTCTTCATCTATTAT
>JBDTNB010000137.1:0-17889 GCA_039933955.1 Chloroflexota bacterium
CTTTGAGTTGCAGCATCCGGTCAGAATAACTGGCAACGCCGGGATCATGGGTCACAATGACCACAGTTTTTCCTTGTTTGGTGCAAAGCCAGCGCAGCATCCGCATGACCGTTTGGCCAGTTTTGCTGTCGAGCGCGCCGGTGGGTTCGTCGGCCATAATGATAGGCGGGTTGTTGAACAGGGCACGGGCAATCGCCACCCGCTGCTGCTGTCCGCCGGAAAGCTGCGATGGTTTATGGTCGAGGCGTTCTTCCATGCCCAGCGCGGTCAACAATTTGATCGCGCGCCGTTCACGCAGGTCGCGTGGGAGACCGGCGAAGATGCCGGGGAGCGCCACATTTTCCAGCGCGGTCATGGTCGGCACGAGATGAAACGCCTGAAATATGAAGCCGATGGTTTCACGGCGGAAGCGCGCCAGTTCTTCACCATCGAGGCGTGTGATATCCTGTCCGGCGACGAAAATATCACCGCCGCTAGGACGATCCAGCCCACCGAGCATATAAAGCAGGGTGCTTTTGCCGGAGCCGCTTGGCCCCATGATGGCGATAAACTGGCCTTCAGGAATATCGACGTTGATTTCGTCGAGCGCCTGCACCCATTGGTCGCCAAGTTGGAAGGCTTTATCAATGTTCTGTCCCGTGATGATCGCGGTGGCGGGTCGTTTAGTTTGAAGTGCCATAATTACCCGACTCCTCCCGGCGGCGCGGTAGGCTGCTCACTCGCGGGTGTGCCCACGCCATGTGAGTTTTCCAGGGATGATTGGGAATCAGACTGAGATTCGCCGCTTGTACCCGACTGCTCACCTGAGGGTGATTGCGGGATAGTTGGTTCAATCTGTGCGCCGGAATCAGGGGTTGTGACGACGCTATCGCCGGATTGCTGATCGGCAAAACGCCCCTGCAATTCGCCGGTCTGATTGGTTTCGCCAGGAACCGACAAGTCGCCGGGGACAGCGCCGTCACTCTGGGGCGTGGTTGAATCACCACCAGGCAGTTCGATCAGAGGCAGGTTTTGAGCATCGAGGTTGACGATTTCGGGTGCTTTGACCGCGCCTGTGACTACTGGAACGACGACCAGCAGTGTCGCCCAGACCATGACTACCAGCACCGAGGCCCAGCGTTTGCCATGCAGGGTATTGCGCGCACCTATATAAATGAGGATCAGGCTCCACACCCAGAAGAGCGTGAGGCGTGACGTCAAGGACAGAACAACATTGCGCCAGAAGGCTGGAAGCGTGTCATAGCCGCCCCATTCCGACAGCAGGCCGGAAAGTCCTGCGCCGCCGACTTTGCCGCCCGCCGCGTAATAGATCAATTGCAAACCGGCCATCAGCGCGAAAGGGATGCTGGCCCAAACGGCAATTTGAAAATTCTGACCCATGCTGGGGGCGCGTCCGTTGAACAGTGTCACCTCGGATAAGATGACTGTCAGGACAAACCAACCGATGATGACGGTTGTCGCCGCCAGCAGCGCTGTTGTCCAGGTTGTCGTGATATTGGTGGTACTGCCCAGTCCATCGGTGGGCAGGTTAGGGGGGATACCGGTATCAATCGGGGTGTCGCCGCCACCGCCGCCACCACCATCGATTGGAACTACCGCGAATCCACCTTTGCTGATGCGTCCACCGCTGGTGTCACCGCTTGGCGCAGGATTACCGAAATCGACGACGGGTGCGCCGGTATTGCCTTTGAGAAGGGCGTCCTGGCGCACGGCGCTGATGCCAGTGAGCGCCAGGATCAGCACCGCCGCCCATAACCATGTGCGGGTGTCTTCGAGCAGCGGCAGGGTGCGAAAGAAGTATGCGGGTTGCAGAACCGACAACCATACCTGACCCCACAGCCCGCGTGGGCGTGTCCGCTGGGTGATCTGGTAGTTTCGATTCCGTACCGGCTCAATTTGTTTATTCGTCATACGGCGTTTACACTCGCCATCTTTTCAACGTAGTTTGTCATAAGAATACGGAAACCCGTGATTCTTATCACATGCTTCTAATCTAAAGTAAACCTTTGACCTTGCGCTCCCCTTTAAAGAGGGGGATATATGAGTCGGGCATTGATGTTGAAGGTATGATGACCCGATTCACGTTATTTTTACGTTATCGTAACCCGCTCAGACCTGTTTTTCGCCCGTCTTTAGTCAAAACCCAGGCAGTCTAAACCCTGCAACATCTATGCTGTATAGCTATAGACGTTGGTGCTGGGACTTTAGTTCCAACCGAGCCTATTATCTTGTATTACCAAATAGCTGTCAACGACGGTTAGCCTACGGTTTGTGGTTGGAAATATTACAGGTTGGCTTATATTTGTGCGAAGTGTACTTGAAACACACTCACTTTTTTAGCTGACATGCTGATTGAAAAAAACAGGAAACGTTCTACACTCACCCCTTCGTTTCGTTACCACTGATGAAGGTACAAGTCATGACCCAACCCCTCCGCGATTTCCTCGAAATCTCCTATGAAGAGCTTGAGGAAATGAACCTTGAAGCCAAAAACCAACGCCTGAGCCATACGCCGATGGATACTCTACAAGAACAACGCATGAAGTATCTGACAGATGAAAAACGTATCAAGGCTGTCACCGTATGCTTCAGCGACCTCGAAGGTCGTCTGCACATGCTGGATTATGACAAGAAATTCTTGTTGAAATCCCACGACAACCTGACCTTTGACGGTTCATCGGTGCGCGGTTTCTCGCAGCAATCTGAATCCGATCTGCGTCTGAGCATCGACTGGTCAGCGTTTTACTGGCTGCCTTCGGACGTTTTCAGCCCCGGCAAGGTGCTGGTATTCGGCGAAGTGCTGGAACGCGATGGCAATCCATACATGGCCGATCTGCGTTCGATCCTGAAACAATTCTGTGCCGACCAGCTTGCGGCGAATGGCTACACCTTCAATCTCTCCAACGAGATCGAAGGCTTCGTATTCAAGGGCCGTCACGCCGAGCAGCGTTATATTGATGGCAGCGAATTTGAGTTCGTCTCGACGGGTGGTTATTATCACTCGCTCCCCGGCGACACGCTGCGTATGTTCATTGACCGCGCGGCAGAAGTCCAGCGGGCGATGGGTTTTGCCAACGAAAAGGATCACCCGGAAGTCGCGCCGTCGCAGTTCGAAATGAATTATGGCTATGCTGAAGCGATTATCGCCGCCGATCAGGTGCTGCTGTATAAGCTCATCGCCCGTCAGGTAGCCCAGCAGCTTGACATGACCGCCAGCTTCCTGCCCAAGCCTGTGACCGGCATCAACGGCACGGGTATGCACACCAATATGTCGATCTCCAGCAAGGATAAGAACCTGTTCTATCAGGCTGATGGCAAAGATGGCATCACCGACTTCGCCTGGGATTTTGTGAAGCGCATCCTGACTCATGGGCGCGATATTTGCCTGGTGCTCAACCCCAGCGTGAACTCGTATCGCCGCCTCGACCCGCATTTTGAAGCGCCGAATCAGATCAAGGCATCGGCTATTGATCGCGGCAGCATGGTGCGTATCCCGATTGGTAATTCGCGTTCAGCGCGTGTCGAAGTGCGCTCGATTGCGCCGGATGTGAACCCCTATCTCGCCATTTACACCCTGTTCCGTACCGGCCTGGAAGGCCAGATTGCGGACAGCCTGCCGCCCGATGCGATCCTGCCCGATAACATCTATGATGCGATTAGCGATTTCCAGGGCAGCGATTACACCGAATGGCTCCTGGGCAGCGAAGTCCGCGAACGCTATGCGAATCTAAAAATTTCCTCAGCGGATCGCTGCCCGCGTTTGCTCGGCAGCCGCATCAAGCGTTCCGAGATTCAGTTCCATCATGAAGTGACCAACCAGTTCTACTGGAATCAGTTTTAGGATTTTTCATCTCATACAGGTTGTGGGATTTTTCGTAGGGGCACGCTCAGGTCGTGCCCAAGACACGAAAGACACAATCCGACAAAATAGCGGCCCGAACAAGGCCGCTTTTTGATTCCCGTTTAGGCAGTATTATGGGGTATAACCAGAGCATTCTCAGCGGAAACGCACAAGTCACATTGAGCGCGATTGACAACGTGGGATGCTTCGGCCTGTACTGGCAACATTTCGCAGCCGGGATTCGCGGTCTTCTGGTGGGCAGCATCAGGGAATAAAAAGAAGCACAAAGTGCAGAGTACAAAGTAAAATGAGAAGATAGTCAGGTTGAAGTGCTTCACGAATCAATCTGAAATGATAGCAATGGTGGGAAGGCTGGGGGCGTTCAATGAGCGAAGCGAACGCCCTACTAGCTATACGACTAAATTTTACCCACGATACAGTTAAATAGACGAGGAGCATAGAGATGCCACGAAAAAGCGTCGTCGTATTCGCACTCACACTGCTGGCGAGTTTAGTCTTGACCGCCGTCAGCGCCGCGCAGGATCAGCCTGAAGTTGCACCGCCGCTGGGTTATGTGGTGTGCGATTGGGGACTGCTGGTCATCAGCCCAGCACTGCGGCCCCCACAAACTGTCGCCGCGACGCCGGAAGCTACCGCCTCTTCAACCGAAGATACGGGCGTCGATCACAGCATCACCATTACCAGCCCCGCGCCGAATGCCAGTGTTTCGGTCAGCACATTTACCGTCACCGGTACGGGCAACGGGCTTTTTGAAAATGGCATTGTGGTCGAGGTGCTGGACGCTGAAGGCACGATGGTTTACCAGCAGCCGCTCACGATGCACACCGAGACCGTCGGCGGGGCAGGGGAATGGTCATTGGATGTGACGATACCGGGTGGTAAAAGTGAATTGATTTATGCTGGAAAACCCATCACCATTCATGCTTATTCGAACTCAGCCGCCGATGGCTCCATTGTCGCCGAAGATCAGGTGACGGCGGTGTTGAGTGCGCAGTCTGCTGAACAGAACGGCATATTTTTCATTGCTGACAACGATACCCTGACTCAAGGTTCCGATACCGATTTGTGCGCCAACGCGGAAAAACAACAGAATTTCCCCTCCAATGTGAAAGTGGATGTCATCTCGGTATTGGGTATCGCAACCGCTTCACTGCCGCCGCAGGTGACGGTGACGGTGACGGCCAATCTGCCGGTAGACTGCCCATTCCCGCTGCGGGCGCTCAAAACCCAGGACGGCGCGAATATCAACATTGATATGTTCTTTTTTCTCCCGGCAGGGTTGACCTGCGACGGCGATAAGGTGGAAACCGATGTTTCCCTTCCTTTGGGCGCGGTCAGCGATCCCGATTACACGGTCACGGCCAACGGCGTCGCGATGCAATAACGAATCACGTGGGGCATTATGCTAAGCAGACATGCCCCATAAACTCGTCTTTTCATTAACTCAGAAATGAGTGCCAGCACTCAGAACTTACTCGTTACTCATCACTTTCGTTATACTCCTGCTGCGTCCTACGACCCACACAGGAGACATTTTCATGTTGAAGTACCGCCGGATGCCCATCGAAATCGAGTCCCCGGAAGAAATGGGCTACGGCAATATCGACTGCAACCTGGCCGAAAGTTCCGTGACCGATGCGCTGCTGCCGGATTTGAAAATTGATCTGGGCAAACTGGTGCTGGCTTATGGCGACCATTTCGGTAAGCCGGAACTGCGCGCGTTGATCGCGGCGGATGCGCCAACTTTGAAACCCGATGATGTGCTGCTGACCGTCGGCGCGGCAGCGGCTTTGTTCATTGTGGCGACTTCACTCCTGAATCCTGACGATCATATATTGGTCGCGTTCCCCAACTACGCCACCAACATCGAAACCCCGCGCACGATTGGCTGTCAGATGGATTTTGTACGCCTGAATTTTGAAGACGGCTACAAAATTGATATTGAAGCGTTAGCCGAACGCATCACGCCGCAAACCCGACTCGTCAGCCTGACCTGCCCGCACAACCCCACCGGCAGCATGATAAGCGAGGCTGATTTACGCCGCTTAATCGACATTGTTGAGACCAAAGGCTGCTATTTACTCTTTGACGAGACTTACCGCGAGATGAGTTTTGGCGGAGCATTGCCGCCCGCTGCCTCTTTGTCGTCCAAAGCCATCAGCGTGTCATCGCTTTCCAAGACCTACGGCCTGCCCGGTATCCGCATGGGCTGGCTCATCTGCCGCGATCCACAGTTGAAACAAATTTTTCTGGCGGCGAAAGAACAGATTTTTATTTCCAACTCGGTGGTCGATGAAGAAATCGCCTACCGCTTTTTGCAGCATAAAGCCGAGCATCTGGGGCGCATCAACGCCCATATTCAGACCAATTTTGCCGTTGTCAAAAACTGGATGGCGGCGCAGGAAGATATAGAATGGGTCGAGCCGCAGGGTGGGGTGGTGTGCTTCCCGCGTATTAAACCCGACTCCGGCGTGGATGTCGATAAATTTTATAAGGTGCTCAACACGGTATATAAAACCTTCGTCGGCCCCGGTCACTGGTTTGAGTCCGAGCGGCGGCATATGCGCGTGGGTTATGGCTGGCCGTCCCAAGCCGAACTTGAAAAGGGGCTGCATAACATCACCCAGGCACTCCTCGCCGCCAAAGATTGAATTGAATAAATTTCTACACGCAGCTTCAACGCCATAACAGACGGCTTGACTCTAATATCGCTTGAGGGTTTATGCTTATCTCATATTTTGGTGTAGGCATTGAAGGAGAAACCATGACAATGGCAGAAATGACCAGGGTGGGAAAAACAAGGACCAGCGTAGGAAAACCTGGCGTCTACGAGCGGCCCGATGAGCACTATATGGGGATCAGGACTCAAACTCCCTTTAAGGGGATGTTCACGGTGATTGATAAACACCTGTTTAAGGAGTTAAGAGCTTGGATGAATCAGGAGGGCGTAGAGCCAGTAGGGCAGCCATTTTTTCGCTACTACGTCATCAATATGGAAGGCGAGATGGACGTTGAAGTCGGGATTCCGGTTGCCACAGCGCTGCCAGGTAACGGGCGGGTATGTCCTGGAGTGCTGCCCGCTGGGCGCTATGCCCGCTTGATTTACGTTGGAACCGGCTATACTGGCAGTGGTGCCCTGACCAGATGGGCTATGGAGAACGGACACATCTTTGATGAATGGGTTGTTCCGAATGGCACTGCATACCGCGCGCGTTATGAGCGCTATCTCACCGACCCGAAAATTCAGCCGCTAAAGTCGAAATGGGAATGCGAGGTAGCAGTCAAGCTGGTCGATGATCAGCCCCGGTAACGGTACTGTTTGCGACCCTTTAACCTTGCCCATTGAAAAGACCTCTGTCGCGGTGACAGAGGTCTCTTGCTTATTGTATCTGAGGCAACATTAGTTTGAGCTGACCGTCCCCAAACCCTGGACGTTGACACCCCAACCTGCTGTGAACAGATTGCTGGCAGGTGCGCCTGCGCTGGGCACAAGCAAATCCAAACCCATCTGGCGGACTTTCTGGACGCTGACCTGTGCGCCGGGGTCAACATTTGCGCCGCCCGGATGGGCTTCTGTGCCGCCGCCTTCAACGAATGGTTCATTTCCGAAGCCAAATTGTTCATTGTCACCGTTCACCTGCGAGGGTTGCAGCAGGCCGATCAGAATACCAGCGGGGTTGGCTTCCCCGGTCTGGACGGCGGGCAGCAGCAGACCAATCAGAATGGCGTATGAATTCCCTTGAGTATCCCCGTTCACGCTGTCAGGTTGATTGAGTCCGATCAGAATTTTTGTCGGATCAAAGCTGGGCTGATTGAGGCCAATCAGAATACCGTTGGGGTCATTCTCTGAGCGCAGCAGGCCAATCAGGATGGCAATGATGCCGTTTGCGCCGACTCGCAGTCCCGGTCTCATGATGAAAACACTGCCATCGCCCATCTGGCTGCGCAGATAACCGTCGTCAAAAACATCTGACGCCAACGGTTCCGCAGCAGCTTCCCGTGCGTTATCCGAACTGCCTGTGCTGGGGAAGGGCATCAATAAAAATGAAAATCCCGTGTCAGGAAAGCCATCACCTGTCTTGGTGAAATTCAGCGCTATCGGTGTACCCGACGGGGCAAAGGGATGCAGGTCGACGAAGGGCTTACCACCGGGAACCGGCAGGAAGTTGAGGATCAGACCATCGCCGGGGCCATCAGCAAGGTTGAGCTGCACATCGCCGAAGTCGAAGCTGGGCAGCGTGTCACAATTCACGCCCAGCCGCAGGACTTGACCTGATGACCAGCCATTTCTTGTTAGATACCAGACTCCGCTGTCATCAGTGAAGATCGCGAAAGCGGGATATAAATCAGCCGGACGCAGCACCGCGATAATCGAAGAAGTCGCCCCAGGCATAGACCGCGAGTTGACGCTGTCTTGTCCAGCGGTGGCGATGACACACGGCCCAGTTGTCGGCATGGTTGGCAGGACACTCGACTGCCCGGTCTGCGGTGGGGCGGTCAGATCGGTGGGGCAGCCATTATTCCAGGACGGGCCGCCATCCAGGGGGCATTTATCGGCTTCATCGAGCGTGCCGTCGCCATCCGAGTCCCCCGGTGGATGCAAAGGCTGTTCCTGCGTCGTATCTTGGGGCAGCGGACAGCCAGCGTTAGAAGCTGGCCCGGCTGCGTTGGGACATTTATCTTTGTTACCGAAAACGTTGTCGCCGTCAGGGTCGGTCTGAGCGGATACCGTGCCAGCAACCATCGCTAACATCAAAAAAACGACCAGGAGAAGCGATATTTTAGAACGTTTCATGTAATCCTCTCCGAAATAGTTAAGAACAATATTTACAGTATAAGTTTAGAATTTCCGCGCCGTTGTTTATGTTTGTCGTAAACCCATAAATAGGTGTAAACGCACGCGAGCGACTAGGACTATCGTCAGGTGAGATGCCGACAAAGGGATGATGTTTGAATCGCACAAATGTGCTATATTTGAGGGTAATTTCATCGAGCGTAGCGCCAGACTTAAACGGTGGGTGATAGTACACGAGATTTAAATTGAGCCTTTAACAGTCATTTTGACCTTTATAGCCCCTTTAGTGGGCTTGTCCTTACCGGCAGCCGGATGCTTTAGCGTCTGGCTGCGCGAGGCGAGAATTATTTTGATAATCACCGCTCACCACTTAAGGTAGTCTTACCGGATCGAAAAAATATTGGGAAAGGATGGAATTCATGGCTTTTACGCTGCCACTGCTGCACTGGCTGGACATCCCCGACGGTCAGGTGACGCTGGCTGACGGCGCGGGAACCTTCGCTATCCAACCCTTCAAAATTGCCGAATATCCGGTGACGAATGAGCAGTTCAACGCTTTTATCCAGGACGACGGCTATAAAAATATGGGTTGGTGGCAAGCCTTAGCCTTTAGTGGCGGATCGCCCAGGGCATCCGATTGGCGCGATTTAGATGCACCCAAATTGGAAGTCACCTGGTTCGAAGCGGCGGCTTTCGCGCAGTGGCTATCTGACCACACGGGTCTCAATGTGCGCCTGCCTACTGAGTGGGAATGGCAGTGGGCGGCAGTCGGCGATTCCGGTTGGGATTATCCTTATGGCGCTGCTTTTGATGCCGCGAAATGTAATGCCAAAGAGAGCGGTATTGGGCGCACAAATCCTGTCACCAGTTATGAAACGGTTAAAACTCATTTTGGCACAGTGGATATGGCGGGTAACGCCTGGGAATGGTGCTTGAACGACGGTGCTGTGCCGCTCAATACCCAATCGGAAGGGGGCGAAAATCGGGCACTGCGCGGCGGCTCATGGAATAACGGGGCGAAAAATGCCTGCGTCCGTTTTCGCAGCCATCGCACGCCCCGGACGCGAACCTTCAATATCGGCTTTCGCCTGATGGCTGAATAAACCAATCTACTCTTTGTAATCGGGCAGCACGTAGCGCCGGACGCCGACATACGTCTGGTGCGTGTGATAACTCACCGCTTCGCGCAGGGCTTTTGGATCGCGGGTGTGGCAGGCGTCTAAAATAGTCTGATGTTCGACCTGGATGACGACTGCCTGTTCCTTGAGGAACATATAACGGTGGCGGTAACGCAGTGCCAAATCCCATAGATTGGTAATCATGCTCAACAGATATTGGCTGCCCGCCGCTTTGTAAATCACAAAGTGAAAATCGTGGTTGGTCTGGTTGAAATGGACAAAATCGTCCACCGCCAGCGCCGCGCCCATAATCCGGTACATCTGGTCGAGCTTGGCGAGGTCGGCATCGGTCAGGTTTTTAGCAGCGTGGTAGGCTGCTTGGCTTTCGAGCACGCCGCGCGCGAAGTATAAATCTTCCATATCTTCGAGCGAGCTTTCGGTGACGAATGCGCCGCGTCGAGGGATGATCTGGACAAAGCCTTCGCCTTCTAATTTTTTTAAGGCTTCCCGCACTGGCACGAGACTCACATTCAGGTCTCCGGCGAGCCGGTTTTGATCGAGCCGCGATCCGGCGGGGAGGGTTCCGTTCAAAATGGCGTCGCGGATGCGCTCCTGCACCATCGCCGAAATTGTTTTTTTGTTTTCTTCTATCGGTTCCATCCGTTGAGGTTGTGCCACCATGTGCGCTCCGGCTGCCGCCGCAATACTAACCTTAATTCTATTTTGTAAATAATTATAATTTATCAGATTAGCAGCGTATATGCTAAAAGTGCTTCTCAATCCTCGAAGTTTAGCCGGGGCTTAATGCATCTGATGTGAAGGGTTAACCTGGGGATAGTCTTGGGGCGTTACCCTCATTTTCGCACCTTAATTTTGACCACCGCAGTGTTTCAGGGTTTCCACTGACAGCGCCGCTCCCACCACTTGGGCGGCGCTGTCCATTTCAGGCGATGACGCTCGCGCCATCGGTGGCGTGACACACGTAAATACTGGGCGTGAGTCCGGTTGCTTTCGTGTACGCCGCGCCCACCGCATCGGCGAAAGCTGCGGCGTCCTCGATGCGTATCAATGCCACCGCGCAGCCACCAAATCCGCCGCCCGTCATCCGCGCCCCAAAACATGCCGGATGTTTTTGTGCAATTTCGACCATCGTGTTCATTTCATCGCGGGAAATTTCAAAATCATCGCGCATACTCACATGGCTGGCATCCATCAGCTTGCCCATTTTGGCGGCATCACCCGCGCGCATGACCTCGGCGGCTTCTAAGGTGCGCGCATTTTCGGTGATGACATGGCGGGCGCGGCGCATGGTCACATCGTCGAGTCCATCGGCGCGGGCTTCAAACTGCTCAATCGTGACATCGCGCAAAGCTGTGACGTTGAAATAACGGGCGGCGGCTTCACATTGGGCGCGGCGCTCGTTATAGCCTGACTCAGTATGCTGATGGCGGGTGGCGGTGTCCAAAACCACGATCACCGTGCCGGGGGGTAGGGGGACAAGCTGCGTTTCCAGCGAGCGGCAGTCGATCAACAGGGCATGATCGGCCTGACCGGAGGCCGAAATCATTTGATCCATGATGCCGGTTTGCGCGCCCACCCATTGATTCTCAGCTTTCTGACCGAGCTTGGCG
Organism: Chloroflexota bacterium; assembly: GCA_039933955.1. Taxonomy (GTDB): domain Bacteria; phylum Chloroflexota; class Anaerolineae; order Aggregatilineales; family Phototrophicaceae; genus CFX2. The sequence goes on from JBDTNB010000137.1 coordinate 11,407, forward strand.
ATAGCCGCTGGGTTCCAGGGGAAACTCGATGTGAGATAAAACGCGCGTGCAGTTGCCATTTCCAGCGCGGCGGACGACGATAAACCCGCGCCAATCGGCACATCAGCCGCCAGCACGCCTTCCCATCCGCCCAAAGGATGACCGGCTTCGATCAGCGCCCAGGCCACCCCTTTGACATATTCGATCCACTCGTCGCCAGCTTTGCTCAGGTGATCGAGTGTAAATTCGGCGGTCTGGTCAAAATCCAGCGAACGGACGATGACTCGTTTGTCATCGCGTGGGCGCAGGGCGATCCAGGCAGCGCGGTCAATCGCCATCGGGAAGACAAAGCCGTCGTTGTAGTCGGTGTGTTCGCCGATCAGGTTCACCCGCCCCGGCGCGCGGACAACATGCGCGGGCGGCTGCCCAAAATGCTTTTGAAATTCGGCGGTCACTTGTTCTTGAAGGGAGGTCATTTATACGCTCACTTGTAGGTTTATCTAGGTTCTACTTCGGAAATTCCAGGGCTTTGCCCAGCAAAAAATTCTATCACGTACCCTTCTCGCGTTTTCACCCTGTAGAGATTGAAAATTAATAGCAAATCATCATCTCGAATATCAGTAAAACGTCCATATTTTCTGAAATTCTTATCTATAAAATCAATCAGTTGGCTTGAAGATGCGGCACAAAAATTTGCGCCATTCCAGACTGTCACCCCGCCGAAGTAATTTACCGAAGTAAAATGAGCATAGAGCGGCTCGATACGCTGAGTTTCTTCGTTTAATTTATCAATTTGTATCATTAACTCCCTGTGACCGCAGTGATAAGTCCATACCTGACAGCTTAGGTTATGAGGATTGGCGAAATTGAAAATATTGTCTTGCTCGTGTTCGGTAGGGGTTATTAGCATGTCAAATGTGATGTTGTCAGTAAGAAATGGCTATCAATCAAGACTTCCATTTTTTATTCTTGTAGTATTCCCGCATGGTCTCTTTGACAGTTGTGGACATATCTGTCACATCGTCGTCAAACATGCCCATAATCGCATCCAACGGATTCACGTCCTCCGCCAGTTATTCCGAATCGTCCGGTGTTTTTGGCAAAAAGTGATCTTCCAAAACAGCACCCGCCACATCATCGAGGGGGCGAGTTTCACGCTTTGCAACTTCTTCAATGGCACGCGCTACTTTTTCAGAGATATGGATGATCGCCATTTCATTTACTCCTCACACTCAATCAACTTCATTATAGCATCAGGCGTTTTGCTTATAATGCACATCCGACGTGCTCCGCAGGCGTTCGGCGGCTTGCTCGGCGGTGATGTCGCGCTGGGCTTCGGCCATCATCTCGTAGCCGACCATCCACTTGCGCACCGTCGCGGATCGCAGCAGCGGCGGATAAAAATGGGCGTGAAGCTGCCAATGCGCATACTCATCTTCTGCATTTTCTCCCCCTCGCCCTGAGGGAGAGAGGGTTGGGGGGTGAGGGTTTTCAAACGGTGCGCCGTGCCAGCCCATCGAATACGGAAACGAAATTTCAAACAGATTGTCGTATTTAATGAGCAGCCGTTTGAGAATATCGGCCAGGGCATCGCGTTCGGCGTCAGTCAAATCCGGCAGACGCAAAACATGGCGGCGCGGCATCAGCAAAATCTCGAACGGCCAGATCGCCCAGAAGGGTACGACGGCTAACCAGTGTTCGTTCTCGACAATCGTCCGTTCGCCACGTTCGCTTTCCATGCGGGCATAATCGACCAACAGCGGAATTTTGTGAGCGTTGTAGTAGGCTTTCTGATGGCGATTTTCTGCGGCGATTTCGTTGGGCAGCCAGTTCCCCGCCCAGATTTGACCATGCGGATGCGGATTGGACGCGCCCATCGCCTCGCCTTTGTTTTCAAAAACCTGCACCCATTGATACTGCCCGCCGAGTTCAGTAACCTGTTCACCCCAGACATCGACCACATGGCGGATTTCTGATAATGCCATTTCCGGCAGCGTCAAATCGTGGCGCGGTGAGAAGCAAATCACGCGGCAGGTTCCCTGCACACCCTGGACGACCATCAATTGATTATCGGGCGGCGGGGCAGGGGGCGAATCGGGCAGCAGCGCGGCAAAATCGTTGGTGAAGACATAGGTGCTGGTGTACTGCGGATTCACTTCGCCGTTGGCGCGGGTGTTGCCGGGGCACAGATAGCAGGTCGGGTCATGCTTAGGGCGATTTTCTTGCGGCGTGCGTTCCTGCCGACCTTGCCAGGGACGTTTGGTGCGATGCGGCGACACCAGCACATACTCGCCCGTCAGCGGATTCAGACGGCGATGGGGATGCTCAGTTGGATTGAAGTCCATGATGTACTCTTCGGGAAGTGTGACAGGCAAAATATTTTCGAGAAGATTATAACCCATCCCGCCGCCGAACGGCATTATCCAGGGCTAGGCGAATCGGTGAAGACTTGCTAAAGTGGACATTAAGATAATTATCACTAAAGACCGTGATTGCTGGTTTGTGAATAAGTCAGCGAACACATCTCTCAATTCCCCCTCTCTACGATGTGGGGAGGGGGTTAGGGGGAGGGGATGTGAGCGAAGAAATTACAATTGGCAATTACCGTCACTAAAGGTTTTTCTTGTGTATAACTTTGCAATGACCGGCGTGGCGGGGTTTGTCGCGCCCAGACATTTGAAGGCGATTAAAGACACCAGCAACACGCTGGCCGCCGCGCTCGACCCTCACGATTCAGTCGGACTGCTCGACAATCACTTCCCGGAGGCGAAATTTTTTACCTCGTTTGAACGTTTCGAGCGCTACATGGTCAAGTTGCAGTATCAGAGCCAGGAACCGCCCATTGATTACGTGAGCATCTGTTCGCCTAATTACCTGCACGATACCCATATCCGGCTCGCGCTCAATAACAATGCCCATGCGATTTGCGAAAAGCCGCTGGTGATTAACACCTGGAATCTGCAATCCTTGACCGAATTGGAAGCCAAAACCGGTAAAAAAGTGAACACGATTTTGCAGCTTCGCCTGCACCCGACCTTAATCGCCCTCCAGCAGCAGTTGATGAATGACCGCACTACTCAGAAACGCGATGTCGTGCTGACCTATATCACGCGGCGCGGGCAGTGGTATCACACCTCATGGAAGGGCGATGACGAAAAGTCCGGCGGGCTGGCGATGAATATCGGCATCCACTTTTTTGACCTGTTAACGTGGCTGTTCGGCAAGCCGGAACACAGCGAGGTGCATTTGGCGAGGCCGGATAAAATGGCGGGTTCGCTAGAGTTGGAAGGCGCGCGGGTACGCTGGTATCTGTCGGTGGATGTGAATGATCTGCCGGAAGATTTTCGCAGTAAAGGCAAGTACGCTTTCCGCTCGATCACGATGGACGGACAGGAGATCGAATTCTCCGAAGGCTTTACCGATTTGCACACCCGCGTTTACGAGCGGACGTTGGCCGGGAATGGCTTTGGCATCGAAGACGCGCGGCCTTCGATTGAGTTGGTGTATGACATCCGCCACACCGAGGTTGTTCCCAGCCCAAAAAATTTGCATCCGTTATTGGTGAAATGATGCAAGAAAAGTTAGCGCAGGCCATCGAGCATCGCACAGCCAAACGTTTTGATGAGGCCAATGCTTTATTCGCCCAACTCTACGCCGAAAAGCCTGATGATCCACTCATAAATTATCATTATGCGTGGCTGCACGACAGCCTGGGCGAAGAAGCTGCGGCGGTTCCATTTTATGAGCGGGCGATTGCGGGCGGTTTGCAGGATGCCGATCTGCGCGGTGCGATGCTCGGCCTGGGCAGCACCTACCGCACGCTGGGCGAATACAAAAAATCGGTTGATCTGCTGCGGCGCGGCATGTTCCGTTTTCCAGAGGCGGGCGAGTTTCCAGTTTTTCTGGCGATGGCGCTGTATAACACCAAGAATCACGCCGAGGCGATGGAACTGCTGCTCAGAGTGATCGCCGATACTGCCGACGACAACGGCATCCAGAATTTTCAGCGCGCGATTTTATTTTACGCCGATAAACTCGATGAGGTATGGAAATGAGTGATTATTTTGTACACGAATCGGCAGTTGTCGATGACGGCGCACAGGTAGGCGCGGGGACAAAAATCTGGCATTTCTCCCACATCATGCCGGGGGCGGTCATCGGCGAAAACTGCTCCTTCGGGCAGAATGTGTTCGTCGCCAACAAGGTGAAAATCGGGAATCACGTCAAAGTCCAGAATAATGTTTCGATCTACGAAGGCGTGATTCTGGAAGATTACACATTTTGCGGGCCGAGCATGGTATTCACCAACGTGAAGACACCGCGTTCAGCCTATCCCCGCAACACCAGCGCCGATTACGCGACCACGCTGGTCAAATATGGCGCGAGTATTGGCGCAAACGCGACGGTGGTCTGCGGAATTACCATCGGTGAATGGGCGTTCGTGGCGGCGGGCGCGGTGGTCACGCGCGATGTGCCGCCCTATGCGCTGGTGATGGGGATGCCCGCCGAAATCATGGCCTGGGTATGCGAATGCGGCGCAAAATTGTGGTTTGAAGACAGCGATGAATCCGTCTGCGCCGAATGCGGCAAAACCTACATCAAAACCCATGATGGCGTGAAACGTACTGCTTAAATCAATAATGAAGAAATCCTCGCGACGCTTACCTGTGCCTATAGCAATTGCCCTGATTATTGTTATGGCATTAGGTTTTTTGTTTTTTGATCGTCCTGTCCACCCAATTCCACTTTGGAGTCGTGTATTATGTTTAGCGATTCTCGCTGTGTGGACAGTTTTCTATTTTCGGAGTAGAAGAAAAAGATAATCACTATGGCTGACAAAATTCCCGTCCTCGATCTCTCGCCAGAAATTGCGATGTTGTGGGACGAACTCAACGCCGCGTTCCAGGATGTGCTGCGTTCCGGGCATTTCATCATGGGCGAACAGGTTGCGACCTTTGAAAAGCAGTTCGCCGAGTATCTGGGTGTCAAACACGCCATCGGCATGAATTCCGGCACAGACGCGCTGGTCATCGGTTTGCGGGCGCTGGGCGTGGGGCAGGGCGATGAAGTCATCACCACGCCCTTTAGCTTCTTCGCCACCGCCGAAGCCCCCAGCGGAATCGGCGCGATTCCGGTATTTGTGGACATCGACCCGGCGACCTTTAATCTCGATGTGAATCGGGTGGAAAAAGCGATCACGCCGCGCACCAAAGCCATTATCCCGGTGCATCTTTTCGGGCAGGCCGCCGATCTCGATCCGCTGCTGGCGCTGACCGAAAAATATAATCTGAAAATATTGGAAGATGTCGCCCAGGCTTTCAGCGGCGCTTATAAAGGACGCAAACTCGGCTCGATGGGCGCGGCATCCGCTTTTTCATTTTTCCCCTCGAAAAATCTGGGTGCATACGGCGACGCTGGATTGCTGGCGACGGACGACGACGATGTGGCACAGATGGCGAAAAAATTGCGCGTACATGGGTCGCTGAAAAAATATCACAACGAAATTGTCGGCTACAACTCGCGTATGGATACCCTCCAGGCCGCGATTTTGAGCGTAAAACTGCCGCATGTCGATGCTTTCAGCGAGGGGCGGCGTAAAGCAGCTCAAATTTATAACGAGATGCTTCAGGATATAGACATACCGGGCGTGATCGCGCCTTGCGAAGCAACTTATGCGCGCCATGTCTATCATCAATACACGCTGCGTATCCTGGATGGCAAACGCGACGTGGTGCAGAAAAGTTTAGAGGCGGCGGGTATTTCGACGATGGTCTATTACCCGGTTCCGATCCACAAGCTGCCGATTTACGCGGCTCAGAATTTGAGTCTGCCGGAGGCCGAAAAGGCCGCAAATGAAGTTTTGAGTTTACCCATCTGGCCGCAGATCACGCCCGACATCCAGGAGCGCGTGATTGGTGCGCTGCGGGCCGCAATGGGTTGAATGTCACTTGAGGTACGCCCCTATACAGGGTAGGATTAGGACAAAATCGGTTTCAAAAAAGGACATTGCAATATGACCGATCCAAATCCAAACCGCCGCGAACTACTGGAAAAACTTCATAATGACCTGGGCGAGGTCGCGCCAACCGACGAAAAAGGCCAGCAGCTTTTAAACGACACCCGCGCTGAGATTCAACGCGCGCTGGACGACGATGCTGATCCAGAACCTCTGGTCGCCCGTCTGGAAGACACGGTTTCCCATTTTGAAGGCACGCATCCCGATCTGACGAATACCATCACCGTCATCATCGATACCCTGAGCAATATGGGTTTGTAATCGTCAGCGGGCGGCGATGCGCACGCGCCGCAGCGACTGCCACGCCAAACGCATGTCGCTGATTTCTACCAACCCGATCCCGAAGAACAAGCCTAACGCCGCTGCGCACAGCACCAGTTTCAGAGCGATCCCCGGCAGCAGGGGCAGTTGGAGATGTACGCCAACTACCACCAGGACAGCGGCGATCAAAATAGCGAATCCCAACTGCCGCCATGCATGAGGTACGG
>JBDTNB010000138.1:0-17790 GCA_039933955.1 Chloroflexota bacterium
GCCTGCGCGCTGCCAGCGATATTCCGATTTTGATGCTGACCGCCAAAGATGATGTAAAAGACCGCGTCACAGGATTAGACGCCGGGGCGGATGATTACCTCGTCAAGCCCTTTTCAGTCGATGAACTGATGGCGCGGGTGCGGGCATTGTTCCGCCGCTCAACCCCGGCTTCGCGCCCGGAAATGCTGCGCTTCGGCGACCTGACACTGGATACCGGCACACACCGTGCGTATCGCGGAGACCGCCCGATTGACCTGACCGCCAAAGAATATGAACTGCTGGAATTGTTCATGCGCAACCCGCGACAGGTTTTAACCCGCGACGTGATTTTTGACCGCGTGTGGGGTTATGATTTTGGGGGTGAAAGCAACATTATCGAGGTGTACGTGCGTTACCTGCGCCAGAAAACCGAGTCAGAGGGTATGGCTCGTCTGATCCATACTGTGCGTGGGGTCGGTTACGTACTCCGTGAGGAAGAGTAACGGTGCATGGCACTTCGTAGGAAACTCATTCTGCTGTATTCGGCGCTGCTCGCCCTGATGATTATCTTTTTTGGGGTAATCGTCTTCGGCGTGATTCGCACGACGTGGATTGAGGCAGTTGATGGAACCTTGCGAGAAACCGCGCAGCAGGTATTGACCAACAGCCGTGCTTACCCGTTGAGCGAGTTTGGAAGCTCGGTGCGCACGACGATTAACCTCCCGCAGCTTGATATTTTCCGTGCCAGCGGCGTTTTCGTGCAGGTCTGGGAGTACAATTCGTCAGACCGCAGTTCGCATTTCGCCTCTGCCTCCGACAACCTGAATGATTTCCGCGATCCACTCGACAAAGATTTGTTGGGTTCAGAAACCCAGGAATTCAGCACCGTCACCATCAGCAACACCGAACTACGGGTCTTCACCCATCCGATCAAAATTCTGGGGCAAACCCAACTGCTGGGTAATCTCCAGGTAGCGGCTTCGCTGCAAACCGTCAATGACGCGACCAATAAGCTGTCACTGGCGATGATGATTGGCGGCGGGATGGCGGTAGCCGGATCACTTTTGCTGGGCATGTGGCTTTCCAACCAGACAATGAAACCGATTGAGGCCATCGTCGAAGCGGCAGAAGGCATCTCGACAGCCAAAGACCTGGGCAAACGGCTGCCCTGGTCGGGGCCGGATGATGAACTCGGCCAGATCGTGGATGTGTTCAACCGCCTGATGGATCGCCTCGAACACCTTTTTGGCGTGCAGCACCGCCTCGTCGCCGATGTATCCCACGAACTGCGTACACCACTCACCGCCATTCGCGGCAACCTCGACCTCATCAAACGCTACGGTGTGGACAGTGAATCGTTGGAAGCGATTGCCAGCGAAAGTGACCGGATGGCGCGGCTCGTCAATGATCTGCTGCTGCTGGCGCGCGCCGATTATGGCAGTATGCAAATCGAACTCGCCCAGGTTGACCTGGATACGGTTGTCAGTGAGGTTTTCAAAGAGGCGAAAATTCTCGCCAAAGATCGCAATCTGCAAATCCATTTGATCGCGATTGAACCGGTGCGCATGATGGGCAATTCGGATCGGTTGAAACAACTGCTGCTGAATCTGATCGGAAACGCCATCAAATTTACACCCGATGGCGGTCAAATATCGTTGGGACTGCGGCGCGAGGGCAGTATGGCGCGCCTGACGGTCAGCGACACAGGGGTGGGCATTCCGCCAGAGGCACTAGCCCGCATCTTTGACCGCTTTTATCAGGCTGATCCGGCTCGTTCGCGCCCATCGGAAGGCGGCGCGGGTCTGGGTCTGGCAATTGCCAAGTGGATTGTCGAATCACATAATGGCACAATCGAAGTGCAGAGCGAGGTTGGCAAAGGGACGACCTTTATTGTCCTGCTAAAAGTTCTGGAACAAAGATTAAGCTCGCCGCCACCGATTGAGGTCGATGCCTCTTATGGCAGCTATTTGTCGCTGCCGCGTTTTGGCCGCCGCAAACGCACCCCTGAAACCGCGCCAGAGTCCACGCCCGAATCCTAAAAATGTATGAAAAAGAGCGACCATCTGGATCGCTCTTTTTATATCTTTTTACAGCCGCGCACACTGGTCTTTAGCCGAAAACCCCGTCCTGCCACACAGGCGAAATGCGCACGTTTTACTGTATTTTTACAGTCTAACATCAATTCTGTGCTCCCTGGAATGTACATTTTTCATTAACGATTCATGCTATGCTGACTTAACCATGACCATATGTTCATCAATTAATTAAAAAAAGCATGAAGGGGGTTACTTTTTATGCGTTATCGAATTTTCTTGCTGCTCCTGCTCATCGTGGGATTCAGCTTTGGCAGCGTCATCCGGGCGCAGGATGCCGCGCCCGCCGAAGCCCCAACTGAATTTCCCACAGACATCCCAACTGAAATCCCTACAGACGTGCCAACTGATGTTCCGACAGACATTCCAACAGATGTCGTTACCGATATTCCAACAGACGTTCCCACTGAGGGGGCAACCGATGTCCCGACGGATGTTTCGACTCAACAACCAATCGATTCCGCGACGGAAGAAGCCACCGAAACACCGACGCTGGAACCAACTGTCGCCGTCAATCTGCCGCCGCAGTTCAGCCTGGATGGCAGCAGCGCACTGGATGCAACCGCAGGACTCCAGACCACGTTTACATTGGCTGTCGCCGACGAAGATGGTCTCGTTACCATAGGCCGCACCGATACAACCAGCGTCGCTAATGTCGTTGTCACACAGGCGACAGAAGCCGTCGCCGCCGACCCGCGTTTTTATACCGCCGTCACGATTGACTACACCGCCCCGGCGGATTTTGTCGGTCAGGACAGCTTTACGCTGGTCGCGGTTGACGCAGCAAATTTATCGAGCACGCTGACACTGACGGTCAACGTCGCCCTACCGGAAAGCACAGTTGAAGCTACGCTGGAGCCGACGCTCGAACCCACCACCATTCCCGATCAGGTGCGGATTATCAATTACAATCCCGCAGCGTCCGAAACTTCGATTCAAGCGATGCTGAAGGCATTGGGCGCAGTCGAGGTGTCACGCATCCCGCAAATCGGCGCGATGAAAGTGCAGATTCCGCAGGCCGTCAGTGCCACAGCATCGGCGGCATCGGTATTGAGCACCAACACAGCGGCGAAAGCAGCCGGTATGACCAGCATCGAACCGGAAATCATCTATCACATTGATGCCTTCCCCAACGATCCTTATTATCCCAGCGGCGCAGGCACGACCAGCAACCAGTGGGCATTAGATCACGCTAGCGGCAGCATCTTCGCCGCCAACGCCTGGGGTATTTCTGTAAAAGATGGCGCGGGTGTGACCGTCGCCGTCATCGACACCGGCATTGACACCACCCATCCCGATCTGGTCGGCAAACTGCTGCCCGGCTGGGATTTTGTGAACGACGATAACAATACCGACGATGATAACGGTCATGGTACGCATGTTTCGGGGATCATCGCCGCTAACACCAACAACGGCAAAGGTATTGCCGGTGTCGCCTTCAATGCCAAGCTGCTGCCGGTCAAGGTGTGTGACTTCGCTGGAGGATGTTCAACCTATGACATCGCCGCCGGGATTGTGTTCGCCACCGATAAAGCTGCGAAAGTTATCAACATGAGCCTGGGCGGTGGCACGATTTCAACCACCATTCAGGGTGCAGTGCAATATGCCCTGAGCCGCAATGTGACGGTTGTCGCTGCGGCAGGTAATTGCAATGATGCGAGTAATCCTTGTCTGGGGATTGCACCGGGTGCGTATATGTATCCCGCATCGTATGATGGTGTCATCAGCGTAGCCGCCCATGATATTGACGGCAACCATGCTGACTTTTCTCAAAGTAACGATCACGTTACTGTGTCGGCTCCCGGTGTTTCCATCGTCAGCACCTATCCGCCGGAACTCGATAACTGCGATGTACCCAACGATGGTTATTGCACCGAAAATGGAACCTCAATGGCCGCGCCGCAGGTTACGGGCATTGTCGCACTGATGCTGTCCGACAACGTGGTTAAATCGCCTGCGCAGGCCAAAGAAGCCCTGATTTGCTCGGCATATGATCCAACCGGCACAGGCAAAACGAATGATTATGGCTATGGATGGGTACAAGCAGATTGGGCACAGAATTGGACAAATTACAATACGCCCAATTCCAGCGATTGCAAAGTTAGCGCGCCCAACGACTTGTACCAGAACGCGACCAATATCGCGGCTGTGCCTTTTACCACCACCCAGGCTGTCCATTCACGCAGTGTCACAACCTCACTCAGCGATCCGAGTGGCTGCTTTTCACCCACCCAAACACTCTGGTACAAATTCAAACCCACCATCAGCGACTACTATCAGATTAATACGCTGGGTTCCAGCTATGACACCGAACTGAGTGTATGGCAGATGCCGGAAGAAGGTTACTTCTCCACCAATTATCTGGGCTGCAACGACGATTATGCCCCGCCTGCTACTATCGGTGACCCGCTCAACTTCAACGGTGCGTCGATGCTGAATGTCCCGCTCACTGCCGGACAGACCTATTACATTATGGTCAACAGCATCAACGTGACCGATGACGAAATTTTGGATCTGGATGTACGCCGGAGCCTAGCGAGCAACAACGTAGACTACCAGGAAAACTCGCCGAATATTTTCTACTCCGGCTCGTGGGTGCAAGGTGCTGCGACGGGCGCTTCGGGTGGTCAAGTGAAGACGACCAGCGATCTTGATGCCGTTGCCGCGTTCACTTTCCGGGGTATTGCGTTCGATGTCGCGCGCACGATTGGCCCAACACAAGGGCTTATGGAAGTCTGGATTGATGGTCAACAAGTCGATTACATTTACAACCGCGCGGCGGTGCTCAAACGCAACCAGATCTATCCCATAGACCTTTGCAGTTGCAGCGTAGATGATACTCCGGGCAAATGGCATCAGGTGGTGCTGCGGCGCTCCCCGTATATCGCTGGCCCGGTTGATATTGACCGCATCCGCACCTATGAGGGTGATATGCTGCCCACCGCGTCGATCACCGCGTTGACCGACGACAACCTGGGCAGCGGTTATCCCTGCGCGACCAAGAAATTCTGCTACACAGACGGCAGTTTCTTATCTCAACCCGTCGTGGGCGCAAACCTGGGCAAGGTTACTCAAACACTCGATATAGGGGCGACCATCAGCTTCCGCGCTACCGGCTCGGCGATTACTATCTTCCGCAGCACCGGGCCAAATTATGGCAGTATGGATGTTCAAGTCGATGGTGTCGCATACGCGACAGTGAGCAACAACAGCGCCGCCATTCATGCCAAAGTGCCCTATGTCATCAGCGGGTTGGGCGCATACAGCCATGTTGTCCAGATTATCAATAACGACAACACACCTTACCTGCCTGTGCTCCAATTCGACGCGGCGCAGGCCTCCACGCCGGGAGCAATAGCGGCCTCGACAGTCATGACCAATGAGAACGCCGCTACCCTGCTTTACGGCGGTTATTGGGCAAATCTAGCTACCCCTGGCACATTTGGAAACACCATCCGTCAGGCCAGTGACGCCGGTTCGTCCGTCAGTTTTAACTATACAGGCAACTGGTTCATGGTCGGCTACCGGATGACAGCCATTGGCTCGACAGTGGATGTCTACGAAGACAATCAGTTTGTCGGCACAATCAGTGATCCAGGTGGCTCCGCCGGTGTGATTCCGTTCCCCTGGCAAGACCTTTATCTACGCTCAGATCGCACGCACAGCGTCAGGCTGGTCGTGACCAGCGGCACATTCGAACTCGATTCTGTTGGCGCACGGCGGCAAATCGTCATCACACCATCAACAGGTCTCATTCAGGAAACGAATGCTGCTATCCGTTATAATACCTTCTTCGGCGCATGGACGACCACCAGCGTGCATTCAGTGGGAGGAGCGGGTTTCCAGGGCGGAACCGCCAAACGTGCGACGAATGCAGGCGCAAACCTCACCTTCTACGTGAACGGCACGGGCTTTATGCTCTACACATCTCAGGGGCCATTGCAAGATGGCTGGGACATATATGTGGATGGAAGTGTAACTCCGTATTCACTAATCCTGGATGATATATCGGTCAATTTCATCGATTTGTTTTCACCCTACCGCTTCCATCCGTTTGCCTACGCCGTCACCGGGTTGGGTGCAGGTATACACACCATCAATCTGGTGAAGCACAGCGCTGCTGGGTCGGTAGACTTTGACGCGGTGCGCGCCTTCCCGTAACTGATCGTCAAGGGCTGCGCCTGTTTGTGCGCAGCCCTCACTTTCCCCGTATAATCAATTCTGGAGCCGCCTGCAAAAGCGGCTCCATCCCGATTTCACCAGAGAAAGTTTTTTGCTATGGATTTACAACTTCGCCAGATCAGCACGTTGGTGCAGGAACGGCGTTATGACGACGCCCGCGCGGCGCTGCAACCCTATCTTCGCGAACATCCCGACGCGGCGAATGGCTGGTTTTTGCTGTCGTTCGCGGCAGAGACGCCCGCCGCCAAAAAACAGGCTATCCAGAAAGCGCTGCAACTCGCGCCGGACAACGAAAGATATATGGCACGCGCGGCCAAACTGGGCGCAGGCGCGGCGCGTTCGCTGAAAGTGCCACTGATCGTCGGCGGATTGGTCGTGGTGGTCGTTCTGGCAGTTGCGTTATTCTCGCTGCGTCCAGCCGCAACCCCTGACACAGCCAGTAGCTTGCCTACCCTGGCCGTCGCGGATGTGAGCAGTGCAACACCCCAGGAAACCGCCGAAATCGTGATTCACGCATCGCCGACTCCCAAAGTCATCGCCTTATCGCCGATTGCCACTGAAATCACCAGCGCGACATCTGCCAAACAAACGACTGTCACTCCCCCTTTCGAACCTGGTGACATCGGTCTGACCGCTGAATCTGGACTGCCACTCGTCACGCCGCCCACAGTCCAGGCAAGCGTGGTCAATCCGCCGCTTGCGACAGCCCCCATCCCGTCGCCACAATCGCTGGGAGGCACACAGCAACCCACGCAATCCCTACCACTTGCGCCTAGCAGTACACCGAGTCAAACACCACAGCCTGGTGTATTGACCGCGACTCCCGTGTTGACCGGGGATACGGGCGTCGCCATCGGGACAGCGTTGGACATCGGTACAGGTTCGATGCGGGTGGTCAGCCTGAACCGTCCCGGCAGCAGTTTCATCACCGAGATGGGCGGTCAGGCCGCAGCCGTACCCACAGGCCAGGATTGGGTCGTCGTCGAAGTGATTGTGATTTGCGCCGGGAAAACCAACTGCGCGCCTAGCTTATCCGACCTGCATGTCGTCAGCGCGTCCGGGGCAACCTATGCACCCGCGCCGGATTTCAGTATGCCACAGTTGTTCGGGCCGGGAGCATTTACGCTCGGTCAGGTATGGGGATATATGGGGTTCCGCGTGCCGACCAGCGACGCGGGATTGAGTCTGGTGTTGAGCCAGGGCGACAAAACATATCGGTTCGGGTTGCAATAAGCAGAAGGTCGGGGACTGAAAGGACTGTCCGCGAATCAAATTTCGCCGGTTGCGACGCCAGACGTTAAAACGTCCGGCTGCCGAAGTGCCAAGCCTACTGAAGTAGGCTATAGAAACAGCCCTCGCACTCCATAAAATTTGCTTAAATTGGTATGAAAAGGACGCAGCGGCGCTGCGTCCCTACAAAAAGATGTACAAATTAATAGCGGAGCTGGTTTAGCCGCATTCCAGATGGGCGATGCTGCTGATTAAAATATCACGCATATGGGCATCGCCGAGTTGATAATAAACGTGCCTGCCGTGCTTTTTCCAGCGCACCAGATTCATCTCGCGCAGATACTTGAGTTGGTGCGAGACCGCCGGTTGATCCATCCCCAGCGCGTCGGTCAAATCCGATACACACCATTCACCTTCCGACAGTGCTTTCAACATCCGCACCCGCGTGGGATCAGCCAACGCCTGGAAAAAACGGGCAATCGTGCGCGCGTCGTCCTGCGTCAGGATTGCGTTCTGTGGGCTGATGGTCGGGATGTAGCTGACTGTCGTCATGGTTTATTCCTATGGTGTCGGTCTCCTCAATCACGTTATCAAAAAACGATGAACTGTGTCAATAGGGCACGCGAGGAATGCTGACAGTTGTCATCTCAATTGCGGCGCGCAGTTGTATAATAACCTCCATGTGAAATGGTTCTTTGCAGCTTGAGGAAACCCGATGCCCCGGACGGAAGAAGCCAACCAACTGCTCCGCGAAGCGCAGCGCGCCAAAATTTTAGAGGCCGCACGCATGGTATTCGCCCGCAAAGGCATGGCGGCGACGATGGCGGACGTGGCCGCCGCCGCCGAGATCAGCCAGGGTTTGGCCTACCGTTATTTCCCCAGCAAAGAAGCTATCGTGACCGAAATCATCCAGGAGTCCACGCAATCCGGTCGGGCAGCATTGCAGCGCATTTTGCACATGCCGGGGTCGCCCTGGGAACGTCTCGAATTTTTGACTTCGCGAATCTTCAGCCAGCGCCCCAAAAGCGCTGAATATTATCAGCTTTTCAGCAACTACGCCCGTGACGAAGCCCTGCCAGATGAACTGCGCGAAGCGTTGATTCAACAAGCGCGGAACTTCCAGGATGTGCTGCGACAGTTAATTGTCGAGGGGCAGGCACTTGGCGAAGTCGTCGCGGGCGACCCCGATCAATTGGTGATCGTCTTCATTGCTTATTTTGATGGCCTATCGCGCTTTGCCATCCGCGACGCCGATTATTTGCAAGCGCATTTCCCCGACCCGAAACTGATCCTGCGGATACTCAAACTCTAGCCCACATTTTTCGATTTATGGCGGCTGTTGACAGGCAGAAAAATTACGACTATATTCAATGAATGAATTGTTCATTCAAAAAAAGACGCAGAAATGAATCAGCCTGAAACAGCCCCGCAAAAACTTCGCCGACTACAGATCAAATTGGCACTCAATCTGGCGATCAACGGATTTTTCCCGCCGCTTCTGTATGCCCTACTGCGTCCTATCGTCGCTTCCGACACCATAGCCCTTGCGCTGGTCAGCGGTGTCACGGCTGTACGCATCGTGGTCGGCTGGATTTGGAATCGCAAACTGAGTTGGATCAGCCTTGCCACGCTGCTCGGACTGGCCGTCGCGGTCATCGTCTCGCAGCTTTTGGGTGGGAATCCGCTGCCGCTCAAGCTGCACGGGCCGCTGATAACTGGCTTAATCGGGGCAGCCTTGCTGATTTCGGTAATCGTCCGAAAGCCATTATTTTTCCCACTGCTGCGTCTCTTGGCACGCAGCCAACCAACCTTCGCCATTCAAATTGAAAATGGCTTGAGCGATCCCGAAAACCGCCGCCATTTGACCATCATCACCGCCGCGATTGGTCTGGTGCTCATCCTGAAAACAGCGGTGGATGTCCTGTTAGCCCTGACGCTGCCAACCGATAGCTTGCTGGTCGTTGCGCGCCTTTTCAATTGGGGCGTATGGGGCAGCGCAGCACTTTTAATCTGGTGGATTCGAAAAAATTGGAGGCACTCAATTGAACTCAATCAAAGCTGATACGCTGAAAGTTCCTGGCGCGACACTGTATTACGAAACGCGCGGCGCTGGCCCACTGCTGCTGCTCATCGCGGGCGGCGCGGGTGATGCTGAAAGCTACAACGGCATCGCCAACGAATTGTGCGGTCATTATACGGTTGTCACCTATGACCGACGGGGTTATATCCGCAGCCCGCTCGACAATCCCGAACAGCTTATCGAGATCGCGACTCACAGCGAGGATGTTTCGCATTTGCTGTCCACACTGAGCCATGAACCGGCCTATGTGTTCGGGTGCAGTATCGGCGCGGTGATTGGGCTTGATCTGACCGTCCGCCACAGTGAACAGGTATCGACATTGGTCGCTGATGAGCCGCCGCTCAGTCAATTTATGCCCGACAAAGGACAACCACCGAATCTGTCAGCCATGTATCAGCAAGGCGGGGCAACGGAAGCGCTGCGGCAGTTCGCGGCCAGCCTGGGCGTAGATACCCGCACACCGCAAACCAATCTCGGCCTGCCGCAGAAAGATGCCGAGGCCGCCCGCCACAATAAAGAGTCGTTCTTCAAACACGATATGGGCGCAGTCAGCCGCTACCGCCTCGATGTCGTGGCGTTAATGGCGACTCCGACGCGCATTGTGGTAGCTGGCGGACGCGAAGGACGCGCCTATTTTCCTTATCAATGTGCGGCTGCACTCGCCGAAAATATCGGAACGCCGCTGGTCGAATTTCCCGGCAATCACGCGGGATTCGTCCGCTATCCGAAGGAATTCGCCCAGCAGTTGGATATGCTGCTGACTGTCGATACGTCTATTCGATAAACAAAACACGCCCCTACGAACCGACGAGATGCGTAGGGGCGTTTCCTTTTTCAATCCGCAACACAATACGGCTGATCGGGCTGTAAACCACGCGCTAACGCTGCCCGTTGTAGCCCTGAAAATGGGCGCTGGACATCACACAGAGCTTGCCCAACTTCTGAAATTTTCCCTAGTAACGCGCGTAGCCGCCGCGCCCGCCAGCAAATCGCGGCGGCGCTTCACCACCCGGAAGCCCGAAGTATCCTATTTGTGCAGCAAACTGTATGGTGGAGCTATTTTGAGTGGAAAAGGAAAACTATCCAAATGAAAACAGGGAAAGGCTGTGTGCCCTTCCCTGTCAGCGACAATGTTCAAGTTGATCGAAAAAATTACGAGGTCTTGCTGCTGCCCATAAACGGCCAGCTCTTGGTCAGGGTGTAGTGATACACTGAGTAAGCCACCACCGCGATAATCCCGACGACTATGGTAAACAGGATTGCGTTGCCCAGGAAATCGGTGATGGCCGGGGCGGGCAGACCGGCGCTTGTCACCACATTGAGTGATACAGCCGGAGCCAGCAGGCTAATCAGGAAGGTTACGATGACGACTACGATGAGGCCGTAGCGGAACAATCGCAAACGACCTTGAATATCTGAACGGTCAATCATGTCTTGCCTCCTTAAAAAATATGATCCAAAATATTGGCAGTACCTAAGTACCCTAATTACATTTTTGACCAGCTTTGATGAATGTCAACATAAGATTCCTTAATACTTCTTTTCCGGTGGGTTTAACGATCATTTTTGAAAGAGAATCATGTATATAAAAGATTTTTCTGAAATCGAGGCAGACTTCATCAAGCGGGTGCATACGATGGTCTGGTGCAGTGTCGCCACCGTCGATAGCAAAGGCCGCCCGCGTTCGCGCATCCTGCATCCCATCTGGGAGGGGTCAACCGGTTGGATCGCCACCAGCCCTACATCGCACAAGGCGGGGCATCTGGCGCAAAATCCATATGTCTCGCTGGCCTACATCACCGATTTTTTCAACCCGGTCTATGTCGACTGCCGCGCCGAATGGGTGAACGACCTCGACCAGAAAAAGCGCGTCTGGGACTTGTTCAAAAACACGCCGCCGCCGCTGGGTTATGATCCCGCGCAGGATTTTGTCAGCTACGACAGCGAAAAGTTCGGCCTGCTCAAGCTGACTCCCTGGCGCATCGACCTCGTGAGCTTCCCGGCGGAAAACTTCGACAAAGGCACGCGCGTCTGGCGTTCTGAATAATCACCTAGCTTCTATACAGTCCCATGAATCCGCCTGCACGTATTTGTAGGGACGAGACATGTCTCGTCCGCTTCACAATATCTGCTGTTCAATTTAGATCACCCTCATGTAAATTCTGTCTTTTAACTTTCAACTTTTACCTTTTAACTCCCTCCTCCCAGAGTCCACCGATTCGGTTCTGGTCATATTTTGGTTTACAATATCGAGAAACATGCCTCGTTTTTTAGCTAACAGCTAATGGCTAACCGCTATTCGCTCAAGGAGCATTGCATATGGTCACAACCGCCGACATTATTAAAACGAATAAGGAATACACCCTGACAAGCTGGACGGCCCAGAATGCCTGGAATCCGATCACGATGGATCACGCCGAGGGCATCTACTACTGGGACACCGAGGGCAAACGCTATATTGACTGGTCGTCGCAGTTGGTCAATGTCAACGTCGGCCACGGTCATCCCAAAGTGGTCAAAGCCATCCAGGATCATGTCGCCAAAATTTCCTACGCCTATCCCAGCATCGCCACCGAAGCGCGTGGACGCCTGGGCGAACTGCTGTCGGAAGTCACGCCGGGGAATCTGAGCAAAGCCTTTTTCACCAACGGCGGCACGGACGCGATTGAAAATGCGATCAAAATCGCGCGCCTATACACCGGACGCCAGAAAATTTTGACACGCTATCGCTCCTATCATGGCGCGACCTTTGGCGCAGCTTCCGCCGGGGGCGACCCGCGCCGTCATGGGCACGGCCCCGGCCTGCCGGATATTGTGCGCCTGCCTGATCCTTATGCTTATCGCAGCCCGGTCTACAAAGGCCGCACGCAGGAAGAGGGCGACGCGATTATGGCGGATATGGTCGAGGAAATCGTGCAAATGGAAGGCCCGCAGTATTGCGCCGCCATACTCCTCGAAGGTTACAGCGGCACAAGTGGCATCATCCAGCCGACAGAAGTCTACTGGAATCGCATCCAGGAAATTTGCGACAAATACGGCATATTATTGATGGTCGATGAAGTCATGAGCGGCTTTGGGCGTACTGGTGAATGGTTCGGCGTCGATCATTATCCCGATGTTCAGCCGGACATCATGGCCGTCGCCAAAGGCATCACCAGCGGATATGTTCCGTTGGGCGCGACCATCGTCAGCGACGAAATTGCCAAATTCTTCGACGACCATGTGCTGTCTACCGGTTTGACTTACAGCGCGCATCCACTGGCGATGGCCGCGGGTGTCGCCAACATCGAGGTTTACCGCGAAGAAAACCTGATCGACAACTCGCGCGAGATGGGCAAAGTCCTGCGGCGCGGTCTGATGGACTTGGCCGAAAAGCACGCCATCATCGGCGACATTCGCGGCACGGGTTTGCATCAGGTCATCGAACTGGTCAAGAACCGCGACACGCGCGAACCGCTCACACCGTTCCTGGGCGCAGCCACCGAGCCGATGCAAATCGCCGCGAAGACGATGCGCGAAGAGGGCTTGAGCGCCTTCTCCCGTTGGAGCATGATTTTCAACTGCCCGCCACTCACTATCACCGAGCCACAGCTTCAGGAAGCGCTGCAAATTGTCGATCACACCCTGAGCAAACTCGACAGCTACTACGAGGGCTAGGCTTGGCCCGATAAATTTCAGGTTTTTCAGAAGGGACGCAGCGCTGCGTCCCTACACGTCAATCTGGGGTTTAGCAATAGACCGTGCGGTTCCCCGAATAATCGCGAATGCCACAATCAGCAGCACGATAATCACTGCATAAGCCGCGCGGATACCCGCTGCATCGGCTAAGCGCCCCAGGATCAACGGCAGCAAGAAAATCGCCGTGCCGGACGCCAGCGAACCCAGCGCGCTGGCACGGTCAATACTTCCGCCCGCCGTGCCAATCGCCAGCGACAAAATCATCGGATACAAGCCCGCCACACCCAACCCGGTGACGAACAAACCCACAATCCCGAAAATCGGCGCTGTCGCCGTCCAGTAAATCAAAAATCCCGTGGCGGCGATCAGCAGCGATCCCGTGACCACCTGATGCGGATTAAAGCGCTGGACGAGGCGGCTGCTGCTCAAGCGACCCACGATCATCCCGGCGAGGAACAAACTGACGGCCTGGGCAGCATCGGCTTTAGGGATTTTCAAGACCGTTTCCAGGTAATCGGCGCTCCAAAAAATCATGCAGAACTCAATCGACACGCCCATGACCAGCGCGACCCAATAAATCCAGTAGAGTCGCGGCAGCCGCCCCGTGCTGGCTGTTGTCGTGGTTGAAACCTGGGCTGTCGGTAAAGCGACAGTGCCGAACCCGAAGCGTATCACCAGCGCGGCCAATACCGGGATCAACAGCGCAGCCCGCCAACCCAGCGCCATTGTCGCAAACCAACCGACCAATACCGGGGCAACCGCGCTGACGATGGACGAAATAACATTGGCTTCGGAGAACGCCACCGCCCGCATCTCGCCATACTGATCGGACAGCACCGACGGGATAATCGCCAAAATCAGCGACCCAACCAGCCCCATTAAAAAAGATGCGCCAATCGTCAACTTGGGATCGCGTCCGACGATGAGCAGAATCGCGCTCACGCACATGCCAAACGCGCCCAGCCACAGCGAATTCCAGCGGCCCAAACGCTGAATCACGCGATGTCCGGTCAGCCCTGCCCCGATCATGCCCAGCGCGAAGGCCGAAAAATGCAGGCTGCTGACAGTGTAGGAAAGTTGAAGTTCGTTCTTCAAAAACGGCGTGATCGGGCCAAAAATGTTGAGAAAATAACCGTAGTAGGCCAGCATCAGATAGGACAGCCAGGTCGCACGGGTGCGGGGAAAGGTTGGAACCGGAGTCATCGACAATCTACCTTAGGGTGTACGAAATCTCCGGTGAATCATACCTGACAAATATTGAAACGCGAACCGCCCTGCAATTACAGCAGCAGCCCTTCGCGGCGTGCCCAGGCACGCACATCCGGCAAATGATCGTCGTGATAATGTTCGTAGGTCTCGTCGGCGATGTACTGCCACAACGGCATACGATCCGGTGTGGGCAGCATTTCGGTGCTGTCCAAATCGGCATCCGACAGGCTGCCAACCAGATCGCAAATCTGATCCAGCGAGCGCCGAAATGCCGTGCGGATTTCGTCCAGTGAGCGATCCTGGTTGGCTTGAAAAACGCGCGCATTCACCGCGTCGGTGCTGTCGTTCCAATCGGGAGTCGTAGCCAGGGCGCTGTTGCCCAGGCTGGTGAGCATATCCTGTTCCCAAAAGGTGAGATGCGCGATCAAATCCTTGACTGACCAATCGGGCTGCGGGCCGGGGCGCGCGGTCAACTGCTCATCCGTCGCCCCTGCCCAACAGGATTCGATTTCATCGCGGCACTCGTGAATGGCTTTCAATAAGTCCTGTTTATTCATGGGCGCGTTCCAGCGGCGGCAGTTCGAGCGGCATTTTGCAAGCGCTGTCGTAGCGCTCCTGGAGATTTTCGCCCAGGGCTGCCAAGCGCCGACCTAACGCAGCTAATGCTTCATAATAGAAGGGGTCGTCGTTCGCGTGCGCGGCTAACGCTTCCCGGATAAGCTGGGCTTCTTCAGCATTGGCGTAAAATTCTTTTTGCTTGAGTCGGGTTGCATATTCCAGCCAGTTGAACATCGTGTGCCTTCCTTTACAGTATCAACATAACCTGCTATAATGACTTTACTGGTTATAAGATACCACACATCAACATAACCTGTCAACAGGCTTTTGATGGTTAAAGTGAGGCTGAAATGATTGACACACGCGGTGCTGCCGCCCTGGAACCCCTGCATGAACGGCTTTGTCTGGACTTTGTGA
Source organism: Chloroflexota bacterium (assembly GCA_039933955.1). GTDB lineage: Bacteria > Chloroflexota > Anaerolineae > Aggregatilineales > Phototrophicaceae > CFX2. The sequence goes on from JBDTNB010000138.1 coordinate 15,427, forward strand.
ACACCTCCGGCGAACATCCTGCGAAGCCCGACGACGAATTTTTGACCAGCTACGCCAACCTGGTCGAGTGGAGTGTCTACAGCAATGTTTTGAATCCCGACGAGGGCGAACATTTGCTGGCACTCGCCAATCAGCATCCGGTAGAAGCTGAGGCCGCGCTGCAATACGCCGTCGCCGTGCGCGAGACGATTTACCGCGTGCTCTCGGCGGCGTCCGAGGGTCAGCAGGTCGAGGTTTCCGATATGCAGGCGTTCAATCACATTCTGTCGAAAGCCATGCACTTTCTGCGCCTGGATTCCAGCCTGGACGAGTTTAGTTGGGCGTGGGCGATGGATGCCGACGACCTGGAAAAAATGTTGTGGCCGGTGATGTGGTCGGCGTCGGCACTGCTGACATCGCATGACCGCCCGTATTTGCGGGAATGCGCCGCCGATGACTGCGATTGGCTGTTCCTGGACACCTCCAAAAATCACAGCCGCCGCTGGTGTCAAATGAAAAACTGCGGCAACCGCGCCAAAGCCCGCGCGCATTACCAACGTTCGCGGGGGAGCGGCTAAGTCGTTAGTCGTTAGCTTCTAGTCTTTAGTCAAAAGACAAAGACCGACGGCGCAATAACCCCGGCTGTTTGCCGCGCTGGGGGTGGCTCTTGTTGAAAAGATACCTGTACGCTGCGCAGTGCGCGTCCCGAAAACCGATCCAAAAAAATGCTCCCGAAAAAGCCGAATTTCTTTGGAAGTTCCGGCTGTTTTCCAAAACAGCACCCCTTTTGGTGGTGGATGAGGGAAACATCCAAAACGACGACAATTCCGGCTGATTGCCGTTGGGGAGGGGGCACGACGACGACAAATGAGGGGAACTGCCGTCGATAGATTGGATACCCTGTGCCGCCGCCATAGTCGCTTTACTCGCTGCATAATAACCCTCACCCCCGGCCCCCTTACAAGGGTAGGTTTTTCAGAAATGGGTTTGTGCGATTGCGTCACCGGGGGCTGAAGCACCCCGGCTAGATTGCCAGACAAGCCCACTGAAGGGGCTAGAAAGGCCAGAGCAGGCCATTTCGTACACCTTGTGGATTTTTGAATGTCGCATTTTGTTGAAAATTAAAAACCTACCCTTGTAAGCCCCCGGCCCACGCCTTCGGCAGCCCTCAGGGCGAGGGGAGCAAAACCACTGCTGATTTTGGAAGGTGTATTATAGCACAAAAGTTCTAAAAAGTCAATCCTGAAAACTTTCTGCAATCACTTCGACGACCCCATCAATCCTGGTTAGCACATCGGCATTACTGAACCGGATCACCCGCAGCCCCAGGCTTTCCAAAAATTCCTGGCGCACTGCGTCTTCTGCCTGCGTGTATTCATGAATCGAGCCATCCACTTCGATCACCAGCCGATATTCCTGACAATAAAAATCAACGATGAAACGATCAATCACATGCTGACGCCGAAATTTTGCGCCCCCTAACTGCCGGTTACGCAGCCGTCCCCATAGATGTTTTTCTGCCGGGGTGGGCGCATGGCGCATTTGCCGCGCCAGGGGTTTGAGTTTTTCCCATAATTCGGGGGTCGTATTCGCTGGGCGACGTTCGTCGATTTCCATACATAACCTCGCTTTTACCTCACCCCCTGGCCCCCTCTCCACTTAGAATAGCGAGTGCGAGAAGCAGGTTTTTGCGATAGGTGGAGAGGGGGAACAAAGCACAACCCAGCGCTTCTCATTCCCCCTCTCTGTAATCGGAGAGGGCGACTGAAAGGAGGGGGGGTGAGGTTACGCTTCCCCACCCCCGTTCAGGGCGGCGCGTTCCAGATTGAGCGCCAGCAGATTCCGCAAAATGGCTTCCTCATCGTTCAAAATTTCATGCGGCCAACCGTAGGCGTCGCACACCGCCTGATCGAGCGCGTTATGCAGTTCGTCCAGGCGCGGTGCGAAATCAGCGGCGGCGTCTTTGGTTTTCATTTTATCTTTACCGCGCCACACATTGAGCGCATTATAGAGGTTGGTGAGGGTGCGGTCTTTTACCTCACCCCCCCGCACATTTACCTCACCCCCCAGCCCCCTCTCCGTGTACAGAGAGGGGGAGTCAGAAACGTCTTCAAGTCCCCTCGCCCCTTGTGGGAGAGGGGATTTAGGGGTGAGGGCATCTTCTTTCCGCATATCGTCGGCGATCAGGCGGAACACATCGGCGGCGGCAGTCGTCACCTGCTCCGTATTGCGATTGGGATGCAGGCGTTCGGGGGTGATGAACATCTCTCGCAGCATGTTCTCCACCGATTTTTTGGTCGCAATCTCGGCATTGGTGAATTTATAAATGCGCTTTTCGGTGTTCGGCCAGTTGGTGTGAATCTCCCAATTCTGGATGTCGGTCAC
>JBDTNB010000139.1:0-17555 GCA_039933955.1 Chloroflexota bacterium
CGCTACTCAATTGAGAACGAATGTTGTATACTCCTGGGATATTTTGGGATAAACAGCCAATCAGGAGTTACCTAAAAATGAAGACGAGTGTCCTCCAGGACAAATTAGCCAAAGGATTGAGCACTGTCGCGCGGGCAGTCGAAAATCGGCCTACGCTGCCGGTGCTGGGTAACATCCTGATCGCTACCGAAGACGCGCGGCTGAAACTCTCAGCCACCAACCTCGAAATGAGCATCACCACCTGGATCGGGGCGAAGGTTGACCGCGAAGGCGCGATCACGCTTCCGGCCAAAACGCTGGCCGATCTGGTCAATAATCTGTCGCCGGAACGGGTCGATCTGACGCTGGACAGCGCCACCCAGACCGTCAATGTGCGCTGCGGCGCGACCAACTCCAACATCAAGGGCATCGACGCGGCGGAATTCCCGCTTGTGCCGCAGGGCGGCGAGGCCGATGTGGTGCTGTCGGGCAAGGTGCTGAAAGAAATGATCGCGCAGACGGTATTTGCGGCAGCCAAAGAAGACAACCGCCCGATCCTGACCGGTGTGCATACCCAACTGGACGGCAATGTCATGACCATGACCGCTGCCGATGGCTATCGGCTGGCCGTGCGCACAACCGAAATCGACCAGCATTTCCCCAAGCCGGTGGACATTGTGATTCCTGCGCGGGCGCTGGCGGAAATCGGGCGGGTGATCGGTGAGGAAGACGAGGAAGTCTCGATTACACTGCCGAAAGACCGCGACATTGTGCTGTTCCATATGAAATATACCGACATCGCCACGCAGCTTTTGGAAGGTAAATTCCCGGATGTGTCGGCGATTATCCCGCGCAGCTACATCACCTCGTCAACGATGTATACCAGCGATTTGCTAGCGGCCTGCAAACGTGCGGAAATCTTCGCGCGCGATTCGGCTTATAGCGCCAAATTACTGGTGAAACCGGCCAGCGGCCCAGGCGAACCGGGCGCGGTGACGATTGTGGGCATGAGCGCCGAGCGCGGTGACAATGAAGGGATGCTGGATGCCTCGGTGGAAGGTGAGCAGATGCAGATTTCTTTCAATATCCGCTACCTGATTGAGGTACTGAACGTGATTGGCGATGAGCGCGTGGTGTTCGAGAGCAACGGTGCGGCTAATCCAGGCGTAATCCGGCCCGAAAACCGCGATGATTTTGTTTATGTAGCCATGCCAATGGCGGTCAATAGGTAATTTTTAATATGGGAACTAAGCATAATCCCAATCCATTAAGGTTTGAAAAGGCACTCACTTTTTTCAAAACCTGGACGCCAGATATGGCCTATGTGGTTGGCTTGCTTTATGCCGATGGCTGCATCACGACTCGATTCTCAGACTATTGGGAGGTGGTTCTTGAAATGAAGGACATTGACCACCTCCGCAAAGTTGCCTATACGATAGACCCCAAATTACGTGTGCGTCCTTATACACGTCAGGATGGCAGAACAAGTGCAAAAATATCCACTTCGGTCAGACAAATCGTAGAGGACTGTGTTGCGCTAGGGTTACGTCCGCGAAAAAGCCTGGACATTGAGTGGCCTGCTGCCCTGCCGGAAGCCTATGAAGCTGATTTCGTGCGCGGCTATTTCGACGGAGATGGCTGTATTACATGGGCGATAGGCCAAAGCAAAGGACATCCCTATCCCTCTAAACAACGGAGTTTAGATTTTTCATGCGGGAGTCCAAACTTTGCCAATACAATGTCAACTGTAATTCAGCGCAATACTACAATAGAAGGCCGCGTCCGCCATCTCAAAAATCACAGCCGACTTTATTATGTTAATAAAGAAGCCATTCGGACTGTAGGGGCATGGATGTATTCAGCGAGTCCCTTGCGTTTAGAACGAAAATTTGAGAAATGGGAAGAAACACTTCTCCCCTGGAATAAACATGCTGAAGTAAACTAACCGTCATCGTTTGAGACCCTAAAAAAATAGGCACAGCAGCGCCTATTTTTTTGCTTAGGTAATGAGATTATGAGGTCAGTGGTTTACCCGTTTGCGCGGCCTGGATCATGTCGAGGATGGCAGCGCTCACCTGCCCCGCGTACTGCTCTTTGCCCAGGATTGTCCCATGATCCGCGCCCTCGACATTCCGGCTCAGGCTGTTGCTGGAATAGGTGGCGATTTCCCGCTGAAAATCATGGAGCTTTTCCAAATCAGCCGGGGAGAAATTCAAACCCTCGGTTCCCCATAGCACGACCATCGGCAGATTGCCCAGGTGTTCGGCGTTGGCAGAGGCTTCGTTAAGCGCCCAACGTGCCGGGAGTCGTTCGGCGTAGTCGCTGTCGAAAACTGAGTTACTGGAGCGCAGCGCCGCTAATTCGCCCGCAATCTCCGGCGGATAACCCCAGGTCGCAAATTGGTTGGGCATCATCAGCCGGACGATGCCGAAGCGCGTCATGCCCCACAGCAGCGCTTGTAAAATATCGTTCGACGATTTCCACTGCTGAAATTCATCCTGACTGGCGAACTGCTGGGGGATGAGCAAGCCGCTGTCCACCTGTACTAGCCCGCTCACCTGCTCCGGGTACTGGTGGGCGTAAATCCGCATCAGAATCGCGCCGAAAGAATGACCTGCCAGGATATAAGGCGGTTGAATTCCGGCCTGCGCCAACAGGGTATGCAATTCACTCACCAACGTCAGCGCATCGCGTGATCCAGCCGCCGGTTCGCTCCAACCCTGTCCAGCGCGATCATAGGCGCAGACGCGGGTGTGTTTTTCCAACTGCGCCTGCACGCGAACCCACCACAGCGAATTGGCGAGGCCACCCGCTTCCAAAACGACAGTCGAGTTTCCTTCGCCTGTGCAATAAATGTTCATCTGGTGACCGTCCACGCTGTAAAGCTGTCCGCGCACCGGATAGGCGGCTTTATCGGTTTCCGTGCCGATGATCTGGTAGGCAAAACCCAGCACCAGCAGCATTGCCAGACCGATGGCGAGCAATTTCAGTCCACGCTTGATATAGAACAAGTATCCACGTTTGATGGGTTCGTGCTTCCCTTGACTAGCTATCGTACTCATACTTCCCCTCCTTGAATCGACTTGATATTTAGAGGGTAGTGGAAATGAATCCGCAACGGATGTAGCCGACGTCATGCAGGGAGTCACCTTTATGCATGACCTGTCACCATGACGTTTTTCATGGCTGGTGCGTGCGCGTGTTTAGAAATTCAATTTTGAACCACAGAGACACCGAGAACATAGAGGATGAAGCAGAAAAATTGAAGTTGATGTCTCACAGCCTCAATTTTCAAACAGCAGTTTTAAATTATCTGACGATCAATCTGTGCGGAGATAGGCGGACAAGGCGAGAGTCGCGGCGGGGAAGGCTTGAAGGGTTTCGCGGACATATGCAAATTGATCGTCGGCAGGTTGGGAATCCGCGGCAGGCAGGTTTTCATTCCAGGTTTGGGGAGCGATGCCCAACCAGACCGCCAGCGCATCCGCCGTTTCCGGCGCGGCGAATAATTGTCCGCGCACGAGCGCTAATTCTGGCGTCAGGTGGGCGCTCAGGGTTGGCGACGGCGCGCTGGGCTGCGTATCGAGCCACGCGGGTTTCCAGTTGGCGAATCCGGTCAAGGCGGGCGGGAATACGGCGGCGGCTTCTTTAATCAACGTCCCCAAAATCGGTTGATGCTGGCGCAGTTGCAGGATCAAGGAGGGCAGCCAGGGCAGCAGCGTCCCATCGGTGACGGAGCCGAAAATCTGACTCAAGAGTTCGACTACAAAACGGGCGATCCCCGGCGCGAAATTCAGCGCCAGCACAAAACCATTCAAGAACTGCGGCAAAACCGGCAGGCGCAGGGCATCATCGAGCACTGCCGTAAAATAGGCGCGCATGTCGGCGATACTGCGCAAGCCGAGCAGCCATTCACTCGTCCACAGCAGGCCGATTTTATCGGGCGCGATGGTATTCTGCGCCGCGCCCTGTAAGCCGAGCAGGAGTTGACTGCGCTGGCATCCGAGCGCCAACGCCAGACTTTCCAGCGTGAAAATAAAACCCAGCATCCCGGCGATTTGTTCCGGTTTCGTCCCGGCGTCGGCGAAGGCCTGGGGCAGCAGCGAGGCATAATGCGAATAACCCGTCGAAACCAAGCCTTCCAACCAATCGGGCAGACCAGCGGGCGTGGCGCGATAATAATGAACGAGGCGGCGAGCGCGTTGGAAAATATCGGGCGCATCCTCGGCACTGGTTTCCTGTTTGAGCAGGTGAATGGCGTGCAAACCGAGTTCGCGCACCAGACGCGGGCTGTTCATCAGCAAAAGCGCATCTTCTGCCGTGCTTAGGGCTAAAGCAGCCGTCGCATCGTCGGCGAAGGCGACAGCTTTCATGCGCTGTTCCAACACCTGTTCCAGCGTGACGCCTTCATAACCGAGTTGGATAATTTCGCGCTGGTGCTTGCCGATCAGCACATCCCAGGATTCCTGAATCGGAACCTGACCGAGTTCGCGTTCGCCGACAATCGGGCGCACAATCAGGCTGCCGAATAAATAGCGCAATTTCCATAAAATGTCGGAACAGCGGCGCAGTTCGGGCTGCGATTTAAAATCCAGCAGCGCCCGTTGATTGGTCTTGGCGAACAGATTGACTCCCAGCGGCGCGAGACGGTCATAAATATCCTGCGCCAGCGGCGGCAGCGAGGTATAGCCGACTGTGCCAACGCTGTCGCCACCCAGTAAAATCTGGCAGAGATGGGCGATGGTGCGCTTTTTGGGGGTGCGGTCTTTCTCCAGGCAGGTGATGGCCGCGTCCTGAAAATCATAGGGCGTGGGATGCTGGCGGTTACGCATCCCGGCCAGCAAAATCGCGGTCTGGTAGATGGCAATCGAATCGGCGGTGCTGGCGAGATAACCATTTTTACGCGCCAGCGCCACGATCTGCACGCACCAGCCGAGAAGCTGTTCCTCATCGGCAGCCGCATAGGCCGGTGGTTGAGTCAAAAACGCGGCTAGCACGCGCGGGTTGCGGGTCATTTCGCGGAGGGTTGATTTGCGGGCGGGTGTGAGGTCAGGCTTCTTCAAATCAAACGGCCTGATTTTTTCAGCCTTGAGGCTCTTATCCCAGGTGCTTTCGGCCAGCGAGACCGTCCCGGCAGGATGGCTGAATTGACGCTCAATCGCAGCAAAACTGGACGGAATAATCCCGTAGAGCCAGCGGGTATCGGTGACGGCGGGAATATCCCAAATCGTGTCCGTCGCCGTGCCAAATTCGTCAACTTCGCTGGCGGTATGCGCCGCGCCGCAAACATACATCGCCTCAGGTGGTTGAATCTGATTCTGCGCCATGTGCTGCTTGATGCGCGTCCACATATAACGTTCGCGCAGGCTGTCGGACTCTAAATCTTCGGGGCGGCGTCCCAGGTTGCGCATCAGACTGCCGATCAGCACCATCACCTGTTTGTAGGTGGCGTAATCCGAGGTGATGATGGTGCGCTCGACATATTGATCCCACCATTCGGCGAAATGGCGGGTGTTGGAATTCCGCAGCAAAAATTGCAGAAATTCGCCGAAGGTCGGCATGAGTTCGCCGACGGTTACACCGACTGCCGCGCCGTGCAAACCAGCGTTTTCGTGCTCGTCGGTTTCGTCTTTGGCTTCCAGTTGTTCGAGTTTGCGCTTCCAATCGGCATCCCATTGGAAGATGTAATCCACCGCGCGATCTACGAAAATTAGCTGGGTTTCGGGATGCGTCAGGGCGTAGGCGATGGCCTGATATTCGGCGGAGGCTTCGGTCAGCGGCGCGACCACCATCACCGGCAGGAGTTCGGCGGGGAGCACACTGCTTTCCGCCGCGAAGCCCTGCAAAGCAACCGGGAGTTTGCAATCGCGCAAATGCTCCACGAGGGGCAGCATATCCTCGCACAATTCCATATAAATGACTTTGGGCGGCTGGTTTTGCAGGCGGCGTACCATATGCAGCGCCGAGGCGGGCGAATGATGACACACTGGGAACATATCCAGCGGCTCACGCATCGCCCGATCTACATCGCCGACGAAACGTGTCAAGAGGTCGGACAGGGTTTTTGCGTCCTCGGCGAACGCCTGCGCCGCTTCCAGCAGTTGCTCGTTGAGGAGGGTCAGGGTTTCGGTGGTGGATTCGGTCATAATTTATTTCTGAATCGTTTGCATGGCTTCCTGGCCGCCTGCGAGGAAGTCTTTCCATTCGCCTTTTTGATCGGCGCTGTGTTTGGCAACCACACTGTTCCAGAATTTGCTCATGACGGTCATATCTTCCGGCAGGCGGCGCACAAGTGTGCCGACCAATGAACGCGCCAGCAGACGGGAGTTCAATTGACTTTCGCCGAAATAATTGGAATACAGGACAGCATCTTCGAGCACGCCGATTTGTTCCGCCGTCGAGAGCGCCGATTCCAGGCGGGCGTCTTCGGAGGTGGCGGCGTTGCTGACCTCGCGCAGATCGGCGAAGGTTTGCAGCAGCACATCCAACAGAGTCGGCGGCACGTTAATGCTGAAACTCTGGCGCTGAAGCAGCTCTTGCGTGCGGAACAGGATAATTTCGCGCTCCTGTTTTTTGTTGGTCACAACCGGAATATGGACGAAATTAAAACGCCGCTTGAGCGCCGACGACAGATCATTGACACCCCGATCACGGCTGTTGGCGGTGGCGATGATGTTGAAACCAGAGCGGGCGAAAACGGTATTGTCGGTTTTCAATTCAGGAATGGCGACATATTTTTCGCTCATGATCGAAATCAGCGCATCCTGGACATCGCTGGTGCAGCGGGTGAGTTCTTCAAAGCGCCCCATCGCGCCGCCCTGCATAGCGGTCATAATCGGCGAGGGGATAATCGAGTCGAGCGATTGTCCGGCGGCGATCACCAGGGCGATATTCCACGAGTATTTAATTTGATCCTCGGTTGTCCCGGCTGTGCCCTGCACGACGAAGGTTGAGTTGCCGGAAACCGCTGCCGCGAGGAGTTCCGCCAGCCAGCTTTTGCCCGTGCCCGGATCGCCGATGAGCAGCAGGCCGCGATCTGAGGCCAGCGTCACGATAGCACGTTCGACAATCGCCGGATCGCCGTACCACTTTTGCTCAATGGTATGTTCCAATTTATCGGAGGGCATACTGCCGAGGACGAACGTCCGCACCATGCGCGGGGTGAGCCGCCAACTAGCTGGGCGCTGACCAGTGTCGGCAGATTCAAGGTAGGCCAATTCATCCGCATATTTGGCTTCGGCGGGCAGGCGCAGAATGGTATCGGTCTCGCTCATAGCATCTCCCTACGTCACAATCAGTTTTTTGAGTTCGGCGATCAATCTTTTCGGGCTTCCGGTGATAATGGGCTTGCCAAATTCTTTCAGGCGCTCCCTAAACCAGGGATTCACGCGGAAATCGCCGGAACTATCTACCGAGCCAACCGGTATAAAGTGAATGCCCATTTCGACGATGCTCTTAATATCGTTGAATAATTTTTGATCGTTCGCGCCTTCATAAAAATCGCTAATCAACACCAGCGCGGTCAAACGCGGGTCGCGGATTTTGGCGCAGGCCACGTCTAATGCAAGGCAGGTATCGTTGCCGCCGCCCAATTTGGTACGCATCAACACCTCAAAAGGATCGTGAACGTAATCCGTTAGATCCATCACCTGGGTGTCATAAGCAATCAAATGCACATCCACATGCGGCAGCCCAGCAAAGATCGAAGCGATGATGGCGCAGGGAACCATCGAATTGACCATCGAACCGGACTGATCGACCACCACCAGCAGTTGAGTCGGCAGTTTTTTACGCCCGGTGTGCTTGTAGTAGAGACGATCCACATACAGGCGCTTTTCTTTCACATTCCAGTTGGTCAGGTTCTTCCAGACCGTTCGCTTGAGGTCGAGGTTGCGGAAAACGCGCTTGGGTGGCACAGACCGATCAATTTTCCCCGAAGGCATTTGTTTGATTTGCAGCCGTAAAACTTCTGCCAGTTCATCAATGTACTGGTGAATCAACCGTTTGGCGTTCTTCAGGGCATTGCCAGAAAGATTGGACTTGTCGCGCAGGAGTTGCGATATGAGTTCCATTGAGGGCTGCATTTGCGCTGCCAGACGATCATCCTGGAGCAGTTCGCGCAGTTCCATCCGTTTGACTAAATCGGCTTCCAGCACTTTCAAAGACCGCTGGATTTCTTCAAGCGGGATTTCAAAGCCCATGCCCGCCCCGCCGCCTGTGCCTTTATCACCGGGGCGTGTCAACCCTGTGGCTGGCTCGTTACTGCCAGAAGTGCCGCCGTCTCTACCCATTCCGGCTGCCGGGGCATTCCCGCGCAGCGACCCACGCGGACAGCCCAGCGCCCGTTCCAGATGTTCGACATCTTTGAGCCATTGGGCATACTGGCTGGCGGTGCAAGGATTGGTCTGGGTATTGGGGCCAAAAGTATTCAGCAGCAGCTTGGAAAAAATCAGTCCGCGCCGCAGCGTCGCGGTTTCGGATTCATCGGGCAGGATGTTGAGTTGAAACTCAGGTTCGAGTTCCGGGTAATGATGCAGCAGCGTGTCAATGCTAACGTATGGATCGAGAATGTAATCGGGCAGGCCGACTTCGCCCGCAATCTCGCGCGACATATTTTCAAAGTTTCCGGCCTGCTCGGTATAACCGAACATCGCCGACAACAAACGCCAATAAACCACCTGTCGGCGCTGCACAATCGGAGTCGAAATCATGATGACTGGCTCGCTTTCGACTTCCGCAGCAGGCGGCTGGCGCGTTCCTGCAAAATCGACACCGTGTTGGTTTTGGGCGGCTTCTTCAAAAGTTCAGCCCCGGCTTGCCCGACAAATTCAAATTTGCCGATAGCATTTCCGGCGGTCAAAGGCTGTACCGACCACGCGCCATCGTCATAACGCAGCAGGCCGAACAGCGTCGTTGTGGCCTCAAGTGACTCGGCGGTCAGGCCATTACGGCGGGTGTCCAATGGCAGCACCGTCCCGTCATTGAAGTGCAGACAGTCATTTTCAAGCCGGTATTCGGTCAGGGAAAGCGGCTCGGCCAACTGTACCGGATGGCGTTCCAGTGCGGGAACGGGAGAGGCGGCTAAGGGCTGACCTATCCCTGCATATTCGAGGGTGATGTTCAGCGGTTTAAATTTTTTGCCGGATTCCACCCTGTCGATATTCCACAGCAAATCGCCGGAAGGCAGCATAGGCATGTCCTGAAGGCGGATGGTTTTATTTTGCAGCAAATGCCCCAGCAGCATCTGGGCTTCAGGAAATAAAAGCCAGATTTCGTCACCCTGGATGGCGGTGGCTTTGAAGGCCGACCAACTCTGGCGCACCCAGCGCGGTTCATCATCCACCAGGAGGAGGCCATGCACCGTCATACTCGCCATGCGGGTGTGTCCTCGGAGTTCCACGCCGAGCGGATAAAATATGCCGCTGACGGGAATCGCTTCGGGCGCATCAGCGATGCCCACCGCGCCAAGCATGGCATTGCTCCACAGATCGCACCAGCGCAATAAAGGAATGCGGTCAATAGATGGAGCCGGGAGCGCGTTCATGAGTTCATGTAGCAAACCAGTGAGCAACGCCGCCTGTTGGGTTGTGGCGGGATTGGCGCGCAATTGTGCCAGCGTGGGCGCAAATGAAGCGATAGTCCCCGGTTCGAGACGAGCAAAACCGGTCATCGCCAGTTCCATCAGCCAGTGGCGGGCGCTGTCGAGCAAAGGATCGGTTTGCGTAGGTAGGGTCGGAATTTCGGGAACAGGATCGGAAGCCGCCCGCCCCAACGCAGATAACGCCTGCTGACGGAGGGCATCATAGAGCGCGCCCTGCAACGCACCGCGCACTGCCGCCAAAGTCACAAAATGCGATTCGTTGAAGTTGTTTTGGGCGAGTGATTGAACACATTCCTCGATGCGCGCTTGCAAGGGCGCGCCCGCAAAAATCTGTGGCAGCGCGGCCAATATTTCGTACTGTCCGCCGACAAATCCATGCAAAAAACAGGCGTCCAGATTTGCAATGGTATCCTGCAAAGCGGCTGCGGCAGGCAGTTTGTCCTTCAGGGTTTCCAGCATAGATACGCCTACTCGTTGAACCAGGCCAGCGCCGCGAGAGGTGTCTGGGTATCCGGCAGTTCCAGCAGTTCGAGATCGCTCAAAAAGCGGCTGAAAATTTCGCCCGCGAATTCGCCAGTTGGCCGCCCCGCCCGCGCCAGAATATCGTGCTCGGATTGTATCTGCGCCGCGTCTCCGGGCACGCGCAGCACATGCACCACGCGCGCTAATCCATACTGTATCACGGCTTCATGGAGCAGTTCTTTAAGATGGTTGCAGGGATAGCCGCGCAGTCCACCGCAGGGACGGTTGTTGTTGGTGTTGCAGGAATAATTGAGCGTCCCGGCTTCGAAAAAAGAGACATACACACGCTCAATGTCCGAGCCGCTGGAGACCACGCCCTGCAAGCGGTTTTCGAAGAGTTCCACAAACGGCACTTTTTTCACGTCGCGCTTGTCGGCGGATTGGATGCGCGCAGCGGACAGTGAGGAGGGCATGGTATTTTCTCCTGATGAGGTGCAGCATTATGGAACTTCTGTTCTCATTAAATCAGAATTTGCGCGGGCGGTCAAGCAGGAGGATTAAGGCAATTGCATATTGATCCAAATTGATTTGCGTAGTGCTAGATAGACGATCCTGCGTTCCCGTAACTTGACCTGAATCAAACGATTTCAATACCGTCAGCCAACAATCTCCTGTTCCGTCCTGTTATTCAGGAAATATAGGAAAACCCTGATTGCTAGTCGCCTATTGTTACCCCCTCACCCCAACCCCTCTCCCCCGAATTCAAGGGAGAGGGGCTAAAAACCGGACTGCATTTGGTTCACTCTCCGAATACCGCTTCGCGGGGCTTCGCACGGGGAGGGTTAGGGAGGGGTCAATAAAGGCAAAACTTCTGACTAGCAATCACGGTAGGAAAATGAATATGCAATTGCCCTGGCGAGAGGATTAACATTTCATCAGTAAAAAATTGGCGCAGGCGATGTCTGATGGTGAACATATGAAAGCGGGCTATACTGCGGGTCTGTAGGTTCAATTAGCTGAGTATCGGAGTGGGAGCATGGCAGACGTTCAGGTCAAGCGGAACCAGTTCGGCAAAGGCGTTTTTTCAACCCGATCTTTTGAGACGGGGGAGTGGGTGCTGGGGGTGGCGGGGCCGCTGGTGAAACAGCGCAGCATCTACACCATCCAGATCGCTCCCGATTTGCACATCATGCCTCGTTCCCCTGCGAAATATTTGAATCACTCCTGCGACCCCAATTTAGGTGTCAAAATGAATCGCAGCGGTCTGCCGGAATTTTATGCGCTGCGGCCTATCGCGGCGGGCGACCACCTGACATTTGATTATGCAATGACCGAATATGTGCTGGAAGAGATGGAAGAAGGCCGCGAGCGTACCAAATGTGGCTGCGGCGCGCCCAACTGTCGCGGCAAAATCGGCAGTTACAGCGAACTTCCAGCCGATGTGAAACGGCGTTACGCGGGATTCATCGCCGATTATCTGAGCGAGGATTTGGGATAGGCATACAGGCTTCCTCCCATTTGCAGAGAGGGGGCAAAAAACGGACGAAATATATTTCGTCCCTACATCCCCGATTTTGTAGGGCACGACCGGTCGTGCCCGTTATTAAACATTTACAGAATTTCACACCAGACGGAGTTCTTTGGCTTTGAGGACGGCTTGGGTGCGGTCACGGACGCCGAGTTTGCCCAGAATGTTGGTGATGTGATTTTTGACCGTGCCTTCGGTGATGACCAGTTCGTCGGCGATTTCTTTGTTGTTGTAACCGCTGGCGATCAGGCGCAGGATGTCGATCTCGCGGGCGGTGAGCGGTTCAGGTAGGTTTTGTGCGCCTCGCGCAGGCATGGTGCTGTGACCGGGCTGACGATTCAGTTCAGCGACGACTTTGGCGGCTACTGACGGCCCTAAAAAAGTTTCTCCGCGCGCGGCGGCCTGGATCGCTTCGACCAATTTTTGCGCGGGGGCATCCTTCAATAAATAGCCAATCGCCCCGGCGCGTAACCCCTCAAATACATATTCATCGTCGTCAAATGTGGTCAACATAATCACGCGGCAGGCCGGAAATTCGGCCAGCAGGCGGCGGGTGGCAGCTACCCCGTCGAGCAAAGGCATTTGCACATCCATCAGCACGACATCAGGCTTATGCTGGGCGGCTGATCGCAAGGCTTGTTCGCCATCGCCCGCCTCCGCGACGACTTCAATTCCAGGCTGCACCGAGAGCAAGGTATGAAGTGCCTCGCGGAACAAGACCTGATCGTCAGCCAATAAAACGCGAATGGGATTCATGTGGGTAACTCCACCTGCAAAGTAAATCCATGCCCGACGGCGGTCTGGATCGAAAGTGTCCCGCCGAGCAAGTGTACCCGTTCGCGGACGCCCAACAAACCAAAGCCGCCATCCGGTTGGCTGCTGCCGACACCATCATCATGCAGCCTCAGGCGGATGCAGCGGGCATCTTTATAATCCAGGTTTAAATCGGCGCAGGTCGCCCTGGCATGTTTGCGAATGTTGGTCAAGCCTTCCTGAGCGATGCGGTACAACGTCATTTCTACGGCTGCTGAGCAGGGACGGATGTCGCCCAACACTTCATACTCGATTCCATTCCCCGCCGCGCGATGTTCTTCGACCAGCAGCAAAATTGCTTCGTTGAGGGCACGGTTTTCAACCGGGTTAGCGCGCAGGGCGCTGATCGAACGGCGAATTTCTGACAAGCCTTCTTTCGTCAATGTTTGGGCTTTGGTGAGGGCTTGCAGAGTGCGTTCCTGATCGCTGGGCAGCACGGCCATCGCGACTTCAATTTGCATATTCACGGCGGTCAGATAATGACCGAGATTGTCGTGGATTTCACGGGCGAGACGGTTGCGTTCGCGCAGAGTCGCCAATTCTTCAGCCTCGGCGGCATACAGCGACAATTTGCGGTTGGTCACGCCGAGTTGATGCCCGGTTTGCAGCGCACGTTCTTCGCCGATAATCAGGCTGCCGAACAGAAGCGGAACCAGATCGGTGAAACCGAAGGCCAGCAGCATGGGCAGGATAACTTTGAGTGGGAAGCCGCCGGGAACTGAAAAACTCGTCAGGTAAAAAGCGATGCTGAAAAACAGGATGGCGAAAAAAAGCGCCGTCCGCCAGCGCAAGGCCAGCACACTAATTTGTACCATCAAGCCGATGTAGAGCGCCATCGACGCCGCGCCTTCCCGATAAGGCGACTCCAGCAAAATCATGGTTTGAATCAGCCCAATCTGAAAAGCGAAGTAGGCGACAATCAGCGCGGGTTTTTTAAGCCCTTGATAACGCCGCCACCGCGCTGTACCCACAAGCGCGACGATCCCCAGCAGGATCAGCAGACAAATCGTGAGGCGAAGGTCGGCGCGAAAGGCTGGGTCGTCAAGGCGCGCCAGCAAGGCGACCAAAGGCCACAGGGCGGGCAATAAAAACAAAATATGTCCGGTCAGGCCGGATAAACGCTTGGAAAAGACCATCGCGACTCGGTTTCCATAATTTACAGGAACAGCATAATCCAAATCGGCGGCGCGGAGATGTGGCGAAGGTCATGCACAGGGTCATGGATTTGACGGTTGTAAAGCAAAAGCTTGCAAATTCAGATTACTTGCACTAAAATTTGATTACTCAATCAGAAAACGAATCAAGCAATCAAACCATGACACCCAAACGAACTTTTATCGAGGAAGCACGGCGCGCACAAATTATCGAGGCGACGATTGATGTGCTGGCTGAACAGGGCTACGTCAACACCTCTTTTGTGCGGATCGCCAAACATGCCGGAATCAGCCCCAGCCTGATTCCCTACCATTTTGAAAACAAGGAAGAACTGACCGACGCCGTGCTGATGCATATTATGACCGGGCGCATTGCCCATATGGCTGAACAGGTGGCAACAGGAACTACCCCAACCGACAAGCTGCGTATCGCGTTGGAAGCCGACCTGGCTTATATGGGAACCCGCCCCCGACTTTTCGCCGCGCTGGTCGAAGTATTTTTTAGTGTGCGCGACAGCGAAGGGCATCTGCGCTATATCAAAGAAGATGATGATCCCGGCTTGCTCATGTTTGTGGACATCCTCAACGAGGGACAGCAAGCGGGGGAATTCGGCGAATTTGATGCTTACAATGTGGCACAAATTATTGTCGGCGCGCGCGAGCAATTCCTGGCGCAACAATTTCACCGTCCCACCCTGAGCCTGGATTTATTCACTGAAACGCTCGTCCTTTTTGTCTTAAAAGCCGTTCAGAAAGAGGCCACCCAATGAGCAATATGATCCGCACCCTGGTCATGCGCAAATTTAGCCAGCGCAAAATCGCCCCAAACATGGTTATCAACACCCCTAACGGCATTGTCGAAGAACAATTCATCCCGATTGGCGGGATTGAGCAGTGGATCAGTATCCGGGGCGAAAACCGGCATAATCCTGTGCTGCTGATTGTGCATGGTGGGCCGGGATCAACTTACGGTGTACTCAGCCCTTTGCTGCGATCATGGGAAAAGTGCTTTACGGTTGTGCAGTGGGATCAACGTGGGGCAGGCCACACCTTCCGCAAAAATAGCAAGAAAGGGAGCGGCAAACTGACGTTTGAGCGCCTGGTGGATGATGGTATTGAGGTGAGCGAATATCTAAAAACTCATTTGTGCCAGGAAAAAATCATCCTGATTGGAAGCTCGGTTGGGAGCGTCATTGGTGTAATGATGGCGCACAATCGGCCTGATTTGTTTTATGTCTATGTTGGAACCGAGCAGGTCAGCCCGGATGGGTATGCGCTGGCCTACCAGATGACCCTTGACGGCTATCGCAACGCGGGTAACACCAAAGCCGTGCGCGAAGTCGAACGAATCGGCTCCCATTTCGCCACCTTGAGCCGCAAGGATTTTGACCGCATGAACAAGCTGACGGTCAGCGCCAACCGTCAGGTTCCGCACATGATTACCGACGTGATGCTGCCCGCCATGCTGACCGCACCCGGTTACAGCCTTCGTGATCTGAGCGATATTATACGGGGCATAAATTTTTCCCTCGATCAGCTTTTCGATGAACTCATGGCGGTTGATCTTCTCAATCTTGGTCTGAACTTTAACCTGCCCTTTTTCATTTTCCAGGGCGAGGGCGACTGGTTAGCACCCCCGGTGGCAGCTCAAGCCTATCTGGACAGGATTAACGCGCCTTGCAAAGCGATGGTGCTGATTCAAGGGGCTGGGCATCTGGCAATGTTCGCCAATCCGGGGCAATTTTTGCACGAACTCTTGCACCGCGTCCGCCCCCTGGCTGTGGCGACTCCGAATCCATAATTCGGTATAATGGAGCGAAGCAAGACACGAGGATGTAGATTATGAATTTTACCTTGACTGTACCGGAAGAGGTCTACAGCCGCGCCCGCCGAATCGCTGATGAAACATCACGCCCGATTGAGCAGATTTTGCTCGAACATCTCCAAACCCTGCCCGACCCTTTGCCCACACTCCCGCCGGATGAGCAGGAAGAACTCGATGCCCTCAAACATCTTTCAGATGATGCGTTGTGGACATTCGCCCGCGAACAAATGCCCCAGGATATTCAGGAACGGATGCAAGTCCTGATGGACAAAAATTCGCACGGGACGATTAGCGATGAAGAGTATGCGGAATTATCCACCAACGTCGAACGCGGCAACCGATTAATGGTACGGAAAGCGGAAGCTGCTCATCTCCTCACGGAACGCGGCTATGATTTTAGCCAAAGCGATTTCCGCGCCTCAGAATGAATGATCTTTCTTGGAATGCGACGAAAAAGGTGGTTTATGAGAGGGCACAGGCTTGTTGTGAATACTGTCAAACCAGCGAAGCCAATATCGGCCAAGCAATGCACATTGAGCATGTTGACCCAAATGGGAACGACAGTCTAAACAATCTATGTCTTTCCTGCGCGAACTGTAATTTAAGCAAGGCAAAAGCGACAACTGCCATCGACCCTGAGACCGGCGATCAGGTCTCCTTATTTAATCCCCGCATCCAAACCTGGACAGATCATTTTAAGTAGCTCGATAAAGGGCGTCGAATCCGGGGATTAACGCCTATTGGAAGGGCTACAATCCAACGATTAAAAATGAATCAGGAGCGGATTGTGATTGCCCGTAATCGTTGGATCGCAGGTGGCTTTCATCCGCCCAAATAACACCAGTATAAACACAATGTAGTGATTTAAAACGAGGCCATCAATTGGTTAATTGGGCAGGGATGTTCGCGGGGGTTCAAGCTGTTGTGCGTTCCGCCGAGGGGACAGCGGATGGCATTCAACGAACGTGCGCGTTCGCAGCCCAGCATCCCGACGAATACGATGAACCAGACTATTGGGCACGAGTCGCGTCCAGCACATTTCCATTTGACACGCTGATTGGATGGATACACGAAGGGCTGTTAGCGCTCGAACCGTTGGATGGTGAGGTGCGATCTTTGCTCCTTTTAGATTGTGGCGACTGTCCCGATGGTTTATGGCTAGGGGAGTGCCGCACACCTTCGGTAAGCGATTATGCGGGATTTGAGCGCTATGTTAAAGCGAATGTGGTAGTTGAAGGCGAGGACTTTGCCCAGGCGCATATCAAAGATGTGAAGGTTTTAACCCACCATCTCGTCACTGAATTGAATGATCCGATTCTCAGCTATCCGCTCTTTGACAAGCAGTGGCATGGCACAAATGGCTACCTGCTGTGGTTGGCGGCGGCATCGCTGGCGTTGTCCCAGCCGTTACGAGATGCAAACTTCTGCCGCCAAATCCTCCATAATCGGGAACGTCTCTTGATAATGAGCGGCTTTGAGGAAATATTTTTCGACCTGGGAACGGTGACACCGGATGGATTGTCGTTGGAATAAGGGCAGGTTGGAAATTAATCCAGCAGGCGTATAACGGCTTTTAAACATTGGATAAACTTAAACCTGCTATCCCACAGATAACACTTTCTTAACGCTTTTATCCCAAATTCTATTGGGATAAAAACCCCATTGAAACTATATCCCAACCGAACAAACCGCATTATTACCCAAATATATCCCATTAATAACCCGGTTCCTTGATTCGCCTGTTCATAACCTGTTCATAACATTACCCAAATTGTCGATAACCTGTTCATAAGTATAGGCTCGTCTGTTCATAACCCCCAAAGGAGTCATAGTTTCCACTTAGAGTCACTGTCGATAAATCTGGTCAGCCTGTCGAAATTGTTCATAACTCGGCGAGTTATGAACAGGGGGCTGTTCATAACTTTTATCCCGCGTAACCCACATCGCCTGTTTGATTTTGGATATATTTGTGTTATATGCTGCAAAAAGTGGGGATGTTTGCGATAAATTACCCACATGACAAAAAACATTACAAAGTTATGAACAGTTTGAACACCCCCTACTAAGACTACTATCTTATAAATAATCCAATATAAGGTGAGATTCTCTTTTTAAGAAGCGGCGCGCTTTCCCAACCAACATAGAATGAAAAGAAGTGATAAACTCTATCTAACAAACAATTAAGGGCGACGC
>JBDTNB010000140.1:0-17221 GCA_039933955.1 Chloroflexota bacterium
TGATCCTTATCAACTCAGTATTGCCGAGTTCTCTTTATGACTCGCACCATTGGTTTGTAGTAGTTTTTTCTTATTGCGCTGGCGGTTGGCGGTAAAAGCGATTTCAGCCAGCGCAGCAGCTTGTGCTTTGCGCTGCATATCGCGATGGCGCTGCACTTCGTTTTCCCAGGATAGTATATTCATAAGTAGGCTTCTCCATATCCACAATCGACAAGAGCACTATAGGTCAGCTATGAATGGGAGTGAACCTTTTTAGTATTTGCTAAAATGATAGTCTGTAGAACATACGTCTGCTATGATGGGGATGTAAGCAAAATCCCATGCATAAGTTGGGAGAATCGAGCATCGTAATGCTATCCATTCAACTGACACCTGAAGATTTCGCCAATTTGCGTTTTGCCTACAGCCCGCTGCTCGAAACACTAATCAGCTATCGGGTGCTGAAACGTCATGAAGACAGCAGCTACTATCGCCGCTGGATTGGGGAAACCGTAGGCGCATTAAATGGGATTGACCTCCCCTATTTGCATGGGCTGACGACCTTGAAATATCAGATACCCGATTTTCTGACACCCACGCCCGCCGCCCCGGTCACGGACATCGAAAGTGAATTTGATCGCCTGCGTGCCACGCCCGACGACATCATCCGCAAGATTATCCAGACGACCATTGATACCGATGGCGACTCAGAAATTCTGCGGCAGTTCATGGTCTATCCCCACGAAATGCTGGACTGTTTGATTGAAGATTTGCGGGTGTATTGGCAGCACACGCTGGCACATCATTGGCCGAGCATGATGTCGGTGTTGGAAGGCAATGTGCTGTATCGGGCGCGTCAATGGGCATTGGGCGGAACCGAATCACTGGTGAACGATCTGCATCCGGGTCTGGAACTGCATGACGGGCAGATCGAGTATGAAACTAAGCCGGACAAGCCCGCGTGGCTGCAAGGGAGCTACCAGCTCAATGGTGACGGTCTGCAACTGATCCCCAGCATTTTTACACCCGAACTGATGTGGCAAACAGCTCCACACTGGCGCACAATGCTGCTTTATCAATCGCGCGGGACGGGATTGTGGTGGAAGGAGTCCACGCCGACGCCCGATCAATCGCTCGAAATCGTGCTGGGGGAAGGGCGGGCACGCATTTTACGTACCCTGGCGATGCCCATGAACACCGGCGAAATCGCGCGCCGTTTGCACATCACCGCTGGGGCAGCGTCGCAACATCTCAACCGCTTGAATCAAGCTGGTCTGGTCGAGCCACACCGCAGCGGCAAACGTGTGTATTATCATCTGACGCCGCGTGGGGCACAACTGCTGGCGTTGTTTGTGTGAATTATCGGTGGAAATCATAGGGGTTTGTCACCGACAAACCCCTACAAACAATCTGCATTTTTCGAGACGACTCAGTTACAGGACATTTATCACATCGAGGAAATTGCCGCGTTGGCTATTGGCCTCGGCAATTTTGTCCTTGGAGCCGATGACCGCAATCAAGCCTTTATCCTTCACTGGATGGAGAGCCTCGCCAAACGCGCGGAAATCTTTGAGTGACGTAGACAGCACGTCGTCGCGGAATTTCTGGCGCAGGGTGTCGTTATTGCCGGTCAGGTGATGAACCATCGAGGTATAACCTTTAGCATCCGGGAGCAGATAGGCGTCCATCGCGCCGATTGCGCCGATCATGCTCTTGGTGATTTCGTCATCGCTCAGGTCGAGCTTCGTCAGGAATTCGCTGGCTGCATCATAATTGTCGAGGGTTTTCAGCAGATTAGGATCACGCCACGATAGGAATGTAAATACACCGGAGAAGTGATCGAAGTAGCCGCGCCCACCGTATGCGCCGCCCTGCACGCGGATACGATCCCACATAAAAGTGGTGTTCAGGAATTGCAGGATTACGCGATACGAGCCGTGCGCTTTGTAACCCAGGTCAAGCAGATTCGCGCCCTTGCCAACATAATTGATCTGTGACGGGACAGTCAAGCCTTCAGATTTCATAGGCATCGCCGTTGACCATGTGACCGGCGTGACAGCCGCAGTCGGCAGCGCGTCAATTAACCCGGCGACCTGGGGTTGGAAACGTGCCCAATTTTCGGCGTCCAGGGTGACGTTGAACAGCATGTTGGCGCGATTGAGGAGAATACCGCGCATCGCTTCCAGAGCCGCCAGCACACCCGGCCAATCATTCTCGACCTTATCGGCCAACTGGCGCAGGAAGAACAGGCTGCTCAGACCGTTAATTTGCTCGGAAACCCAATCCGCCGCGTTAAAGTGGGCGCGGATACGGGCATTCACAATCGACTGCCCACCCAGGCTCATGGCTGATTCTTTACCGGATTTTTCTTCGAGCACGATTTGGCGGAAGCGTTCACGATTATCGAGATTCACGGTCAGGAAAATATCGCGCAGGATGTCTATTAACTCGTTAGTCTGGGAAGCCATCGCTTTGGCACGCAAGAACTGCCAGGTGGCACTGCCGCCATTTTGTGTGGCAGATAAGAACAAGTCAGGGTGGATGCCGCCGGTTTTGCGCCCGATGCGCTGTGACAATTTAACGAAATCCTCGGTTTGCGTGCCCAGTTCGAGCAGCGCACGTCCGAACAAATCGACATAAGGCAGATATTCCGCCGGGAGCGCCGCCAGATTGAAGCCCACGTCGAGATAGGCTACACCATTGGTCGGCAAATCGTGGAACAGGACGCGCGCACCCTGTATATCGGTCTTTTCCAGTGGGAAGGTTTTTATTTTCTGGTCGAGGTCGCCGCGCGTCAGCGATGGGATGGTCGCCAAGCTCTCAGGTGAATTGGGGGCTTCCTGCATTTCACGAAGTGTCTGTGTGTTGGTGATAACCGCCTGCACATCGGCCTCTTTCATCGCCGCACGCGCTTTGTCGAGGCGGGCTTGTTCGGCAGCTTCGCGCTCGGCTTTCGCTTTTTCGTCCGGCACGAGCACAACTGTCGAGCGATGGGCGTTATCCAGGAACATCTGGCCGATCATGCTCTCAAAATAGCCGTCTTTTTTGAGTTGATCTTTGATGTGCTGCAAAGGTGCTTCGAAGGATACTGCATCCATCGGGTCGCCGCCGTGTATCCAGGTAGGCAGCAGGCCTATCATCAAGGCCAAACCGCGCGGGAAGCGCCCGGTATTGAGTTCGCGCATATCGAATTCCACCGTGTTCATCGAGGCTTCGACGGTTTCTTTGTCGATGCCCTGCTCGGCGAGATTAGACAGCGTATTCAAAATCAGCGACTCAACTTTGGGCGCGTCGGCATCGGCGATGCCTTTCAAACCGGTTGAGAAATACATCTGGCGCTGGAAAGGGCTGAAACCCGCGCCTACCAAATCTTCGCCCAAGCCGGAATCGAGCAGTGCTTTACGTAAAGGCGAGGCGGGCGTGCCGACCAGAATATGCGACAAAATTTGCAGTTCCAACGCCATTTCAACATTATTGGTTTCGGGCAGCAGCCAACTGACCGTGACCATGCCCTTGTTATCGCCGCCATCTTCACCGGCCTCGTAGCCTTTGGTGGCGACGTGCGGCGTATCAAATTTGGGTTGCAAAGGAATGTTGATTTCAACGTTGATTTTCGCGAAATCGGTGATGAAAGCGTCGATCAGGCGCAGGCGTTCTTCGGGATCATCATCGCCGTAAAAATAAATCAACGCATTCGAGGGATGGTAGTAGGTTTCGTGGAATTTCTTGAACTGCGCGTAGGTCAAATCGGGGATGACGGACGGGTCGCCGCCGGAACTCAGGCCATAAACGGTGTCCGGGAAAAGGGCTTCTTCGGTGTATTGGCCGATAAGTTGGTCGGGCGAGGAATAGACAGCCTTCATTTCGTTGAAGACGATGCCCTTAAAAATCATCGGATCGTCGGCTTTTTCAAGCTCGTAATGCCAGCCTTCTTGCTGCAAGGTCATTTCGCTGATATTGGGATAAAACACCGCGTCGAGATAAACATCAATCAGGTTGTAGAAATCCTGCAAATTCTGGCTGGCAACCGGATAGACGGTCATATCAGGGAAGGTCATCGCGTTGAGGAAGGTGTTGAGCGAGCCTTTGATGAGTTCGACAAAGGGTTCCTTCAATGGGTATTTGCGCGAGCCGCCCAGCACTGAATGTTCCAGGATATGCGGGAGACCAGTCGAGTCGGCGGGCGGGGTCGCAAAATTGACACTGAACGATTTGTTCTCGTCACTGTTTTCCATCGAGAGTAGTTGTGCCCCGGTGCGGAGGTGGCGATAGAGCTTGGCCTGGGTGTTGATTTCGGGAATATGCCGTTCATGTACCAGTTCAAATCCGTGTAGATTCACGTGATGCATCCTTTCGTGGGAATGTAGCTATTGGCGGTTGGCTTTTAGCAATTCGCTTAGAGATGATAGACATTCATTATACAATACGTCTTAGTTGTGGGTTGTGTTCATTACCCGCGTTGTAAGTATTAACCTGCCATCATTTTAGGATCAATCCGCACAAAAATCGAGTCCCCGGTTGCGGTGATGGTATCGCCTGTGCCGAGTTCGCAGAGGACGCGGGTTTTGCGCCCGACCTCACCTTCCACCCAGGCTTTGAGGTGGATGGTTTGATCCATCGGTGTGGGCTTGAGATATTTTACGCCCAGAGACCCCGTGACCGAGGTGACGAGCGGCTGCGTACCCGGTTCGCGTCTTTCGGCCTTGTAGCCAAAAGCCATCGCTGTCCAGTTGGAATGGCAGTCAATCAGCGAGGCGATCAAGCCGCCGTACATGGCATCTTTGAAGCCGGAGGTAAAACGCGCTTGCGGCTCGAACGACGCAACTACAAACTGCCCATCCTCCGACCAGTAACTTTTAATATGCAGGCCATCCGGGTTGGCCGATCCGCAGCCATAACACGTCCCGTTGGGCATACAAATATCCTGAAGTGCGAGAACCATAGTCCGTGTTCCTTCTTTTGATGCTGCTGTGTTGATTTATCTTTCACAGCGGTGCATTTCTACATTGACCCATCCTGCAAAGGATTATTAAATGAATAGAGTATCCGGCGAAAGGGCGAACATGGAAAAACGCAAACGTAAGCCAAAAGATGAAAAGTTTCAAATCGAATTCATTTCGCCATTTTCGCTTGAGGACTGCATATCGCGTTTGCCCACAAAAGTGGTAAGGCAAGTTTTATCGGATGCCTACGAGATTGAATTAAAGCCAAATTTTAATGATAAACGCAACCAGTTCATCAACATTTACGCCTATCTTGAGCGAAATGATTCAACTTCTACACTGATCGTGGGAGAAGGGAAATTTAGCCCAATCCTCTATATTTTTGCCATTCCGGTTATTCCCTTTGTGATTCTAGGATTCAGCGGCCTTATACGAAATTTAATTATGGGACTGATATTCGTTGGATTGGTGGAAGGGTTCTTCGCATACATCCTTTTTCGCACTAAAAAACAACTAACCTACTCTGTTTTTGCCGCTTTCAGGCCCATTCGAAAAGCCAAAAACACATCTAAGTTTGAGCGATGGACACCGCTGTTTCCCTGGGTGACGCTCAATCGGGAAGTGGATTTGCCGCTTGATGAATGCGCGGCTCAATTACGAAAACTCACCTTTGAGCCGACGATTTGCCGGATTATTGCCCTGGATGAAAATGAATGCCATTTCAAGATTTCCGGCATATTTGGGAGTTGGGCTGGGCTTGAAGTGGTAGGTCGCATCATCCGCGAGAGTCAGTATGGAACGCAGATAAAATGTCGAATCGGAATGGGTTATGCCGCGTATGGGCAACTTTTCTTTATGATAATCTTAATCGCCATTTTGGGTATCAATCAACCAGTTTGGCGAGGCATGATTCCGGGCGCGTTGGTGTTTTTCACGCCACTTATCATATTGGCGGGGATTTTCAATATTTTTATGTTCCGTAGAAGAATCATCAAAACCCTCGAATAAGATTCCTTTCAGACATTGTTATAATGCATTTGTGACACATTAAATTGACTATAATTTTCTGAGCAAAATGTTGCGACTATCCCTAAGGGGAGTTTTTGATAATGCTGAATCGACGTTGGACGCTATTTCTGATTGGAGTTTTGATAATTTTGAGTTGCGTTTCAGGTGTCAAAGCCAGTTCCGAAAAACTCGATGAGCGAACTGTCAGACACCTTGCATGGAGTCCAGACGGTACGCGAATCGCGGTTGGTGACTACACCCCGACCATACAAATTTGGGATGTTACCATAGAACAAGACACTTTTGATTTAAAGGGTCAAGATGGCTCTGCCTTTGGGCTTGTCTGGAGTCCTGACGGGACACGAATTGCGTCCAACTCGTGGGATAAAAGCGGAATCAATATCTGGGATACATCAACAGGACAACTGCTGATAAAAATTGATGAAGTTCCACATATTTTGACTCTTATTTGGCTTGACAACAATCAAATTTTGACTGGCGAAGAAGACGATAATGGGTTGCATGTGTGGGATGCATCAACGGGAAAGTTGATTCGCGATTACGAGGACACAAGAGCGGGTAATGAAGCGACACGGAGTGCTGATGGTCAAATACTAGCGGTCATTCCCGCGACAAATGTTGAATTGCTTAATGCAAAGACTTTTAATGCTGTCGATGCCCTATCATTAGTCAGCGATTTTAAGCAGAACTATCAAGCATGGGCAATGAACTGGTCACCATTCGGTAACACATTGGTGGTAGGTTACATGATGGAAGAATACGTATCTGGGACACCGAAAAAATAACCATTTCAGAAGAATTGCAGGCAAACGAAAGTCAACTTAATTCGGGCTGGCCGGTATCGAGTAGTGTTCAAAATGTGACATACAGTTCAGATGGTCAATCGGTTTATGCTGTTAGCACCGATGGAACAATACGAGGTTGGAAAGTTAGCGATGGACAGGTATTTTTTGACGCGCATTTTGATGACACCATTTACGATGCCGCTTGGAGTCCAGACCGCACCACACTAGCGATTGGGACTAAGCCCCATCCGAATGATACAACTTCGAGTGCCATCAGCGAAAAAACATGGCGAGATGACAGCCTTCATCTCCTTCAGTATGATGAATTAGCAGCTTATACCCCGTAAATTTTAAAAAATAATCGTGTAGACCATGAGGCCGAGGCGTTCCTGAAAGGTTTGGATAAGCGCTGGATCGAGGTTCGGATCGGCGCAAATCAGGTGGCGAAAACGAGTCAAATCCTGCTGGTGGACGCCACTGCCCCAGATGGGTTCACCGCGCCGAAGTTGGGCATCAGCGAAGTCAATGCAGGTTTGCAGCATATCCGGCGTCACCGAGGCGATTTGAACCCGTTCGGCGGTGATTTGACGCCAGAGATCAGCAGACACAAAATTTGGATTTAACACGGTTGAACCGCCAACCAACAAGGGCATAAGCAGCGAGAGAATAATCTCATTGATGTTGTAGAGCGGGAGCAAGGTCATAATCCGCTGATTGCCGGTAAAGGCTTGTGCGAAGGCGAGGTTTTGAGCAGTAAAAAGTAAATCGCCCTGTGAACGTGATTCGGTGCTAGAAATCCACAGTGCAGGCGAGGCCAAAGTGGGTTCGGCGTGATCGTTAAAGAAGGTGTTGGGCATATTTTTTACGAGTTCATTGAAATACGGAATATCCTCGTTTGCGATGCCGCCGACCTGCACCAACTGACAATCCGGCGGAATAAAATTTTGAGCGCGTGACAGATAGTCGTGGGCGACGAGGCAGACTGTTGCTTCACTGGCGTTTAAGCGCGCGGCGAGATGGGAATCGTCATCTGCCGAATTGAGCGGAACGACCACCGCGCCGAGTATCCAACAAGCGAGGTAGAAGACGGCTGTATCAGCAGGGTTAGCGATCAGTACCGCAACGTGATCTCCCGGCTTGAGAGATAGATCTTCCTGGAGCATGTTGGCGGTTTGATGGGCGCGGGCATTGACCTCGACAAACGGCAATTCTTCGCGGCGACCATCGCCATTATAGTGAATGATAAAGGGTTTTTCTGGCGATACTTTGGATTGCAACGACAGCACATTGCGGATACTACGGTGGGGGGAAGTATATGGACGCAACGCCTCGGTGAATTTGGTTCCAGTGGACATTAAAGCGGTTAGCCTTTAGCTGTTAGCGATTAGATGAAAAACAAAGCATAAAATTCAATGTTCAAGTAGACGATGTGTTGACCGTTCATCATTTGATCGGGAAGGAGACAACGGACGAAATATATTTCGTCCCTACAAATCCAACACGCCCATTGCTAAATGTTTGCCGATTTATTTCTTCAACCAGAAATATCTGTTTCGGTGAAGCTATTATAACGGATAAGCGTAGATCAATCGTCGCGGCGGCGTAGGCCAGAGAGCAAGTCTATTCAGTGCAGCGTACTATACAATCAGCATCAACACATCGAGGGGAATTTTATGGACTTCGCACCGCTGACACCTGCTGATTGTAATGCCTGGGCCGATTTGCTGGCGGTCTCGTTTGACCGCACGCCCGCTGAAATGCAAGGGTTACTTGGATGGCTGCTCCAGGGCTGGCCGCTGCTGGCCTGGGGCGCGTGGGATGGCGATAGACTTGCGGCACAGTATAGCTGCCGCCTTATGGACATATGTGTACCCGGCTGCGATGAACCGATAAAAGTCGGTATGAGCATCAGCATGGCCGTCCACCCGGATTATTGCGGGCAGGGACTCATCAAGCAGGTCGCGCGCCCGGTTTATGAGGCCATCGCGGAACAGGGCGGAATCGCGGGAGTCGGGTTTTCCAACGCCGAAGGGGTAAAGGTCGATCTCAAAAGCAAATCCTACGGCTATCATGTGGTCGGCAAATTGACCTCAACCCTAGTGTGGTTATCGCAGCGGCGCGGGACTCCGCCATTAAACCTCACGGATGAATGGCCGGAAACGCTGCACGATGTTGCTGCAAATGTAGATTCATTTATCCGTTTTACTCCCAAAGCGACTCAAATTCATCACCGATTTGCCCAGCATCCCTTCCGGCGTTATGCGTTTGGCGTCTGGAACGAAGATGACTGCACGCGGGGTGTGGTTATTTACCGGCCTATTCAATACGGGCGTATTCGTGGTGCTGCGCTGCTGGCGGCCTATGGGGATGATTTACCAGAACTGCTGCGGCGTTGGTCGGCGGCGCTGCAAAACGAGGGGATGGGCTTCGTCCATGTCCTGACTTCGCCGCAGGCAGCTTTACGCACAGCGCTGCCAGAAATGGGGCGCATGATTCACCTGCCTTACAGCCGCACGCCCTATTATCTGACGGCAAAATCGCTGGATGCATCACGCGCCCAAGCCTTGTTTGATTTCAACCGTTGGGATTGTATGGGTGGGGATATTTTATGAGGGGATTTAGCGAATCACCCTCAGCTTTATGATCCGACGGTGGTGACGGTAATCAGGCCGCGCGGGGCAGTAATCTGGTAACGCAGTTTGATGTCTGCTGAGTCAAAATTGCGCGCTTCCAGGATGTCGCCAACCAGATAATTGTAGAGCGCGGGATCGTAAACCGGGTCATGACCGCTGCCACCGCGATTGAGTTCAAAACGCGCGGCAACTTCATTTGGCACATAAACCGTGATATTGCCCTCGCGTACAGCCAGTGCGCCCAGCACCGAATCAGCAGGCGAACCCAGCGGTTTATAAGCGGGCAATGTGACGAGCGCATCACCTTTTGCCAAATCCAGGTTAAGACGTTCCACCGATAAGCCGCTCATATTCAGGCTGACCGCGCCATCCGCCGCGCGGAAATCGACATCCAACGGCACATTCGCCGGAAATTCTAAGGTGAGATGCCCGCGTCCCATCGCTTCCAACATCGGGATTTGATTCGGGTGGGTTTCAGTTACGGTGAGGGTAGCGGTATTGTCAGCGCCTTCGATGTAATTGACGGCTACAGTGCTCTCTGTGCTGCCGATGAATTGACCAGTCACTTGCCCGCCATTCAGCGAGCGCACCAATTCGACATCGCTGGCAAGCGTAATCACCTGCACATGGAGCAGATTAACCCCACTGCCGATTGATTGAGCAATCGCTTCCTGATAATCGCTGCGTTCCTGGGTGGCGCGGTTGGAAAAGGCCGCTACGGTTACGCCGCCAACCAGCGCGACACAAATCACCAGGGCGATAAAGCCGCCGAACGGCAGGCGATCTCGCAAAAAGATAGATAAGCCGACCAGCACCAGTAAAATCGGCCATGCCCGCCCGACCAGATTGGCAATTCCGGGCGGGAGAATCCCCAGTGCGCCCAGCAGCACCAAAATGGCTGTCGCCAGAAAAACCACGCCCCACAGCAGGTTGGTTCGCCGTTGTACCTTCATCGCTTAACCCCTGATCTGCTTGAGGAAAAATACCACACTCAATGCCAGCAGCATCCCCGGCCAGAATAATCCCTGTCCGGCTGGCCCCTGCAAATTTCCGCCCATATTCAAAACCCAGGCCACGCCTGTGACAATCGTTAGCACAATCGCCAGCAGCAGCAAACCTGCACCGCCACGTGAGCGCCCAATCAGGGTTTCCTGGGGAACGATCCACCATAGGAGGAGATACAGCGCCGCGAACGCGCCCAGTGTCACGATGGAGAGGATGACGAACGCGATGCGAAAAACCCAGGCATTCACCGGCAGCAGCGCACCTAATCCGCCGCACACGCCGCCAAAGACGCGATCTGTAAAACTTCGATACATTGTTTGTAACTCGTTTGCAAAGTCGCTATAGTTGCTTCGCCAGAGTAACACTATACCGTTGGATGCAAACATCTGGCAAGTGTTATGCTGTTCGACCATTGAGGTTAATGTATTTCCCTGGCTGATGAAAGGCTATGGGTACTATGAAAATCGGAATAGTCGGGGCAGGATTGGTGGGCGCAACGGCGGCCTACGCGCTAGTAATGCGGGGTGTCGGGCGCGAAATCGTGCTGGTCGATAAAAATATCGCCCGTGCTCAGGCCGAAGCCGATGATATTTTTCATGCAGTTCCATTTGCCAATCCGTTGAATGTCACCGCTGGCGATTATCCGGCTTTAGTAGACAGCGCAGTCGTGATTGTTGCCGCCGGGGTGAATCAGCAGCCAGGGGAAACGCGGTTGCAACTTCTGGAACGCAACGCTGGCGTGTTTCGTCAGGTGATTCCATCGGTGCTTCAATATGCGCCGAACGCAGTATTGGTGGTCGCGACCAATCCGGTTGATATTATGACTCATTTGGCGGCGCGTTTCGCGGCAGAGCAGGGTGTCCCATCCAGCCGAGTCATTGGTTCGGGTACGACGCTCGACACCGCCCGCTTTCGCGCTCTTTTGGGGCGGCATCTGGGCGTGGACTCGCCCCATATTCACGCCTATGTCATCGGCGAACATGGCGACTCGGAAGTGCTCACATGGTCGTTGGTCTCGGTGGGCGGAATTCCGCTTGAAGAATTTTGTTCCCTGCGCAGTGTTCACCTGGATGACACCGCGCGCGCTGAAATTGATGTACAAGTCCGACGGGCAGCCTATCACATTATCCAGGGAAAAGGTGCAACTTATTACGGCATTGGCAGCGCGCTGGCCCGAATCGTGGATGTTATTTTGGGGCAGCAGCAGGCCATCCTTACCGTCTGTACGCCAGTTATAGAAGTTGCGGGTGTCCGCGACGTGACGGTGGCGCTGCCGCATATTGTTGGCGTAGATGGTGTTCAGGCGACATTGCTGCCACCCATCCCTGAAAATGAACAGACCGCGTTGGAACGCAGCGCGCAAATTGTCCGCAGTGCTATCGAGCAGCTTTGATTATCGTGGCAGCCGCACAAAACGGACGACGACGCGGGCGCGCCCGAATTCGAGTTCGTCGCCATCGCGCAACCGATAGGTACGTTCGGAGGAAAGCTGAAAACCATTGATGCGTGTGCCGTTGGTGGTTTTCAGGTCTTCGATATGGATCATCCCATCGGGATAGGAAAAAGCCGCGTGCTGGCGCGATACACCGGTCTGGGCAGCGCCGTAAGGGGTTAAATCCAGGCCAACATCGGCTGGCCCATTATCATCGGCACGCCCAACGATGACCCGATCACCAGGACGCAGATCAACGAAAGCACGTTTACCGTTCTCGAAATGCAGCACCAACCGCACCGGAACTGGGGGCTGACTGCCGGTTGGCGTGGACTCACG
Source organism: Chloroflexota bacterium (assembly GCA_039933955.1). Classification (GTDB taxonomy): domain Bacteria; phylum Chloroflexota; class Anaerolineae; order Aggregatilineales; family Phototrophicaceae; genus CFX2. The sequence goes on from JBDTNB010000140.1 coordinate 12,146, forward strand.
ATCTGGCAATGGTTCGTTGAGGTTGGAATTCAAGATGTTGGTTTGATCAGATTTTTGGGGCATCGCGGCGGATTCCTGCACACAGCGCGACTTGTCATTACAAAAATTGTGACAGATAAACCATAAATTGGCAATAGCCAGCCTGTCCTCGTACAATGGGCGGTGGCAAGGAGAAGGCTATGCATCTAAAACGAATCCTGGTCATTTTCACACTGGCGCTGATCCTGCTCGGACACGGCACAAGTTCGGCGCGCGAAATCCGGCAGGGTGACCAATGTGTCATTGGCGCTACAGAGACCATTCAGGGCAATTTGTTTGCGCTGTGCCGGACATTAATTGTCAACGGCAAAATCGAAGGCAATTTGATCGCCGCCGCAACCCGCAGCGAAATCAATGGCAGTATCGTCGGCGATGTGTATTTGCTGTCTGGGCAGCTTGACCTCAACGGCAGCGTTACCGGCGATTTGCATTTCGGCGGAGCCGTGTTACGTATCCTGCCGACGGCCAAATTCGACGGCGAAAGCAGCGACCTCATCAGCTTGGCTTTGAGCACCACGCTGGCCGATGCCGTGACCATCCCTGGCAGCGTGACATCCGTCGGTTATCAATTGGTGCTGGATGGCAGCGTCGGCAAAGAAATCAATTTCTGGGGTTCGGCGCTCACAGTTAATGGCAGTGCAGGCGGCAATATCGATGCGACAGTCGGTGATCCGCAGTCTGGCATTTCCCAACTTCAAACCCTGCTGATTCCATTTTCGTGGGATGTAAACCTGATTAATCCAGGGCTGATTGTTGGCAAACAAGGCGACATTCAGGGTGATTTGCATTATTCCGGGCCGACATCCGGCACGATTGACGGTAGTGTCAAAGGCGAAACCAACTTCACGGCGGTGATTACGCAGCCCGATCTGACACAAATCATCACCGAAGAAGAAGGTGGGCGGCGCGGATTAACCATCTATCTGTCGCAGGCGCTCAAAGAATTTATCACATTGGCAATTGTCGGCGTGATTGGCCTATGGGTGTTTTCGAGACCATTGCAGTCCCAAATTAAACATATTCAGAGCCGTCCGCTGCCCAGCATGGGGGTTGGCCTGCTGACCTTTATCGTGGCCTTTCCCATTGTGCTGATTATCGTTGTGTTCATTATCTTTATCATCTTCATCCTGCTGCTGCTGCAACTGGATGGACTGCTCCTGACATTGGTCAGCGGTGGTTTGCTGGGTACATTGGTTGGCGCAATCAGCATATTTTTCTTCATCGCCATTTTCGTCAGCCGGATTATTGTATGTTTATGGGCGGGGCGTGTGCTGGTGCGGTTGTCGCTGGGTGATGATAATTCGCCGCGCATCACTTACCTGAGCCTGATTGTGGGTGTTGCGCTTTTGGCACTGCTGTCACCTCTGCCGGTCATCGGTTGGATCATCAATGCGCTGGCACTGTTCCTGGGCCTGGGTGCGGTGATGATCGGTGCGCAGTCGCAGTTCCGCGTTTACCGGGATGTTGGCCCTGCGGTTCCTTTACGGGTGATGCCGCCCCTTTTGCCGCGCCGCCCGGAAGCCGTGCGCCCCTTCCCGCCACCGATGATTGATGACCATTCGCATTCGGTGGGGACGGAAAATTTACCAGAAGGTTTTACGTGGTGGGATGATTAGGCATTCAGAGTCAAACGGGGAAAGTTGAAAGTTAAAAGGCGTAACGTTCGTAGTGAACTTTCAACTTTTAAGTGGCTACTGTTTAAAGATCGTCCAAATCCCCTTTGCGGAGCGAAATTTCAAAGGCACGCCCGACGAGCAGCACATGCTCCACCCAGGCAGCCAATTCATCTTCATCAACATGCTGTAACAGACTGTCCATTAGCTCCTCCGGCGAATGATTGAGGAGTTCTGTCGAGAGACAGGCCATCGCCTGGGCAACTGAAGGACGCGACGTGGGCGGCTCGCTCTGCATCAGGTTATCAAACCAACGTTCCACAACCGGGTGGACTTGATCGCAAGACGAGCCATCTTCTAACTCCTGGTTTGCGAGGTCTTCGAACTCATCTAACCATCGAGGATCGTCATGCGACGAGGATTGGTCGCTCATGGTATCGCTCCCTTCGTTCGTTAGAAATTTAAGATTAGTTTACTCGTAATGTGTACAAATACAAGCTGGCTAATCTTCCAGTCTGTAACGCCTTTCCAAAGGCTGATACAATGAGTCAGGTTGTCTGTCGCGAAAGATAAAGTTGACCCGATATGAAGATCAATAAGAAATGGCTTGCGGCTGGCGCGGGCATCCTCATTAGCGTAATTTTCCTGAAGATCGCCTTTGGCAGTCTTAAGCTGGATGAGGTTTTCGCTGTCATCCGAGGCGCAAATTTTGCGTGGTTAGCACTGGCGGCAGGTGTGTTTTTCATCTCGACACTTTTGATCGCATGGCGCTGGCAATTTTTGCTGAACGCGATCAAACCCGTACCACTAGGCTACCTGACACAACTCGTCATGATCGGCTACATGGGCAACAACGTCTATCCCTTCCGAACCGGCGAAATCCTTAGGATTGTCCTACTGGCGCGTTACCAGCAAATTGCCCCGGCTAAATCGACCATGACCGTCATCATCGAACGGGTATTTGATGGCCTGGTAATGCTGACGTTTATTTTAATTTCTGTGAATATGCTGGGCATTACGTCGCCGAAAATCCAGGACATGGCACGGATTGGGACGCCCTTATTCTTGGTGGCGTTGGTCGTTTTCTTCGCACTGGCGGCACGACCCAACTTATTCCGCAGTCTGCTGCATACTGTGAGCAAGCAGCTGCCGGGAAAATTGCATGAGCTTGCGGATCGGATCGGCGAGGAAATCATCAGCGGATTTGAAGGGCTGCGCAGTCCGAAGGATTTAGCCGGAGTGATTTTCGCCAGCTATGCCAGTTGGGGCGTGCAAGCGATTTTGTACTGGATGGTCGCGTTCGCCTTCAACCTGAACGTGAATCTGGCGACGATGTTCTTGCTGGTGGGCGTGGTTAATTTAGCCGGACTCGTCCCAGCATCGCCCGGTCAAATCGGCGTGTTTGAATTTTTCGCCGGGTTGGTGCTGACGGCGGTGGGCGTGAATGAAACCCAGGCGCAGGCTTATGCGCTGGTGGCGCATGTGGTGATCTGGCTGCCGGTGACGCTGGCAGGTTTCTACTTCCTGGTGCGGCAGGGCTTGGGCTGGAACGCGATCACCCACGCAGGCGAGTTGGAGCGAAAAGAAGCGGTTAGCGGATAGCTTTTAACTTAAAGACAAATGCGAAGATTAAAAGCGTAACGCAGAGAAACAGAGAAACAGAGTGGCAGAGGTTCAGAGATTTAGAAAATATTTAACCCGCATAAATTTTAAAATGGACGACACATGTGTCGTCCCTACAACAAAGAATCGCTTTGATAAGATAATTTGTCGGTTGTAGCAGGTATACAACGCTAAAGGCTAATTGCTAAATGGCTAACCACTTAAAAATTGGAATTATCGGCGCAGGGGTGGCGGGCATGGCTGCCGCCTGGGATTTGGCACGCGCGGGACATGAAGTCGAATTGTTTGAAGCCGAAAAATCTGTCGGCGGGTTGGCTGCGGGTTTCCGTGATGACGGCTGGGAATGGGCGCTGGAAAAGTTTTATCACCACTGGTTCGAGAGTGATAAAGATATTTTCAAGCTGCTAGAGGAAATGGGAACGCGCGAAAAAGTGTTGTTCCCGCGCCCGAAAACCAGTTATTGGATCGACGGAAAAATTACGCGCTCGGAGATGAATGCTTCCGCGCTGTTCTTACCAATTTCGTTCCCGGCGATTATCCGTATGGGGTTGGCGGGCGTGTACCTCAAATTCCTGACGAAGGATTGGCGCGCGCTGGAAAAAGTAACCGCTGATTCGTGGATGAAAAAGTACATGGGCGAGGAAGCCTATGGCAAATTTTTCCGCCCGCTTTTGATTGGCAAGTTTAGTGACCGTTACCAGGATGTCAACATGGCGTGGTTGTGGGCACGGATTTATACCCGCAGCTTACGCCTGGGGATTTATCAGGGTGGTTTTCAAGCCTTTCTGGACGACCTTGCGAAAGCGATCCAAGAAAAAGGCGCGGTCATTCATTTGAATACACCCGTGCAAGGTATCGGCAACCAAGAGGGCAAGCCAACGCTGACCATCAATGGTGAAACCAAAGTTTTTGACCGCGTGATTAGCACCGGGTCGCCCGCGTTGATGCTCAAACTTGCGCCGGAACTGCGCGATACGCCTTACGGCAAGCAGATGATGGAACTCAAAAGCATCGGCGCGATTTGCGTGGTGCTAGCGCTCAAACAGAGTGTTTTGACCGATGGAACCTACTGGCTGAACCTGCCAGCGACATCGGCGGACAAACGCGAGAGTCAATTTCCGTTTTTGGCGATGGTCGAGCACACCAATTTCATGGACAAGGCGCATTACAACAATGATGTGCTGATGTACTGTGGCGATTACATCCCGGTGGATCACGAATACTTCAAACTCAGCGACGATCAACTGGTCGAACGCTTTTTGCCCACCCTTGCAAAAGTAAACCCTAACTTTAAGCCGGATTGGGTTCGCAAGGCGTGGGTCTGGCGCGCACCTTACGCCCAACCGGTTCCCGGCGTCAACCATAGCCAGAATATCCCATCCCTGCAAACACCCCTGCCAGGACTATACTGGGCGAGCATGAGCCAGGTCTATCCCTGGGATCGCGGCACGAACTACGCGGTTGAGATCGGACGAAAAGTGGCAGAGTTGACAAGTAAATCGTGAACTTTGTCAATTAGGTGTTTGTAAGGTCGCATCGCTACAGTTTAGGCATTGTTTGAAAACAACCACCTTTTACAGGATTGCAACGTTAGACGCTGCATATTTTACGTAACTTCGAACGTCAGTCATGATAGACTGATTATCAAAGTCCTAACAATCTTAATGACCACATAATCAGGATACAGGTGAAGGGGAACGAATGAAAATCATTGTCGCTGGAACGGGCTTTGTGGGACTCACCCATGCCGCCGTTTGCTCGGAATACGGGCATGAAGTATATGCTTACGACATTGACGAAA
>JBDTNB010000141.1:0-17216 GCA_039933955.1 Chloroflexota bacterium
CGCCTGCTTTCATCTCTGCTCTCGTTCAGCTTCACTCCTTCTGAACATGAGCCTAAATCTTATAAGAGTAAGGAATAATTAAGGGTGAATTATGACAAACCTTTATGAGTATTTGGATTCGTTTGGCCTGACTAAAGCTGGAAAAATAAGCAAAGTTTTGCGTAAATTTTCCGATGAAAAATTGGCTCAATTTGTTATGTCTTATCTCGACATTGCCGCAAAGCATCCACTTGCGCTTAAAGCACAACCCGGTGCAACTGACATATTTCCTGATAGCATGTCAGACCCGATGGCAATGAAACTTATACAGCAACTTTCCATCTATGCTAATAGAATTTATTTACACGATAGATTGGTGAAACTTGGTCAGTTTTGGAATGAGTTAGATGCACCACAATACATTGTGAAATTTCCTGCTAAAAGCGAAAGATTAGACTACTATCGTTCAATTCTTGGTTCAGAGATCGAAGAAATGCTTAAGCTTAGGCCACTCGTTGACGCAGGCATAGTCTTTTTAACGCCCGCAGATATTCATGTACCAAGAAAAGACTCTCTTGGTCTATATATTGACAACTTCTATGGATCAGAAGGCTCAATGGTTGAGCAAATGGGCGAAAAAATACCTGAACCCCCCCTGATTTCAGACGGTATTGTGAAGCACAATTACTAGTATATCCAGCGAAGTTTATAGATGGCGATCCTCATATTGTAGATGAACAGTTAAGTCCCCGTAATATGATAGCTATTCAATTCAAGGAAGATCCCTTTCTTAAATTTTATCAATTGTATGAAACAAGTTTATTGAATGAACATGATAGAAAGATTATTCAATATTTTGATATCGAGGGTCAAAGACCAGTAGACCCTAAGACTTTTCAAAATTGGGTTGAAGGGTCGAGACGAGAGGTTCTTGAAGAAAGAATGCGACATCTTCACAATGATTTAACTGTCGCTTCAGCCGCCCGTGCAAAATTTATCACTAATCTTCCGACATCACGAGATTTGGCGGTACTGAATCTTGACCAAAACCCTAGCTCGAATAAAGAAAATGTTATGACTGCTTTACTTAAATTAGAATTGCCGTTTTTTGAAAAGGTTTCTCCTCTTGATATAGTGAAAGCGCGGAAAAATGAAATCGCATTTGAGGAGTTCAGACTGGCAATAGATAAAGCGTTTGCTGGAATCAACGCACTTCCTGAATCCCCCAATTTTCAAAAAGAGGTGGAGGAGATATATCGCGAGTTGTTGATTGTCCCTTTACTAAAAGTTGAGCAGCAGATGAAGACGCTCCAAAGAAATCTTTTTATAAGCGGCATTCTTGTGTTAGGTTCGCTTATGGGGACAATCTTGACTAAGGGAAACACTTTGGTAACAGCAACGTCATTGTATGCAATGACAGAAGCATTGAAAATGTACAAGGAAGGCAAATCAGAGGAAGCTAAGGCAAAGCAACTACCAAGTTTCTTTTATTGGCAGGTCGCGCACAGAAAATAGTTACGTTTTTGGAGAAAGATTCTGAATGCTATAATTCCCATTATGACTAAAATCAACCTGCGCCGACCTGCTGCTATCGTTCCAACTGCGCCGTCCGAACTCACCTTTAACCTCGTGGCGGCGCTGCCGGGGCGTGCCAGCAGTATGCATACTCAACGAGCCTATTTCCGCTGGATTGACCAATACTTGGTTGATATTGCCGGACTCAAGCCCACCGATGGCGATTCGCGCGTGCATCGTATGAGTATGCTCTCGGTCAAGCTGTTACAAAGCAGCCTCAGCGCCCAGCAGTTGCGGGCGTGGTTGGGCATGTTGGTGCGGGCGAACAATGGCAAGCAGGGCATCAATCAAGCGCGGGCAGCCATCGTCACATTGGCGAGTTTGCTCTCCGAAGCAGAACTCCTTGATGATTACACCAGCGCCGGGATGGGTAACGTTCGTCCCCCAAAGGCCGAAGATGGGCAGCGGCAGGGACGTTGGCTTTCCACTGGACAAATCAAACTGCTCATCACCGCCGCTCAACAAATTGCTAACTCCGATAATCAAGCACTCCGCAATCATGTTGTCACTGCAATTTTATGTACGATGGCGCTGCGCCGTGAGGAATTGTCGTCGGCGCGCTGGGGCGATCTGGCGCTGCAAAATGATCGGATTGTTTTGCGCGTGCATGGCAAGGGACGCAAAACGGCGATTATAGACGTGCCGCGCCCGGTGCTGACTCTGCTGGATCGCTGGCGCAAGGCCATTGCACCGCTGGAAACCGCGCCACCGCCGGAATCGCCACTTATACGGCGCATCTACAAAGGTGGACGCATCAGCCCACGCGCGATGACCGCCGATGGTATCTGGTGGATGCTGGGCATGGCCGCTGAAGCTGCTGAAATAGGCCATGTCGCGCCCCACGACTTGCGCCGCTCGGTGGCTGGCGCGCTGCACGAGGCCGGGACACCTATCGAGAAAATCAGCCTCTTGCTGCGGCATTCCAATGTCGCCGTGACTGAGCGCTACCTCAGCCGTCTGCCGCAGCGTAACGAAGGCGCGGTCATCATGAGCGATATGCTCGGCCTCGACTTTTCAGACGAACCCGATTGGGTGGAATAAAAAGAAGTGGGTTTTAAATCCACTTCTTTGAAAATCACTTGTCTTTTTTGTGCTCTTGCTTCTGCTTGTTGACCGTCGCGTAGCCGATGCGTTCGGCGTCTTCATCCGAGCGCCCCTCTTTTTTCTCGCTCTCTTTGATGTGTTCAGCCTGACGATCTTCTTGTTTCGTGAAACATCGTTTCCCTGGCATGATGCACCTCCAACTTGCTTACAATAAACCGTTGGACTCGTGATAAATCGTACATCTCAGAAAAACGTCAGAATGGAAATCTCAGCTTAAGAAGGGGATGAACAGCAGCACCAGATTCACGACGATCTGGCACACCCAGGCGGCGGCCAGACCATTACGCTGGCGGACATAGCTGTAAATCATGTTCATCATGATGAGGGCTGTACCTACCACCACCGCCACCGCCGGAAATTTGTTGGCTTCCAGCACCGGGAAGAACAGCAGAATCGACCACACGCTGCTCAAAGCTCCCACCACCCAGAAGGCGCGGATTTCCTGGATTACACCTCGGAAAAATAACGTTTCCGCCAGCGGCATCACAAAAATCAAAAAGGCCAGCACCTCGCCCACGTTCATGCCGGAGAATAAACGCTGATCGGTCTGGCGCAGGGTTGTACCGCCTACGATCAGCAGCGGCACGCCGATAATCAGCCCGAAAATGAAACCCCAACCGAGGTTTTCTGGCGTTTCTGTCCAGATGCGGGCGCTGTTGCCCAACAACCACGACAACACACCAAATCCGGCCATCACCGTCCATAGGAGCGTATAACGCAGATCGGTATTTTGCGGGATGAGCGGGATTAAGCCGACGCACAGCGCGATGGCGATCAGGTAGCCGAAAGTAGGATCACTGGTTGCGCCCCGATACGCCACCGTGTCCGAAGGGCGTTTAGGCTTTTCGGGAAAGGGCGATTCCCATTCCTCGTCTTCCGGGTACAGCGACGGCACAGCCTCCGGTTCTGGTTGAGGCAGCGGATCGCTCGGTGGTGTGGATCGGTCTGGATAAATCGTTGGACTCATGACAGCAGTGTTCTAATGGCCTCAAGTGTCAGGTTAATGCGATCACGGGTAATCCAATAATGGGTCACGGCACGGAACTTATTGGGAATCCCCGGATACGGATTGATAAGGATATTATAGTCTTTTTTCAATTTGTCTTTTAATGTGTCTGAAGTCAGGGGTGCGTCCGGCAGTAAGTCGAAAAACACCATGTTGGTCTGCACGCTGTCAAGGTCAACATGCACGTAGGGAATCGCGGCTAGCCCTTCAGCGAATTTGCGTGCGTTAGCATGGTCAACAGCTAACCGGTCAATCATCTGGTGAATGGAAATGAGTCCCGCTGCCGCCAAAATTCCGGCCTGACGCATTCCGCCGCCCAGGCTTTTGCGTGTGCGCCGTGCCTCTTTGATGAAATCTTTTGTCCCCACCAATACCGATCCTACCGGTGCGCACAACCCTTTCGACAGGCAGAATGACACCGTATCGGCATGGGCGACCAATTCTTTCGCCGGGGTTTTGAGGGCAACTGCTGCGTTGAAAATGCGTGCGCCGTCGATGTGTAATTTCGCCTTGTGCGAATGGGCAATTTCGCCGACCTGCGCCGTATATTCCGCCGTGATGGGGATGCCGCCGATTGTGCCTTGTGTGTTTTCCAGCGCGATCAAACGAGTGCGCGGGAAGTGGTCATTTTCCACGCGGATCGTGCGGCGAATCGCATCCAGATTGAGCGTTCCGTCCGGTTGCACATCCAGAGGATTGGAATGGATACCACCCAGTGTCGCCGGATTGCCTGCCTCAAATGTGAAAATGTGGGCTTCGCGCCCGACGATAATTTCTTCGCCGCGTTGGCAGTGGGTCAGTACCGCGACAGTATTGCCCATCGCCCCACTGCTGACAAATAAACCGGCTTCTTTGCCCAGCAGTTCGGCTGACTCGGCTTCTAATTGTTTGATGGTCGGGTCTTCACCGTATACATCATCGCCCACTGGCGCGTTCGCCATCGCCTCGCGCATTTCGGGCGTCGGCCAGGTTACGGTATCGCTGCGTAAATCAATGTAGTCCATTGGAGATCACCTTGTTACCCTCGATAAATCAGGCGAAATGGTAGTCCCGAAGTGGTATATTCGCAAGAGGCCAGCCGACGCCATTTGCGCTAAAATGATAAGCCTACCGCTGCAAACAAGGATAGAAGATCAATGCCTACCCGCGTAATCCTGGATACCGACATTGGAACCGATGTTGACGATTGCCTCGCGTTGGCGCTGCTGTTGGCTTCGCCTGAATTGAAGCTGGAAGGTGTAACCTGTGTTTACGGCGATGTCGATTTGCGGGTACATATGGCAGAAAAGTTATTGGCCTTGCGCGGCTTGAAAGATGTGCCGGTACGGGCTGGCGCGCGTAAACCGCTGCTGGGATTGCGCGAGGTTTACTGGGAAGGGCATGAAGGTCAGGGTTTATTAACCGAGGCCGATCATCAAAAGCCTATTTCGCCGGAATTCGCTCCTGATTTTCTGGTGCGCATGATTATGGAAAATCCCAACCAGATTCATTTGATCGCCATTGGCCCGCTGACCAATGTGGCGATGGCCTTTCTCAAAGAACCCAAGCTGGCGAAAAATCTGGCTCAGTTGACGGTAATGGGCGGCGTGGTACGTGGGATGCATGATTTGTCGCTGCCCTATGCCGAACACAATATCCACTGTGATCCCGAAGCCGCGCATATTGTGTTTTCATCGGGTGCGCCTATCAGTTTGATTCCGCTGGATACCACTGTGCAGGTGCGCGTGACTGCTCAAGGCTTGGAGCGGATTCGGGCGGCGGGCACACCGTTTCATGAAGCGATTGCGGGGCAGGTTGAACGTTATCCCCGTTTCCAGGCGCAGGGCTGGACAAATTTGCATGATCCGCTGGCGGCTGCCTCGGTGATTCGTCCCAATCTGGTGGAATTCACGCCGCTGCATCTCGATGTAGAATTAGTGGGGACGTTCACAGCGGGCGCGACACTTATGCAAACGCCAACCGGCAAGGCGATGGCCAATGTGCGGGTGGCTTTGCGGGTGAACGTGACCGAATTCGAAGAATTTTTTGTTGGGCGTGCAGCACGATGAGTTCTTATGACAACTGTAACTCTGGATCACGTCAGTAAACAATTTATGCAGTCAACGGCATTCGAAACCGCTACCGTAAGGGCGGTAAACGATGTCTACTTGAAAATAGCCTCTGGCGATGTGCTGGCGATTCTGGGGCCGTCCGGCTGTGGCAAATCGACTCTGCTGCGTTTAGCCGCAGGGCTGCTTCAGCCTGACAATGGGCATGTGTTATATGACGAGCACAATCTCGCCGATATTCCCCTGCGTGAACGCGGCATTGGCATGGTATTTCAGGATCGCGCGCTGGTTCCTCATTGGGAGGCGCGTAAGAGTGTTGGATTTTTCCTGGCGCTGCGTCGACGTGAAGAAGAAGTCCCCGAACGGCTGAAACAAATTTCGAAAATTACCGGCATTGGTCTGGATGATTTGCTCGAACGCAAACCGCGCCAACTTTCGGGTGGTGAACAGCAGCGTATCGGGATTGCGCGGGCGCTGGCACGCGACATGCGGCTGCTGCTTTTTGACGAACCGTTCGCCAATCTGGACGCTAAATATCGCACTGAGGCGCGGGTTGAACTCAAACGCCTTTTAAATGCCTACCCAGTCACATCCATTTATGTGACTCACGATCAGGTTGAGGCGATTGCGCTCTCGCATAAAATTGCCGTCATGCGCGATGGTCGCCTGGAGCAAGTCGGTACATTTCAGCAGCTTTATGACAATCCACAAAATATTTTCGTCGCTACTTTTGTCGGCACGCCGATTATGAATTTGTTTCCGGGCAGGATTGAAAATGGACGCTGGCAGGGCGAAAATTTTGGCGGTTTCTCGATCCGCCGCGATCTCCCTGAAGGGACGAAAGTGACGGCTGGAATCCGCCCGCAGCATATTCGTCTGGCGGCAGAGGGTATTTACGGCGTAGTCGATGAAGTTATGCCCTATTATGCCGAGCGTTTTCAGTTGATAACCGTTCATCTGGGCGGCGAACACTGGGAGTTGACCGTCCCGCTCGAACAGCCGGTTGAATGGGGTTCGACCATTCAATGTGCATTCGATCCTGAACAAATTTTGTATTTCGATACCCGTACTGGTCAGCGTATCGGCTAATCGAAGGCCACCAGCGCTGATATTTTCTCCAACAGCGAAGAGCCGATGCCTGACACCGCATCCAGCGCATCTAGGTTGGCGAATGGCCCGTTGGCATCGCGGTAGTCGATGATACGCTGCGCCAACGCGGGGCCGATGTCGGGTAGTGAATCAATTTCCTCAAGCGTCGCCGTGTTGATATGCACGATACTCCCGCCGCTCGGTGTTGCGGTCACTGATTCGACTCCTTGTTCCGGCACATGCACCTGATCGCCGTCATGCAAAATCGCCGCGACGTTCACAGCCTCCATGTTGGCTTTGTCGGTTGTGCCACCTGCTGCCTCAATGGCATCCTGGACACGGCTGCCAGCGGGCAGTGAAAGGGTTGTTTCCGGTTTGTTCACTGCGCCCGTGACGTAAATCGTGATCGGGCCAGGGGAAGCCGTTGGCGCTAATGTGGCGGTAGCGGGCGGCGGATTGATCGTGATTTTCACCGGCTCAGGTCGCGTGGATAACAGCAGCGCCCCGCCGCCGACTATCGCCAGCGCGATGATGATGAATGCGGCAATCGTCAGACGCGGCGACGAATTCGGCATTGGGTTGGGGTTGTCGGTCATAAGAGTCCCTTTAAGTAGGTGAAAAATAATCATAGCGGATGAGGATTACTCTATATTTTACGATTTTACGACAACCCGACAAAAATTGCTCTTTGTTGATCTACATATTTAGGCCCGAAAATTTCCCCGAAACCAGTCGTGCAGCCAAAACATGCCATAAAAAAGACAGGCTAGGCTTCCTCCAATCCATCCATATTCTGCTGGTGCAGACGACGCTTTTATAAGAGAAAACAATCCGAAGGCGAACGCAAACAATCCGCGTATCAGTTTGGGTCTGGATGAGCGGTTTTGTCTCGCCTGCACTTTTAATTTGACGACCCGCTCGACTACCGCCCCGGCTAAATCAGGTTCCATCCCTTTTGCGACCAGGGCTTTCTCAACCTCAAGTTTGGTATGCCCTTGACGCAAAAGGTCTTCGGCAAAAGCATAGATTGCGCGGACTTTATCTTGTTTGTTTGTCGATGATGCTTCAGCCATTTTGACTTCCTGTGGGATGAGCGAGACGAAGATTCGTTATTAAATATCTATATTGTAAACGGCGCTTGATTTCTACTCAGTAAAGGAATGTGGATTGGATGACACTGGTTGTTGGCATTTTGTATACAAAATAAAGCAGATGAATTCGTGGAATCATCTACTTTATCAAAGTCTAACGTATGTCGATTTGGGAGCTTAGCCTACTGAACCGTCCGGTTCAACTGGCACATTAGACGGTACGGGTTGCGGCGGCACAGTCGGCGTGGTTTGGGCGATTATTATCGTGGATTGGGCTGGAGTTGGGGGAGTATCGCCCGTATTATCGTCACCCCCATCGTCGCTTCCCGGTTTTGGAATCGCCTTGTTGGTCAGATACCCGGCATGGCTCACACCCAACATGGCGACTACGCCGCTGTCGAGTGCCGGTAAGGAAGTGATGGCGCTTTGCAAACTGCGATTGAATAAACTGGCGACGGCGACGCCGTAAGCGCCGATGACGATCAGCGTGAAAAACAACATTTGCAATTTCGCGAGGTCAAGCTTCAAATAATTTGACTCTTCCTCACCGCTAAAGAGGTCAGATAATTTAGCTTCTGAGCGTACTTCGTTGGTCTGGATAACATTGGCTTTCTGGCCTTTGATGAGCGGCGAGGCCACCAACGATGTCGTGCTGATGCCCAGCAGCAGCCATACTTCGCTGGGTATCTCAACCGAAAGCGGTGTAGTTGGCTCTAGAGCAGTCTGTCCCTGGCTGTTATCGGTAGATGTCGGGATCGTTTGCGGCAGTGTTTCCCCTGCACGCGGGATATAAATATGTTCGCCATCGTGCAGTGAGGCAGACAAATTGAGCTGCGATAGGTCAACATTGGGGTTGCTGAGGTATCCCTGCCCCTCGGTAAATTGGGGGTCTACCATGCCAATTTGCATCAATACGTCAACAACCCGTGACCCTACCGGAAAGTAGAGAATACGTGGCTGATCAACTGCGCCATCCACGTAGACCATCACCTGCAAAAGGACGTTTGCCAGGACTGCCGCTAGAAAAGCCGACAGTACAATCAGTGTCCACATCACCATTTGCAAGCGCGATAAACTATATTTATTCCGGTCATCAATGATAAGACCAAGCCATCGTCCGGTGTAGGCGCGGCTGACGAGGACAGTCAATAACGAAAACAACGCCAGTAAAATAATCCAGGTAAAAAGCGGTGGAATAAAGGTGCGGAAGGCTGCGAAGATGACAACAATGATGGCAACGACGACTCCAATAGCCGCCAGCATATAACGAAAAATCCAATTCGCCGGTAACGCCTGCGATTGCTGCGCCATAATAATCTTTTCCTTTTTAATATGCCGCGTTTATTTTATACCCGGTTTTATGACCCGTCGATGAATTCCAGGTGAGAACTGGATCGCTTGCACAAAAACCCATATTTCGCGCGTATTATGGCGCACGAACATAAAAAAGGGCGATCTGTGTGGATCGCCCTGATTGAATGTTTTGTTGTTTAATATTTCCGCACCAGCGTCTTATACACCGCAGGTTGTCGGTTCTGGATGAACTGGAACTCTTCGCGGTACTTGCGTACTTCGTCCAGGTCAATACGCGCGACGGCAAAACCTTCCAGGGGTGCGCCGCTGGTCGGGTCAGTTTCGCTGGCGAGCGACGCATGGATTTGTCCGCGCGGGCCGACAATCATGCTCTCGCCGCCGAAGTTGAGTGTCACGTCTTCACCGACGCGGTTCGCTCCGGCGATGAATACCGAATTTTCGTAAGCACGGGCGCGGGTATAGGTCTTCCATTCGTCAATATTTGACGCTTCCCAGTTTGCCATCACGGCGATAATTTCCGCGCCGTCCAGTGACAGGCTGCGTGCGACTTCCGGGAATGCCAGATCATAGCCAATCATCAGACCGATGTTGCCAACTTCCGTCGGGATCACCGGCAGCTTAAACCCTTCGCGGAAGGCCATGCGCTCTTCGCCGCGTAAGTGGATTTTATTATAGACATCCAGCAGTTCGCCGTCCGGCCCTACTAGAATCGCCGAGTTATACAGCACCGACTCGACTTTTTCTTTCGTCACCATGCCGAACGCGATATATACGCCGTACTCATTCGCGCGCTGCGCCATCAGGTTGATGGTCGGGCCAGGGACGCGCTGGGCAAGTTCTGTGAAGCGCACACCCAATTCGTTGCCGCTGGTGATGAGTTCTGGGAAGACAATCAGGTCAACTTTTTGTTGCGATGCGATCTTGGAAACCGTCTCGGTCATCTTGACCAGATTTTCTTCCGCCTCGCCCAGTTTCGGTCTCATTTGAACAGTTGCGACTGTGATTTCACGCATCGGTTATTTTCCTTCTGCACATTCAAGTGAATACTCGGATATTGTAGCGGTAGATTGCAATTTTCACGACTCGATTATCAGTGAATGTCTCTGTATGGAAGAGGCATTCCTCATCCGTTCTCAATGTGTGCGGAGTTTCTCCAGCACATTCGCCAGCCCTGACGGTAGCGGCGACTCGAAGTGCAGCCGTTCGCCCGTGCGCGGATGGTCGAAGCTGAGTTCGGCGGCGTGCAAAAAGTGCCGTTTGAGTTTTACGCGCTGCTTGCGGAAACCATATACCACATCGCCCACAATCGGCGTGCCGATGAAGGCCATATGCACACGAATCTGATGGGTACGCCCCGTCATCAAATTTACGCGAATCAACGCTTGGTCACCGCTGAAGCCGCTCTCGGCAACTTTATATTCGGTGATGGCAGGTTTGCCGCCGCGTACCACCGCCATGCGTTTGCGCTGGTTGGGGTCGCGGGCAATCGGTGCTTCGATTCGACCAACCTGGGTGGGCGGCATTTTTTCGAGCAGGGCTATGTAGGTTTTTTCAACCGTCCGCGCCTGGAACTGCGCCATCAACCTGCGCCGCGAAACATCATTTTTCGCGATCACCACTAATCCACTGGTGTCTTTGTCCAACCGGTGGACGATGCCCGCGCGTTTTTCGTTGGTGTTCATTTTGGCAATTTCCGGCCAGCGCGACAGCATCGCGCTCACCAGTGTGCCAGTTTCGTTGCCCACACCCGGATGGATCGTCATCCCGGCGGGTTTGTCGATGACCGCGATGTCCTTGTCCTCGAACAAAACGGTCAGCGGAATCGCTTCTGGTTTTACGGTTTCGGCTCCATCGCGTGTGGGGATCGTCACGCTGATTTGTTCCCCGCCTTTTAGCTTCACGCCTGACTTGACCTGCGCGCCATTGACCGTGACTTGACCATCTTTGATTAAGGTCTGGATTTGTGCGCGCGACAGGCTGTCGCCGACCTGCGCGACGATCACCTTGTCGAGTCGTTCGCCTGGATTCTGAACTGTAAATTGCAACTGCTGTTCACTCATTGGGGAATAGCTCTTATGTTCTAATGGAGGGCTTTATTATAGCACACTCAGCGGCAAAATTAAACGCCCAACATAGGAACATTTCAGAGGTATCTCGCCGATATGCCCTTATTCATGCAGCCAATGGAGGGCTTTTTCCCGGCGGCTGAAAAATTGAAGTTGAAATTGGAGCCTACCCAGCGAGGCGAAGAAGATACGGGCATAATGTGGGGCGGTTTTGCTGGAGAACAGGAACGCGAACCGTCCATTGCGGGAACGCTAGCGCGTGAATATCTGCTGTGACATAAAGGCGGACATGACGCGAGAAACTCACCTGCGCTGATGAGAAATCCTGGCATACCTGCCCACAAAGCTATCCTGAATTCCACATCATTTTCGGTCTCAAATTCTTATCAAATCTGCGTAAAAAGCTGTGCTATAATGCCCTCATGTCAACAGCTACCCCGTCTTACATAAACGCCGAACTGCATTATTCCTGTGTGGGCACAGGGTCGGATATTCTGCTGGTTCACGGCTGGATGAGTTCCGGGCGCATGTGGTCTGGTTTGACTCATGCGCTGGTAGATCAAGCCCGCTGCTGGTCAGTGGATTTGTGCGGCTTTGGCGATTCACCGCTCCCCGATGCCGATGGTTTTGTGCCCGATCTCGAACATCATGCTGCTATGCTTATCGACTTTTGCGATGTGCATGGTATTCGGCCTCAGGCCGTCATTGGGCATTCGATGGGTGGTATGCTGGCGCTCAAGCTGGCCGTGATGCGGCCCGATTTGATGGATCAGCTTATTTTGATGTCCCCGGTGGTAAGCGGGCGTTTTGGAAAATTTATCGAACTCAATCGCATCATTGCCTCGGATTTTGGTCAGGCGGCGATGGCACATTCCAAACCGATCTGGTCACTGATACAATCCGATATTATGGATGTGTTCACCCCCACTTTGATGATGCCCTGGTTCACACATCCGGAGGCAGCGACGCGCATCCGCCAGGATTTCAAACGCACATCCTGGCAAGCGGCGGCTTATGCAATTGGTGGTATTGCCCGCGAAAATATGGAACCTTACCTCGACCAGATCACTCAGCCCACGCTGGTCATTGTCGGTTCGCGTGATGCAACCGTCCCGCCGCGCGAAGGGCGTATGGCGGCGCAGCGGTTGCCCAATGGTCAACTACTCGAATTATCTGCTATTTATCACCAACCGCTCGACGAATCTCCCGATAAAGTCATCCCCGCAGTTCGGCATTTTCTCCTCAATATCTGAGCCTATATCGCGTCCGTTGCCCTGGATGAGGCACTTTGTCTATAGAAATTGCTTATGACCCTTAAAAACCCTTACAAAAATTTGATACTTTTGAGACATTTGGGCCGTTGCCTCTCGCCCATACTGTGTTACAATGCGCATAAGCGTTCTAAGTGAATAGCTTTTGCTGTTAGTCGTTAGCGAGTTTGAGCATACCATGTAAGCCAAGAACACAGGGATAAATTTTTAGCTAAATGCTAATGGCTAGCCGCTAATTGCTAATTAGATTGAAGGAGTGAATGACCTGGACTCATTAGAACTGGCTCGCTACATTGTCGATGTAGTGGAAGACAAAAAAGCAGAAGACATTATTTTGCTGGATTTGCGCCCGGATGCGATCATCGCTGATTTTTTCATTATCTGTAATGGAAACAGCGAACGGCAACTACGCGCATTGGCCGATAATGTCCGCGAAAGCGTGAAGGAACTGTACAATAAGCTGCCGTTTTCAGTAGAAGGCGCGACAGAAAGTGGCTGGGTACTTATGGACTACGGCGATATTGTCGTCCATCTGTTCCTGGAAGAAAAACGTCGCTATTATGACCTCGAAGGCCTGTGGCGCAGCGCCCACGTCCTCGTCAGCATTCAATGACATTGTTGGGGCTTGTCGCCGACAAGCCCTTTAATTTTCAACAACCTACTCAAAAATCCAGGGATCGGTGTTGCGCGGCCAACTCACCAACTCAGCATCGGTGAAGAAGTTCGCCACCTCGATTTGACCGTTTTCCACGCTGTCTGACCCATGCACCAGATTACGCCCAATTTCCAGCGCAAAATCACCGCGAATCGTTCCAGCGGCGGCTTCGGCGGGCTTGGTCGCGCCGATGGTCTGGCGTGCAGCGGCAATCGCATTCGTGCCTTCCAGCGCGATGACAACCACTGGCGATGAAACGATGTAATTCACCAGGCTGGCGAAAAAGGGGCGTTCACTGTGAACGGCATAATGTTTTTCTGCCAGTTCGCGCGAGACCTGCATGAATTTCATCCCGATGATGCGCAAGCCGCGCGCCTCAAAACGGCGGATGATTTCCCCCGTCAGGCCGCGCTGCACGCCATCCGGTTTCACGATAATCAATGTGCGTTCCATAATTTGTCCTCTACTGAACAACAGAAACGGGTCGTCTATGACCCGTTCGATGAAAATGTTTGTTGGGTAGGGGATGATGTACCCCCTACCTGAGTCGATTATAGCTGATTGAGTGCCTTGCGATAAGTGTCAAGCGCGATTTGGAGCTTTCCCTGCCGCATCAGTGCATCACCCAGCACGCGATACACGGCGGGTGTTGTTTTGAACTTTTCGAGTAGTTTCGTCACATCGCCTACGACAGCATCCAACTCCACATTTGCGCGGATGAGCAGTTCGTAATTTTGCAGGCTGCCGTCAACATCGTTGGCGTTGGCTTGCGAGCGTGCGTTGTTCAAGGTTCCCTGAACATCAATTTGGGTGGCCTGTGTCGGAACCGGTGCAGGTGAATAACCAACCGTTGGGCGTGGCGGAACAATCGCCGATGAGGATGCCACCGGAACGAGCGAAGCCGCATCGGGTAGCACGACCACCTGTTCCGATGTGCCGAGCGTACTCTTCAGCCAATCCGGGATTTCTGTGGGTTCGATGTCTGATGTCGTCAGCCAATCCGGTACATCGGCTGTGATCGGTGTAGAAGTTGACTTGGGTTCTGCAACAGTCACATCTTGCCGCAGCCAATCGGGAATATCGGCGGGTACAGCATCTTCTTCGACACCGCTGACCACGCCTTCTAACCAATCCGGTACGTCTTCCGGTTCGCCCAGGGGAAGTTCGCTCTCTGGCGACAGCGCAGCATCCTCTAAGGTGAACGAAGGTATCGCGCTGGCTGAAGTCGGGGCGGGGGTTGGGCTGGTATCGCCCTGTCGCTCCTTATATTCGATTTCAAACGCTTCCACCCAGGGATCAGCCGTATCAACATCACCCGCAGGGGCGGCTTGTGCTACAACCGGCGCGGGTGGTAGTGGCGGTGCGAACGTTTCTTGGGGCGGCGGCGGGATCACACTCTGTTCTTGTTCCAGTGTGTTCGCAAAAATGCTGTCAAGTTCATTCGACTCCGGCTCATCTTTCAACCAATCCGGCATGTCCGCAACGGCTGGAGGCTCAAAAATTGCGTCCAACAAAGGTGGTGGTTCGCTGGGTACAGTCGCTTTAGGGGTTTCTTCGACAGGTGGCGCTTGCCCAACCTGATCGATGAGCCAATCGGGAATATCGGCGGGAACCGCTGGGGCATCTGGATCATAGGCTGAAAGTTCTTCAGGTTCAGAACGCTGTGCGCCAATTTCAAGCTGGCGGCTCATCCAGGCTTCCATCTGATCGTGTGGCACAACCTCGCCGCGCGCCAGTGCCGCATTAATATCCGAGTCTGACATTTTTGTTTCTGCGGGTTCGCTCGATTCGAGCGGTGGGAGGGTATTATCAAAACCCTGTCCTGTCGCTAACGAATCCAACCACGCGGCAGGGTCTTCGAGCGCTGCCGGTTCCAGGTCTTTCACGGGTTCCGTTGGAATAACTGTGTGTTCACCCGTGCCAACTTTGCCTGCCGCGCCGGGCATGTCAAACGAATAATTGGTATAGCCGGGGCCGTCAACTGCCGCCGCATCGGGCAGTGGAATATCGACGTTAGCATCGGTCATCAGTTCTTCGTCATTTGCGCCTTGCCGCTTGGCTAGACTTTCTAACCAGGCCATTGGGTCGCCGCTGGCTTCCTGGGCAGGTGCTGCGGTTTCGCCGCTGGTCACGCCTTCACTTTGGGCAAGGCTTTCCAACCAATCCACTGGATTTGCTGTCGATGCGGTGGGTGCTGCCGGTGCGAGATCAGCCGCAACCGATGAGAAATCTAAGCTGGGGAACTCGACTCCCTGGTCAGCCGCCAGACTTTCCAGCCAGGACATTGACCCCTGTAAGGCAGCATCGGGTTCGGCTGCCGGAGCAGGTTCGAGAGTCGCACTTGCAGGTTCCGGGAATGTTTCCTGGGGGGGCGGTGGCAGCGGCTCGACAGCTTTCGGCGGCGGTGCAGGTGTTTCCACCGCTGCGGGTGGTGCTGCCTCTGGAGATTTGAAGGTGTTAATGCCTTCGATTTTCTTCCCCTTCATTTTCCCTTCGGAAGGGACATAACCGGGTTCATCAATCACGACACTTGACGGGTCAATAGCCGCGATGTCCACGTCGGCGGTGGTCATCAGCTCATTTTCATTCGCGCCCTGACGTTTGGCGAGGCTTTCCATCCAGGTCATGATTTCTTCAGGAGTCATTTTGTCGAAATCAGGTGTGTTGTCGGCGGGTGACATCGCTCGTTCCTCTCAAGCAATTAAATTTCAAGCTAACTTATTGCAGCCAGGGCGGCAAATCAACATCATCAAAATCGTCTTCTTGGGTTGCGGTTGGTATGCTGCTTGGTTTTTCGTTCGTTTCGGTGGGCTGGCGCAGCCACGCAGGTTGGCGCGAGAATACAAATCGCCGCTGCTTGCCGTTGTCTTGGATCGCGTGTACCTGTTGGGTCTCTTCTTCGACGATATTCATCAACCATTCAAATTCGCGTTTGTTTTGGATCGGAGCGATTTTTTCGGCGCTGGCAGCCGGGTCTTCTACAAAAGATTCCTCAATCGGTTCATCTTCTGCTGCATCATAATCCACATCCAGGCCGGGAACCATTGCGTTTAGCCAATCAGGAGCGTTGGTCGCCGGTTCTGGCGCGGCAGCGACCTCGTCCTCAACCGCGTCATCGAAATCATCAGGCCCGAATGTTCTAGCCGATGTTTGGCTTGCTTCCGGAACAGCCGACTCATCGGGCTGCTCCTGAATATCGTCGATCCAGCTAAAACCGCCGCCAACAGGTTCTTCATCCGGTTCATCTGCTGTAGTCGATTGCGACGATTGAATATTGCTTAACCATTCTGGCGAAGTCTCGCTGCTTTCGGGTTCATCTTCCTGATCTGAATCCAGGCTGTCTTCCCAGGCGAAATTGGCATCCGGGTCTTCAAGGGTAGTCGTTTGTGCCTGGACGGGTTTGGCTTGTGATAACCAATCTGGTGAATTGCTGCTTACTTCGGGTTCAGCATCTTCGTCATCGGTGGGAGCCATTTGCGACAGCCAATCAGGGACATCGGCAGCAGGTTCCGCTTCCGCTTCGTCGTCAGCATTTAATTCCTGCATCCATTGGAACCCGCTGTCAGCAGCAGGTTCCGCTTCGGCAGGTTCATCTTCTGCCGGGGCCATTTGCGCCAGCCAATCAGGAGTATCGGCGGCAGGTTCCGCTTCCGGTTCGGCAGGTTCGGCATCTTCATCGTCGGCGGGAGCCATCTGTGACAGCCAACCAGGAGTATCAGCTACCGCTTCAGGTTCAGGTTCGGCATCTTCGTCATCAACCGGAGCCATCTGCGCCAGCCAATCAGGAGTATCAGCAGCAGGTTCCGCTTCCGGTTTGGCGTCGGAGGTGGCCTGGGAAATCCAGTCAAAACCACTGTCTTCAGTAGATGCAGCCGTCGAAGCTATTTCGGGTTCGGCGTCTTCATCGTCGGCGGGAGCCATCTGCGCCAGCCAATCAGGAGTATCGGCGGCAGGTTCCGGTTCGGCGTCGGAGGTGGCCTGGGAAATCCAGTCAAAACCACTGTCTTCAGTAGATGCA
>JBDTNB010000142.1:0-16978 GCA_039933955.1 Chloroflexota bacterium
AGATTAGTAGGTTTCCCAGACGGGTTCGCCGCTGAGGATGCGGCGAATCTGGCGCGGGAAGCGCGAACGGCTGATCGGTTTGCCGATAAAACCATCGAAACCGGCGGCCATGCAGCGCGGAATTTCGGTGTCCGCATCCTGCGCCGTGACCGCGACGACCAAGACATTTTTCAGCTTTTCGTCAGCGCGGATTTTCTTCAGGACTTCGTAACCATTGGTTTTGGGCAGGTTAATGTCCAGAAAAATCACGTCCGGGCGGGGTTTCATGGCACGGGCGAGTTCTACCACGCCATCCCCTGTCGTATTCAGATAGGATTGCATCCCCAAATAGCGCATCATGACGCCAATAATCGCCATACCACCTGCGTCATCTTCGACTGCGAGGGCGCTGTATTTGGTGAAATCCATGTCAAGCGTTCCGACCACTTTTGATTTCCTTTTTCAAGTGCCTAATATTTATTGTTTATAGGTAAAAAGTCATGAAAGTAAATCTATTACGGTCATTATATCGCAAGACAATCTAACAAGCCAAGTAACGATTTACACACTTTTTAGCGAACATTGCTGTGCATTTTTGACGGAATAATTGAAAGGCGCGGTTTAGCGCGCCTGATTTTCCGAATTATAGGGTAGTGAAGGAGGGCTTGCGAACGCCTAACTTACAGGACGGGGACACCACCTGGTCTGTCCTCGACAATTTCGTCTTCGCTGCCGCGTCGGCGATAGCGGCGAATGGGGGTCAGACTTAGCTTATAACCATTTTGAGCCGCCCAAAGGCCGACGGCCTGAAGCTGCTTGAGACCACCTTGCATGGCCGCGCCTTCGTCATAGCCAAAGCGATAGGTCAGAAAGTGGGGATTGGTATCCAGATAGCCGAGTGCCGCCTGGGTCGCATCGGCAATATGCTTGCCGTCATGTTCGGTATCGAGGTGCTGCAAAGCTTGAACGGGCAGCTTCAAATTGCGGGCGAATACGTCCAGCATCAGCGGACGATGAAAGAATTTTGCCAGCATATCAGGACGGGTAAAAGCAAGCTCATCGGGCAGCAAAACGGGATTGCCGTCTGCTGTTTCGATGTTCAGGTTCAATTCAAAACGCTCATCCTTGATGCGATTCCAACGGCGTTTGTCTTCTTCGGGGATCAGGGCTTCGATACGGGTCATAATCATGTTGGCGGAGTCTTGCAACACTTCTTTGCGTGACTTACCTTTGACATCGGAGCGCACTGCCGGGATGGTTTCGCCAATGTTCATGACCAGACGTGGGCGTTTAAACTGCGTCGCCGCTTTCATCGCACCATCCACGCCGCCGAAGCCAATCGGGACAATCGGCGCGTTAGATTGATAACTCAACCATGCTACTCCTGTCCGACCTTTTTTGACGGTTGTCTCCCAGATACCACCTTCGGGGAAAATGCCGACCACGCCGCCCTGCTTGAGCACATCCAGCGCAGCGTTCAAGGCTTCGCGATCCATATCACCACGACGAATGGGAATGTAACCATAGGTATTGATGATGGAGGCATAACGCGGATCCATCGGGATTTCACCCGTGCCGATGAGTTCGATCAGCCAGGGAACATACAACACCATCATGACGGCTTCGAGCATGGCAACGTGATTCCCGACCAGAATGAGCGGGCCAGTCTTGGGCAGGTTTTCCAGACCGTTAATCGACGGTCTCGCCAACAGCGACATGAGGCCGCGCCCCATGAAGCGCAGCGTGTTACGCAAAATCGGTTTACGAGGATAACGAATCGAGACGGGTTGTACGGTCATGCTTAATCCAGGATTTTGGTTAATGTGATATCCGCGCCATAAGCCGACCACTCTGTCGCGCGGGCATCATCCTGTGGAAGCACATCGACATCCACATACAGACCGCCCACGATGACAATATCGTCGGGATTGGGGCCAAGCTGAAAAAGATTGACCCGTATGCGTAAACACTTATACCGTCCCGGAGTTACTGTTAAGGCTTTGTGATCTTCATCATTGACCAATTGAAAGGCAACTTCCTGCGGGCGTGAGGGTTCACCGTTCAGTACGGACACGCGCGCGACCACATCTGCCGGTTCATCCAATTCATCACCATCGGAGGCCAAAAACCCAAGATGCACCTGAGCGGACTTATCGGCTACAAATGCGCTGGGGGTGACAATCACCAAATGGCGGGGAACGGCCTGTGTAACGACTTCGCGTTTGGTTTTGACAACCGGGCCGGAAGCATCATATTCGCTTATATCCTCAACCGCTTTATGCCCCTGGTCGGACAAGCGATACGCCTGGTCGCCGTCCATTTGCAGATAACCCTTTGTGACCAAACGCCTGATGACCTTGCCGAAGGTTCTGTCCGTGAGGCCAACGCCTTCGGTGATGTCCTCAGCATGGGCGATGGGCATATCAATATTGCCGAAGTAGCGCAGCACATCTAAAGCTTCTGGCGGCAGTGCTTTCAGGTGGAAGGGTAATTCCATGTCTTGTTCCCCGGCGGATTCTTTGGTTAAAAGTTAAGAGTCAAACGTTAAAAGGAAAAATTTCACTTTTAGAGTATGACATATATGCTAAGTATAATGTCGATGGGGACTCGACACAACCGGGGAAGGATTAATGTCAAAACACCCCCACCCCAGCCCTCCCCCGAATTCAGGGGAGGGAGTAAAAGCAAGCCGCGATGTCGCAATTTAATTGAGGATATTGCAACGGTTTTAGAGCAAAACGATGCGGGCTTTGCCGGTGCGTGGTGGGGTGACATGGCGCGTATCGACGATAAGGCGGCTGTGATCGACAACATGCTGCCAATCATAATCGGTATGATCGGTGACGACGACCACGCAATCTGCCGAGTCTAAAAGCTCATCCGAATACGGGGTGCAGTCCATGTCATGGTAGTGCTCACCTTCCAAGCGGACATGCGGGACGTAGGGGTCGTTATAGACGACGTTCGCGCCCTTCTCTTGCAGCAAGCCCAGGATGTCCAGCGCAGGACTCTCACGCACATCATTCACATCGCGCTTATAAGCCACGCCGAGGACGACCACTTTTGAGCCGCGCACGGCCTTGCCTTCATCATTGAGCGCGTCGGTGATTTTGGTCAGCACGTACAGCGGCATCGAGGTGTTGATTTCGCTGGCGAGTTCGATGAAGCGGGCGTTGTAATTCAGGGTCTTGAGCTTCCAACTCAGGTAATGCGGATCAACCGGGATGCAGTGACCGCCCAACCCTGGCCCTGGATAAAAGGGCATAAATCCGAAGGGTTTGCTAGACGCAGCCTGGATCACTTCCCACACGTCGATGCCGAGTTTGTCACACATCAGCGCCATCTCGTTGACGAGGCCGATATTCACCGCGCGGAAAGTGTTTTCTAGCAACTTGACCATTTCGGCGGTGGTGGGTGATGAAACCGAGATGATTGTATCTACCGCCGTGCCGTATAAGGCTTTCGTCACTTCGCTGCACGCCGGGGTAATGCCACCGACCACTTTAGGCGTGTTGCGGACGCCGTATTTTGGATTGCCGGGGTCAATACGTTCGGGCGAGAAGGCGACAAATACATCTTCACCGACCTGGAAACTATTACTGACCAATTTTTCCACGACGATTTCTTCGGTAGTGCCGGGATAAGTGGTGCTTTCGAGGACAACCAGCATCCCTTTATGACAAATTTTAGCAATCTCATTGACGGCATCAATGATGAATGACATATCCGGGTCTTTGGTTTTCCGCAGTGGTGTCGGCACACAAATGCTGACCGTATCGGCCTCGCTCAGGCCGGCATAATCAGTGGAGGCGCGGAAGCGGCCATTTTGCACCAACGGTTTCAGACGTTCGGTAGGCACATCCGGGATATAGCTTTCACCCCGGTTGAGCATGTCGATTTTATTTTGGGAGAGGTCTACACCGATGACCGAAAATCCAGCTTCGGCGAATTCAACGGCGAGCGGCAGGCCGACATAGCCCAGGCCAACGATGCCAACCGTAGCGGTACGGTTATTCAGGCGATCCAACAACTGCTGTTTATAGCTCATGTTTTCATCTCATTCACTGCATTTATAAGATTGGGATTATAAACCTACGCTTAGAGGGGTTCAAGCGCGGGCTTCATACCTCATGACGATCGGCGGAGAGAAAACGTGATGGGCATCACACATAACTTTATTCGTTTTTTGGGTGCTCCCTTCAGTTTTCTCATACTAAGCCTATCATTTATTAGCAATTTAGAGAGTTAAGGCAGCACATATTAATCCGACCATCCGACAAAGCTGTTTTTGTTCTCGCTAAACTTGTAGCTTCTCGACCTGCGGGAAAGTTTTGAGGACATTCAGGAACAGATCGCGATAGCCCAGCGCGTCGGATTCGGTTTCGCCCTCGAAGCGCAGGCTCAAAACCGGCTCGGTATTGCTGGCGCGGATTAAGCCCCAGCCTTTTGCAAATTTGATGCGCACGCCATCCACGTCCACAATTTCGCCCGTGCCTGCCAGGGCATTTTTCACCGCCTGAATCACAATTTCTTTAGAGTCGTCCGGGCAGTGAGGACGATATTCGGGGGTGCTGTAGAGCGTCGGGATGCTGGCGTTCAATTTAGAAAGTGGTTGATCGCTGGACGCCAATAGTTGCAGCAAGCGCCCCGCCGCGAAATAGCCATCGTCAAAGCTGAAATAATCCTCGCCCAGGAAAATGTGACCACTCATCTCGCCGCCGAGTAATGCGCCGATTTCGGCCATTTTGGCCTTGATAAGCGAGTGTCCGCTGATCCACATCACCGGCTGACCACCCGCACGGGCGACTTCATCAAATAAGACCTGACTGCTCAATACATCGGCGACCACGCTTGCGCCGGGATGGCGTTTGAGCATATCGCGTGCCAGCAGCGCCAAAACCCGATCCGCGACAATCATTTCGCCGTGCTCGTCCACCACACCCATACGATCCGCGTCGCCGTCAAAAGCGATGCCCACATCCGCACCCAATTCGCGCACCTTCGCGCCTAAGGTTTCCATATTTTTGACCTGCTGCGGATCGGGGTGATGATTGGGATAATTGCCGTCGGGTTCACAGTACAGACATTCCAGCACATCATGTCCCCACAACTTAAACAGCCGGGGTGCGAACAGGCCGCCGGTTCCATTGCCCGCGTCGATGACTACTTTCAACGGGCGCGCCATTGAAATACGGCTTTCGAGGTCATGGATATAGCTGCTGTAGGCACGTTGGTCGGTTTCCAGGCTGCCCTCGCCGAGCGCAAATTGGTGATGTTCGATCATCTGGCGAATCACATCAATTTGAGCACCGTAGAGATTGCGGTTGCCGATACTCAATTTGAAACCATTTTGATCGGGCGGGAGATGGCTGCCCGTGACCATGAGTCCGCCAGCATGATTACGCTGCACAGCGTGCCAATAGACGACAGGCGTGGAAACCAGACCGATGTCAATGACTTTGCAGCCGCTTTCTTTCGCTCCGGTCATCGCTGCCTCTGCCAGCATATAAGATGAGTTACGGTTGTCGCGCCCAACGACAACCATATTTTTCTCATCCACGCGCTGGACATAGCTGCCGAAGGCGCGCCCAATCAACCGTGCAATATCCTTTGTCACGACAGCCTCATCGCCATCGGCCTTGCCGCGAATATCATATTTCTTGAAGATTTTGGGATTCACATCCTTCATACCGATTTGGGTTCCTCTAGCTGTGGAGCAGGTATCGAAATCATCTTCACAAGCAAATGTTCATCCGCTGGGGTTGTGACAACCGTCAGTAAATCACCCGCCAACAAGCGCGTGCTGCCGTGAGGGATAATCGGGCTTCCGCCGCGTCTGATTGAGGCGACAATACTGCCCTGCGGCCAGGATAACTCGCTGATGAGTTTGCCATCGGCTGGAGCCTTTAGTTTCACGCGCATTTCCATAATATGCTGTTGTGAATAAGCTTCGAGTCTGACGTGCCGTGCGAGATGGCGCTCGTCCATTTTGCGCTGCAAGGCGATATCGTATGCACGTACAATGTCGCGACGGCGCAAGAGGCCCACTACTTTACGGGGATTATCGCTATCAACAACCGGCAACCGGCCTACATCATTGGGACTAACCAACTTCAGTGCCGTTGATAATGGTGACTCCGGAGTGACCGTTAATACTTCGCGCGTACAAATATCACCGGCAGTGTGATTTTCCAGTTCGCCAGCTTCTCTGGCGCGCGCTAAATCCTGCAAGGTGATGATCCCAAAGAGCAGGCCTTCTTCGTCCAACACAATCAAGCCATGTGTATTGGTTTTGGCAAATTCAGTTTCTAACTGCATGGCGGGCAAGGTCGCCGGGATGGTTTGGGCTTTGGTGTTCATTGCTTCACCCACCGTGATGACCTGCATCAGGTCGATGTCACGCCCATAGGCTAACTGAATGCCTTTACGTTTCAAGCCCAGATGATAAATGCCGTCTGGGGCAAGTCGTTCGACCACGATAAGGCAAACGGATGTTGCTAACATGATTGGCAAAATCAGGTTGTAATCGCGGGTAAGTTCAAACAGGAGTAAATTGGCGGTGATCGGCGCACGGATGACGCCGGTCATGGCTGCGGCCATGCCTGCCATCGCATAGGCCGCCGGGTTAGCGGAAAACATGCCAGGAAATAAAGCGTTCGCAATGACGCCAAATGCAAAACCGAAAGCCGCCCCAACAAAAAGGGCGGGCGCGAACATCCCACCGACAAATCCGCCACCGAGGCTGATCGTCGTTGCCAGCATTTTGCCGACAACCAACGCCAATAGGAGCAAAAGCGTGAATTCAGCCGTGTTGCCATTGAGCAGGGCATTCATGGTTTCGCGGCCTGTACCCATTACTTGTGGGATAAAAACCGCGATAGCGCCGACAACAATCCCAGCAAGCATAGTCTTGACGGGATGGGGGAGTTTGAACTCGTGCCACAAATCATGCTGCCAGTACAGCATCCGAATGAAAATTGCCGACAATGGTGCGACCAACAGACCGAGCAAAATATAAAACGGAAGTTGGCTGGGGCCGCCTAACGCATAGGTACGGATACCTAGTTCTGCACCGCTTTGTTCAAGCGTCTGGGTAAAGACAGTAGCGACAACGGCTGCCAGCACCACGACACCCGATGAACTAACCGACAAATCGCCGAGGATGACTTCCAGGGCAAAGAAAACGCCCGTGATGGGCGCTTGAAATGCACAGGCAATGCCACAGGCCACACCAGCGGCCACCAACAAACGTACCCTTTCGTCGGATAGCCGTAACCATTGACCAAACATCGAACCCAGATTCGCGCCAATTTGCACACTAGGGTCTTCCGGGCCAACCGATGCACCTGCGCCAATCGAGAATGATGCCAGCGCGGCCTTCATTGGCATCCGGCGATAACGCAGCCGACCACCGGCCAGCGCAGTCGCTTCCATAATTCCGGCGACGCCGTGATGGCGTTCTTCCCCGACATAACGATCTTTAAGGAAACCAACGATTAAACCTGCGAGGCCGAGGACAATAATGATGCTCCAGGGAGCGATATTATGAAGGGGGCTGTCGAGAAGCGTTTTCTGATAGAATTCCTGGAAAACCTCGATGCCTTTTTGAAATAACCAGACACCCACTGCTGTACCTAAACCGACAGCAATGGCGAGCGTAAACAAAAGGGTATTCTCGGACGGCGGCCATTTCCCCGGCCACCACCGCATCCAATTTTGTTGACGCATAATACCTCCAGGTTTGTGAATAAACTGCGCCACCTTACATTAACGCTTACTGTTTGGAATCGCCAGCGGCATCTTCAATGATCTGAATTTCCTGTTTGACATAGACGCGATGTCCATTTTTCACGTCGTAACGGACATGCGTACCGGGGCCGATCTGCGCGCGTTCGCCGATTTTCACACCGGGCATAGTCAGCGCATCCACGCCGATGAACGCGCCCTGCCCGATAATCGCACCCAATTTGTCGCGCCCGCTGTTGAGCTTCACACCTTTGACGGTGCTGTGGACATGGCCTTTATCAATACGCAGGTTGGCTGTGGTGCAGCCAGCGGAAAAATTCACGTTAGAGGCAAATACCGAATCGAGGACACGACAAGCGTGCATCGAGCAATTGTCAGCGACATAACTGCGGGCGACTTCGGTGGTGAAGCCAACTTCGCAGTGATTCAGCACCATCGAACCGCGCACCAGCGCATTATTGCCAACCACCGTATCCGCGCCGATATAAGCGGGGCCGACCACCGCTGCACCAGGGAATATTTTGGCGCGTTCGCCGATAAAAACATCGCCGATAATCGTCGCGGTCTTGGCGACAAAAGCAGTCTCAGCGATGTTCTGACCTTTGATCTGTGACAGGTAATAATTCATGATGTCCAGGACATGCCAGGGATATTTGAGTGCGCTCCAATGCCCGTTGTAGGGCACAACACGATACACTTGAGTTTTCATCAGGGCATCCATCGCGCGCTCATAATGATCGTCGGTGGTTGCATCAGCCTTCGCGTATTCGGCGCGCAGGGCGTCAAACAATTTACTGGAGTCACTGTGGATGTGGGCGACAATGTTCACCAGATTACTGGGGCGCTTGTCGGGATCGGGTTTTTCGATAATGCCGCTGATGCGTCCACTGGCGTCAACAATCAGATAACCGCCGGGAAAGTAGGCGTCCAACTGATAGCCCGCCAGAAACGTCGTGGAAGGGTCAGCCTGAAAAGCGGCTAACAAATCCATATGCAGCTTATCATCAACCACGTCATGCACCTGATTGATGTAAATTGGCGCACCAGGACGATCTGCCAATGCCGTTTCCGCCCGTAGGAGTGCATCGCCCATGCCCTTCGGTTCCGGTTGGACAACCAGACGAATATTCATTGACGTGATCTGGCTGATAAGTTGGGTGATGTCAACCTGATTTTCGGGGTTGGCGACAATCACCGCTTCCTGAAAACCCAACGCGCGATACCGTTGAAGCTGGCCGACCAGCAGCGATTCCGTCCCAAAACGCAGGAGTGATTTTTCCCGCAGCGGCCACATCCGCGACGAAGCCCCACCCGCCAGAATAACCAAGACCGGCATCTGTGCCATAAAATAGTCCTCTAAGTCAATAGTCTTTAGTCGTTAGCTTTTAGCTTCAATACATCAAGTTAATGATCGCCAGCGTATCAATTGATATTTACCAGACTAAAGTCAGAAAATAGCGTATAGGGGTATTGTAGCGCAAGCCTGAAATCAACAGAAGTCTAAAGGGAATTCAAAATGGGCCGCAGTCAACTTGGACTACGGGGTAAGAGCCGCAATTTCGGTCAGCGGCAGCAGACGCGAATCTTCTATCGCGGCGGTGCGATGTCCCATGCCCGCCAGGTAAGCTTCATGGGACGCAAAAGCCAGAAATGACTCCGCGCTCTCCTGGCGAATCAGCATGGCGACATCCCAACGTTCGGCTTCTGGCCCGATCAAAAACGCGCCGCCCGATCCTAAAAACATGAGATCGCCACCCGTTTCCTGGAGATAAGGCAAGGTGTGTTCGATGTATTTTTGGAAGGCTTCCGCGCCGCTTATGGGTGTGCCTGTGTACAGTTCGGGCGTCTCTGAATAATCTGCTATCAGGCGCAGGCGCAGCAGATTCAACATGATGATGCTGCCCTTCATCTGGCGCATGACGAAAGCACGTCCCGATTCTTGGGTCGGTTCAAGGTAGACAGGGGTCATGTTTTAGGTTCCTTTTAAACTATATCCGTTAACCATTTTCAAGATTGGCATCATCAAAAGCCAAGCGGATGGCATAGCTGCGCACATCGTCCAGCCACGCCGCGACAAGCTCACGAAAGCGCGGTTGATTATTCGCGAAGAGCGCACGCACGGCTTCTTCAAAGTTGGGCATATCGCCTGTCATCACCGACAGGAAGTTATACGCCCGATTCTGCCTATTTCGGATGATGTCTTTATCACTGAAGGCACGGCGAGCATCCTCAACCAATTTGCGCAGCGTGACCGATGCCCCACCCGGCTGAGCTGCCAGCCATTCCCAGTGACGCGGCAGCAAAGTCACTTCATGCGCGACCACGCCCAGTTTGGGACGACCACGCTCACGGGATTTAGGAGCAGGGGCAGATTGTTCATCAGAACGATCAACAGGCCATGCTAGCGATGACAGCCGCGCCAGAACTGCTTCGGCAGAACCCTGCATATCAACGTCGATCAGCCTGCCGGTGGCGTCATCGAAAATCAAAACTGAACTGGCTGCACTGCTGTCGAGTTCCTGTTTGACCTTTGCGACAACCGCTTGCAGTGAACCCGACGTGATACGCCGATGTCCATTAAAACCTGTACAGCGGTCAGAATGCATATTTATTACTCTGATGAATTTGGAATTTCAGACTTTTATGAATTTTACCCGGATAAAAATAACCTGTCAATGGTTAGCAAAAGTGTTCCGTTTGCCGGGTACGGTAAGTGCGCCATAATTAAAAAGATGCATATCGCGTTTAGGAACAGTTGGGGTTACAATTAAAGTGTGGTCAGGCGGCGAACTGCGATGGTTTCAGTTGCGTCACTGTGGAACGAAACAGCGAGGCAAATTCATGAGTGAGACATTTCTGTCGAATTTTATGCATGTCGCACTGGACATCACAGGGGCAGAACGCGCGCTTGCCGTAGACCCCAACCTGACGATTGTCGATATGATTAATCTCGAACAATCGGATGTCCTGGCTGATAATTTCATCGGGATCGATGTAATTCAGCGGGCATTGCAGGCGGGTGAGTCGATTGTCACCAATAATGCGGTCTCGGATATGTCGAACGCCCCGAATACCAATACCAATTTCAGCAATTTACGTCTGGTCGTGGTCATTCCAGCAGGCGGACACGGAGCCGTCTACCTGGATCAATTGATGCGTAAAGGGGTTATCCCGAAGGATCGTGTCAACCGTTTGATGGAGCTGGGCGAACAGATTGCCCAAAGCGGCGAACTCGAAATGAGCGCAGACGAGATGGGCGAACGTTACCAGCAGATGGCCTAACTTTGCAATTGCGGTAAATTCTTCGGCTGCGGAATCGACTTCAGCACCTCGTCAATGAGATTCGCAGTACGCTTGCTATACAGCCAGACCATACCG
This sequence comes from Chloroflexota bacterium, assembly GCA_039933955.1. Taxonomy (GTDB): domain Bacteria; phylum Chloroflexota; class Anaerolineae; order Aggregatilineales; family Phototrophicaceae; genus CFX2. The sequence goes on from JBDTNB010000142.1 coordinate 11,104, forward strand.
GGCTTTACGTCCGAACTGCAAATGACAGCCAATGACACCGTATACGGTGAACCAAATTCAATAATATAAACCCCATTATTCGCGCCTTCAAAATAGGTGGAATGAAATTTGGCTTCATCCAGAATGCTGGCGAGCGAACGCTGGGCGCTGTGGTCAATGCTCAAGCCCTGGGTGAGCAGTTGAAGATCATAGTCCTGCAACGTCCCGGCTGCACCAACCATGTTGCCTTCACTGTCCATCAATCCAACAAAACTGGCCTTCACATGCCCCAGCAAACTGCTGAGTTCCCAATTAATACGTTTGAACTGCTGACGTCCCAAAACCAACGCGGCGGGGCGCGTCCGAGGATCGAGACGGCGGGCGCGATCACCAATGTCTTCCTGGACAGCTTTAGAGGCTTCGGTGGGTTCGGTCTGCATCATCTGCGCGCGCCGGACTTCAAGCTGGCGCTCGATTTGCATGAGCACAAAGGTCATGTTCAGCGGCTTGTATAAATAATCCACCGCCCCCAGGCGATAAACGGCGACAGCGCTCTTGGCGGAGAGGTCGTCATCAATGACGATTACACGCGCTTCCGGGCGGAGACCGCCGACCACTGCTAACAAGTCCATCCCACTCAGATCCGGTAGTTCAGTTTCGGTCACAATCAGATCAAAATCGGTGAGCAAAATTTCAGTCAGCGCGTCTTCAAAACTCCCGACATGATTGACTGTATAGCCACCAACCGATTCCAGGGTATCGACCAACGATGCACGCAGCGGCTCGTCTTTGGCGACGATGAGTATTCTTTCCTGCCGATTGCCGTTTATCGTTACCATCCAACGTTACCCTTGTTTTTCACTGACTTGATTGACCAGAAATGACTGCCATATCGGCGGCAGTGATATGAGTTGAATCAATTGCGATTTATAACTAATCATACCACGAATGTAACGGCCCGGTACTGAAACCCCTTCAAATTGGGTTCCGTTAACATACTCTACCTGCTGCACATCATCAACGACCAAACCCGCAAATTGTGCACCCTGCTGGACGACGATAAATAATGTCGATGGCAGGACAGGAACGCTTTGTTGGTTGAACACAATGCGCAAATCAATCATTGGCACAATCGCGCCATGCCGGTTGACGACCCCCAGGATTTCAGGGGGCGCGTCTGGCACAGCGGTCATTTCGACCATTGCGGCGACCTCAACAATATCGGCGATGGGCAGCGCGTATAACCCATCGCCGATATTAAAAATCAAGACCGGCAGCAGCGCTGCCTCATTTTGCTGGCTCATCATCGCTATCGTTATCGTCGGTGTCATGCCGCCACATCACCATAAAAATGGTCGGTGCGCCATCGCCCTCGATCAAAATTTCATCTACGAGATCACCTACTTTTGAGCGCAGTGCAATCATCACATTGCTGGTCGAAACACCCGCCAACCAGGGTGTCACCGCCGATAATTGCATACCAACCTTGCCCTCGTTATTGACACCGTTAAAATGCAAAATGTGCAGTTCGCCGGTTTTCAAGGTGAGTTCAGCCAGAGTCGCCGCTGCACTCGCCAACTGCGCCTGATGCGCAGGGCTGAAGCCGAGCAAACCTGCCGCACGGCGCGCGGTATTGCGGGCGATCATAATATCCATCGCCTTTTCCACCCGAACCGTCATGACTGGCGGCTGCATACTGTAGGGGCCTCTAGGACGCGACATGCTTTATTCCACAATTCCTAGCTGTTGCAAAGTATTGACGAGATGTTCAGTGGCAAAAATGTCTTTCGGGATGTAGTCATCCGCGCCTGCCTGGATACCCGACATAGTGGCCTGCGCGCCGTCTTTTTCGGTTAACATGATGATCGGAATCGACTGCGTTTCAGGCGTGCGTTTCAAACGGCGGCACACCTGGAAGCCATCCATTCCGGGCAGTTTTACATCGAGCACGATTAAATCCGGGCGGCGTTCCATCACCTCACGCAGCCCGTCCTGACCGTCATAGGCGACACGCACTTCAAGGCCAACACTTTCGAGGGTGGCTTTGATTTGCGCGGCCTGGGTTTTGCTGTCTTCAATTAACAACACGTCGATTGCCATAGTTGATAAGCGGCCAATCATTGGGTAAGCCGCTGTATCTCCTTTCCATTACCATTATTATAGTATATTCCGTCGTGATCGATTTTGCCGTTCATTAACCCGCGATTACCCCCCGATTCCCAAATGAATTCACAATAGTTTCATAACTGCTGACGGAAGTTTCTCCAATGGCAGCACTTGCTCGACACCACCGCGCTCGACAGCAGCAGCGGGCATCCCGTAAACCGTGCAGCTTGCCCGATCCTGGGCGAAGGTGCGCGCACCCGCACCACGCATCGCTAGCAAACCGGAAGCGCCATCGTCACCCATGCCGGTCAAAATCATGCCGATGCCTTTTTGACCGCAAACCGCCGCCACAGAGTCAAACAATACATCTACCGATGGTTGATAACGATGGTTGCCGCGTTCAGAATCGAGACAGGTCATGAGCCTTTCGCGCTCACGGATGACTTTCATATGGGCGTTCCCCGGCGAGAGATAGACAATACCGGGTTTCAAAATGGTGTGATGGGCGGCGACCCGCACCGGCAGCGAAGTCGATTCCCCCAACCAGCGCGACAACCCGGTCATGAATTCGTCAGGCATGTGCTGGACAATCACTATCGGAATCGGCATATCATCGCGCAGGCCGCCGAGAAAATTAATCAGTGCCCCTGGCCCGCCCGCGCTAGCTCCAATCGCCAGAATTTCCGGCTTTGCTACCTCAGTATCAATGAGCTTGCCCGTGCCGTTACCGTTCAACCCTGGTGGGCGATCCCAGCGCCGCACGACCCGTACCCCGGCCATCGCCACCAATGTCATGGCGAGTTGGCGTTGGCGGTGGCGGAAAGTCGGTTTATCGCGCGAGGGTGGCTTAGGCACAACCGCCAACGCACCGGCCTCTAAAGCCTGAAATGACAATTCCATTTCGTCATCCAGTAAGCCGCTGACCATCACAATCGGCACTGGGTTCTGCGACATGATGCGGCGGGTCGCTTCCAGGCCATCGACACCAGGCATCCGAATATCCATCGAGATTACATCGGGCTTGAGCGTTTCGGCCATTTCGACGGCTTCCGCTCCATCGCGCGCCGCGCCCACGACTTTTAACCCTGGGATTTCGTTAATCACCTGGGTCAAATAGTGGCGGATGGTCGGGCTATCTTCCGCCAGCAGCACGCGAATGGGAAAACGATCAGCCATTTTTAGTCTTTAGCCTTTAGCTGATAGCTTTTAGTCATTTCGCGAGTCCCAAAGTATTTACATCAATCACCATACTCTTGCCTGAATCCGGCTGAACCTCAAAACGATTATCATCTAACCAAACAACAGATGCATCACACGATTTTTCATCGCGGAAAACTTCCTTGCGAATATTATCTCCGGTTTGCAAATCGACGCGAATACGGCAACCACAAGTTGCTCCACAATTATCGCTAATCACCAATGCGATAACCTTATTATCAGGACTAGAAACTGAGTGCTGAACGACATCATTTTTTGAGTTAGACACGGCGAACGCGATGAAGGCGACATAAACAACACCACCGGCCAAAATGCCTATAATCACTATAAAAACAATAAACCCCACTAATTTGAAGATAGGGAATTTCATATAGCCTCTAAACCAGCGCCCGGATGGTTTGCAGCAATTCGGCTTGATCGAAGCGCGACTTGACCAGATAGGCATCCGCGCCAGCTTTGAGTCCGGCCTCGCGCTGTTCCGGCTTGCCCAACGAGGTCAGCAAAACCACCGGGAGATGGTGGGTAGAATCGGTTTCCTTGACGCGCTGCGCCAATTCCAGACCAGTCATATTGGGCATTTCCACATCGGCAATCAACAGGTCAAAATCCATCTCGCCAATTTTGTCCCAGGCTTCCGCCCCGTCGATGGCAACATGGACTTCAAAGCCTGCCGTTTCCAGGATATGTTTTTCCAGCGTGCGCGTGGTAATCGAGTCGTCGGCGATCAGGATACGCAAGCGTTTGACTTCGGCAACCTGGGCAGGTTCGCGAATCGCGATGCGGGGCAGGCGTTTCGCGCCGCTGGCACTGCGGATCAGGTTATTGGCATCCAGGACGATAATCACATCGCCCGTCCCCAGCAGCGCCGCGCCGGACACATGCGGCGCATTTTGAATCTCAGCACCCAACGGCTTCAGCACCAATTCCTGTTCACTGTAAAGTTCATCGACCTCGAAGGCGACGGCACGTTCGCTGACCGACAGCACCATCAGCTTGACTTCAGTTTTGGATTCGTTGTGCGATGCTGGAATTTCCAACAGACCGTGCAGCGGGATCACCGGCATGGGTTGGCTGCCGATGATGACCATCTCGCGACCTTCCGCCGTGAAAATCTGATCGCGCGCGAGCGTCAACATGCGCGTGACCGTTACCGATGGCACAGCGAAAACCTGTTCGCCGACGTTCAGCAATATACAGCTAATGCGCGTCAGCGAGACCGGAATGCGCAGGCTAAAAGTTGTCCCTTTACCGATAGCGCTCTGGATGCTTACCCTGCCGCGCAAATGTTCAACACGGGTGCGGATGATGTCCATGCCCATGCCGCGCCCACTCAATGACGATACGTGATCGGTGGTGGTGAAGCCGGGATGGAAAATCAGATTGTAGGCTTCTTCTTCGCCCAGGGCGGCGGCTTCCTGCGCGGTCAATAAACCGACTTCGTGGGCTGCTTGTCCGATTCGTACAGGATCAAGGCCGCGCCCGTCGTCGCTGACGCGCAGAATAATTTCCTTGCCGCGCTGCTCCAACGATAAGCCGACCTGTCCGGTTGAAGGCTTGCCAATCCGTTCACGCTCGGCTGTGCTTTCCATACCGTGATCGACAGCGTTGCGCAGCAGGTGCATGATCGGCTCTTTGAGCGCATCCAATGCCGCGCGATCCATTTCGACACTTGCGCCGCTGACATCCAGATGAATATTTTTGCCGGTGTCGCGCGCCATATCGCGCACCATGCGCTGGTATCCGGCAAGTACCGATTCAAAGGGAACCAGCCGCATCGTGCCGATGTCATCCTGCAACTGTTCGGCAAGCATCCCCAACTGCGAATTGAACTGCACCATCCCCTGCGAAAGCTGGGCAAGCTGACGATTCGATTCGATCAGATTACGCTGGTTGGAATCCAGGAAGCGAAAAATCGCGGCGAGTTCATCGGCCATCTCGTCGTCATGATTCTGAAGATGGCGTGCCAGCCGGATATAAGCCGTGCGGACGGCGCGCCACTCGCGCTGCCAGCGATGGTTATAACGATGCAATTGTTGCAATTCGCGCTGGCGTTCCTCGCTGTGCATCCGGGTGATGAGCAGTTCGCTGACCTCGCCCATCAAGCGATCCATCTTGGGAATCGGCACGCGGATGTATTCCTCAACGGGGCGCAGTTGCAGCGTCCCGGTGTCGTTCACTTCAATCGTACCCATGATGGCCGGATTAGCTGGGGTGTATTTGACTTCTGGCGGCAGAATAGTAGCAGGCGTGGGTGCGGTAGGCGCTGCCTGGATTTTAGGCACTTCGTGCGAGTCGAACTTGGCCGAGGACAGGCTGACGACGGTTTGTTCCAGGCGCGCCAGCACTGCCGCCAATGTTTCGGTGCTGTTTTCGATGCCATTGACCACATTTTGAATCAAGTCCAGACCGTCGTAGAGCAGATCGCATTTATCCGGCGTCAATTTCAAACGACCATTGACGGCAGCATCGAAAATTTCTTCCATGTAATGGGCGATGGTTTCAATTACATTGATGCCTACCGCGTGCGCCGCGCCCTTCATGCTGTGGGCGAAACGATTCATCTCCCGCAGCA
>JBDTNB010000143.1:0-16902 GCA_039933955.1 Chloroflexota bacterium
ATCATGACGAAGAACACGCTGATTTGCGTGGTCAGCGAACGATGGATGGTCTCCAAAATGCTGCGGTTGACGATGGTGTCGTAGGGTTCGCCGAGATATTTCGGAATGTTTTCGCGGATACGATCATAGAGCACGATGGTATCCTGCACCGAGAAGCCGACGACCATAAGCGTCGCCGTGAGGAAGAGCGCGTCCACTTCCCAGCCGAACAATAAACCGCACAGCGACATAACCGCCGCGACGATCAGCACGTCGTGGATCATGGCGATGATGGCGCAGACGCCGTAGCGGAAAGCATCCGGCACTTTGCGGAACGAGAGCACGATAAAGCCCGTCACCACCAGCGTCGCGACTAGAACGGCTATAAACGCCGCCTGGGTCACTTCCTGGCCGATAGTGGCGGACACCTGCTCGATGCGTAACTTGGTTCTATCGACGGGCGCGATGGTATTCAGGGTGTCGATAATTTTCTGAGAGGTCGCCGAATCCTGATAAGAAGCACGCACTGACCAGTCGTTGTCTTCGGGCGCGCCCAGCCGTTGAATCACCGTCGAGTCGTTGCCGAACTGCTGGAACACACCGCGAATATTAGCTTCGTCCGCGCCGGGGGCGGTGAACTTCACTTCGTAGATACTGCCGCCTTCAAAGTCGATGCTGAGTCTGAAGGCTTTCCCGGTAGTGGCTATCGAATAGACGACGATAATCAGACCGGGGATGATAATCAGAAGCGACAGAATGTAGAACCAACGCCGTTTTTGAACAATGCTATACATTGGCTTATTCTCCTTAAGCGCCCACGAGCCAGGTGCGCTGTGCGAGCGGACGGCGCATGATGAACAACAAAAGATGCAGGAAGGCACGGGTGACGATAATCGCCGTGAACAGGTTGAGCAGCAGACCCAAAATCAAGGTGACAGCAAAACCGCTGACCATACTCGCGCCCGGTGTCTGACCGAACAGGAACAACACCAGCGAGATCAGGATGGTCGAAACGTTCGAGTCGCGGATGGAAGTCCAGGCGCGAGCGAAACCTTCATCGACAGCGGTATCCAGGTCTCTGCCGCGACGCAATTCTTCACGCATACGCTCGAAGATCAGGATGTTGCCGTCTACCGCCGTTCCAATCGAAATCAGGAAACCGACGATGGCGGGCAAGGTGAGAGTCACCGGGATGATCTTGAACATCGCGAGGTTCAGGAGGATGAACACCGACAAAGCGAGGCAAGCTGCCACGCCGGGGATTCGGTAGTTAATAATCATGAACAGGAAAATGATGGCAACGCCGATAACGCCTGCGCGGATGCTCAGGTCAACCGACTCTTGACCGAGGGTCGCGCCAACGGTTTCAGTCGATTCGACACGCAGCGGGATGGGCAGCGCACCAGACCGAAGCTGCAACGCCAACTGCTTGGCGCTGGTTTCGTTAAAGTTGCCCGTGATCGTACCGCCTGTCGGCAACTGCGCCTGGATGGTGGGTGCGGAGAGCACTACACCGTCGAGTACAATCGCCATCGGCTGGTTGATATGTGCGCCGGTAAACGGGCCGAAGACTGCGCCACCATCAGTAGTGAGATCAAAGCGGATCGTCCAGCGTCCAGTTTGATCAACCCCGGCTGATGCGGATTGCAGCCCTGAACCGGTCATAATTGTCGCGAAGGGTTGACCAGTAGAGGGATTATTGAGCGGCGCTTCTGCATTTTGCCCGGTCAATTCCTGGTTGGTTTCGCAGGGATTCTGCGGGGCGGCAGTGGTCGCAGCGGCGGCTCCACCGGCTGCCGCAGCATCGGTACCGGGCTGCGCGGTGGCCTCAGCAGTTGCTTCGGGGGTCGCTTCGCCTACGAAAGCAGTCGCTTCGGCAGTCGCCTCCAGGATGGCTTCTGGTGTGGCTTCAACTGTGCCTGTTGCAGTTTGAGCGGCATCACGCTGCTGCTGAATCAACACCTGCTGAGTCGTCAGAATTTTCTTGCCGGTCAATGACTGTGCCTGACCGCTCAAGCCTGAAAAATCGACAAATTCTAGAAGCGCGGTCTTCTGAATGGTGTTGATCGCCTGACAAGTATCAGTCACGCCAGGGAGTTCGACCAGAATACGGTCACGCCCCTGCACCTGCACGGTTGCTTCGCCGACGCCGAGGGCGTTCACACGCTTTTCGACGTTGTTGGCTGCAAGCCGCAGGTCTTCGACGGTAAATGAACCGGGTGGCAGTTCGGCCTGGAGCAGTACACGCAGACCACCCACCAGATCAAGACCGAGTACCTGCCGGACATTAATTCCGACATCATCCTTACAGTCGCCATCGAAGTCGATGTGAAGCCCCTGCTCCGGCTTCGTTTTGCCTGGAGTCCCGTCATAACATGTATCCGGGACGTTCGTAATGATGGTATTGGGCAGGCTCACCCAGATCGCAAAAACGATCAGGATCAGCGTTAATACCAGCCATCTAGTCTGGCCTTTCATAAAAGTAACCTTTCTTAAAAAAACAACACCGAGGCGGGATTGCCGCCTCGTAAGTTAAGCCATTATGAGGATTTGGAGCCGGTAGCAGGCTCTTCTTCGATTCCGATACGCGCAGCTTTAGCGAATTCGGCTTCGTCATAGGGCTGCACCAGCGCTGCCGTAATCAAACGGACAACCACGCCGTCAGCAATTTCAACGTGGGCGACCCCTTTATCCGCTTCAATGGAAATCACGCGGCCTACGATACCCCCATAGGTCACTACTTCGTCGCCAGCCGCCAATTCGCGGGCATAACGCTGCCGTTTCGTGAAATCTCGCTGCTTGGGAAACACCACCATTGCCCAATACGCACCCAGGCCGAGCAGCATCACCAGCGCCAACACCGCAAATTCTTGCATCTCTTACATTCCTACAGCTTGAAGCTCGTGAGATTATATCACCAGCGCCCCACTGGTCAACTCTCTACCTGATTTCGATTTCGCCAACACCCTGTTCCTGATAAGGGCCGCCAGTTGGCCCCACCGCGACCAGCAGCGGGTATTTGCCGGGGGCAATGGTGTCCGGCACGACGAAACCATGCCAGGTCGAAAATGTGCCGTGCCAATAGGCCGTTTTATAGTCGCCATCGAAACCGGGGTTGGATTTTTGATCGACAATTTTGACAGCAATATGCAGATTGGGCGGAAGATCGCCGTTCACCTGCCAATCCAGGCGCACACGCACCGCTCCGCCGTCGGTTGTGAGCGAGTCGGCGTCGGTTTCGAGGCCTGACAGATGCAGCGCACCAAAATCCAACTGTGGGGCAAAAGGAGTCAGCAGGCGTTCGGATGTGATCCGCTTGAAAATCGTGACCGGGCCGGAGGAATAACGGGCATCGTCAAATTCGGCGACCTGCTGATAATTGGTCGTGAACCAGGGGTCATCCTGAATAACGTAGTTGTAAAGCACCAGGGCTGCGCCGTGAAAGCGCTGAAAAACCAGATAATCTGGGGCATAGCCCGCCAGCCAACTGTACAGATCATCGCGTTTGAGAGCAGCAGCGACATCCGGTTGCAAGAGACCTAGATAATCGGTCATCCAGCGGTTGGCGTAAAAACCCACCTGCCCGACCTCAGCCACACCTACGGTTGCATCGGGCGGGGTTTGTTGGTCAAGCCATTCGCCGACATCGCGATACGCCTGCCAATCGACAATCGGCAGCATGACATCAATCGGAGTACCCTTTTGAACTTCATTGTTACCATTTTGAATCTGGTCGTTGATGCGGACAAAACTATTGACTTCAGCGAGAATCGGAAATAAGGCAATCACGATCACGACATAACGCCCAACCGCGACTTTGCGCTGCGCCAAACGGGTGTCAATATAGTGCAAACCATTAGCAGCCAGCAGCACCGCTGCCGGTACGAGCGGCACGTAATACCAGCGATAGGGTGCGACACCCAGCAAAATATAAGCAATGAGATGCAGAGCAGCCCATACAATCACGATCCAAAATGAGGTAGATAGCTTACCGGCCATGCCGAAAATGACGAGCAGACCCAACGCGATATACAAAGGACTCTGCATCATGAGGCTGCGTAGAATGAGCCGCAAACCATCCCAATAGGTGATGTTATAACCGAGGCCAGTGATTCCCAATACCGCCTGGGCACTTTTGGCGCTCAACGTGACCGGGAATGGCGATCCGTAGGTTGCCAAGCCCCACAAGGCGAACAAAATCACCGGCAGCGCAGCCATTGCGCCATAACCAATAAGTGGCAGCCACCATTGGCGGCGGGTGTTGATGCGAACAATGGTCGTGCCGATGGCGACCAGACCGAGCAGCAACCCAGGAAGCGCGGCATCAGGGCGCGTCAAAATTGCCAAACCAATCAATAAGCCAGCCAACGGCCAACGATCTTGCTGCGCCAGCCAGACAGCAGCCAGCACCAGCATGATCCACAGGGGGGTTTCCATGCCCAGCGCCAGCCAAAGCGGGCTGCTCAGGACATAAATTACGCCTGCCCAGAGCGATAGACTGAGAGGCAAGCGGCGTGCGGAAAGTTGAACAATCAATGCCCCGCCCAGGCCAATCGAGATAATTCCGATCAGGCTGCCGAGCACATTAAAATCGCGGATGATGAAACTGAGCAGCGCCAGCAAAATGGCATACAGCGGCGCGGTGGTGCTGAGGATCGAATCGCCCTGGTTATAGACCAGTCCCAGACCGCCTGCCAGATTGCGGGCATAGCGATACGTGATGAAGCTATCATCCAACCTAAACTCGTGCATCCAGAGGAGCCAGATGATTCCTGAGAGGGCCAAAAGTCCCAATGTTATGGCGCGGGGGTTCAAAAAACGGCTGATGTGCTTGACCATATCGCATTATGTCCCTAAAATAGCGCAGGGATTATACATGAGAGTTGTAGAAAGTGGGCACAGGATGACTTCGGGCTGTGTCCGTGTACCCACTGTGGGTTAGGATAAAACTATGCTTTCGATACGAAAACTTTTGATCGTGCTGGTATTGGCGGTGCTAATGCTGCTGTTGTCCACCTTCGCGGTGACGGCGGGCAACCGGGTGCTTTCCAACAACAGCGGTGACGCCAGCGCCCCATTTTTTGTCACCGGGGAGCAAACGCTGGTCATCAACGGCTTTGACCTGACGCCGCTGGCATTGGGTTTACCAGCGACCATCGACAAAATCAGCATCCAGGTTGATACACCGGTTCCGGGCGCGGCAGTGACCGCCGTCGTTTACCAGGATGCTAATGGTGGCTCACCAGTCGATGCCACCCTCATTGGTCAGCAATCCGTCAATATTGTGCAGCCGGGGTTGTTCACGGTGACATTTGCAACTCCGATACAGGTCACCGCGCCAGTTGTCTGGATTGGGTTTTACCTGCCAGTCAATTTCAAATTCCAGGCGGATCAATCCGGGACTTCGGTGCTGACGTACTGGGCGTGGACTTCTGGCAGTACATTTGACTTGAGCAAATTATCAACAGCGGGTGTCCTCGGCCCGGCCAACGGTACATCACCGGTCAGCCTGGATATGAAGGGCATCGCCCGGATCACCGGGGAAATTACAGGTTCAGGCGTCGCGCCGACGACTATTCCGCTGACTCCGGGCACACCAGGCGTATCGGGTGCACCGGGTGTCATCACCACGATTGTTGCACCAGCGAGCAGCGAAGATTTAAGCGTGCTGCGGGTCTTCCCACCCGCGTGCGATACTTTGTTATGGGACAGCGCCGACGTGGGTATCACCTATAACGGCAGCATCAGCGTGCGCTGCACGGCTATCTGGCCGGGATATGCGCCCGCCGCCCCGTTAGGTTACGAACGCAAACAGCTTTATTATGATCTGACATTCTACAACGACAAAGGCAATGTGATTACGGGATCGCTGCCGCAGCCGGTGACTCACTGCATCCTGGCAAACGCCGAGGACATTGATCGCGCAGTAATCGGTCTCGCCTGGGGGTCACCGCGCACATTTGAAATTCTGACGACCCTACGGGTTGGCAATTTGATTTGTGCGGAAGTGTATAAGAGCGGCGGCCTGTCGTATTTCGTGCCGAAGGCGTAAATAAACCTCCATTCCTAGCCCTCTCTCCGTCTAACAAAGAGGGGGATAAGACAGAGGCGATTGAGGGGATTTTTCATCCCCTCCCCCTAGCCCCCTCCCCGCTTCGCAGAGAGGGGGAATAAAGCCGAGCGAGGGGATTGATGAGAACTGACAAGCCCATGTTGGTTCTCAATTTGAATATCAAAGGCGGGGAGGGTTTATGACCCTCCCTTATTGCAATATCGAGGTATCCTCGTAGGATGATTTTTTCACGGGGATCGCAAGCAAAGAGGACGTCATGCGTATCGAGACCAATCTGCGACTGGCAAAACGCAACCGCCGGATCGCCCATTTTCTGTTTTTCTTCAGCATGGCTGTGCTGATCGGCGGTTTTATCATCGCCAACACACAGCTTGCATCGGCCAATAAAGATAACAATCTCTCTGCGGTGATGCTGTTTTTACCCTGGTTAGTGCTGCCTATTGGCTTTATCTGCACCATCATCTCGATACGGATGACGAACCTGTGGATTCGCCAGCCGCGCCCGGAAGAAGCGATCCGCGACGGGCTAAAAAGTATTAGCAGAAAGAGTGTCCTCTATAATTATTATCACTTCCCCGCGCGTCATGTGCTGATTGCACCACAGGGGGCGTTCGCGATGGTGACACGTTTCCAGGAAGGTAAATTCCGTGTGGAAGGAGACAAGTGGACAACCCCCAGTGGTATGTTTGGGGTATTCATGCGGCTGTTCCGGCGGGATGGCATCGGCAACCCAACCGAGGATGCGTTGAAAGCCGCCGCCTATGTGCAAACACTGCTCGATAAAAAGACGCCGGGCATTGAAGTCCAGCCGCTCATCATTTTTGTTGACCCGCGTGCCAACGTCGAGATTGTGAACCCGACTGTACCTGTGCTGTACGCCAACGAAAACCAGAAGCCGAATCTGCGCGATTATTTGCGCGATCTGGCGCAGAAGCAGCAGATCGAAAAGCCTGCCGCGCCCCAACAAGGCAAGAAAAAAGGTGGCGACAAAAATAAAACCGCTGAAAAAGTTGGCGGTCTGGACACCGAAAGTATCGCAGACGCTTTCGAGGACACCACTTTAGAGGCACGTTGAAGCTGAATCGCAAAACGGCTCTCGCGCTGGTGATCGTTATCACGTTGGTTGGATTTGGGCTGCGACTGCACAAACTTGGCAGTGTGCCGCTGCGGGGTGACGAGGCTTTCAGCGCGCAATATTGGGCGGGTTTGCCGCTGTCACAATCGCTGACAACCATCGCGACGTTAGAGCCACATCCGGTGCTGACCTATGCGATTTTTCGCGCGTGGGGTCGGCTCATCGGCAGCCGGGAATTCCCGCTGCGCGCCCTGCCCGCGCTGGCGAATCTGCTGGGTATTCCGGCGCTGTATGCACTTGGCAAACGACTCGGCGGGCGTTGGATGGGCATTGTCGCCGCACTGATCTGGGCGGTGAATCCGTTTGAAATCTGGCACGCGCAAGACCTGCGCAATTATGGCATCTGGGCGGGGGCAAGCGCAGTCGCGCTATGGCTGGGCTATCGCGCCCTGCAACGAAACCGGCGGCTTGATTGGATTTTGTACGCGGTGGGTGCGGCGATTGCGGCCAATATCTACTACAACGAATGGCTGACAATGGCGGCCTTCGTACTGTTCGCGCTGGTCACTCATTGGAAAAATTGGCGACTTTTGCGGCGGTTATTGCTGGCGCAAGCCCCGGCAATTATCACCTCAATTTTATCATTCCTGATACTGCAATGGTCGCTGATTCTGCATGGCGGTTATGGCGGGACAACCGGCAAATTTGACCCAACACGGCTGCCATTTTTTCTCACCACACTCACATTTAGCAAGGATTTACCGGCAGACTTCACAGCGGCGCTGTGGCCGATTATTTTGCTGATTTTGCTGGTGGGTCTGTGGCGGGTCGGGCGCAGGGATCGCGACAAAGCCATCTTTTTAGGGCTGATGGGATTCGTGCCGCTGCTGCTGTTGTGCATTCTGTCGCTGAAGCTGAATATTTTCGCGCCGCATTATGTGCTCTCGACTGTCCCGGCGTATATTTTGATTCTGGCATACCCCTCCCCCCCACCCCCTCCCCGTGTACAGAGAGGGGGGGAAATACAAATCGGCTTATCGCGATCCTATTTATCTAAAATCAGACAGTTCGCTTCAATTGGGATTGTTGGACTCTGGTTAATCGGTGCGGGGTATACGCTGCGCAATTATTTTGATGATCCGGCGTATATTAAATCGCCCAATTGGCCGGCAGCAATGGGTTATGTGCGGCAGTATGTAACGGCAGATGATTTAGCGATTCAACTTTCGGTTGATCCGGCGTTCGGTTATTACTATGATTTGCCTGCACTGAATATCGCCTTGCCGAGTTATCCATCCCAATCGAGGGATGATATTCAGGCCAGATTGCAAGAGTATACGATTGGCCGGAAAAGCGTGTGGCTGATGGGGCAGACTTTCCCGGATTGGCCGAATTATGGCGTGGTCGAAGGCTGGATGAACGACCATTTCCAAAGTGTTTTGAAAACTCAAGTTTCAGGGCTGCATGTCGAGCAATTTATGCCCTGGACGGTGAGCGATGATGAGGTTGAGACAATTCCGCTGACGACCTTTGGCAATGTGGTGGATTTGATGGGCGTGGACGTTTTGTATCCGCCCGAAGTCACTAGAGATTTAACCGTCTTGCTGTATTGGCGGGCGAAAAATCAATCGGACGCGCCGCTCAAAGTGTTCGTTCACTTGGGCGATAATCCAATTTTGGCGCAGGATGACCATTTCCCACAGGATGGTTTCATCAGCACAGATCATTGGCAGGTTGGAACGGTGTATCGGGATGTGTATCATCTGCCGCTGACGACGCCTTTACCTGCCGGCTACGAACTCGACATTGGATTTTACAATCCTGACAGTGGCGAGCGAATTACGACGAATGACGGCCAGGATAGTTATCAACATGGGGTCATGCGGCTGATTCTGCCGCGATAATGAAAATCCGAGCAAGACGGACGAAATATATTTCGTCAGCCAACAATATTTCGTCCCTACAAAGATAGCCGAAATAAAATCAGAGCGGAGAAATATCCGCTCTGACTCTGTACTCAGCACTTTGTACTCGGTACTGTTTTAGCCCATGCTCTTGAGTTTGTCCTGCCATTTGGCGGAGAGCATCTTATAGGTGTCCTCGGAAATCTGGCCGTTCGCCAACTTCATGTCGAGGTTGTCGAGAAGCGCCTGGACTTCCTCTTTAGTGGTTGGATTTGATGGTGCGGCAGCCGGAGCGGGTTGATTGCCACCGCCACTCTGCTTCGCCATCATGTCCATCATCATCTGATTCATCATCATTTGCTGCTGCTGCATTTGCTGCTGTACGGCGGCCTGGTCGGGATTGAGGGCTGCGCCAAGCGACTGCCCGACGCCCAGGCCGACACCTGCCCCGGCCAGCGCACCGCCCATACCGGGATTAGCGGCGGCAGTCTGCGCGATGTTGAGGCGCTGCACACGCTCCCAAATATCGAGGCTGACGTAATTACGGAGTTCATCGAGCGAGACATCCTTCGCGGTGAAGGGGTTGGATTCAAAAGCCTTGATACGCAGGCCGAGCGCCTTAAATTTATCATTGACCTTTGCCAGCATCGCGCCTTCCAGATCGCCCAAAATTTTGTTGGCGTCGGGAATGCTTTGCGCGCCGGACGCAGCAATCAATCCGGCGATTTCGCCGAGGAGCAGGGTCTGGATACGATCCTGAAGGGCGTCCATTGTGACACTGGGTTTGCCAACGCCATACTGCTTGATGAACATCATCGGTTCATCAACGCCGATGTCGATCACACCGTGCGTAATCAACAGGACAACACCCAACCCTTTGCCGGGGGTTTCCATTGCAATCGGGGTGCTCGTACCCCAACGCACCTGCGGCATATCCTTGAGGTTGACGAAATACAGGTCAGCCGTGAAGGGTGTGCGCCCGCTGGTGGCGAGGCCGATCAGACCTGCCAAAATCGGAATATTGGCGGTAGACAGGGTATGACGCCCAGTTTGCAGCACGTCCAACGCCTGCCCGCCGCGCACGAACACCGCCGCCTGACTTTCGCCGACGATAACCTGCGACCCCATACGCCAATCACCGCTGCCTTCCTGCGGTTCGCGATAGGCGAATTCTTCGTCCATCACGTTGGTATGGTCGATTACGTCAATAATACGTGGCATGACACTGATCTCCTTAAAATTTCGAATTCATAATGGTCGAAAAATCGGCATGGATGCTATATGCAAATGTGCCATGCCCCACAAATGAAGATTTTCTGAGAAATGCTGCTTAAACGCCTTTGCTCAACTGGGTGAATAAATCATCGCGCAGGGAAAAAGCCTGTTCCGCCTCGGCAGTCACTTTATCAATACCGACCAATGCTTCATCAATTCCAGTTTTGGATGTCGCTGCCGTGTCGAGGGTGTTGAGCGCGGCATCGAGTTGATCGACATAGCGAATGATGGCCTCGTCGAAGCTGTAAATTTTTCCCAGATCATCGGGCGAGATTTTCACCTGTTCAAACGGGCCGGAGTATCCGGGCGCAGCGGTCTTCACCAGATCATGGAAATGCTGCAAATTGGCTTTGACAGCGCTGGTTTTGCTCATCGAGGATAATCCGCCGCCGTCCAGGATGGTTTTCTCAATTTTGCTAAAGCGGTCAATGCGCGCCGCATACTCGCCCGCGATATGGTCACGCACGAGACGATCCGCTGACCGGCGCGCCTTGTTATCCAGATAGCCCCGGAAGCCGGGAATTTTCGCCACGAGGTTTTCGAAACCGCCACGCTGGCTGATAATTTTGTCGTATAAATCGGACATTACATGTACCTCATTTGATATTCACTATACTTGATTCTGCGCCATTGAACAGTTGATGAGTTCCCTAAAAATAGGGGGAGTGAATGGAAATTTTATTCCTTAGAAGCTACACAGCCAGGGAAACAATAATAGTCTATACAAAAATACCGAACGAGACATGTCTCGTCCCTGCGAAATCGCCCGCGTTTAGGTCAGGAAATATTCTGTGCCGCAGTATTTGCAGGTGACGACGCCTTTGCCGACCAGTTGGATTTCGCCGCCGCAGTTTTTGCATTTTTCCAGCGTGCGCAGACTGCTGGCGTCGGTTGAATACAAGATGCCTTTATCCCAGTTGATGTAACCGCTGAAGACTTGCAGGCCAACGAGTGAATGTACCATGCTCTTCACATCATCAACTTTTACGCCCATTTCCAGCGCCAGATTGGACACACTGACCTCACCCCGGCTTTTCACGATGTCGAGGAGTTGACGCTGCTTGTGCATCATCGATTCTTCGACGGCTTCTTTGCCACCCTGAACATACATATAAATACCGAATCCGGCCAAGAGCGCCACCGGGATGAAGGCCAGCCCTGCCCCGACCACCGCGGCGCCGCTGGTAAGCTGCCCACTTGATGCCTGAAGCGCCAACCACAACCCCGCGATGACCGCCACGCCGAAACCCACCACCACCAGGATGATTCCCACTAAACGACCCGTATTCATAACCTGATGCTCCTTGAAGTCGTTAGCTTTTAGCTGTTAGCGGTTA
This sequence comes from Chloroflexota bacterium, assembly GCA_039933955.1. Lineage (GTDB taxonomy): Bacteria > Chloroflexota > Anaerolineae > Aggregatilineales > Phototrophicaceae > CFX2. The sequence continues at coordinate 11,644 of JBDTNB010000143.1, forward strand.
GCTTTAAGCCAAAGCAAAAATCAAATTGCGGAAATGCGCAGTACAGATGCAGAGAAATACAGGACGAGCCATGACCATTGATAATTAAATTCGGCAATTTGGATCACGGACGAGACATGTCTCGTCCCTACAAATCCAACATATCTGTTCTAAAATGCTTACCGGGTTATTTCAGCAACCGTCAATATCTCGTCTCTACCGAACATAAAATTGCGGAGATTTAGCCGAAGCCGCGACTGCCGCCGCCGCTGTGACCGCCGCCACCTCCACCACCGCCGCTCCAACTCCGTCCACCGCTGCTCCACCGTCCACTGCCGCCGCTGGTTTGCTGCGGGCGGCTGGTCATGGCGCGGGAAGCGGAATTGAGCATGGTACTGAGTCCATCGGATATTGATTCGAGGCCGCGCGACATGCCGCCGGAAATATCGTTGAGTCCGCCGTGACCACCGGCATGAGCCAGATCACCGGGATTGAATCCACCCGCGCCGCCCACATTGAAGGGACGAACCGGCGAACCGGCTACGTAGCTGCGCCCATACCAATGAGGGTAGTACCAGATGGGAACGGGTACGGATTGTATCTGGCTGAAACGCCGCACCCAGGCACGGTCAATGCCAAAAGCAACCGCGTAGGACAGGTAATCGTCAAAATGCTGCGCCGCTTCTTCGACCTTGCTGTACTTATCCAGGTTATACAGATATTGGCGGAAAGCACCCCATTTGGCAGCATCTTCCGCGCCCTTGCGGGTCTTGGCGGGCATATGCTGACCGACCAAAAGCGCCAACAAGCCGACAATCCCAACAGATAAAGGCAAACAGGCCACCGCCCCGGTAATGCCATCGGTCAGGCCGTAAGCGAAAAAGCCGAATAGGAAGGCCGCACCGAGCAGCAAGCCACCGAGAACGCTCCAGATCGCGCGCGTGGACTGTGGGCTGGTGGTGAACAAGCCCTCGGTGACAAGCGCTTGATACAGGTCATTCTGTAACTGCGGGATATAGGTATAAAAATGATTGGTCAGCGAATCCAGCGTGCGTTCCAGGCTACCATTGCTGAAAAGCGCGTTCACCATACGCGACTCATATGGGCGCAAATCAGTGGTCAGTTTATCGGTGCGCTTGAAGGTGAAAGTCGTGTTCTTCATGCCGAACAAACCATCGGTCTGGGATTCTTCCATCACAATATAACCACGATGGGCGAGGTCAACGATGGTGGAAATCACATCACGCAAGTCAGCCTTTTCGTCGAGAAGCGTTCCCACGATAGCCGGTGGCAAGTTAGTCGGCGGTTCGGTCAGAAATTCTGGCACAGGGCCAATTTTGGGATCACGCCCCCGCGAATACCATAAGGCGTATACCGCCATCGAGCCGCCGATCAGGAGCAGCAGCGACAAGGCGATCAAGCCCAGATCAATGAGCGGTTGGGTGGTACGCTGCTGGTCAAAAGTAGCCTGCCAACCGGCAACCCGCAGCGAGGGATCATGGGGATACTGCACGCGAATTTCAAAATATTGGTCACCGCCAAGCTCACCTTTGGCTGTCGCGGTGATGGTCGAGCCGTTGACGCTCACATCAGAAGGTGCGCCATAGGTTTCAACCGGGTCAACCCCTTCGCGCGGTGCGAAGCCCGGTGGCATCTGCACGGTGATGGTGCTGCTGCCGATGGAGAAGCCATAATGATCGGCTGGGATTACCGTCCACCAGAGTTGATCGCCACCGCTATAGGAGCGGAGAGCGCCGACTACAGTGTATTGAACCGAAAATTGGGCGGAACCATCAGTGATTGGTTGGATGAAATAATAGGTAATCGAGAGATTGCCATCACTGGTTGTGGCGCAAAAAGTCCCGGTTTGTTGAGAACAACTTTCGTGCAGCGATTTGCCGTTCTCGGAAACCTGAATATTGGTGATGTCTTCCAGGTTGGTGTAAGGAATAACCACTGAACCAAAGCGGAACGTCCCGGTGAAATCAATATTGTAAAGTTCGTCTACATCGTACTGGTTATTTTTCGTATCGACATTATCAATGTTCACATCCCACTGCCGCCAGAATACAGACCGGGACTGCGCGGCAGCAGGTGACACGACACACATCATAATGAAAGCTACGGCCACAACCGCAGCCAAACGTCTAGGCATCGTTGTTACCTCCCATCTATTATTTTCATTATAGCACCGGCTGGCTTTTACGGGTGGTGGCGTTGATCGGCCAAAACGTGTAATATGCACAGGTATAATAACTGGGCGTAATCGAATTTTCACCATAGTGAGGAGAGAACCGTATGCGACACCGACGCGCCGCTGCCGGACTTATTTTATGCATTATTTCGATACTTTTTACAGCGAATTTATCACTGGCGCAAAGCCCACAAACCACGGAAGAACCTGCCGCCCCTGTAAAGATCGAACCTGTGACGGCTTCTCCTGAGTCGCTTGTTCAGCCTGCCGTACAACCGCTGGCGACCAGTGCTCCTACAACCGGGGAAACACTTTATACCGTGAAGCCCGGTGAAAATTTATTCCGCATAGCGCTGCGTTTTGGCTTGAGCACACGCCAGTTGGCAGCATACAATGGCATCGTCAATCCAGGTGTGATTTACGCCGGACAGCAACTCAAAATTCCCGGCGGAGTCGTGCCGACGGCTACGCCAGTTGTGCCGCCACCGGCTACGGCAGTTCCGCCGCCGACCACCACTTATACGGTCACACGCGGCGACACACTGTTCAAAATCGCAGTGCGCTTCAAGACAACCGTCGCGCAGCTTGTCACGTTGAATAATCTGCGTAACCCGAATTTCATTTATACCGGTCAGGTATTGAACATCCCCACCAACACGTCAACTACCTTGCCCGCCGTCGTGCCAACAGCAACCGTTTCCGCACCTCTCGTGCAGGACGCAACAGCAGTGGTTGAACCGGGCGGCGGTCTCGTCGCTGCGCCCGCGCCAACTGGCTATGGATTTGGCTACGGCATCGAAGCCTATATGGTTGATCAGGATGTGCCAACTCTGACCGATCAGGTCGCCTCGCTAGGCGTTTCGTGGGTCAAACAGGAAATTCTGTGGAAGGATTTTGAGCCAGTCAAAGGCGAGATCGACTTCGATACCATCGACGCTATCGTGAATTCGCTGCATGACAAAAATCTGAATATTCTGCTGACAATCTCGGCTGCGCCATCATGGGCGCGCAGCAGCACCGACGAAAATGGCCCGCCGGATAACTTCGCCGATTATGCGACGTTCGTCGGCTCGCTGGCGACGCGCTATGTGGGCAAAGTACAAGCCTATGAAATCTGGAATGAGCCGAACCTGCGCCGCGAATGGAACAGCACTGTCCACGCGATTAATCCCGCTGTTTATATGGATCTGTTGCGAGCCGCTTATGGCGCGATCAAAGCCGCCGATCCGAGCGCGGTTGTGGTCAGCGGCGGTCTCGCCCCGACGGGCTTCAACGATGGTGTGAATGCGATCAGTGACCGGGTTTTTCTGGATTCGCTGTATGCCAACGGGCTGGCCGAAGTGAGCGACGCGATTGGCGCGCATCCGCTCGGCTGGGCAAACCCGCCGGACTCGATGTGCTGCGACGCCCCTGTCGGGGTGCTGACTCATTATCAAGACCCCAGTTTCTACTTCCTCAACACCCTGAATCTGTATCGCGGAATCATGGTCGATCATGGTGACAGCAGCACGGCCATCTGGGCGACCAAATTTGGCTGGGGAACCAGTGAAGATACCGATCCGCCATCGGAAAATTATGTGTTCGTGAGCTATACTACGCTGGGCGAACAGGCAATTTATGATCTGCGCGGGTTTGAGTTGGGGAGTCAACTAGGATTCGTTGGGCCGATGTTCCTGGACAACCTGAACGGCTGTCTGGTACAGCTTGGCTCGCTTGAACCCTGTTACTACAGTCTGGTGGCTTCAGACGGTGCGCCGAGACCCGTCTTCGCCGCCATGCAAGCGGCAGTCGAGTCGAAATCGACGGGCGCACCGGTGGTCATCACCACACCCTCGGTGGAATCGACAGGGGAAATTCCAGCCCCCACGCTGGAAGCACCGACAGCCGAATCACTGCCTATTTTGCCGACGGACGCACCGATTGAACCCGCCGCGACGGTGGACATGACAGGATAAACGACAGTTAAAAGTTGAAAATTAAAAGAAAACACGGGGCAGCAAACCCCGTGTTTTTATTTATCAGCTAGCAAAAATAAGTACGTCAGCGACAAGCCCCAACACATATTTGTGGTTAACCGGTGCGGGCGCTCATATAGGTGGCGGCCATACGCTGCGCCTCCGCGCCCAATTCCTGGCGGAGTGCCTGGGGTTCCAGCACCTCGACCTGCGCGCCCCAAGAGCGAATCCAGGGCAATAATTCGCGCCAATCAGCGACCTGTACGCTCAGGGTACAGCGTTTATCTTCCAACGTTTCAATACGCTGCGAGGTATGCCACGTCCGTTCTTTGATGAGCGGGGTCATATCAGCCGGGAAGGCCAGCACGACGCGCGTTTTTTCTTCGCTGTCGCCGCCCATCATGCCCCAGACCGATTCCAGATAACGCCGACGATCAACCTGTGCCGGGATTTCATAAGTCTCGTCCAGCATTTTGGTGCGCTTGACCCATTCCAACTTGAAGGCACGCACCTTCTGCGTCGATTCATCCAGGCCAATGGCGTACATGCCGCCGTTGGTAGTCGGCTCGATGAAGTAAGGCGAAAAATCGCGCATAATGAGTTCGCCATTTTTGGCGAGTGTCACCCACAAGCGGATTTTACGGCGCTCAAACCAGGCGCGCGTGACGGTTTCCAAGTTCTGGATAAAATTGCGGTCAACCGGGCTGCCGCGCAGCGAATCGGCAATGAAACCAATATGGGACGAAAGCGGTTCCGGCAGCGCACCACCTAACTTGGCGAGCGCTGATACGACATGCGGGGTTTGCTGCTCGGCGTTGCGTGAGAGGACACGCGCGGCGATAAAAAGAGCAACCGCCTCGTTAAAATTCAGGCGCAGTGTTGCCAGATAATAATCACGGTTGATGAAAACACGCCCGTCCTGCTGCGAGATCGGAATGCCGATTTGATCGAGCGCATCGAGGTCACGATAGATGGTACGCCGGTCTACGCCACAGGCAGCAGCAATTTCGACAACGCGCAGCCCGCCGCTGTTGCGAAATAACATTTTTTCGATGGCTGATAACCGCTCTGCCCGGTCAATGAGTCGTGCGCCCATATCTCCGCATTACCTCAACTGCCAACCCACAAAAT
>JBDTNB010000144.1:0-16698 GCA_039933955.1 Chloroflexota bacterium
AGCCCTTAAAGCACCTCTACATCTTTCCCTCTAACCATTTTTTGACTTCGCAAAGCCACATTTGCATAGCCTATTTTAGAAAGCTCAAACCACCTTCTAGCTATATTCTGACCCTAATAAATAGCAAATCGTTCTGCTTGCCGTACCCTAGAGAGTTTATTTTCATTAAGGGGGACACCATAGATGCAGGAGGAGATTTTATTCCGGTAAGAGCGGTAACTGACGGGGAAAATTAGGTTCTGTGTGATCTTCGTCATTAGCGGAGATAAAGAACGATTCATCCGGTATTCGTAATATCCGCAGCCGCCCATACAGAGGATTATATCTTTTTCCAGCGCCACTATTTCTTCGTCGAAATCGTCTGTATTTACGTCCGGTGGAACGGTTACAAGTTCAGCCATTTCTGATGAGCAGAGAGGACAGTATTTTATAGGATCATACTGCCAGGTTAAGCTACTCATTATTCCTCTTTAGTTCAGGGTTTGAAGGAGGCCATAAATTCGTCTATCACCCCATTAGGATCATTCCAGCAGCGGTCAGCACCAAATATTTCATACACACTTATACCGAGTTTTGTAAACTCGCGTCGCCGCTCATGTTCCTTTGCTGCTGTCTCTGGGGGATGCCATTTATCGCCGTGAATTTCTAGTATTCCCATTTTACCGTTGTAGCAGACGACGAAATCAGGCTCTTTATACGCGCGTGGTTTCCCCATGACGGCTACTGGCAAGGGTAGCACCAGCAACCCTCTTTTCACCAGACCATCATAGATTTTAATTTCTGTTTTGGAGCGAAAATTAAGTCCATCATGAATTAGTTTTGCGCTGTTTTGGAAGGTAAACAGGGCTTGATTTGAGCTTAGTGCAGTGATAGTGTTACTGAGATCAGATCGCCAGTTGTCAGGGGGAATAGATGGATCGAGGGTACAAGTTATAAATCGAATGTAATAATCATAAGGGATTATCTCGTTGATGATAGAAGCAATATTTTCAAAAATTTCTGTATATTTTGTGAGGCTTTCAAGGTCGGCGATTAGAGAACGTAAGTATTCATATTGGCTAAGGGGAACACGAGCATCTAAGACGCAGAAATCATCTCCAAAGTCATTAGTGCCGTCATAAATCTTAAAATCTAAGGTAGTTAATAACCCCACAGCTTCAATTTTGCCACGAGCAAGGAGTAACTGGTTAGTATTGAATATGAGTATATCGAGATCATCATTGCTAAGTTGTTCTATACCACTTGAGATGATCTTACCTGAACCACCGGAGCTATAGAGTGTTATCATCCGTTTTGTTCCAAGACCCTTGAAAATATAACCAGGTGTACTGATACCGATACTGTGGATAGGTCAAAATGAAAGGCGGTTATCCAGCTATTCGCCTAACATTATTTGAGAATTTCTGTCAAAGTTCCCCTTAGTTCCCTGCTTAGTTTGATTAGTCCATCCGGGGTATCGGCATATTCAATTCTTCGGATGTGGTGAAGATCGAAAGGAAATTTTTTTCCTTTTTGTTGCTGATAAATCAAAATAGTATCTTTTCCAATGGTGTGAGCCATGCCAACTTCATACGCTACGTTCGGATTTAAGCCGGTCATGTCGGCGATAATGACACGGGCTTCACAAATAGCTTTCCAAATATCGTCTATCACTGCATTGATTGTTTTGAAATCATCTCCACGTTTACAGATTAACCCCTGATTTTTTACCTCATCATTGATTACTGTTAACACAGGGGCAAATTGCTCTCTAAAAGGTATGAGAACAAAGGCAAGCGTTGGATTTATAATTTCATGTACGTTGCCAAATATCGGGCTTAAGGAGACTGTGGCGGCAGCAGTTTGTAAATCGTCTAAGGCTAATTCTAAAACGAGTTTAAGCAGCTTATATGCTTGCCACCATCGGGGAGTATCATCGACAAGTATCATATCTATGACTATTGGTTCAACCGAGTAACTTAGCCCTGTCGGTTCGTCAATGATTAGTATGCCATCACTGTATGATGCAAGTTGTTGCAGTTGTTCCTTATGGTGTTCTGTGAATTGCTTTCTCTGCTTGATTATATTGAGAGAACGAATGATTAATGCGGCCAGAGTTGACTTTGCTTCTTTGATGTTGAATCCTGGCTCATCCCTATAGTATTCAAGCTGAATAACTTGAATGTGAAGACTTTCAAGTGCAGCGATTATGGGGTTCGGTGGCTGAGATAGCGGAAAAATAGCTCACACTCCTGCTTTGATGTCAGTCTTTTCTTTGCACCCTTAATTTTGCCGATATACTGAGTATAGATCATAGTACAAGGGACAGTATATCGTGCCTGAGAAGCACCAAGCTAAACTTCAATGGGTTCTCGTCGAGGGCAATTTACACCACGTATCAGATTTTGCTCATTTGCCTCCTCATGAGCGTCCTCAAGCACTCTGTCCAGTTTGTTCCCGCGAAGTTCGATTAAAATTAGGGACGGTTCGGGTTCATCACTGCGCCCACGCACCTCACGTTGAGTGTGCAGCAACCCAACCGGAAACTGCGCTCCATCTCAATACAAAACTCTATCTCTACCGCCAATTACAACAAGTCCACAAACTGACAGTTATGGAGAAATGTACACATAAACGTGGATTTTATGGCTTGCCTTATAACACCGAAGATTGGCCTCAATGGCAGATTATGCAATACAAAAATGCTCTTGCGTGTCAGGAAGCAAGAGAATATACCTGGTTAGAGCATTGGGATGCTGTGGAAATTGAATACACTATCGGGTCTCGCAGGCCGGATATAGCCTTACTTGCTCAGGGAAACGTCATTGGTGCAATCGAGGTTTTTGTTTCTCATGCCGTTGATGAAGAAAAGGCTGCATATTTAAAAGGTCTAGGCATTCCCTGGTTAGAGATAGTCGGTGATGAAGACTTTTACACCGGCGAAACTGCTTGGATACCTGATACTCCTTTACACATTCATCGAATGCAGCCATCAGCCTGGATTTGTGATACCTGCCAGGTGTATGTCGAGGCTGAAGAATATCAACGGAAAAATTACACCGATGTCTATGCAGCCCGGATCGTAGATTTCTATTTTCCCAGCAGTAAAAAATTTCGCATGATCTATCTCGTTATCCAAGTGGTCAAAGACGGGGAGCGAGTGGAAATGTGCCTTATTGATAAAGAAGGGGTTGTTTTAGCTACCGAAACTGCACCGATTACGCAATCGTCAGTAAAAGCACTCAGTCAAGTATTTGAAGGAGAGATGGAGAAAAAACGTCGGCAAAAGGCTATCGTTGACAGCCCGATGCAATGGGACAGAGACCAATTACCTCATGGTTATGATAGTGAGTTAATTGCGTATGGTGATATATTTTATCCGCGTCGGTACGTGTGGTGGGAAAAAGAAAAGAAGTGGTTTTTGCCTAAAGAGAACGAAATGATTTCGTGGGATCGAGATGAAAATTGAGAGTTTAAGAAGATATTCTTATTTGTAGAAGTGTTATCTACTATTCATTGGGCTGATTTTTAAGAAAACCCTCAAAAGGATTTTTCATGGTGAGGGCTTCAAAGAGTATCGGGGACAACGGTTCAAGGGTTGTTTTCTGCCCTGAATACTGTATATGCGGGTAATCAGCTTTATTGAATATCCCGTGTGGAATGTCGTCAGCTTCTCTTATCCACATCCGGGCGCGATAATCCACCGTCCGACCATCCGGTAGTTCAATCCAGAAATGCAATGGAATATGCTTTTCTTGCCTAGTGTCGGTCAGTGAACCAACAAAGCAGGAGTGTTCAATATCATCGCATCTTAGAACCGTATGCAGCACTCGTGTGAGGCCATCGCATTCAAGGTTACAGGCATCGTAGGGAGTAAGAAGTTCGTGAAGTCTTAGCATACCCGTTGAGTATATATTGTTTTTCTTATCCCTAGCTGGTTTATAATCCCAACTTTTGCTATCTTTAAGCTGCATGAGTAGTAAAAAGTGAGTATGAGAATTGCTCGAAGTAAACCAGATTTATCAAGGTGATGCCCGCAATCTACTTCAAGAAATAGAACCCAATTCCATTGCCTGTAGTGTGTGGTCGCCACCTTATCATGTTGGGAAAGAATATGAAAAAGATGTGTCCTATGAGGAATGGGTAGAACTTCTTCAAACAGTTATAAGGCTTCACTTCCCTATCCTCAAACCAGGCGGCTTTCTTGCAGTCAATATTGCGGATATATTGGTATTCCCCGATGAGAATATTCCGCGTTTTCAAGCTGCCAATATTCGCAGACATAAATCAACCGTAACACGCGAAGAGGTTTTAGAGGCAAAAGCCAAGTACCCAGACTATAGCCGCTATCAATTAGCTGAGTTGCTTGGGTGTAGTGAGCAGACGATTGATCGCCGATTAAATGGCAATAATATCCGAGGTGGCAAATATGCTACTCAAACACGGGTACATCTGATCGGGGGAATTGTGGAAGCAGCCGGTTATGACGCAGGATTATATCTATATGATCGGCGTGTCTGGGTGAAGGATGCAGCTTGGGAAAATTCAAAGTGGCATACTCTCTCATATCGGTCTGTGGATGAATTCGAGTATATCTATACCTTCTGGAAACCAGGGGAAACATTGGTTGATCGAAGTCGTCTTTCCCGCCAGGAATGGGTAGAGTGGGGATCACGAGGAGTATGGATGTTTCCCTCGGTACGAGCCAACAATAACCATGAGGCGAAATTTCCGCTTGAATTGCCGCGACGGGTTATAAAGCTGCTGACTGCCCCTGGGGATACCGTTTTAGATTGCTTTATGGGAAGTGGAACGACAGCCATTGCGGCCATTCAACAAGGGCGAAACTACATCGGGATTGAACTCCAAGAACATTATGTTCAGCTAGCACGGAATATGTGTACAAAGGTGGAAATTCAACCTTCTTTGCCAATAGAAATTGATGAGCCTCAAGCAAATAATTCTACCGAAGCAACTCAACTGACCTTTGATCTTTAGGTATCAAAAAGTGGAAGTGTAGTTAGGGGTGGTTCACGTTCCCATACAGTCACACGTCGCCAACTGGCAATCCCGCTAAGAGGTATCATGCGTACCCGTACTCGTTTTTTGGGATGATTTTTCTCATCTTTTCCTGGAATGAATAATCCTCGCCTGCTGCCGTACTGTAGACTATCAAAGGCAAGTAATCCATTTGGGACGCTGATTAACTCTAACTTAGTTAGGGGTTGGTGGCCTAGCCCTTCAACCTCATACACTCCCTTTAGGAAATAGGTTAGGCAGAGTATTACTTCCTGCTCAATGATATAAAATGGTGGAAGTTCGGGTTGGAAAATCATGGTAGCGCGATCACCCGAAACTGAGACGGGAGAGTTTACAACCCCATCGTTCCACTTCACGCCGTCGCCAGAGATTTGATTTGGACTAGCGACCACTTCATCTGCGCGATCATTTGGCCCAGTAACCTTTACGTCAAAGTGGATCAGCGCATCTGGTGTTGCAAAGCGAATATCCGCCCCAGATGGAAGGCCAGGAAATGTCACATTTGGATCACGCAGAACCAATGCACGGAGGATATTAGCTCCAATTGCAGTTTCCCCGACCTCAGACCAGGGAATAGACGTTCCTGTAGGAGCACGACCTCGCTGAATAGGTGGATAATTTTTCCAAAATGGGAGTAACGCAGCGGCTTTACTAAAGTCTAAATAAATACGTGTTGCGGCGTCTGCAACGACATTTTGTAGAAACCCCATATATTTTTCTTCAAGGGCGATAATCTTTTCAGGCGAGGCGAGTAGTTCTTGGCGCAGCTTGTGGTACTCAGCTTCCGTAATCGCTGGTTCTATCATTTGCCTGGCTTTGTTGTTCAACGCGAAAAATTAGCTCTGACAGGGATACTCCAAGCGCCTCGGCAATTTTGCTGGCTGTTTCTAGGGTGACGTTCTTCTCACCACGCTCAATTGAACCGACATATGTGCGATGCAGTTTGCAAACATCGGCAAAATCCTCTTGAGACAGACCTTTTTCTTTCCGCATCTGTCTGACGACAACACCGAATATTTTGGCAATTTCCCTGTCATTCATGGCGAGGAAAGATAGAAAAATGCAGACTAGAAATCTACACTCTAAACATAGCAGTAACGGTCAATAATTGATGATTGAATATGTATTACAGAATGTTACAATTGGTTCAATATGGTTACACGCCTTATCTGGGACGACTGGAATGTAGCACATATCGCCAAGCATAATGTTACGCCTGCTGAGGTGGAAGAACTGATCCAGGACATGTATGTCATCAAAGAAGCCCACAGCGGACGATCTATGGTGCTAGGAATGACTCAGGCTGGCCGAGTATTGGCCGTGATTATCCGATTTCAAGGGAGCGCAGGCTACTATGTTGTGACTGCAAGACCCGCAGATCGAGCAGAACGTCGAATTTACCAAGAAGAACTTTTGAAAGGAGGTGAACAAGCCGCATGACCGATATACATCAGAAACTACCAACTTTTGCATCCCTTGAGGAAGAAGCAGCTTATTGGGACACTCATAGCTTTGCCGAAGGATGGGATCAAGGGAAGCCCGCTACAATCGTAAATGGGAAGAAATACACGGAAGGAATTACCGTTCGTTTCCCTCAAGATGCCATTATTGAGTTACGGGAAACAGCCCAAAAAACTGGCATCGGAACGGGGTCGTTAATCCGTATGTGGGTACTTGAACGACTACACGAGAAGGTGTAAACATAAGGGTATGCGTGACTGCCCTGGATATACCCTTGTAGAGAAACCTGAAGAATATCATCCCGTTAAGTACGAAGCTCGCCCATTTTGGACGTACAGCCTAAAATACTGCAATAATCCGTGTTGGCATATCTTTGGTTCCATGCCCTGTTGTCGGGGTTTGAAGATTGCTAAAGGTGGAGTTGATCCCCGCGATTTTCTCTCGCTGCCGCCCCAGGATGACCCGCTGCATCCGCCGCTCCAACCCCAATTTTCGCCGATCTTTTAGTGTTTTTTTCTTGCGTGACAATGCCACAGCCAATATGCTATGCTGCCTTTTTCTATGTCGTGGTATCGCAAAGAAGCCCCTACCCCATTTGAGCAGCAGCCCCTTGAAGGTCTGTTTTTTCTGGATGGCAATCTGGTTTCCAGAGTTGTCGAGCAGCAATGGACTGAGGGGATGAAGTACCCCATGATTTCCTTTCCTTCGGGCGCTGCGTTTGAACTCTGGGAAAGTAACCTTCTGCACTTCTTTGGTGAGATGGATTTGTCCCTGTTTAGCACACGGGATGAAGGACAAAAGTCAGCTTCCGACATCGCTTCAATCATTGGGTATCTGGCGATCCCCAGAGGCGACAGCCAATTGGAATTAGTCGGCCAGGATACGGATGAGCATTTTCTACTCACCTTTGACAACGCCCAGCGTCGGATCGTGGATGCCGTTCCCATGACCAATCCAGTGGAACGCGGCCACCGGCCAGCTATGGAACTTTTGGACGCTGAAAGCCGTGCCAAACTCCCTCCCTTGTACAGCGGCGAAATGCTGGGGCTTGCCGCTCTTGCCCAAGTCAAATTTTTCACCTCGGATAGCAACTGGACATGGTATGCCTCGGAAGGTTCACCCGTCGATGAGAATGGGTATTTTGACACCGAGAAGGAAAAGGTGGATTTTCTCTTCTTTGGCTTAGTCATCGGATTTGAGATTGAACTTGGATTTTTTAGCCTCTCGGAACTGACCGCAACACATGGCTCGTTAGGACTACCAATCGAACGAGACAAATTCTTTAGGCCGAAAACGCTCCAAGACCTCAAAACACGGCATCAGAATGAGCGTTACAGTGAATAAGCCTTATGATGGAACGCCCTATTCCACTGCAAGCGGATTTGTTCACTGGCGAACTGGTGGACACCCGCAGCCGCGACCAGCGCCGGGCAGATCGAGACCGACAGCAGCCGCAGCAACAATTACTCTTTTCACAGCGCGAAATTGCCCAATTTGGAGTGCGGGCAAACCCAGTCATGCCCTTCTCTCCTGGGAAACTCAAACTTATATCTGAAGACACCAGAAGTGAGGACGAAATCGAGCAAGAGCGATTACGAGAAGCCCAGCGTCAGACTGTGCCAATGTTTGATGACCAGTCACGAGACACCCCATCGCCTTCCCAGCCCATTCCTACTCCTTCGATTGTTTGGTTAAACCGCGAAGATTTGCTCAACTGTCGCCCCGATCTATCGGAAGCAATTTCAAAACTCACAGATCGAGAACTTGAATTTATGGGAACCCTCTTGCTCTCTAGTCTTCGTCACTTCTATTCACTCCAATTGGAAACCATTCTTATTCTTCACCTTGAGATAATTTGAGAACATCCTCTTTCACCCTGATCCGTATTGATAGCTTATTCAAGCTTTTTATTACCAATATTTCAAACCAAGTCCTAATTATAATAAAACCACATTGGTAATAGAAAAAAAGTTCTATTCCGTTGTATCCTATATGTTTGATTTTTGTTACAAGGTAATTGGGGTTGTCATGAACACTGATACAACGGAAATGGTTTATCGCTTTATCGTTGAGTACATCGAAACGAAGGGAATATCCCCAAGCCAGCGCGAGATTGCCGAGGGTTGCTATGTTGCGCGGTCTGCGGTGATCCGTCATCTTGACCGCTTAGAAGCTTGGGGACGTATCATCCGCGATCCTAATAAGGCTCGCAGTCTTCACTTACCCAAAAAATCCCTCGAAAATGAACATCAATAAAAAGTGAGCAAATGTCCGGCCATTTGCTCGCCTTTTGTAAGAACATCTGTGCTAAATTGTTCTTTGTACTTAGATTTATTGGCTACTTAAATCATTTTTATGATAGGAGGTGCTATCCATAGAGTTCATTTCATCAAGGAAAGATCAAGGTATTTTATAGATTTAGTTCATATGGAGTAAAAAATGGCTTTAGTTGATATTACATTTAAATATCTAGGGAGAATAGCAACACCTTCGTTGATGGTGGGAAATCAGTGTGCTACACCTACCACACTAACGAGCGATTATGATTGGCACTTTCAACTCACACGAGTTCCCAGCAATCTCTATCCACGACAGTTACGCGCTCCTGGGAGTGCCGGTGGTGGAGTATGGTTTAATCCAAGTGCCACTGCCCTTCGTACAGATAACCACTGTGATCCTAGTACACCTGGGCGTTGGCCGATGTATGCGGTTCGTAGCGGTAGCGGGACGGAATTCACATGGGATATCTATGTAGCGCCCTATCAGACGCCTTCCCAGAACCAAGATCCGCAACCGGGCGTTGAATGGCTCATGGATCTCGCTCAAGGGACAACGATCAGTTTTACTGCAAGGACACTTATTCCAGGTATTAAATACCTGGGCAAAGTAGCGACACCTTATCAAGAAAACAGTATTGTGCTTAGTGTAGGAAACAATTGCGCTAGTCCAAGTACCCAGAACGTTACACATGACTTCCGTTTTGGGGTGTATGGAGTACCTCAACTACGAACTCCTATCATTATACGCAATACGTATGGAGGCCTTTGGATATTTAATCAAGATGCCAATGGTAATCCAGTTTGCAACCCCAATAACAATTGGCCGATGAAGCCAGTTGCATCCACCAACGAGGAAGCTGGGAGCGGGACTGGGCCTAAAACGTATTCTTGGACACTATATGTAGCTGTTTTTGGAAATGATCCGAAGACCGGAGATCAGTACCGGGTACAAATGGACGATAGCAGCGAAATTAGTGATATTCTATATGTCCCTTAAGCTGTAATAGTATGTCCCTCCAATCTAGGAGGGACATATTTACCTACAGTATATTAAGCGGGAACCTCAATTTGATACTGTTTTAATTCTGCTCCTGTTTCGATGTTCCACAATTGTATAAGGTCAGCGGTGTTTGCCGTAAGGAATAGAGTTCCATCTGGCGAAAAGGCAAAATCGCGTATAGCCGAATTATCAGAACTTGTAAACTCGCGGATCATGTTCTTCATATCAACGTTCCATACTTGAACACTTCCATTTTCAGCAACAGTTGCAAAGGATTGACCATCTGGAGAAAACACCACAGATCCAGGAGAAATGCCCGAAAGTGAGGCTAAGGGTTGCAGAGATTGCATGTCCCAAAGCACTAGATAGCCAAGCCCACCATTGATTAGTGTATGAGTACCGTCAGGAGAAAATGCGAGGCCGCCTGACGCACTAGCGGTATCAACTTTAACCTCAGGTGGAACTGCTGGAAATTCAAACACAACTTGATCTTTGCTTATATCCCACAATTTGATCTTTTCCATAATTTGTGGGTAATTTCCGGCTAACACATATTTGCCATCGGGTGAAATAGTTGCACCGACAAATGAGTGATCGAAGGACTGTACAACCTCACCTGTGTTCACATCCCATAGCCGAGCAGGTACACCGGCGCGATCTGTCAACAGAAATGAGCCATCAGGCCATAATACGGGGTTTCTTCCTTCAAATGTGTGAATTTCTTCTCCGGTATTTGCGTCCCACATTCGGACTATCCCGTCATCAACCAGATAAGAGGCTTCGCTGTTGGTAAAAACATACTTCCCATCTGAGGAGAATTTGGCCCCTACAGTGTAGTTGTCACGATCTTTGAAGGTACGTACTACCTCACCCGTGTTCACATCCCATAGCCGAGCAATGCCCTCACGGCTGCCGGTCAAAATTTGCGTTCCATCTGGGGAAAACGCTACACCGAACACCGTGTTATGCGTTAAAGGACTTTCTGGTGTAGGTGTTAGCGTTGACTGTTCATCAAAGGCTATGGTGGGAACTGTCAGTGACATGAGTAGTGTCAGCAAGATGCCAGAGCATCCTACTATAAGCAATTTACTCACCGGGTTCTTTTTCCGCGTACTCAGCATATTGGTCTTCAATTTCAAAATCTCCTATCTGCTGTAAGCGACGGGTATTGTACAACGAGTTTTATGTATTTCAGATTAAAATTACGAAGTTCATTAATTTGATGGATGTAGCAATTACTACTTCAGCCAGTGATTTTAAGAGAAGACCTATTCCGTAATTATGCTATCGAGGTAAAGGCACAAGTGCTTATCATACGTTAATCTGAAGTATCTTAAGACTTTCACTCTCGTGAAGTAGAAGAAGCTATGTGCGGTCTAAGCTGTGAAAGAATAAGCTTTCTCATGCCCGTGTTTTTTATTCTCAAGTATTAGCGGGGTTTGAAAAAGTAAGTTATAGTTTGAGATAGAAAAAGCAAAACACCCGCGTAAACCTGAGAAATTTGTACGGGTGTCTTACAAGATTACCCCTCTGGCGAGGGATGCTATTTACTTTGTTAAGTGCCAGTGTATCCTATCTTTTTCAGATACACAAGTAATTTAACTAAAGTCTAACCTTCCATCACGCCTACAGGGGAAAAAGTGTAGGTCGTGGTGGAGACAACGCAGCTTCAATCTGTGCTGTCTGCTTTGTGGCAGCAGCTTGCTCTTAATCCTGCTAATCGGGCATTAGTTATTGCGCGGATCGCGGCCACCCACGCGCCGGATCAACTCAAGAGCCAGATCGCCGATCAAATACGTGCCGGAACACCACCCGGATCAGAGCGCGACCAGGCGCTAACACTTCTTAAAGTTTCTCCCTCTGTTTTTGCCCATATTCAGCCACCACCAGACACGCCAACCGTTCGCGTAGACCCGGAACTTGGCAGGCTATGTATTGCCCTGTTTTTGGCGGCTGTGTTTCGGATATGGGTGATTGCCAGGGAATTGACGCGCCAGGACACCGGCAGCGGTCAGGTGCAGCGGGCGGCGCTGCGGGAGAGCTTATCGACCTACGGCATTACCATCACTCGTGAGCATTTCAACCGGCTACTCCGAGGCGGCGAAGGCACATTTTGGAATATCCGAGGCGATCAGATTTTTATTCGCTCCCCGCGTTTTGTCGCGGCGAAAATTGTCTTGCTGGCCGCTGCGAAATCTGCTGAATTAGTAGCCACCAATCTCCCCGGCGTGCGTGACGTTTATCTGTCCCCCGCTGGCAGCCATGAAGCCTGGGAAGCGATGCTTTACGCCGGATGGATGGCACACCGCGAGAACCCCACCATCGCCCGCGAAACCCTGGAAATGCTCTTTGGCCGTTCAGCCGATACCTTGCGGCGCTGGGAGCAAAAACGGCTCCAAGATACCCTCACCGTCCGCGAAAACTATGCTCAGTGTCATGTGCCGGAAAATGACTGGTTTGACTTTATTCCTGAGCATTGCCGCAGCTACCTTGCCAATGTCGCCTGGAATGGTAATTTCTCTCAGATCGTGCGTGTTTTCTGGCGGATGCCCAACACCTATATAGTAAAAGGCATCCGGCAGCATCCCCGGCGCGGCCAAGCCGCCCAGGTTCGCAAAATTGTTAATGCCCAGCTTGACCAGCCTACTTCCCAAAGGCGTAGTGGGTTGCCCCGGTTCAAGCGTTATTATGACAGTGCAAAGCAACTTCGAGACCACGTAAAAAAGCATGGCGGGGTCAGATACTTATGGCGCGGCGAAAGTAAATATGGACGTGGTATTTTTGAGCCGAACGAAAATGGTTTTGCTGAGACCAAGCCGAATGAGCGCGCCAGCTTCCAGGATGAAGGCCGCTATTTTGCCCGTTTGCGGCAGAAACGAGAGCAAGCCATCGCATAATCAGTTTGGATCGAAACATTTTTACGGTATACAGAGGGCGTTAGCCCTCTCGACTATCCGAAAATAGGATTTTTGCTTTTGTGGTTCGGTATTTGTCTTTGTGATTTTAGGTATCGGCGCTTATGTGTTGCAGCACCAGCACGACCCGCAGAAAGCTGGACAGTTCATCAGCGCCGATGTACTGCTTGATAACTGTGTCAGTTGCCTGGAAGAGTGCTGCTACCTGTCTGCTCAACTTCTCACCGGTTGGAGTAAGGTGGATACGCACGGAACGACGATCAGCGCTATTGCTCCGGCGCTCGATTAAGGCTTTACGCTCCAACTTGTCGAGGATGGGTGTGAACGAGGTTACGGCACGACCAACAGCACGGGCTAAGTCTGAAGGACGTTGCCCATCTTGCTCATTGAGCGACCACAGGATATATGCTTCAATAACGTCTAAGTCCAGTTCTTCGATGGCACGACTGTAGACCCCATCCAGGTGACGCAGCACCCTGTCTATGTTGACCCAAAATGAGCCGTCGAATGGCAGGTTTGCCATGATCCCCCATTTCCAAAAAATCTAATAGACCGCCATTGTAAACGTGAATTGGAACCTGTTTGAATATTCAAAATCTGTCATGCCGATAGGTGAGAAACCTGTCTTTGCAGCCATCCAATTGAGTTCCAGTATAGGGGCGGGCATATCAGAGACCCACCCAAATAACGACATTAGGATAATTTCCAAACAGGTTCTTGTTAGATTAGACATGAATGTGTAGTTTGAGAACATCGTTCTCGGCTACCGCTATAATTTCAGCGTCAGTTCGAGATAAAGACTTTGAAATTTTAAATTTAGGTTCAGTTAGCAGGAAAAGCGTCTCTTAAATTAAGCGAACTGGCGGGATGATGGCGTAAGCCTGTCATCTCAACCGGTTACAATGGGTATTTTAGAAAACATTACCCTGCTGCCCGAACCGAGTGGTCAGTCTGTAGCCGACCAACGGACGCACGACCCCAGTATAATGCGGCAGGCCATCCTAAGAGAAACGCCGGAGGCGCGCTTGACGCTTCCGGCGTTTTTAATTACCCCCAAATCGGGTTGAAAAATTTGTTCTACCTCGCAGTCATACGGTCAGCTCATCCAGAGAAGGCATGTTTGACGTTCCATCCGCTGCCCACCTGCTTGTTTTTCTCCGATGCCCAACTGAAAGTGCCATCCTCAAACCCGGTGTGGATGTTCCACTGCAACTCATTGTTGGGCATCACATTGTAGACATAATTTGTGTCGCGAAGGCAGAATGCCTCTTTGACCTGCCACCCAACGCCCACAATTTTCCCCGATGGCGATGACCACTTGCTGCTGCCATCCCACCATCCATAGTGCTTAAACCACATCAGATCACCATCGTCCATGATGGCGTAGATGATGCCTGGAACACCGCCAGCGAAAACATGAGCGGCGCGAAAGAAAAATAGCTTATTTTCAGCGTTCGCAATGTTCCTGCCCTTTTCAAGTTCCCACTTGAAGCTACCGTCAAACCGACCCTCATGCCGGTTCCAGATCACTTGGCCGTTGTTGTAGACGGCATAGATTACGCCATCATGGCCTGCGAATACGTGTGCGGCACTACCCCAACCGACGCCTACTTTTATTCCGCTCTGCGATGCCCATCTGGGAGTCCCGTCTTCGCGGCCATCGTGCCGATTCCACATCAGGTCGCCGTTAGGCATAACCGCGTAGATGATCCCGTCGCCGCCGGAGAATGCCTGTTCGACATTCCAGCCATTTCCCACCTGTTTGTTTTTCTCCGATGCCCACTTAAAGCTGCCGTCAGCGTGACCATCGTGCCGATTCCACATCAGGTCGCCGTTGGGCATAACCGCGTAAATGGGCGCTACACGCACGGGGGCTGGTGGGAGGACTGGGCCTGCTGTTGAGATCGGAACCGGTGGTGCGGACCAAGGGCCGCAGTGGGCGACACCGAAGAAGTTGACATCACAGCCTTGTATTCTGAACGTGTAAGGTGTACTCGTTTCGAGGTTAGGGAAATGGCGGTAGCCCTCCCACCCCTCGTGGTCAATGTCGATCTGCGCTTCACGTGGATCCGAACCGGGAGCGTTCTTCCGCCAGCGAATATGTACACGATCATATTTCCGCCCGGACCACTTAACGGTGATGCTGTTTGGCGTGATCTCATGAGCGGTAATCGTGGGCGGTGGACGGCTAATCGGCGGATTGGTTTGCGGGGGGTCCATTGTCCTCACGGCTACCCATTCTGAGCAGGCTTCCGATCCGGAGTAGACGGCGCACACGCGATATGAATACGTAGTGCTCGGCTGCAAACCCATGTCGGTGTGATTACCTGCATTGTTGAAGGTCGTCCATGAGAAAGAAGGGTTCTGTCGGTCAATGCGGTATCCTAGTACACCGCCTTCGCCTGAATGCAGCCATGCAATAGTGATCCAGCCTGGAGCATTGGGTATCGCACTTGTAATAACAGGTGCTTCAGCCATCTCTGCCTTCCTTTGTAGATTCTTTGCGGTTCAGGGTGAGTGAGAATCTGTCGCATGAGATTCCCACTCGCGGGTCCGCCGGAGTGCAGATGCTTGAGATATTTGTATGATAACACATAAAGTAAGGGTCATCAAAGAGCAAAAAGAGCTACTACGGTCCAAAATGTTGTGTGTCGTCAAAGAAAATGGGACACAAAACATAAAAAAGTAGTGATACTTTATCGTGGGGACGATGTTTGTGAACGCAAATGAGGATAATGCCTGGAAACCGGACAATGAATTTATTTGAAAAGATCGGTGAATAAGATGCAGTGGTCGCGCACCTCTCACTCTTCCTGCTGTGCTTCAAGTCGTGCGAGTTCTTTGTAGAGCGTGCGGACTTGACGCTCCCGATCATCTAATTGCTTTTGAAGCAGTTCTACTTTCCCTAATGCTTGGTCTTTTTGGCTGCGCTCTAGGCGTAGCTGTTCTTCCAACTGGCTGATCTTGTCTCGCAAGCTGAGAATGAGAGTTGGGGGTTCGGCGAGGGAGAGTTCACTTACCGCTTCTGGTATCGTCCCCCGTTGCCCATTTTGGAGAGCTGCCTGGGCATCCTCATAGTTCAAACCACGTTGGCTGTACTCATGGATCAGTGCGAACACCTCTAAATCGTCTAAGTTAAAGTGGCGCATTTTGCCCCTGCCAGGTTGCGCAGTGGGACTGAGGTGCAGGGTAAAACTATCCGCCCAATTTTTCACTGTTTGGGGAGTGACCCCGAAGAGCCTGCACACGTCTTGGGTTGTATGGTAGTTGTCCACTCATCACTCTTCCGATTACTTTTGAGAAAATTATACTTCAAGTTAGATCAAATTGGACGCTAATGGCTGAAACCTGTACTTTACCTGATTGGCGCTAATGATATTCTCACTATGTGCTTGATGCACTATGTGCAAAAGAGTTGTATACTAGCGTCAAATTAGCGTTTTATTGTATCTTGATTGATCGTTTCTTCAAGTCATTTTCACTCTATTGTGCATGAGTTTGGCTGGTTCGGGCAAATCTTCTCTCAAAATATATAGATGTGAGGAGCGTAGCAATGGCACGCAAGCGGATTGATTTGTTTTTGGATTTAAAGAAAAAAGACGAACGGCTTGTCTTACGCACCATTGAGAATTTGAAGGCAAAACGCTATTTCTCCTCTGTGGTACGCGATGGCATCATGATCGTGAATGAATTACGCCAGGGGAAAGTGGATTTGCTCTTGAAGCTCTATCCCTGGGTTGCAGATGCAATCCGTCCACCGGCACACCCAATTCCAGTTTCCAGTGACTTAGAAGGGCAGATTGCTGATCTCAAGCAAATCATTTTGCAACAGGGAAATATTGGCGTGCCACCAGTAGGGTATCCCGTGATGAAGCAAATAGGCGCGCCGCCAGTGGTCACGCCTAAAACCGCTCCGGCAGCCGACGCAGGCGCAATCGCAGATAACTTTCTCGCTTTTATTCAGTAACGAAAAGCGCGCTGGGGGCAGCGCACTTTCGATGTTTCACCCACGTTGGAGGTGGGT
>JBDTNB010000145.1:0-16654 GCA_039933955.1 Chloroflexota bacterium
TCCAGCCGTCACCTTTTCCCCGAATGGTCGTTTTCTGCAAACGCGCTTAAATATGGTTGGAGAATTGCCAATCTGGGATATTGAAGTCGGTGAACAAGTTAATTTGCCAACAATTGACGGCTATCCACTACAATTTGCATATTGGTCGCCCAACACTGAGTGCGCGATTACGGGCGCAAGCAAACCCACTGGTTTCCAAAAACCAAATTCGAAAGCAATGTTCATTTGGAGCACAGCCGACCCTGAAAAAGCGCGTATGCTGCACGAGAGCGACCTGGGTTTCAGCAATCCGGCCTGGTCGCCGGACAGCAGTCAGCTTGCCGTAATTCATAAACCCCCGGTGAGCGAACATCATGCTTCGCAGTATCCCAGCCCACCACCGCTCTTTAGCACAGCAATCTATATCTGGACAGCTTCAGGCGGGGATTGAGGCGATATTCCAGTATCCTCCCGTGTTTGCAGGAATACACCCCCTCTGTCCAGTAAACAGCCGGGGATACTGCGCTAAAAAGGCCGTTTTTGAGGTTTCGAGTCCAGTAAGCCATGTGGTTTGAGGGAGCGCGCCGAAAACGATACTGGAAAAGGCGCTGGAGGGGGGAGTATCCTCCAGCGCAGGGTTCTGAAGGGCGATGCGGCGTCACATCAGCCCATGCGCAAATGGGAAGTAACTGCGTTTATGGTCGTATGGTCAACCTCCTTTGCAACCCTCACATCCAACCTACCCCGACTTAACTCAGGGCATGGTACTTTTGTCTACAAATACAATCCGGTTGTAGACATTCCGGTTTTTTATACATTCAATGAGATCAGGGTTAACCTGCTATGGGGAGTAACGTATGGCGTCAGATGAGTTTGCGACAGCTCCTGCGTGGGACGAACAATGGGTAGAACGCCTGAAGCGGCTGGAAACCCGCGCCTGGGATGATCTCGTGCGCTGTTATGGCGACGAATTACGAACCGACATTCAAGCTTCAATCCGCAAGCGCGGCCTGCCGCTGGATTGGGTTCCCGATATTGAGCAGGACACCTGGACAACCGCGATCCAGAAGATCAGTGAGTTTGAGTGGCAGTCGATTGATAAGTTTTATCACTGGCTGCGCGTCATCGCTTTGAACCGGGTTCGGATGTTGAAGCGCAAGCAGTACGACGAACTTTTTTCGATGGACGCCATTGACGACAACGAGACCAACAGCGGCATCTCGTTGGATAATTTTTTGTATACCAATGGGATCAACGAAGTCAGCGCAGAACAAAAATTAATCCAGCGGGAGCGTTTAGGCTTACTCGATGAGGCGCTGCGGGAACTCAAACCGCGTGACCGGGAAATTCTTTTACGACGGATGATTTGTGGCGAGACGCCGCGCGAACTCGCCCATGTTTATGGACTGGAAGCCCGCTCGATTTCAATGGTTTTACTGCGGGCCAAACAAACATTAGAACGTCATCTGGCGGCATCGGAATTTTTCAAAAAGGAAAGGAATCAGCATGGCTGAATCAGTGGACGCGCTGCGTAAAATGGTCGTGGCGGAAGTTCGTAAGAAAAGAGAGATAGCCGAAAATCAGGCAAAGCAGAGTCCGGCGAAAATGCTGGGGATGTTCATCGAAGCCAATCTGGCTAATCTGAAAATGACACCGCAGCAGTTCGCGAAGGAATTGGACATCGAGTCGATTCTCGCGGATGCCGTGATTACTGGATTTCTACCGGCTTCTGAAATCGACGACGATTTTCTGGTCGATATTGCGACAGTGCTCGGCCACGAACCCAACACTCTGCGGATTTTACTGCGGCGGGTGATCGTGCCGACCTTTGACCGGAGCGACGAGGCGGACGCGAATCCGGCCAGCGTTTAACATGAAATGGGCGAACGATTGGGTTTGCCCTTAGGCATGGCCGGACAAACGCGATACCGGGATAGATGTACCCTGATACTGGATTTGACCTGCATTTTCCAGGCGATAGGCATTTCCCAACGCGCGGGCGGAAGCTTGCGTCAGGGTGATGGCATCCGCCGGGGAAGCGATTTGAGCGGTTCCGGCCAGCGTGACGGCTTCGCCCCACAGGTCATAGGAAACGCTGTTGTGCGCGCGGATGACACCGCCAATGGCTGATCCGGTATGAATGCCGATTTGAGATCCAAGCGGCCCGCCAGTTTGGGTTTTCCAGCGAGTCACGGCGGCCTGCATGTCTAGCGCGGCGTCGGCGACAGCCTGGACGTGGTTGGGCATCGGCGACGGCACACCGCCAGCAGCAATATAGGTGTTGCCGATGGTTTTCAAACGGTAGATACCGTGATGGGCGGCAATCTGATCGAATTCGCCCAGCAAATTGTTCAACAAATCGACCATTTCACCCGCTGAAAAACCGTTCGAAACGCGATCCAGGCCGGTGATACTGGCGTATAAAACCGTAGCCTCAGCGAATGAGTCGGCGACTGTCCCCTGCCCCTGATTCACCCGTTCGGCGACAGATGCAGGCAATGTGTTTAATCCATTCCCGCCGCTTCCACCACCGGCATTCCTGAACACCTGCTCCTGATCGCGCAGGCGTTTTTTCTCCAGCGAAGCGCTGATGCGGGCTTTGAGCAAAATGGGATTGAAGGGCTTGAAAAGATAATCGTCTGCGCCCATTTCAACGCATTTGACCACGCTGTCCAGGTCATCTACTGCCGAGATCATGATGATCGGGATGTGGCGCAGCGCTGGGTCTTGCTTGGCTTTTTCCAGCACTTCGTAGCCGTTCATGCGCGGCATCATGATGTCCAGCAGCACCAGATCAATCGGATGCAGCGGCAGCATTTCGAGCGCCTGCACACCGTCTTCGGCCATGATGGCCTGATAACCCTGGCGTTCAAGGCGGCGCGACAGCATATCGCGGTTCATTTCGTTGTCGTCTACAACCAGGACAAGGGCTTGTTCTACACTCATTCGCTGCCTTCTTCTCCGATGCCGAGAATCATGTTAATTTTGGCGATCAATTGGGGGAATTTGACCGGCTTATTTTCGTATTCGTCGCAGCCCGCTTCCAGACATCGTTCGCGATCCCCGGCAATCGCATGGGCCGTGAGGGCAATCACCGGAATATGATTGGTGTCGCCGTTGGCCTTGATGCGGCGGGTCGCTTCCCAACCGTCCATCACCGGCAGGCTCATATCCATGAGGATGAGGTGCGGCTGTTCGGCGTGTGCCAGTTCGACTCCGCGTGCGCCATCCATCGCGACCAACACTTGATGCCCGCGTTTTTCGAGACGGCGGGAAAGCATGTCCAGATTCATTTCGTTATCTTCGACCAATAAAATCTTCGCCATTGGGTGTCCCTTTTGAGCTGTTAGTCCTCGACCACGACGACTTCATTTGTATGGGGTTGGTTGGTGAATTTATTTATTATATGTTATATGCGCCACTTCCCGTAAGGCTATGTTACATTGTTTTTAGTGCTTGGTTATTGGTTTTTTACACTTTAAAATCGAGAGCGGCTTGAATCAAGCGTTTTTCTTCTGATGCAGGACGTAGGCGACGATCAGGTCGCGCACCTCACGCAGCAGTGCTTCGCGGTTGTAGGCGCTCTTTTGCAGGATACGCTCGGCATAGCCATTCAAATGCTGACGGTCTGCGTCAGTCAGGGTTTTGCCGGTGGTGATGATGACCGGGATGCGCTGCCACGCCACATTCTTACGCATTTCGGTGATGAACTGGAAACCGTTCATTTCCGGCATGGTCAAATCCAGCAGGATTACATCAGGTTCGAAGTCTGCAATTTTTAGCAGCCCTTCTCGACCATTCGCAGCTTCGGAGACTGTCCAGCCTTCTTTTTCCAGGGTACGCCGTGCCATGTCGCGGGTCGGTTCATCGTCTTCGATGACCAGAATGCTGCCACTTTTGGCATGATTTTTATGGACAAGGTTGATAAGCCGCTGGCGATCAATCGGTTTGGTCAGGTAATCGGTTGCGCCCAGCGAGAAACCGATATTTTTGTTATCGGTCAAAGTGAGCATCACGACGGGTGTATCAGCCAATATCGGGCTGGCTTTGATGGCCGAGAGCGCCGCCCAACCGTCCATCCCCGGCATAAGCACATCCAGGGTAATGACACTGGGGCGGATTTGTTCGGCAAGGCGTAACCCCTCTTCGCCGTTGATGGCGGTTTCGACGGTGAATCCGGCTTTGCGTAAATAGCGGGCGATCAATTCGCGGATGACGGGTTCGTTGTCGATCACCAAAACGGTGTTGCCGCTGACGAGGCTTTGAATTTCGGTGGTTTCTAATTTCTCGCGCGCCTGCTGCATTTCTTTGCGTTCCGGTACGTTTGCGGGCAGATGCACGATAAAGGTCGCCCCCTCGCCCGGTTCGCTCTCAACCAGAATATCACCCGCCATCATCTGGCAGAAGCGGCGGCTGATTGCCAAGCCGAGTCCAGTGCCGCCATATTTGCGGGTGGTGGATTCGTCAGCTTGAGTGAATTCTTTGAAAAGCATACTGATCTGGTCTTCGTCCATGCCGATACCGGTGTCTGTAATTTTAAATGTAATCCAGTCGGAATTGTCGAAGCGTCCGCGTTCCACGCTGAGAATCACATGACCTTTTTCGGTGAACTTGGCGGCATTGCTCAACAGGTTCAACAGGATTTGGCGGACTTTGATTACATCGGCCATCATCTGCCCGACTTCGGGCGAACAATCAACGTGGAAGGTGTTGCTACTTTTGGTCATCAGGGGGTTCACAGTGGTGACTGCGCTGTCCACAATTTCGCGGACGTTGAAGGTTTCGAAGTACAAGTCCATTTTCCCGGCCTCAATTTTGGAGAGGTCGAGAATGTTGTTGATGATGTCGAGTAAGTGACTGCCTGCGGTATGGATTTTTTTCAGGTCAGGGATCATGTCGCCTTGACCGGACTCATTTACATCTTCCATGAGCATCTCGCTGTAACCGATGATGGCGTTGAGCGGCGTGCGCAGTTCGTGGCTCATGTTGGCGAGGAAAACACTCTTGGCGCGGTTGGCGGCTTCGGCGGCATCTTTAGCCTGATGCAGTTCTTCCTGCGCGAGTTTGCGTTCAGTGATGTCGCGGGCCAAGCCCCGAAACCCGATAGGCTCTCCGCTCGAATCGGTCAGCAGCGCAATCGACATTTCAGCGTATTTGTGTACGCCGGATTTGGTGGTGACGATCCATTCAACATTATTGGATGTCTGGCGGGTTCGATACACGAAATTGGTTTGCTGATAAACATTGCGGGCAGTATCTGCGTCCATGTAATCACGGTTATTTTTGCCGATGAGTTCTTCGCGCGAATAACCCATGATTTCGCATAGTGAATCATTCACGAAAGTAAAATTTCCGGTCAGATTTACTTCGTAATAAGCTTCTTTGATGCTATCCAGAACTGATCGATACTTCTCCTCAGTCTGGTAAAGCGCCTCTTCCTGACGCTTGCGCTCGGTAATATCAACGCCCATCGACATCAAACCAATCACTTCGCCGCCGGGTTGAACCAGCGGTGTATTCGTCCAGTCCATGACCAGCACACGACCATCTTTGGTAAGATTTTCGTTGACGCTGTGAATCAGGTCTTTACTGAGCAGCAAATTCTCCCAGACCTGATGTACGTGCTCACGGGCACTATCGGGAACCAGCAGATCAATCGCATGTTGACCCATCGCCTCGGCCTTACTGTAGCCAAAAATACGTTCCGCAGCAGGATTCCAATCGACGACCCGGAAGTCATTATCCCAGGCGATTATCGCCAACGAGGTATGCTGGACGAGCATCATTAATCGATCCTGTGATGCCTTGATTGCGTCTTCTGCCTGCATGATTCCCCACTCCTTGCCAACTACTCATCTACTCTTGATTATGCGACGATGTTTTCAATCTGGATATTTAGATTATTTCAATTTATCAAGATCTATAAACTCATCTGCATTCGATAAAAATTCAACATAAGCTGATTCGGTCATTTGCCGCACCCATTCCGACGCATCTTCATGTGGACGCTTCTGCGATTTCAGAGTTTTTCTTGAATAGAACAAATGTTCCGACTTCAAGAGAGAAATCAGGAAACCCGCTGGACTACGAATGCCACCTCGGTGCTGAAGCCGAGCGATAGCCCCCTCGACGGCATGGACTCCATACTGCTTGACTAGGTGCAGCGCATTAATGCGACTGAGGTCAGGAACGCATTCATGTGCCTGCTGCGCAGTGTGCTCAATTTCTGGGTCAGATTTAGAAACCCTATTCGGGAAGGCGTCGGAATTCCGACGCCTTCTGTTTTCGACTAAGGGTGTTGCCCTATGTGGTGCGCTGGGATGTTTCTCGCGCCAGCGGGATTGCCAATAGGATTTGAGGCGTTCCTGGTCGCGCCAGATGAGATCCGGGACACGCTCCCAATCGCATGAGCCGCAGCGCTCACAGGTTTCAGGCGCATCAATAGCGATGTGAGTCCTGAGACAGTCTGGGCATAACCAGAAGGACGGCGATGCGTGGGAAAAGGAAGGCGTCGGAATTCCGACGCCTTGTTGAGTCGTCATTTTATTTTGTTGTGTGCTTAGATCAGGTTTAACCGATGTATTTTCATTTGGAAATGCCCAGTGACTACACGAATCATTTCTTTCGAGTGTGAAATGAAGCGAAACAGGAGTTTGGGAAGGCGTCGGAATTCCGACGCCTTCGGGATTTGAGGGGCTGTAGTAATTGGCGATGCGGGTTTTGTGGACGAGTTTACGTCCCATATCAAGCAGGTGCATGGCGATGGCACGCAGCGGCGGATAGCGTTTGCCATCTTCGGTTTCCATGAAGGTTCCTGGCCGTGCGTCCTCGATGCTACGCGGCACAAGCGACTCGACATTTGTCCAGCGTACCGGTTGCTCGGTATATAGGGGCTGGACGATGATATTCAGCGCCGCGTCATAACGCCGGGATGTCCACTTGGAGACGCCAAGACGCTCCGCCAGCCAGCCTCGCGTGTAACTCCCCGGACGACGGTTGACTAGAGCACCATGCAAAGCACGGCGATAAGTCTTGGGGCTAGCGAGGTCATCTACGCTCAACGGATCAGCCTGGGAATGGCTCAGGCCAAAGCGCTGCATCAGCTTATCGTTATCGGGCAAGCGATAGTAAACAGCAGGTCGTCCTGACGTTTTGACTCGGTTTGCACCCGTAACTAAATCGCATTTTTTTAATGCGATTTCAGACTGTGTAGCAGCGTTAGCGACTATCGGGGAGGTATGGAGGGGTTCAGTAACTTTTTCGAACAGCGGCTTGCCATCCGGCAGCAGCGATTTGAGCGCAGTCATGATTGAACGTCGCCCGATACGAAACGGCTGCAACCATTCGCAGGCTTGCCGTTCCGTGAAAATTGTCTCCGCTTTAATTCCCGCCATCAACAAGCCATCCAGCACGCGCGCAGCAGCAGCACAGGCATGTCCTAACAGCCATTCACGGATTGAATTCAGGAGCGCACTGAGCGGCTGCGACCCTGAAGGCGTCGGAATTCCGACGCCTTCGTGATCCTTGAGAGTTTGGCGCGGAGACCTTTGGAAGACACTGTCGATGGTACGAAGCGCTTCAGCATATCGTGTCTGGAAAGGTTCATTCAATCCGTCTGATGCAGGTTGAAGCGCATGGATAGTAGCAAGCGTCTGAACGACCTGTGGCATTCCGACGCCTCGATCACGGGCAATACAGGCCACCCAGAAAAGCGCATTGTTGCGACCCTGACCCAGTTGACCTTTATACAAAGCCAACAGATCATTCACTGAGGCGTCGGAATGATTCCGACGCCCTTGGTCTGAAGTATCTGGCTTACCTGGATGCGATGACAATAGATAAATAGAATGGCTAGAATTCGGCTGAGAAAGGCCGCCAGAGCCGTTTTCCGGGTTTTCTGGTACTGGTGAGGCCAAAAAGCGCCAAATGGCCTTTAAATCGCTCGTAGACAATGTGAGCAGTGGAACATCATTGATCAGACGCCAGTGAACATCACCTTGACCGGTTGGCGGTGCAACCACATAGGCTCCGTCCGCGCGAAAATCCGCACCCGCGACACTGCGACTATGGACTGATATTTCATCGGGGATGTGATAGTAGTAGTGCGGTAAATGGCGCGTACCGGAGCTAATAGTGCGGGTTTGCGTCAATTGGAGGTGAAGGCGTCGGAATTCCGACGCCTTATTGGGATCATCGAAATCGAGGACTGCCAAGCTGGAGATGCGCCCACAGACAATACCCAGGCCACCAAAGCCCGATTCCAGGAACCAGGATTCGAGGTCAGCCTCTTGCGGATGGGTGTGTTGATAGCGTCCCCATTTGATTGCAGGTCGCTTGAGGTCGTGCAGATTCGTTCCACCAAGCAGTGGAATCACACTCCAACCGTGTGTTTTGTACCGTTTTGCTTCATAAAACAGCATTTCACCGCTGTTTTTGATCGAATTAAGCATAAAACCGCCTTTTGGGGGCGGTTTTTGTTGAAAAAATGCAGAATCTACACTAAAATACCAATCAGGGTGTGGTGGTAACCTGGTTGAATCATTAGATCGCAAAAGACCAAGCGCAATGGAAATAAAAAATCCAACGCCTAGTCCAATGACACATAACCATTAAAGTTTTGACCCTTTGGGTGGTTAGTGTAGACTCCGCAAGATCGAAGGATAAAACCGTATCCCCACAAATTCAGTAGCCCGCGTGTGATGACGCGGGTTTCTTTTTTATATCTGCGGACGTATTTAGTTTTCAGAATTTATTGCGTTCAACAAACGGAATTGCTCCCATTTGTTAACCAGACATTATAACGCTTTTGCAAACCAATTGTATAGAACAATTGTTCAAAACATCAATTTTGGTCTATTTTCGTAAGTTATCTTTCACAATCTGTTCAAGGTCACTCAACCACTTACGCATAGCATCTATATCATCTAAATCATCCTGAGTGGTTGGGCTACCCCCCTCCCCCACTCGTAATGCCAGACGCTTCATATTTCCCAAATACTTCTTTTTCTTCCCTGATAGAAAAGGGTTCTGATCGACCTTTGCCTTTTCAGCCGGTAGGGTAGGGGAGGAAGGCGTCGGAATTCCGACGCGATATCCCTGTGCTTGTGCCTCACTTACTGCCAACGAAATAAGCTTCTTACTGTTTTCGCCGGATTTGCGCTGCAAAGTCCGAATGCGACCCTGCGGCCAATTCAGGTCATCTGCGATTTGCCAAACTTCATCCGGCAATCTTAACAATCCACGATACTCACGCATCTGACTCGAATGCTTCAAACCCATCGCATTCAGGATAGTCTCGCCATTCCCTTTAGGAATATCGAAATGCGAACCTTCAGAGACCTGGGCATAGTAGGCACGGTCTGATGCACCGGGTTGAACGATATGCTCATAGGACTGGAACGTCGTTCCGCGATTACGATAAATTTCCATAATGAGCAATGCTAATTGGCGTGCACGGCTGATGGCATTGAGATTCGCGCGGACACCATTTTCCGCCGCTTGTCGCCAGACACTGCTGAAATCGACAACCCGCGCCGGAATTTTCTCCCAAACTTTTTGCTCAGATTCAAAAAAAGCATATAGCGCATGATAAGCCAGCCAACGGCGTTCACCCGTTTCGAGGCGATAACCTTCACCGGCTCGTGCAATCGTTATTGGATTAGTCAGCCCATCATTCTGGCGAATACTGGCCGCCAGTTCAATCACATCCAGAAGCGCAGCCTCCAATGGGCCAACTTTTGCGGGGCGTTCAATTTCTTCCTGGGCAGCAAGATAAGGATCAATGAGAAATTCGCTGCCACGCTCTTCGGACACCATTGTGTGCCAATGGTTGAGCATATCAGCAACGGCATCGGGGCGGCCATTCCAGAATTCGCGCACAGGCGACGGCACAGCGCGGCGCGGCTGCACAGGATCTGGGCTGATTTCAAATATACTGACTGGCCTAGCAATCTGCTTCCGGGTGTCATCCGGCAAGCCCAAACTATAAATAGCCGCGTCGGTCTCGGCAGGTGACGACGAGACTGAGCCAGTATTTAATCCATCGAGGACATCTAAGCTGCCACGATTCGCCTTGTCACGCCTAGCTGACACTGCTGACAGCCTCCTGCACGCGGCGAATCAGACCCCAGGCATCTTCAGCGGCTTTACTATCCGGCGCAAAACTGAACACCGGGCGGCGAATGGCAGCGGCTTCTGCCCAAATGGTACGCTGCGGAATGGGATCCCAAACGAGATTACCAAACTGCGATTGCAACTGACGCAAATTTTCGGCATGTTCCAGAGTTTTGGTGCGGAACATCGTCGGAACAATACCAAGCACTCGAATCTCGTGCAGCCCCCACTGTTTACGGTAAGACTCAGCATTGCCGCGGTGCTTAATGCTCTCGACCAGACCGTCGAAACTCAAATATTCGCAGGTTGTCGGATACAAGACAGCATCGGTAGCAATATAGATCGAGCCATGCAGCAGCGACGGGGTAGGGGATGTGTCGAAAATGACCACATCAATCGTTTCTTCAAGTTCGTGGAAACGTTCGCTGACCGCAAAACTATCGGAAATCGAGTTGGAGATATTGCGGCTTTCCACGTTGGACGGCACAATGAACAATTGTCCGCTCGGCGGCTGTGAACCAACCTGATAGGATTTGGGCGGGATGAAACGCAGCACATCTTTGAAAGATGCATCGCGCACCAGCAAATCGTATAAACCAGGTTCTTTGGGCAGACCCAGGGCGACAGTAGCATGTCCCTGCGGATCGGAATCGACCAGGACAACGCGCTGACCCTTGACCGCCAGACCCGCCGCGATATGCGTCGCAAGTGTCGTTTTGCCGACACCACCTTTTTCGTTGAGTAAAGTAATGATTTTCATCACAACCTACTTCTTGCTGTCCGCGACTTCAACATCGGTACGGGCATGATAAACCCACTCATAACCGATAGGTGTACCGTTTTCGCGGGACTTGATTTCGA
This sequence comes from Chloroflexota bacterium, assembly GCA_039933955.1. Classification (GTDB taxonomy): domain Bacteria; phylum Chloroflexota; class Anaerolineae; order Aggregatilineales; family Phototrophicaceae; genus CFX2. The sequence goes on from JBDTNB010000145.1 coordinate 10,954, forward strand.
CCAACCCTTTATCATGGAGCAGTTCCAGAAGGGCGATGTCGTAAGGGGTCAGGCGGCGCTTACCAATAGCACGGGCAATGTCTTTGCGGTTCATCCATTCAATGCGCGTACCCTTGAGGATTTCGAGAAGCTTCTGCGCCTGTTCCGTCAATCGCGAGTGGGGGGAATAAACTGGAAGCTGATTCTGATTCATACTCACCCTTTGGATAACGTGTTTAAATGTTTAACGTAGTCTAGCATACAATATTTAAAGACATGCTGCAAGTGAATCAAGCATAATGAAAGCGTTTAGAAGGTGCTGCTTCTATATGCAACATCTCAAGCATTTTTGCGTAATAGCATAATAGTTAACAGTTGTCAGTTAACAGTTTTGGGTTTTTAGTTCATACTGAAACCAGGAATTGTTAACCTAAGACCGGATGGAGAACTGAGCGTGACCAACATATTCGATACCTTGATTACGATTGTCGTCGGTACGATTACCGGCGTGACTGAGGCCGTCACCAACACGGTGAGCGCCTTGCAGGATTTCTTCTACGTCAAAGTTGCGGGCGTATCCTTCATTGTGTTGGGGGCGCGCCAAACTGGCAAAACCACCTTGATTGAATGGCTGCGCCACAACATGCATACGTTGGGCGATTTCAACCCTGACCCGACGGCTGCCGGTGGCGATGTTGTGCCGGATTTCAACTCGAAGGTCGGCGACCAGTATATGAAGCTGAAGCCCAGCCGCGACGTAGGTGGCGAGTATGCCATGTGGGAAACTGATTGGGTGGAATTGTTCCGTGCTGCCCAACCGCGCGGCATCTTCTTCCTGATCGACCACACCGATGTGCATCTGCAAAAAGACGCGCTGAACTTCGTGTTGCAAATGATTGAGGATGAACCGTCAGCCTCACGCCAACTCAAAGCCTTTTACATCCTGGTGAATAAATCGGATGTGTGGGGCGAAGACACCACGCTGGATGATGTAATGTCGCATTATAAGAACGAAATGAAGCGGCTGAAATCGCAGACCGAGCGAATGGGTTACAAGTATGAGATTGGGGAGGGCAGTCTATATACTGGGCGCGGTGTGGCGGAGTTTATGAAGAAGTTCCTGAACACCATTCGTCCGAAGCCAGCATAAATAAGGCCGTGTTACCCCATGCTGTATAAATGGTTCTCTACTGCTGGTTGGCGAGGAATTGCAACCATATTTATTATGCTGCTCATGACCGGGGGCGTTATGAGTCAAGCGGAGCAAACTCCAGTTGCCACATCCGATAGCAGCGCGGGCCAGATTGCAATTGCTACCGATCAGGATGGCAATCGAGAAATTTATCTCATCGCAGCCGACGGCAGCGGTCAAATCAACCTCACCAACAATCCAGCAGATGAGGAATCGCCGGCCTGGTCAGCGGATGGTCGCCAGCTTGCCTTTGAATCGAAGCGCGATGGCAATGCTGAAATTTATGTGATGAACGCAGATGGCAGCGATCAACACAACCTCACACGAAATCCAGCCAGTGATTACACACCCACATGGTCAGCCGATGGTCGCCAGCTTGCTTTCCAGTCGGATCGAAACGGGGACACTGAAATCTTTGTGATGAATGTCGACGGCAGCAATGTTCGTAATCTCAGCCATAATCCAGCCGACGATTCTTCGCCTGCATGGTCGCGGGATGGCAGCCACATCGCGTTTGTCTCTGACCGTGACGGCAATGCCCAAATTTATGTGATGGATGCTGACGGCAGCCATTCACACAGCCTTACAAGCAATCCGGCAGGGAGTTATGCACCGGCATGGTCGCCGGACGGCAGGCAAATCGCCTTTAACTCTGATTTTGAAATTTATGTGGTAAATGCCGATGGCAGTGACCCCCATAACCTGACCAATGATCCAGCGGCTGACCGGTATCCATCCTGGTCACCGGATGGCAGCCAGATTGCTTTTCAATCCAGTCGCAGTGGGAAAGGAGCTGCCATCTATCTGATGAATGCCGATGGCAGCGATCTGCACGCGCTGGGTGATATTTCGGTGATTAATATGGCTTGGCGTCCGCAAGTGGGCAGTTTGCAATTACCTCTGACCACGACACCATCAACAGCAGTCAATGACGCATCGCCAAACACGCACGTAGGCCAGATTGCCTTTGCCAATAATGGCGAAATTTACCTCATCAATGCTGACGGCAGTAGTCCACTTAATCTCACCATTAACCCGGCATTTGATCAATTTCCCGGTTGGTCGCCGGATGGCAGTAAAATTGCATTCGTGTCCAATAGGGATGGAAAATTTAGCGTCTATGTGATGAATGCAGATGGCAGCGATCCGCGCAAACTTGCTGACAACCCGCTGCTGGATAGTGCTCCAGTCTGGTCGCCAGATGGGAGTCAAATCGCCTTTGAACTCAGCGGCGACAAGGATGATACGTATGTGATGAATGTGAGCAGTGGTACTCCGCGCAGACTCACATTCAGTTCAGCCTATGATTTTGGTGCATTATGGTCGCCAGATGGCGGTCATATTGTTTTTCAATCGAATCGAAACGGAAACGCTGAAATCGACGTAGTGAACGCAAAGGGACTTGATTTTCACAGATTGACTATCGATTCTGCCAATAATCAGTATCCAGTCTGGTCGCCGGATGGCAGTCAAATCGCATTTGTCTCTGACAGAGACGGGGGCATTAACAAAATTTATGTGATGGACGCCGACGGCAGCAACCCACACCCATTAGTTGATATTGAGCTGGGTTTTGAGTCTCCGGTCTGGTCGCCGGATGGACATCAGATTGCTTTTGTCGTTAATCAGGAAAATAACCCCGAAATCTACGTGATGAACGCTGATGGCACTGATGCCCACAATCTGACGAATAATCCGAGCGATGATTCTCATCCGGTCTGGTCGCCGGATAGCAGCCAGCTTGCTTTTCAGTCCAACCGAGACGGAAATTGGAATATCTATGTGATGGAAGCGGATGGCGGCAACCTGTACGGTATCACCCAGTCTCCCACGCCTGAATATGACCCCGTTTGGCGTCCAAATGTGTCCGGCACACATAACTAGCGAACAGCACAATTATGAAACAACTGACTATCGAATATCTGCTGGAAGGCCACATGCGCGGCTACAACTTCACATCACCGACTCAGGGATTCCATGACGATGTGCTGAAATCGATCTGGCGCAAGTCCATGCCGCGTGGGCAGGGCTGGGGCGCGGATGTGTATGCCGGAGCACATTCGTTGAAATCATTCTGGTTGGAAGATGGTCGTATGGCACTGTCGGAAGCCGTTGTGACCGACATGCGCGATGAGTCCGGGCGCGGTGGAATCCGGCGGGCGGTGGTGAGCATAATGCAGCCAGGGGAATATCTCGACTTGTTAAAAACCCGCTTCTCGCAGTATCCGGATGTGCTGCGCCACCAAACCGATAACCGTATCCTGCCCAATCCGCGCGGTGAAAAACAGTTGATTTTCTTTCATCCTTACGCCGATATTGCCCGTTGGCAGGCCATCGAAGCCCTGATTTTACGGCAGGCGCTGCGGTTGTCGATGAATGGGTTGATTCGTTCGGGCAAGATTGTGCCCTTCACGACTCTCGCGCTGGATTATCACGACGAAGGCCAGATTGTGGTGCTGCCGGAAGAAAAAGCGCGCACGGTGAAAAATGAGAATGTCGTGCGTCTCTGAGTCAATGTTATACTGGAATAAAGGTTGAGGTCAATTTCTATGGTTGCCGCAAAAGTTATCCAGCCTGTCACAGTAGATGAATTTATCGCGTTCGCACTCCGTCCTGAAAACGCAGATCAGAATTTTGAACTCATCAACGGAGAGATTGTTCCCATGTCGCCGAGCCGAACAAGCACCTCCGAATACAGCCAAATTTTCACTTTTGCTGTACGTTTATTTTGTCGCGATCACAATTTGCCTTGTCACACTAGCGGCGAGGCCGGCGCATATCTTATTTTAGGGCACGTTATTGTGCCGGATTTTGCCTACAAATCCACGCGGATGAATGATGCGTATCCTGATCCTGAACCACCCTTATTAGCAGTTGAAGTGATTTCGCCTACTGATAAAGCGGAAGATATTCGCGATAAGCGCAACATCTATATTGAAGCGGGTATCCTGCTGTGGGAGATGTATCCCCGGAGACGCGAGGTTGATGTGTATGCGCCGGGGCAGGCGATGTGTACTGTAACTATTGACGGGGTATTGTATGGCGGTGATGTGCTTCCTGGTTTTGAACTTTCTCTAAAAGACTTGTTTGCTGCTGTAGAATAAACCCACTATCAGATTGGGTTTTTACGTCAGGAATTCAATCAGCCAGCTTGTTCCCCACCAATTTACAATCACACAAAATATCACCAGAATAATCAACCTATAACGTGGTTGGTTCCTGACTCCGCGCGCGACCAGAATCATCCAGAAGGGCAGGCCGTCGAGTAAGAAACGATAGCCAAATTGGGCGCTGCCGGGATTGTGATACAGCAGCGATGGCAGCAAGGCTAATCCGGCGCTGACCACCAACAAAATATTCTGTTGACGTTCGCGCACTTTTTGACGCAAAGCCCACAGCCCATAAAACAAAAACGGACTCGTCCAGATCAAGCCCATGCCGAGCGGATGCGGTTCAAATATCGGGCAGAGTTGGCCCAGGCAGTGCAGGTGAATCAACGGCGGTTTGACAGTCGCAATAAACAAATTTTCCGGTAGAAAGAAGGGACTGAAATTACCATGCGTTAAGAAGCGCTGTTTAATGTCTGGCGCTTCCTGGATATAGGCGTAACCCATTTCCAACGGACTCCCAAATCGTGCCCAGTTGTACCAACCCAAAAACCCCATTGCGACTGTGAGCGGAATCAGCAGCCGAGTCAGAAAATGGATTCGACACTGCCAGGATGCGCGCGGATGACACATTTGCCATGTGCCGACGGCGAACACCAGCGCACCGGGGACAATCGACGGACGCCCCAGCAAAATCAACCCTAACGATGCGCCTGCCAGCACAGGCTGCCCACGCCAAGCCGCCCAGATCAATACCCAGACGAATAGGATGGTCGCGATCTGGCCGAGAAACCACACTGTCCCCATGACGCTCAACGAAAAATGAACGGTTCCCAGCGCCAGAAATATGACGAGTAAATTGCGCTTACCGACAGAAAGGTCAGGTGTCGTAAGTTGCAAAATATGATCGGCCAGCATCACACTGAGCGCACCACAAAGCACGCCAAAAGTGACATCTGACAAATGCTCGATTCCGAGAACGCGAATAACCGGCATCATCAGCAGGGCAGGGAGCGGCTGCTGGGCGACATACCAGGCATCATGATAACGAATCAGGTCATAACCCCAGGCCGGGGGAACTTGAATATTGACCGTTCCGTGCAGAAATGAGTCAGCCAAATTGAGAAAATAGGGCGCAAGCGAGGGCGACTGCAACAGCGTACCTGCCCGTAGGCCATAGACGAGCAGCGTGAGCGCAAAAATAGCGATGCTTCGGCGCGGATGGATCGAGAGCATGAATTGGAACAACCTTGTGCGTGAAGTGATGCGCGATTACACAAGGTATATTCCGATTAGTGACGATTTTTGTTACAGGAAACGCAGACCAAATGATCGGTGGCAGAGCAGGTAGGGCGGGCTGGAATCGAACCAGCTTCTGACGTGTATAAGACGCCTGCGTTTGACCGATTACGCTACCGCCCCA
>JBDTNB010000146.1:0-16486 GCA_039933955.1 Chloroflexota bacterium
CTTATCAATGGGGTATTGTGGGGGTTGGTTACAATAAAGAAGCCGTCGGTAAAGAGATTACCAGTTGGGATGATGTTTGGAATTATCAGGGCAACGTGGCCTGGTTGGAAGACCCCCGTGCGGTGATGGGCATCGCTCTGCACTTGCTCGGATTTGACGCTAACAGCACCAACCCGGATGAAATCTCCGCCGCGCGTGATTTCCTGGTCGATCATGGCAAGAATGTCCGCACGATTGCCGTTGACGATGGTCAGGAAAAATTGGTCAGCGGTGAAGCTGACATCGTGATTGAGTACAGCGGTGATATTTATCAGAAAATCGCCGAATGCAACGACAATCCGGATTTGAACTGCAAAGACAAGTACGCCTTTGTAGTGCCAAAAGAAGGCGCGATCAAGTGGGTGGACAACCTTGCCATTCCGCTCGATGCTCCCAACCCGGATGTGTCGATGGCCTTCATGGATTACATTCTCGATCCCCAGGTCGCGGCGGATATTAGCAACTATACTGCGTATCCGACCCCCGTTCAGACGGCGATTGATAACAAACTCATCAGTGAAGACCTGTTGAGCAATCCGATCATTTACCCCACCGAAGAGACCAGCAAGGTGCTGTTCGACGTGGTGGATGTCGGTGATGAGGCGGCGCGCCTTTACAGCGATGCCTGGACTGAGATGAAAACACTGCTGGGGCAGGGTTAATCGGTTTTTGATGTTATATTATTGGGGCGAGGTGAAGTTTTACCTCGCCCCAATTAATTTATTGACGGAATTCAACGATGGCTGTACGCACTTGGTTTCTGGGTATTTTGTTGTTAGGGATGACTGCCGCGCCGGCGCTGGCGCAGGATACAACGGCGCTACAACCCTGGTCATGCCCGGTTGGTTTTGAAGGTCAATCGCTGCATGTCTATAACTGGACAACCTATGTAGCTGAAGATACCGTCTCAAATTTTGAACAACTGTGTGGGGTCACTGTCACCTATGATACCTATGATGGTCTGGACACCCTGGTGAGCGCCCTGGAGGCCGGTAATCCTGGCTATGATATTGCTGTTCCAACCGATTACACCATCCCTGATTTGATTAGCCAGGGGCTGTTGGAACCGCTTGACATGAGCAAAATCTCGAATTTTGCTAATATCAGCTCTGACCTGACCAATCCCTGGTACGATCCCGACAATCATTACAGCGTTCCCTATCAGTGGGGGACAATCGGCATCGGTTATGACCATAACAAAGTGGGTCAGGATGTGAACAGTTGGAACCAATTGTTCCAGTATAGTGGGCCGGTTGCCTGGTTAGATGACCAGCGTTCGATGCTTGGTATTGCCTTGAAAATGTTGGGTTTTGATCCGAATTCGAGCAAACCCGATGAAGTGACTTCCGCCAAACAGTTCCTCATCGACAACGGGAAAAACCTTCACGACATTGCCCCGGATGACGGTCAGGAAAAGCTGGTACGTGGCGAAGATGATATGGTCGTCGAGTACAGCGGTGACATCTTCCAGAAAATTGATGAGTGTTCCAGCGACCCGAACTGCAAAGCCGATTATCGCTATGTGATCCCGCAAGAAGGCGCGATTATCTGGGTGGATAACGTGGTCATTCCCAAAGGTGCGCCCAATGTTGCGTTGGCTCATGCCTTCATTAACTATCTTCTGGATGCACAGGTGGGTGCGGACATCAGCAACTACACGTCCTATGCTACGCCTAACCAGAAGTCGATTGATATGGGTCTGATTGACGAGGATTTATTTAATAATTTAGCTATTTATCCGAGTGATGAAGTGCGAAAAAATTTGTTCGTCATTAAGCCAGACCCATCAACCGATCAGATTTATGATGCGGCCTGGACAGCATTAAAAACGGCACTTGGAAAGTAAACATTGAACCGGGGTAGGGGGTTGTCGGCGACAAGCCGCCACAAGGAAATAGATCATGACACAATACGATGTCGAACTCATCAACGTAATTAAGGAATTTCCCACGCCGCGCTCGGATGGGGCTGTGCGGGCGGTGGATGATATATCGCTGCAAATCAGCGATGGGGAATTCTTCGCGCTGCTGGGGCCGAGCGGCTGCGGAAAAACGACTACTTTGCGTATGATCGCCGGTTTTGAAGACACTTCTTCCGGTCAAATTTTGATCCGGGGTAAGGCCGTTCAGGATGTCCCACCCTTTCACCGTCCTGTGAATACCGTCTTCCAGGATTACGCGCTGTTTCCGCACATGACAGCCCTGCAAAACGTCATGTTTGGCCTGGAAATGGAAGGTGTGAATAAGGCTGAAGCTCAGAAGCGCGCCAAAGAAGCGCTCGAATTGGTACGCTTGCCACAGGCGGCAGATCGCCGACCCCGGCAGTTGTCCGGCGGTATGCAGCAGCGTGTTGCCCTTGCTCGCGCGATTGTGAAGCGGCCTGCGGTGCTGCTGTTGGACGAACCACTGTCCGCGCTGGATTTGAAACTGCGTGAGGCCATGCGTTACGAATTGAAGGCGATGCAAAAAACGCTCGGCATTACCTTTATCTTCGTCACTCACGATCAGGAAGAAGCCATGACGATGGCAGATCGTATCGCCGTCATGGATAGGGGTAAAGTGCTCCAGGTGGGGACACCCGAAGAAATTTATGAAGCCCCGACGACCAAATTTGTGGCTGACTTCATCGGCGAGACCAATTTCCTGAAGGGCATACTGACCGAGAAGAAAGATAAATATGGCATCGTGAAGTTGGATGATGCCACCAGCATCAGCGCGATCCCTTCCAACCCTGACATGGCTGTTGGGCAGGAAGTCACGGTTGCCATCCGCCCAGAAAAAATCAATCTGTTCCCGGCCAGCGGCGTGATGAGATACCCGGACAGCACCACCGACAGTGTAGAGCGCTATAAAGAGGCGTTGGTGCGCGACCCGGACATCAACCTGATTCAAGGGGTTATTCATCAGGATATCTACATCGGTACGGATACACGCTACATCATCGGGATTGGCGGAAAAGCGAATATCGAAGTCGCTGTGCGCGTGCAAAACTTTGGTTTGCGCTCCGAGACCTACTACCAAAAGGGACAGACCGTCAATGTCTTCTGGGACGCTGACAACGCCCGAATCCTGTCCGAATAAATTGAACCTCGCTTTGTAGGGGCGTCCCGCCGGGACGCCCTTTTTATTTTTCATCGTAAGTGATTGCAACCCAAAATCCCCATCATGCGTATACAGTGCAATAGAAGCGAACGATGAGAGTGTCAAAGGGGTAGGGAATGATGAACGCTATTTCACAGGATCGGGGTCGCTCGATCACCGCCGTCAGTCTGATTGGGTTGGGCGTCCTGTTTTTACTGAGTCAAATTTTCGGCTTCAGTTTGCTGTCCATTCTGTGGCCGTTGTTCGTGATTGTTCCTGGCGCAGCCTTCCTGTATTTCGCCGTCAACGGTGAGAAAAAGATGGCGGGTCTGGCTGTCCCCGGCACAGTTGTGACCGGCACAGGTTTGATCCTGCTGTTCCAGAGCATCACCCATCATTGGGAAAGCTGGGCGTATGCCTGGACGCTGTACCCGGTGTTTGTTGGGCTGGCGTTGACCTTCATGGGTACACGCATGGAAGATGCAGGAACCTATAAAGCGGGTCGTGGTCTGGTGCGTTGGGGCGGGATTGCCTTTGTCGTTGCGGCGGCATTTTTTGAATTGTTCATCTTCAATGGCGGCGGTTTCCTGGGCAGTCTGGCGCTGCCGCTGGTCTTGATGGGCATCGGCGCAGCGATGTTGTTCGGGCGCGGTTTTGGCGGTACGAGCCGCAAATCCAAGAACGACGACTTTGCCTTCAGCGGGCGCAAATCCAAGCCCAAGTATGTGGTTTCGGCAGATGTCAACCCAGACTTGCAGCGCAAAATTGATGCGGCGCTGGCTGAAGAAGATGAACCGCAAACCGAGCGTCACACGACCAACCTGTAAACTCACGAACAGTAAAAACATCAATTCCATTAGAAACGGGCGTTTATCGAGACGTCCGTTTTTTGTTTTTCCCTAAAGACAGTACAATACCCCTCAAGTATTTATTTTTCTTTCCAATCCACGAGGCAAAAAATTATCATGCCTGCATTTCAGCGCGGCGATGTGACCCTGCATTACGAACTCGACGGGCAGGGTGAAGACGCGGTGTATATCAGCGGCTTGGGGTCGCACAGTAATGATATATTGGGCGGCATTATGCGCCAGGGAATCGCATCCAAATACCGTGTGTTGAGTGTTGATAATCGGGGCAGCGGTCAGACGATGGTCAATTCCAGCAGTACGACGACAATTGAGGATATGGCGGATGATATCGCCGCCCTCATGGATGCGCAGGGCATGGGCGCGGCTAATGTGGCCGGTGTCTCGATGGGCGGCTGTATCGCGCTGACGCTGGCTGTCCGCCACCCGGAAAAAGTGCGCCGCTTAGTTGTGGCAGTCTCGTTCGCCAAATCCAATCCGACACCGAACCGTGCTGAATTTATGCTGCAAACCCTCTGGGCGATGCGTGATCGAGGCGTTCCCCATGATCTTATCAGCCGCTATGATGCGGTGATGCTGCTGAGTGAGGATGTATTTCGGTACGGGGCATTTATAGATGCCTGGGTGAATGCGCCCGAAGACCCGTCGGGCCAAACCCGCGCTGGATTCGATTTGCAGACCGGGGCGCTGCGCACTTACGATGTGCTGGACGCGATCAGAAATATTCGTGTGCCAACTCTCGTCATCAGCAGCCCGGACGATATGCTCGTCCCGCCGCGCTTCCAGGATGAAATTCACGCTGCGATTCCCAATTCGGAAATCAAACGTTATCCCGGTGGGCATGTATTTTTCCTGCTGCCGATGTATACCGCGCAATTTGTAGAAGATATTTTAGGTTTCTGGGGCAAGTAAGTCTGTTCATCCTGGGCTGAATTACCGAAAGGAAAGCCGTGTTGTCAGTAGATCGCATCCTCAAGTATCTCCTGATTTTTGTGCCGATTGCCATCATCGCCGATTTTGTGCTTAAGGCCGATCCGGTGCTGGTATTCATCCTGGCTGCGCTGGGTGTAATCCCGTTGGCAGATTTGATGGGTGATGCGACTGAAGAACTCGCGATTCACACCGGGCCGAGGCTCGGCGGTTTGTTAAATGCTACGTTGGGCAACGCCGCTGAACTTATCATCACTATTTTTGCCCTCAACGCCGGTTTGCTCGATCTGGTGCGCGCCTCGATTACCGGCTCGATTATCGGCAATTTACTGCTGGTGCTGGGATTCAGTATTTTCCTCGGCGGCTGGAAACACGGCTTGCAGGTCTTTGACCGGCGCACAGCAGGCTTGAATGCCACTCTGCTGATTTTGGCTGTCGTCGCCCTGGCTGTGCCCTCGCTGTTTGATGTGGCGATCCAGGATAACCGAGCCGCCGAACTCGGTTTGAGCGAGGGCGTGGCGATCATCATGATAATCCTGTATGGCCTGAGCGTGTTGTATTCGTTCACCCATAGCCATGACGCACCCGCTGTTAATGCGGACGAAACCGATGAGACATCAGTTCCACCTCAAGAGATACACAAAGCCAGATGGAGTATCCGCACGTCGCTGATTATTCTGGCGGCGGCGACGGTGGGTATCGCGATTTTGAGCGAAGCGCTGGTCAGTTCGGTAGAACCTGTGACCAAACAGCTTGGCCTGACCGAATTTTTCATCGGCATCATCATCATTCCGCTGGTCGGCAATATTGCTGAACATCTGGTAGCCGTGCAGGTTGCCCTCAAGAACAAAATGGAATTGAGTCTGGCGGTGTCATTAGGTTCGAGTTTGCAGGTAGCATTGTTCGTCGCGCCCGTGCTGGTGTTCATCAGCTTGATTATGAATGGCAGCGGTCACTCACTGCTCTTGGTGTTCAATAATTTTGAGCTAATTGCTTTGATCGCTGCATCGATTGTCGCTGCGTTTATCGCGCTCGACGGCGAGTCCAACTGGCTGGAAGGGGCGATGCTGCTGGCGGTCTATATCATTATCGCGCTGGCCTTTTTCTACCTGCCCACTGCCGCTTAGCCCATTCTTCAAAAATTGGATACAGCAAAGAGCGGCCTCGTGTCGCTCTTTTTGATTCTTTACGCCCACTGCGGTTGTTAAATCAGCGGATGCTGTAAACCGCCCAGACGCGCGCGACCAGCGGAATCGAACCGTCTACCGCGATGGGCAGGCTCATGCGGAGTCGTTCGCGCAGGGCATCGCGTTTTTCCTCAGGCAGCGACATCAGGTAAGTTGGCGCAGAGCCTTGCCCGCCCAGGAACGGCGACCAAAAATCATCAAAATCGCGGAAGTCGGTGTTGATGTCAATCGGTTTGACTTCAACCTTCTGGAGACCCGCCTCGCGGAATAAGTTGCCGAGCGGCTCTGGCTGGTTGAGTGGAAAACGGCGGCCTTCATCCAGGTCATAAGCTGCCGGGTCGAGTGCGGCGGCGGCATTCCAGAAATGCCGCATAAACTGCATTTTGCTGGCATAATCCCAGATATAAATTGCGACGCTCCCGCCCGGACGAGTCACACGCGCCATTTCCCGCACCATCTGGATCGGCTGCGGCACGAAGTTCAAAACCAGACCAGAAATCGCCGCATCATAAGTTGCATCTTCCAGCGGCAAAGATTGGGCATCTCCCACCTTAAAGTCCGCGCGTTCATCAACCACTTGCTGTCGTGCGTACCCGATGAACCCTTCAGAACGGTCAATACCCGTCATAATTCGGGGTTGCGCTAATTTGAGGACAGTTTGAGTCAGTACACCAGTTCCGCAGCCGACATCGAGCCATTGGCTGTCTGGCGATACATTCAACCCACTCAAAAATTGCTGTGCGACCAGACGGCTCCAGCGTCCAACATACGGTTCATAAGCCGCGCCTTCTGCCCAATGATCGGTTGGTGGTTGAGTAGCCATCGTTTCCTCCTGGTAAATTTATTTAAGATTGAAACGGACAATAAGCACTATACAGTTCTGTATCTTTTCCGCCCTCAACTGTGTATACAATGTAATTGGTATTTGGACTGAAGTTGTATTGAAATACAAAACTGTTAGGCGGAAGATCATTATTGATTTTTATTGGTAGACCACCATACAAGGGAATCCCATATAGATCAATGACATTAATTTTTCTGTCTTGTATTCGGTAAAGGATGTGATGATTATTTGTGAGCAAGAATGTGTCAAAAGAATTGTTATCGTCGATAAAAATGTTGTCATCAAGAATTACTGGACTCGTGCTGCCATCAATTGCGACACTAGTCAGACTGTATGATTCTTCACCTTCTCGGTCAGAAATATAGACAACCTGCTTACTGTCAGTAGTGACCTTTCCATAATAAAAACCGAGGACACCGCCGTCTGATGGAAAATTGCCGTCCAGTAAAACAGGAGATTTACTCCCATCTACAAGGACACTATATAGATTTGATGCGTTGTGTCCGTACTTATCGTAAATAACGTATGTCCCATCCGGGCTAATTTTGAAGCGGTTAATGATCGAACCCGGCAAACTTTGATCTAAGGTAACAGGGGGTGAGTTATCCGTGACAGACATTTTTTGGAGTTTGTATATTTTGTCATCATAGACAATGTTGATGATATAACGTCCATCAGGTATCACTACGCCTGTTTTTAGAGGTTCAATCTTTTTAGGAATATCGGTTCCATCCAAGGGCATTGTATAGGTATCTGAGGTTAAGCCTTGTCTTTCTCGTGCCGTAAAAGTGATGTGTTGATTGTCAGGGCTGAATTCAACAAAATCGACTGATAAAATATCCGGCAGGCCAATGGTGAGATTAGTGGGTTCACTGCTCCGATCAATCGGCACTTTGTATAAATCGTAGGCAGGGCGATTCTCATTTGCAGCATAAAGAATAGAACGACTATCTGGACTAACTTCGACGTTACCTATAGGATTGCCTGGAACAGGGTTATTGAGCATTACGGGATCGCTACTGCCATCTATAGGTACACTGTAAAGTTCAAAAGAGGTTCTATAGATAATATGGCGACTATCAGGAGTGATTGTTAGCTCGGAAATCCCTTGATTAAGCGTTTGATTTGGATTTAGTGGTTGTGATATGCTGGCTTCATATTGAGTTATGAAAACATGTTGGAAGGCATTAACATAAACTATTTGGTTGTAATCTGGGGTAAAGGTGAAAAATCCAATCCTATTTTCATCGTCTCCACTGATTTGAATTGGAGGATTTTCACCGTTCAGTGAGGCTTTATAGAGATGTCCGGCAGCGTAGATCAGATGATTCCCGTCAGGTGTAAACTGGAATCGCTCGATTTGCGGGGCATTGGCAAGTTTTGTATTTTCGCAACTTGATGAGGACTGAACCTGGGTGAAAGACAGATTTATAAACAGGATTACAACTGCAAACACGGCTTTTTGCAACATAACAGCAATTCTTTTCTAAAGCACCGCATATTTGAGTGCTGGATTCGGTTCGCGCTCGACCTCTTCCAAGTTGGAGACCGCCAGCCGCCCATGCTCATATAAATATTCGACATGTGCGCCGACTTCTTCCAGCGCCAGTAATACATCATAGCCATGACGATCTGGATACATCACTTTGGAAATATCGCTCATTGTGCTGGGTTCTTCAGCACTGCGGATGGCGTCCAGCACCCGTTCCAATTTGCGCTGGTGACTGGCGCGGATGCCGTCAATGCGCGTGTAAACATCCGTGATCGGTTCTTCATGCCCGCCCAATGCTAGCCGGATGCCGCCAACCCGCGCCACTTTCCGCAGCGATTCAAAATAGTGCCCCAATCCGGTATAACGGGTGATGCTCTCCGGCGATTGGTGCGGCGTGGTGCGTGCCAGAATATGGTCGGCACTGATGAGCACATCGCCCAGTAAAATACATACCTGACCGGGGCAGTGACCGGGTGTGTGGATGAACTGCATTCCATCGAGCATGGTATCTTCGTCCAGGTCGATGTTCACCGCCACCGAACGCACATGCTTTTTGGAGAAGCCGTACATTTCCATCATGCGCGGGATCATATCTTCGCGCACACCTGCCCGCTGCATGAAAACCAGCACATCTTTGGTGGCGACAATCACGCGCTCTTCGTAATTGGTCAGCACACGCCGGTCAATTTCGTGGATGCCGACCAGCGCCCCGGTTTGTTCGGCGATGAACGACACCCCGCCGAAATGGTCAATATGCCCGTGCGTGACGATGATGCGCTCAATGTCCTTCACGCCAATTTTTTCGCCGAAATCCGCCCGCAGGGCTTCGATTCCTTGAAGCAGTTCCTGGTTGCTGTTGCCATAACCGGAGCCGGTATCGACCAGAGTGGGCGGGCCAGCTTCCAAAACCACATAGGCGAACGCGATAAAACCGGGGAAAACTTCGAGCGGCAGGCGGTAAATCCGCGTGCCACTGCTGGACTCAAAACGCTCAATCGCCGGGAGCGAGGTCATAACAAACCTTTCTGTATACTCCCTCATTAGAGCATATCTGGCGTATTCTGACCACCAAAATACCTAGTCCTGTAATGAAATTTGAAATGATACTGATAGGTCATTTACCGGAAAAGCTGAGAAATAAGCCAGCTTGGATTCGCGCATGTAATCCTTTTGGCATTTGACTTAAGACTATCGACTTATTCGTATCCCCCAATAAGTGGGGGTATTTTTTATCAATTGTGGGCGTACTATTTGACCAGATGTGCATTTTTGGTCACGCAGTCATGGAAGGGCAGGCATAGAGCGCGCATGGCAGACAGCGACAATCAGGAACGCGCGGATCGTATTCTCGACGCGGCATCAAAACTGATCGTGCATTACGGTTACGACAAAACGACGGTGAGCGACATCGCTAATGAAGCGGGTGTCTCCAAAGGGGCAATTTACCTGCATTGGAAGAGCAAAGATGAAGTTTTGGAAGCGCTGATTTTTCGCGAATCGGATCGCTTAGTTGAAGATATGTTAGCGCGCATCGAGGCTGACCCGGACGCTGGGACGATCTTCAGCCTGTATCAGTATGCGATTGTCACGACGATTGCCAATCCGCTGATTCATGCCGTCATGACGCAGGATGTCCGGGTATTAGGTGATTTTACGCGCCGATGGATACGCGCTAATGGCGGACGTGCGGAAGAAGGAAATTTGTTTCGCGATGAAATGGTGAAACAGCTTCAGGAAGCAAATGTGATCCGTGCCGACCTGGATGCACAGATGATTTCCTACATCATGGGGTTGATCCGCTATGGGTTTTTGACCGTGCATGACATCATCCCGCCCGAAAATACGCCGCCATTGCAAGAGGTCGGCAAAACGCTCGGCTTGCTGCTGGAAAAAGCCTTAGAGCCGGAAGGCGGTGGCGATAAAGAGGCCGGGAGACAGGTTCTCATACAAACGCTTGAAAACCTGCGCGAATTAGTACGCCAGTTCAAAGAAAAGAGGTGACGCCATGAAGATCACGATTATGACCGTCGGCACACGCGGGGATGTGCAGCCCTATGTCGCGTTAGCGAAGGGCTTGCAAACTGCCGGACATCAGGTAAAAGTCGCTACTGACTCAAAATTTGAAAATTTCGTGCGTGGATCGGGTATAGAATTTGTGCCCGTGCGCGCTGATTACTACTCGCTCATGGATACCCCGGAAGGCCATGCGCTGAAATCCGGCAATCCAATCCGCATTATGCAGAACATGAAATCAACTGTCTTTCCGCTCATGCGCAAGTTGATGGACGACGCCTGGGTTGCGGTGCAGGGTGCAGAAGCGATCATTTTCCACCCCAAAGTGCTGGTAGTGCCGCATATTGCAGAGAAGTTAGGCATACCCTGCATCATGGCCGCGACAGTTCCGGCGATGACACCTACCAGCGCCTTTCCCGCCCCTGGGGTTGTCTCGCGCGACCTGGGCGGCTGGCTGAACAAAAAAACCTATGCCGCATTGGGTTTAGCGACGGCTTCCTTCAACGGCATGATTAAATCCTGGCGGCAGGAAGTCGTGGGGCTGCCCGCCGAATCGAAAGTCGTCAAAGGTTTCACGATGTATGGCCGCCCAATCCCGATACTCTACTGCTACAGCCAATACGTTGTCCCTGTACCGGCGGATTGGGATAACTCGGCACATGTTACCGGTTACTGGTTCCTGGATGAGAAACATGATTGGCAGCCTTCGCCAGAATTAATCATGTTTTTGGCATCCGGTGCGCCGCCGGTTTATGTCGGCTTTGGCAGCATGGTCGCCGAAGACGCGCAAAAAATGACCCAAACCGTCATTGATGCACTGCAAAAATCCGGTCAGCGCGGCGTAATCGCGACGGGTTGGGGCGGTCTGCGTGATTCCGATCTGCCGTCAACGATTTTCAAGTTGCAGGAAGCGCCCCACGAGTGGTTATTCCCGCGCATGGCGGCGGTGGTACATCATGGCGGCGCGGGGACGGTTGCGGCAGGGCTGCGTGCTGGAAAGCCAACGGTGGTTTGCCCATTTATTGCCGACCAACCCTTCTGGGGAAACCGCGTTGCCGATCTTGGCGTCGGGCCAGCACCCATCCCCCAGAAAAAGCTGACCGTCGATAATCTTGCCGCCGCGATTCACAGCGCCGCGACGGACACCGGGATGCGTGACCGTGCTGCTGATTTGGGGGCAAAACTCCGCGCTGAAGATGGCGTGGGCAACGCGGTGCAAATGATCGAACGACTTTTGAATATGAGGACTGCCGAACCCAAAGCAGTCGAGATGGCATGATAAACACACCGCAAGACGGGCAAATCCTCGCCGAACACATCTTAGAACGCCCCGGCTGTTCCATGCATTATTGGTTAGGCGGGCGTGAGGATGCGCCGCTGCTGGCTTTTTTGCACGGTGCGACGATGGATCATCGCATGTTCGATGAGCAGGTGAAAGCCTTTGGCGATGAGTATCGCATTCTGGTCTGGGATGCGCGTGGGCATGGCGCATCCCGTCCGCTGGGGAGCAGTTTTGTCCTGGGCGATTGTGCCGATGATTTGATCGCGATTTTCGATCACCTCAATGTCAAAAAAGCCGTTCTCATCGGGCAGTCGATGGGCGGCTATATCGCCCAGGAAGTCTATCGGCGCTACCCTGAAAGAGTCGCCGCGCTGGTCATCATCGGCGCAGTGAATATCACGTTTGCTTATTCCAAAGCTGAAGTCTGGGCAGTCAAATTGTCGCTTCCGATTCTCAATGTCTGGCCCTATGCCAACTTCACCCGCACGGTGGCGAAAAGTATCTCGATTAAACCCGATGTGCAAGCCTATGCCCTGGCGACCATCAATCAACTTTCCCGACCAGAATTTTTGACCATCTGGAAAGCCGTCACGCTGGTCATTACCGAAAAAGGCTATCCCGGCCATCACATCAACGTGCCGTTTTTGCTGACACATGGCGATCATGACGGCACGGGCAGCATCCGTAAACAAGCCCCGACCTGGGCGGCTTATGAGCCGGATGTGAAGTATGCGGTTATCCCGAATGCCGGACACAACGCCAACCAGGACAACCCGGACTTTTTCAACCGTACCCTGCGCGAATTATTGAAGGCGCGTTTGTAGCAGCGGGGCACTTTCATGCCCTCAATCCCGCACCACGAATGATATTACTTGCCTTTTTATTTAAACTAACCTAAAATAATTTGTAGCCCGTTTTAATTTAAATGCAAGTGTCATCAAACGGGTAAGTGAGAGGGAAAACATGAACCACAACGCCCCCGTCATCCAGACGGAGAATTTGAGCAAAGTGTATCAGAGCCGAAAGGCATCCGTGCGCGCGCTGGATCACTTGACTTTGAGCGTGCAGCAAGGGGAAATTTTCGGCTATCTGGGGCCGAACGGCGCGGGCAAGACCACGACCATCCGCCTGCTTTTGGATTTAATCCGCCCGACAGAAGGTCACGCCCGTTTGTTTGGGCAGGACGCGCAGGCCGACAGTGTAGAACTTCATAAGCGCATTGGATTCTTACCGGGCGAACTCAACCTGTGGAAAAACCTGACCGGCGCGCAAATCGTGGACACCATCGGGCGCATACGCGGCGGCGTGAATAAGCCTTACGTGAAGCAACTGACGGAGCGCTTGGGCCTGGATACCAGCATCCGCTTCCGGAGTTATTCGACAGGCAACAAACGCAAGTTGGGACTTGTCCTGGCGCTCATGAATCAACCAGATTTGCTGATTCTTGACGAACCCAGCAGCGGCCTTGATCCATTGATGCAGCAGACTTTCAATGAAATGATGCTCGAAGCCCAGAAAGAAGGGCGGACAGTGTTCCTCTCTTCGCACATTTTGAGCGAAGTCCAGGCTATTTGTGACCGTGTAGGCATCCTGCGCGGCGGACAGTTAAAAGCCGTTGAGCGCGTTTCTGACATCACCCATACCGATTTCCGTTGGGTGACGCTGCGTCTGCGCGAGAAAATTGCCCCCACCCAACTCGCTGGTATCCAGGGAGTGAGCGACGTCAGCCAGACCGAAGATGGGCTGCGTCTGCGCTTAATCGGCGATTTTGACCCGCTGCTGCGCCGAATCAGCGATTATTATGTCCAGGACATCCAGGTACAGGAGCCAAGCCTGGAAGAAATTTTCCTGACATTTTACGACAATCATAGGCAGCCGCAGGATGAGACGGCCAAAGTAGGGGTGACAGCATGAGCGGGACGATATTTATGGAAACGCTGCGCCGCAATTGGCGCGCAGCCGTCTATTGGGGCCTGGGCATCGCCAGCTATGCGGTGCTTATCATCCTCTTGATCCCCAATGTCGATATGTTGAAAAGTTACGCCGATCTTGTCTCGAAGATGCCTGCCGGAATGCTCAAAATGATTGGCGCGTCGGATGCGTCGGCGATTGCGACACCTGAAGGCTTTCTGGGCTTTGGTTTCTTCACCTACACAGTGATGATGCTGGCAGTTTATGCTGTTGTCGGCGGACTAGGCATCACCGCCAATGAAGAAGACCAGGGTATTCTGGACTTGGTCATAAGCCTGCCCGTACCGCGCTGGCGCATCATCGTCGAGCGTTTGGCGGCCTATACGGTTTTTGTCGTGGTGATACTGGTGATGTGTTTTGTCGGCCTGTGGCTGGGGGTACAAATCACCGCCTCCAACCCGGATGCGCCTTTCAAGATCGACATGGTGAAATTGCTGGAAGGTTCATTGAATCTGTTTCCGGGGACGATGCTTATGCTGGTCTTCACGGCCTTCGTTGCGGCAGTCGTCCGCCACAAAGGGTTGGCAACCGGGATTACCGCGCTGGTCATTATTGCCAGTTACCTGCTGAATTTTCTGGGTGGCTCCGCCAAAGATACGGTTGCCGGTCAGTTGAACCGCCTGTCCTTATTCAGCTACATTGACAGCGCCAATGTGATTCAAAATGGTCTGGTATGGGGCAATATTTTGCTGCTCCTCATGGTGACAGCCCTCTTGTGGATCGGCAGTGTGTGGTTCTTCCAGCGCCGTGATGTTGGTGTATAAATACTTTCAGACTCTCTTGCTCTTCGTTTTGCTCCCCCTCTCCATTTTGTGGCGAGGAGGGTTGGGGGGTGAGATAGTCTCGTCCGTGTGAACTAAATACAATCACCATGTTGAGGATGATCCGTCAGGTCGCCCTTGACCATAAGCAGGCCATGAGTATTGCTTGATTGCGGCGGGCGTGTTCGAGTAGAGTATAATCAGGCTTTAATACTCTCAATCCACCGGAGCGCCCCGCATGTTCAGACGTGCTTTTTTTATAGCAATATTGATGGTCGCTGTCTTTAGTTTGCTGCCGGTGGCTGCCGCTCAGGAGCGGGTCATCCATCCCGCAGATTATGTCCCGGACGATTTCGCGGGTTTCATACAGGTGCGCCTCGATAGCCCCCAAACCACGCTGAGAGGGCTGAACATTGCAGCCTTTGCCGCCGTACAGGTGCAGCCCAACCGTATTGGATTGGGGAATGCTGCCCTGACGTTTGACGATTTCCTGCCGTTCAATACCTGGTTTGATGTCGATAATATCTCCTTCACCGCCAATGTCCTGCCCTGGATAAAAGACGAATTTGTCGTCGCCTACCGCGATTTTAATAATCAACTTCAGGCCGATAATGCCAATATTTTGCTGATCCTGCCCACATCCAGTGTTTTGGACTCGGCTGCCCACTTGAGCGCGATTATCAAGCAGCCCGATTTGCTGGTTTTGCAGCCCTATCGTGGTATCGATGTCTACGAAGGCAAGACGGCCTCCATTGCCCTCACATCACCTGTGGTCTTCATCGGCCCAACCGATCTCGTTCATGCCGCGCTCGATGTTCAGGCGGGTGTCAAGAAAACCATCACAGCGAATCCTGTGTATGGTGTGCTGCGCGCCGCCAGCGATGAGAGTCCATTGGTCTTCGGCTATGTGGATGGCGACCATGTCGCTCCGGCAGTCAGCGGACTCGTCGGCGGGGACAGTGATTCGCAGGCGCTTTTTGCCGCTCTTGGTGGCGCACTGTCGCAAGTACGCGGCGATAACAGCTTCGAAACCCTGCTCTTCAACGGCGGTTTTGATGGCGCAGCCGCCAGCTTGGATACAGATGTTGGATTGACCGAGGCTGTCTTCACGGCTAAGGCTGTTTTCCACAGCGTAACCACCCCTGATGATTCAACTCCTCCTGAATTTGATTCGACGCTTCTGGATTTAATTCCCCATAACGCGCTGCTGGTGCAAACCGGCGCGGACGCGCGCGGCATGATTTATGACGTGGTGACTGCGCTGCCCATGACCAACTTTGCACGCCAGATGGTGGGCGGCTTACCTATCCAGACGCTCGGAACTGAGAGTAAACTTATCACCGTCCCGGATGCCAAACAGGTGCAGGCGGCGGTGAACAGTTATTTGAATGTTCTGGGGCAGTTTAGCGGTTTTGATTTGCAGAAAGATTTGATTGACCATCTCGCGGGCAGTTATACCGTTGCGCTTCTGCCGCGTCCCAATAATCCACTGCCAGTGCTCAAAGTCCCCTTCGATCTGTTGATTACTGCCCGCACCAGTGATGACGCCGCGTTGGACGGCGTAAGCAAGCTGCTGCAAAGCCTGTTTAAGGTCAAGGCACTGCCCGATGCAACCACTAACGATTGGACATTTAAGCAGTTGGGCGCGGATACAGAGCCGCTGTTTAGCCTGGGACTCAAAGATGGCTTGTTGATCGTGGCGACGGGTGATGCTGCCGGACATGCCCTCGACGCTCAAGGCGGCGATAATCGGCTGATCGACGAAGTGCCCTGGCAGACGTTGAGCAAGACCGCTCGCCCGGATTTTTATGTGGATACCGCAGTTTTCTACAATACATTTTTCCCTTCCCCTGGGGGCGCAGTGCCGACATCCGATAACCACACGCAGCTCGCGCTCCATTCAGCTTATCAGGGCAGCGGAATCTACGAATTGAAGTTTTCCGCCTTGATCCCACTGGCTTAGTAGTAACTCACCTTACGCGGGATGAGATAAACTAAAGGGATGAAAAACAAAGAATTGT
>JBDTNB010000147.1:0-16240 GCA_039933955.1 Chloroflexota bacterium
TAAAGGCAATTACAGCGCCTATCTGCGCCAACGCCAGGAACGCTGGGAACGGCATCAGGCACTCTATGAGCAGGAAAAAGAGCGTCTGGAAAAAGAAGTCGATTATATCCGCAAAAACATCGCCCGCGCGTCCACCAATGGGCTGGCGGTGGGACGGCTGCGGCGTTTGAGCCGTGATCTGGCGGCGATTGAAGAATTCGGCATCATGGGCATCCAGGGCAAAAGCTGGTCAGAGACCGGTTTGGGTGGTGTCCGTCCGTTGGCGGTAGCTGAGGCCGAGCGCAAAATCAAGGACATTAAAGGCCCAGCGACACGCCCGCCGCGTTTGAACCTGAATTTGAAAGTCACGGCGCGCGGTGGCGAAACGGTTTTGCGGACGACAGATTTGTACGTTGGCTATCCCGATAAACCGTTGTTCACGGCGGATGACATCGTGCTCAACCGGCTGGAAACAGCGGCGCTCATTGGCGGGAACGGCACGGGCAAGACCACTTTCCTGCGCACATTGCTCGACCATCTGGAACCGTTGGGCGGCGAGGTCAAGCTGGGGCATAACCTGAAAATCGGTTACTTTGCCCAGGCGCATGATGCTTTGAACCCGGAACACACGGTGATCGAATCGCTGGTGAGCCACAGCAAAAAAGAGATGACCGTCACCGATGCCCGCCATTATCTTGCGCCGTATCTGTTTCGCGGCGACGACGCTTTCAAGTTGGTCAGTGCCTTGAGCGGCGGTGAACGGGCACGTTTGGCGCTGGCGATCCTGGCGCTGGACGGCGCGAATGTGCTGCTGCTGGATGAGCCAACCAACCATCTTGATCTTCAGGCACAGGAAGCTTTACAGGAAACCCTGGAAGCCTTTGAGGGAACCATCCTGTTGGTGACGCATGACCGTTATCTGGTGGACAAGCTGGCGACGCAGGTCTGGGATTTGCGCGACGGTCACTTGAACGTCTTCCAGGGGCCGTATAAGGAATATCTGGAAGCGCGTACCGCCAGCGACGCTGCGCGCCTGACCGCACGGGAAAAACTGCGGGCGTAAACTATATATGGATCGGGGAGCAATCCAAAACGGTTGTTCCCCGATAGTTCATTTAGCATTTTTTACCCGCTGACCCAGCGAATGTCCCAGCCCTCCAGCGCCAACACGACGGCTTGCTTAAAATCCTCAGCCCGCTGCCACTGAATCTCGCCAGACGGGTTTACAGAAACCGTTTCCATGTGCTGCCCATAGACCATAATTTCAAATTCATAGGTTTTATCGGAAGCGACCAGTCGGGTAGGCGTTTTCTTATTCTGAATGGCGATTTTTCGGAGTTTTTCCAGGTCTTGTTCGATGGATTTGACTTTTTCTGGTACGCGCGCAAGTTGGTACACACGCGCTGCCTTGTCCATGTAATACCATGCTTCACAGAACCCATCGTCGGGATCGCCGAGATTGGCTTCGCTTATCGTAACCCAACGGGCGATCTCATACAGTATCTCGCCAGTGCGTTCAACCGGAGGAAGGCGCTGCGCCAAGCGGAACGCAAGCTCATAGAGCACCAGGGCTTCCATGCGGTTGTGGGTGAGTTGGGCTTTCATTTTGCCGATGCAAAGCCATATAAAAAACAGCGTTTCGGGGTGCGGATTATTGACCGATTTGAAAGCTGAAAGTGCCTGGATAAAGCGTATCAGTGCTGCTCGAAACCCCATCTCATCACTCATATAATGGGCGGCTTCTTTCGTCAGAAAGACGGCTAATTCCTTCAACTGCTCTGGGGTGAGTGCTTGTCCAGATTCCACATCCGTACCTTTCAACATAAACGCTTAATATATAGTATATACGTCAATGATTCAGGGCATCAATTATTTAAGAGGAAGATTAATCGGTAGGATATAAATCGCTCAATTCGCTGGCGATGGACTGCTTTTCAGACCGTCAGACAGTGCCGAGAGCAGCGTGGCCTGAGCATCATCGCCGCTGAGTTCCCAGACCATCGCCCCGCCCAGTTTTTGCGCCTGCACATACGCCGCTTTCTGGGCGATAGACGTTGTATCCTCGTAGCTGATCGTCAACCCGGATTGTGTGTCATATAACCAGGGAACCTGCGCGGTCTCATCCCAGAACCGTGCATAATACGGCACATAATCCGCCGCGATGCTGCCATAGGTATAAAACCCCGGCCCCAGACTGCCATCCGCCAGACCACCGTAGGCTTGATGCAAGCCGTGATTAATCGCCGCCGCACCCTGCCAACCGATGGCATAAAACGGTACGCCGATCACAATTTTGTCGCCTGGAACACCTGCCGCCAGAAAGTCGCGCACGGCGAGGTCGATGCTGGCCTTGTTGTCGGCGTCATACAGCGGCGCACTGAAAGCCGTCAGATGAGGGTAATCGGCGTTCAGGCTGTAGGTCATGATGTTGATCCAATCCACCAGCGGATGCAGCGCCGTCAGATCAAGCCCGCCGTAAATATCGCGCGTGCCGCCCAACGCAACCGTCAGCCAGTAGGGGCGTCCATCCTGCGCGGCCTGGGCATCCAACGCTGTCCGCAAACTCAGGAGCAGCAGCGTAAAATTGGTCGCGTCGTCCCGGCGCTGGGACATCCCCGCATTGACCGGAAATTCCCAATCAATATCGACGCCATCCAGGCCGTACTTGCGGATAAATTCGACACAGGATTGCGCAAAATGATCGCGTGATTCGGCGGTCAGGGCGACATCCGAGAAGCGGTCTGACCAGGTATAACCGCCTACCGAAATCAGGGTTTGCAAAGCCGGATACTGTATTTTGAGATGCGCCAATGCGCCCAGGTTGCCCGCCGCGCCGTTCGCATACGGATACTGGGTGTCGGCCTGTTCATCGCCCAGCTTGATTTCGCCCGTCTCGGAAATTTGGGCGAAGGCGTAATTGATATGCGTGAGTTTGTCGGCGGCAATATCGGTCACGAAAAATTGCGATCCGTAGATGGCATATGACGGATAGTAGCCGATCACGCGGTAAACCGGTTTCACATCCTGCGATACAACGCTGCTGATACCGACGATGAGGAACAGAAACAGCAAGAAACCGAGCTTACGCATGGAGGCGACCTTTATTCGCATCGACAAATTTCCTCGATACTAACAAGGATTCCGCATCTCAACCTGACGTTAGGCCGACGATCTGCTCTAATTGCTGTTTATGCCGACACGATATTGATGGCTGATGAAATGATTAGGTAAACGTTTCAACACGGGCACGACATGTCGTGCCCCTACAAAAATGGGGACTGTAGGGACGAAATATATTTCGTTCGTCTTTCTGAATTGCTAAATTAAATTATCAACGGTCAATATCTCATGCTACAAAAATCGGGAAATCGCGGGAAGAGCATTTTCTTTTAAGCTGGCAACTCGCAACTAGTAACTTCGTACCATACTGTACTTTCGTACAGGTCAAATCCCCCAATCGGAGGATGCTCGTCTCCGCCTTTGGGTGGATAATGGGACGTATACGGTTCAGAAGGGAGCGGGCGATGCGGATTACCGAACTGCGATTGAAAACCGGAGACCTGTCTAACCAGCGGGAGTATTATGCCCACATCCTGCGCTTGCCAGTGATTGCCGAAAAAAGCACTTGGTTGGCGATCCAGGCCGGGGGGACGAAACTGGTATTTGAATATGAAGAAAATTGGCGCGGGCGCTATCATTTCGCCTTCGATGTGCCGGAAAATCAATTCGAGGCCGCCAAAGCCTGGATCACGCGGCGCACCTCGCTCGTCAAACTGGATGGCACAGACGCTTATTATTCCACTGGCTGGAACGCGCATAATCTGTATTTTTACGACGCGGCGGGGAATATTCTGGAATTCATCGCCCGCCACAATCAAGCCAACGCCAGCAGCCAACCATTCAGCGAACGCAGCCTGCTGTATGTGAGCGAAATCGGCCTTGCTACCGATGATGTCGCCGCGACGGTTGACGATTTGTGTAAGTCGCTGGACGTGGCAGTCTACGACGGCGCGGACAGCGATTCGTTCACGGCGGTGGGCGGCGAGGATGGCCTGTTCATCGTGGTCAAGCGTGGACGGGTGTGGTATCCCAACACCGGCATTCGTGCCGATGTGCTGCCGGTCACGGTGGCTTTCGCCAATGCGCCAGCGGCAGGTTATAACCCGACCCATTTACCCTACACCATCAAGAGAAGCCATGACCGCCAATCACTATCGTCGGTTGTTTGATTACAACTATTGGGCGCACCGCCGCGTCTGGGGCTGCATCATCCCCTTGAGCGACGAACAATTTTATCGCCCGTCGGATTACTCGATGGGGTCGCTGCATGAGCAGGTCGCGCATACGATGGGCGCGGAATGGTTGTTTTTGCAGCGCGTACAGGGGACATCGCCGAGCGCGATTCCCTCGGCGGAAACCCATCCGACACGCGAGTCGATCCGCGCGTATTGGGATACGCTGGAAACCGATTGGCGCGCGTATCTCGATGGCCTGCGCGACGACCAGCTTGACGGTAAAATCACCTTCACCAGCTTAAACGGAAAGATGCAGCGCATACAGCCCTTATGGGAACTCTTGTCGCAAATCCTGAATCACGGGACGGATCACCGCGCCCAAACCCTGGCATTGATTCATCAGTTGGGCGGCGCAACCCTGGAGCAGGACTTTATTTTTTATGCCTGGGAAAAGCCGGAATAAAGAAAAGGTTCATGTTCAAATTAAGTGAAAAAGGTATTTTAGCAGGGACGACACATAGGTCGTCCCCTACAGAAATCACTCGGTTTGAACCTCTAGCGGCGCTGGCGTGTCCCTACCCTACGATTTTACGTCGCTACACGGCTTGCGGTAAGGTCTGTGCAACCTCGGTGCGGGCAGCGGCAAAAACACCGCGTGCTTCGCTCAGGTTTTGGGCGGCGAGCAAACCTACCGAAACCGTCATCGCCATGTCTTCCGGGAGGGCGCGGACTTCAAAAGGTCTGCCGCCCGCCCGTCCCCAACGTTTGATGGTGAAGCGTTCCCAGCGTGTCAGTTCAGAGATATAGTCACCAGTTTCCAGTTTCGAGTTTCCAGACAAATCAGGAGCCTGACCGTTTGCAGCGAGGTTGTCGTCGTCGTCGCCGATGGCAGTGCTGCCGCCATACTCGCCGAATGATTTGGAAGTGGCGGATTCAGAAGCAGCATTTGCATTCGATGCGGCGGATAGGGCATTCGCTTCGCTCCCTGTCGCTACGGAAGCGGTGTTTGGGTTCGACGAGGTTTGCCCATCACCAGAATTTTTCCCGACGGGCAAATCCCCCCAGACCACCGCCGGAAGTTGATAATAACGGGCACGGATTTCGTTGATGCTCAACACGGGATACGAGGTGCGGATTTCGTCCATGCGCGCCTGCACGTCTGTCGGGCGGATGTCCTCAAATTCGGCGATGTGCGATCCCGGCCAGAACGGCAGCAAATCCTGGGTGATTTTCTGGCTCAGGCGCGTCAGCTTGGGCCACAATGTCCGCTCGATGAACATGCGCTCGGCGACCTTCGCATTGGCCTCGGTTGCATTTTCGCTGACGAGTCCCACCGGGATGCCAAACGTATTCAGAATTTCGTCGCGGTGGGCCTGCCGTCCGCGCAGAAAATCAAGTTCATTATGACTCAGGCCGATATTCTGCCACTCGATTCCGCCGCCGCGCAGGAAAGCCGTTTTGCGCTGGGGGCCGCCGTAACTCTGGCGCCACTCGCGCTTGATACGATCAAAATCGCTGTCGGACACAAAATCCTTGATATTGACGATACCCGCCGGGACACCGTTGTCCTTGCCGAAGGTATTGCGGTTCCATTCGGCCATCGCCTGATCGCTGGTGATGGACAAACGCGCCGCTTCCAACGCGGACAGGCCGTAGTAATCATTGCTGGGATGCCAGCGTTTGAAATGCACGACTTCGGATGGATCGAGCGGGATACGCAGCCCATCAATTTCGTAGATGTAACCTTTAACGTAATGTGCGGGATCGGGAACAATGCTGATACGATCCGGGCGCAGCGGCCAGATTTCTGCCGGAACGCCGGTTGCGTCACCCGCCAAAAACCAGTAGGCATTGCCGGTGAGTTCCAGAATTCCGGCGGTTTGCTCGAATAATTCAAAGCGGCTGAGATACGGATTGGGCGCATCCAGCAGCACTTCCAATGGATGGCGCTCGACCTCGATTTTGCGTTCGCCTTGCAGACGCATCACGCGCAGGGGCACAAGCGCGACGGCTTCGGCAATGCGGTTGATGGCGATATACACCCAGGGCGACTGCTGATAAACCCGCGCCTGTGCGCCCGCTTCAGCCAGATTCGGCCATAAAAAACTATTGTGGCGCGCGACAGCCTCAACATGCGGCGCACGGCGCAAACCACCGCGTTTTCCGGCTACATTGGCTAACCAATTGAACATCATTTACCTGCCTCCATCCTATAGGGGTGATTCTCTCAATATCAGAATCGACCCTTCGACGATCCATCAGCCCGCGACGGACTCAGACCATCATGGTAGCACGCATGTTCTGTTCAATGTGGAACATTTGTTTGAACATTCGGTTCGATTTTTCAAACTTTGATGATCTCAAAACAGTCTGTGCCATGAATTTATCATGAAATAATGCCCATAATTACAATATCCAAGTCTTTATTTCTAAGAATCACTATATTTCTCAAGTTCTCCATTTCTGAAATTTTGCGCACACGAATACAATAGACTTGAATCGTTTCAGCAAAAAAATGTAACGCGCGTCCGTTTATGAGAAACAATCCAAATTTACGGCAATTTTCGTACAGATGAAATATAATATGTAACATCGCCCGCGTATCGATTGAATTACATTGCCCATTCTCAACCGGATAATGGCTTATGCATAAGACAAAACTTAAGGTTGATACCGTGTCCGCAAACGAAAATGATGATCGGCTTCGCCACTACCAACTCCTGGTGGAAGCTGCCGGGGATGTCATCTATGTTGTCAACTGGCAAGGCTTCTGCACCTATGTGAACAACTCCGTCAAACGGCTTTTTGGCTATAATCCGGAAGAGATCATCGGTCACTACTTCACCGATTACATCCACCCCGATTGGCGCGAAGATGTGCAGGCTTTTTACCTCCAGCAGTTCCAGGATCGTACCCCGGAAACCCGGCGCGAATTCCCGGCGATGACGCGCGCGGGCGAGGTCAAATGGGTGGAACAAATTGTCATCCTCCAGACCGAAGGCGATAGAGTGAGCGGCTTCCTGGGCTTTGTGCGTGACATCAGCCGCCGCAAACGGGCAGAAGACCAACTGCGCGCCATCATCGACGCCGTGCCCGATCACATTTACGTCAAAAACCGTGAGCACCGCTTTACGCTGGTCAACCGCGCCACCTGGCAAAACGAAGGTTTCAACACCCAGGACGAGATGGTTGGCCTGTCCGACAAGGATCTATACGGCGACGAGAGCGAGAGCGATTGGGAAGCGGAAGAAACCTTATTTAACAGCGGCAATTCGATTATCAACCACGAGCACAGTAATCCAACCCCGCCCAATGATGGCAAACGGGCAGTGGTGCTCATCAACAAAGTGCCTTTATACGGCGAAGACGGCGAGATCAGCGGCTTAATCGGCATCAACCGCGACATCACCGAACGCAAGTTCGATCAGGATCAAATCCGGCAAAACGAGAACACACTGCACTCGATCATCGAAACCTCGACTGACCTGATGTTCATCAAAGACAAAGACCTGCGCTATGTCCTCTTTAATCCGGCAGGCGTGCGTATGATGGGGCGTCCGGTAGAAGCAATTCTGGGCAAGAACGATTACGATTTATTCGACCAGAAAGTCGGCGACCAGATGGGCGACATTGACCGCCACATCCTGGCAACCCGCGAATCGACCACTTACGAAATCCTGCGTCCCCTGGCGGATGGGGATCGCTGGCTGCTCATCACCAAATACCCGTTCCTCTCCGCCGATGGCGAGGCATTGGGCATCGTCGGGCTGGGGCATGACATCACCGAACGCAAACGCGCTGAAGCGGCTTTGCAGGCCAGCGAGGCCAACCTTTCGGCGTTAATGAACAATTCCACCGATTCAATTTTCTCGATTGACACCGAGCACCGGCTGATTACCTTCAACCTGACGTTCGAACAGCGCTTTTCGAGCAATTTCAAAATCAAGCTGGTTCCGGGAATGCTGCTGACCGACGTTGTGCCGCGTAGAATGCGCGAAGATTGGACACCCTGGTTTAACCGCGCCCTGAAAGGCGAACGCTTCTCGGTTGAGTATCGTTATGTATCCAATGGTGTACCGGGCATTACGGACATTAATTTCAACCCGATCCGGACACCTGATGGCAAAATCACGGGCGTCGCAGTATTTAACCGTGACGTGACCGAGCGCATCGAGGCAGAAGCGGCGCTGCGCGCCAGCGAACAGCGTTACCGCGCCGTCGTCGATAACCAGAGCGATCTCGTCAGCCGTTCCAAACCGGACACGACACTCACCTTTGTGAACGATGCGTATTGCAAATTCTTCGGCAAGACGCGCGACGAACTCATCGATCACAGCCATTTGATTCTGGCGCCAGAATCAGTACACGCCGAAATCCGGGCACGCATCCAAACCTGGGTTGAAAAACCGGGCACGTATACCCAGGAATTCCGCCATGTGCTGGCAGATGGGAAAGTCCGCTGGATCGAATGGACGGATCACGCCATCCTCGACGATGATGGTCATGTCGTGGAATTTCAGTCCGCCGGACGGGATATTACAGACCGCCGTCAGGCCGAACTGGCGCTGCAAGCCAGCGAAGCGAACCTATCCGCGTTGATGAACAATACGCAGGACTCGATTTTCTCTGCCGATACCCAAATGCGTGTCCTGACGCTGAACTCGACCTTCAAAACCCGCTACAAGCTGTTGTTCGACGCGGACATTGACGTGGGGACATGGCTCCCATCAACGATGTCAACTGAAGCTTCCGAACAATGGATGCGCCCATTTAAAGAAGCCTTGTCGGGCAAAAGCGTCAACGTTGAACAACATACCAGCGCGATGGACAACGACTTTTATTTCGATGTGACCTATAACCCCATCGTCACGCCAGATGGCCGCATTACCGGGGTGGCGGTTTTCAGCCGCGATGTCACGGCGGGCGTGCTGGCCGTACACGCGCTGCGGGAGAACGAGCAGCGCTACCGTGCCGTCGTGGACAACCAGACCGATCTGATTTTCCGCTTCCGCCCGGATTGTACGCTGACCTTTGTCAACGAAGCCTTTTGCAAGTTCTTCGGCAAAGGCCGGGGCGAAATTCTGGGTCAGAACTTCCTGACCATGATGCGTATCCCGCGTGATTATCACACTGTCATCCAGGAAAAAATTGCCCAACTGGTGGAGAACCCGGCCCCATTGAGCCATGAGCATCCGCTGATTGATGCGCGTGGCATCCTGCATTGGCAGGAATGGACAGACCACGCCATCCTCGATGACAAGGGGCAGGTGATCGAAATCCAAACGGCAGCGCGCGATACGACCCGCCGCAAGCTGGCCGAATCCGCTTTGCGTGAAAGCGAACAGCGCTACCGAGCCGTCGTCGAATATCAGAGCGATCTGGTCAGCCGCAGTATGCCGGACACCACGCTGACCTTCATCAACGATGCTTACTGCCGCTACTTCAATAAAAGCCGCGAAGAACTCATCGGCAAAAGCTTTCTGATGATGGTTCCGGAAGAAGCGCACGAACTGATCCGCGCCGATTTTGCCGCGATGCAAGAAAACCCGGTTGCGCACACCGACCAGCGCCGTTATTTTTCTGACACCGGCGAAGTCCGCTGGCTGGAATGGACGAACAACCCGATCCTGAACGAACGCGGCGAAGTCCTGGAATTCCAATCCACAGGCCGCGACATCACGGATCGCCGACGCGCCGAAGAGGAGCGCAATGAATACATCGCACGGTTGGAAATACTGCAACGGATGGACAGTGAACTCAGCCAGACCCTGAAGCTGGATTATGTGCTGGAGATGGCGCTGGACGCCGCCGTGCGCATGAGCGGCGGGCAGGCCGGAGCGATCCATTTACTGGAAGACGACGGCAGCGTTCGTGTCGCCCAGGTCATCGGCGACTACCCTGCCGAGATGCGCGGCGCAATCTGGCCGCCGGATACCGGGATTATCTCGCGCGTCGTCAAAACCCTTCAGCCGGAATTGGTCAGCGATGTAACCAAAGACCCGAAATATGTCGCCAATGTCTCCGATACCGAATCGCAGATCACCATCCCGCTGATCTCACAGGAACGCCTGATCGGCACGCTGAATGTACAAACCCGCGACCATTCGCGCTTCTCGCCGCAGATTTTCGATTTCGTGAAACTGCTGGCGTCGCGGATCGCGTCGGCGCTGGATAATGCCCGCCTGTACTACATTTTGAGCAAGCAGTTCGAAGAACTTGAAAATGTTTACGAGCATGTCAGCGGCCTGGAACAGTTGAAGTCGCAGATTATCCGCATCGCCGCCCACGACCTGCGTAATCCGCTGGGCGTGATCTCCGGCTATTTGCAGGTGATCGACGGCGATACCGATCTGATACTACCGGATCGCACCAAAGAGCAGTTGAAAATCATCGGTGAGAGTGCGGATCGCATCGACAAAATTTCGCGTGACATCCTGACATTGGAGCGCGTGCAAAGTGCCCAGCGCGGCATCAACATGGACACGGTTGATCTGACCGAGATGGTCAAGTCATCGTATAACGAGCATGTGCCGCAGGCCGCGTTGAAATCCCAGGACTTCCAGCTTTTGCCACTTCCGGCGGCGCTCAAGGTGCAGGGCGACCCGATGCTGCTGCGCGAGTGCGTCAACAACCTCATCAGCAACGCCATCAAATACACGCGGGAAAAAGGCCGCATCACGGTCAACCTGACGGTGGACAAAAACAGCGCCGTCTTCGAGGTTGAGGATAACGGCTACGGCATCCCGGAAGACCAACAGCCCAATCTGTTCAAGCCGTTCTACCGTGTCAAGCTGCGCGAAACCCGCGACATCAAGGGAACAGGTCTCGGCCTGAGCCTGGTCAAGAGCATCATCGAGCGGCATAACGGGCACATCCGCTTCCACAGCGTGTATGGCAAAGGCAGCCTGTTCGGCTTTGAAATGCCACTGCTGACCAAGCCGAAAAAGACGAAGAAAAATGGGAATTAGCGCTTAAGTCGTTAGCGACGCTGCGCTAAGTCTATAGTTAAAAGACAAAAGGGATGGGTTATGAAACTCATCCTTTTTTTTCAAGGCAATCGCATCAAAACTGGATTAGACCATTAAATAAAATCTATTTTGAACCAGAGACAACACAAAGAGAAATTCCATTTTTCTCTCTCTCGGTGATCTCTGTGTACTCTGTGGTTTATTCCGACCTTTCTTGATTCACAATAAAATTATGATGCGATAGCCCCGTCTTTTTTTGTTCATCTATTGGCAGGATCAGCATTGGGTGGCAAACTTGAGTTATTTTGCCCACGATGAAATGAGAAAGTATGCGCCCACCACCGCTCTCGATTGATCTGCTCGAACCGCTGCCGGTTGTGTATCGCGGCGTGATCCCGCCGGAATATCGCGACCACATGGATCACATGAACGTGCGCTGGTATCTGCAAATTTACGACGAGGCGGGTGACAATATGTACCTGCTTTACGGGCAAACGCCGGACTATTATCGCGAGTATCAGGCCGGGGGGTTTGACCTGGAACACCACATCCGTTATCTGGCGGAGGTGCGGATCGGCGATACGATTGCGGTGCGGGCACGCCTGCTCAACCGCACTGCCAAACGCATCCATTACATGATGTTCATGGTCAACGAGACGCGCGGCCTGCTGTCATCGACGTTTGAGTGTGTCAATTCTCACGCTGACCTTAAAGAACGCCGCACTGCCCCCTACCCGGAGTTTATCGCCGCGCAGATTGACGCGATTATCGAGCAGCACCGTCAACTGCCCTGGGACGCGCCGGTTTCCGGCTCGATGAGCGCCTAAGGGAAAAAATTTAATGACTGAACAAAACGCATTAGCAGACATCATCGAGCAGATGAAAGCCAGCCCCTACGCGATAGAATTCGATCCGGGACTGTCCGACGCGGAAATTGAATCCATCGAAACAGCGTGTGAATTCCAATTTCCGCCTGATTTGCGGATGTTCCTGCAACTGGGCATCCCGCGACGAACCCATTACAAGGAACGCATCGACGAGAATTTTCCCAATTGGCGCGAAAACCCGGCAGCAATCATGAACAGTGCGCGCGAATTGGCACTGGTTGTCTTTCTGGTGGATATTGAGCACTCCGAATTCTGGATGGAGGCATGGGGAACGCGCCCACCAGAATTAGCAGACGCCTTTAGGGTGGCGAAGTCCTTTATCCAGGCGGCTCCGCTCCTTATACCCATCTACGCCCATCGCTTTTTGCCCGCGCTGCCCAACCTCGCTGGCAACCCGGTCTTTTCGGTCTGGCAAGCGCAGGACACGATTTATTTCGGCTACAGTCTGGTTAGCTATTTGCGTAACGAGTTTTTATCAACAACCTTCGAAGGTGAGGATTGGGGTCAGCCATCCGATTACCGCTTCATCCCGCTGTGGAGCACCCTTGCCGGTGACAAACCGCGCTAGGGCGATCCGCTAACTACACATTCTAAAGGGCTTGTCACCGGCAAGCCCCTACAATGTGCATACGCCCTGAAATATAACGCATATTTACAAGCCTCTGCCCTGCCGACGCGGTAAAATAAAAAACGAATATGGTTTAATGGAGCACAAATCACATGGCATCGTTTGGCGACACAATCATGAAGGGGTTTCGCAATCTGCACGTTCGGGTATATCACAGCAGCGGCGGGAAATGGGGCGGCTCGATCAATGGGTCGCCGTTACTGCTGCTCACCGTCGTCGGGCACAAATCAGGGAAAGTCTACACGATTCCGCTGGCGTATGTCCGTGATGGCAGCGATTATCTGATTACGGCGTCGGCCAACGGCGCGGACAAAAATCCGATCTGGCTGTCCAACCTGGAAAATATGCCGGATGCCAAAATCGAAGTCAGCGGCAAGACCCTCACCGTCAAGCCAACCCTCATCACAGGCGTGGAGCGCGATCAACTCTACGAATTGTTCAAAGCCCAGGGCAGCAATTTCGGCGCATATGAAAAGAAAACGACTCGCAAAATCCCGGTGATCCGTTTGCAGCCTATCGCGGCGGCGTAAGTCGCTTGGCTGGCTGTGCTCATTTGAGACCTAAGCAATCAATACAAGGTCTGTAGGCGCGTTCAATTGGACGCCCCATATGCACCAAGATAAGGAATGGAGCTTCCTAAACCGATTTTTCGTCGGCTATCCGCTTGGGGTTCAAAACCCCAAGCTACGGGAAAACGGTAAACCTCTGAAGAGGTTGAAGCACGACTTCCTAACCTCTTCAGAGGTTTAAAATCCTTTTTGTAGCCAGAGGTTTTGAACCTCTGGCGGCACAACCGGTCTTAAGTTGGTACGCATGGGGCGTTCAATTGAACGCCCTAAAATTAAATGATGGCTTTTGCCTTTACTCATCCCTCATAACTCGTCACTCATTACTGCTTTCTTTCGCCTTCAAGCCCTGCGCCAGGAAATCGGCGATATGCACCACGCGCTTGGATTTTTGGTTACGGCTCAGGCCGCCGTTCATCTGCGTCAGGCAGCTTGCGTCCCCGGTGATAATCACATCAGCATCGCTGCCGTCGATGGCGTTGACTTTATCTTTCAGCATCGCCCCACTGATTTCCGGCATCTTCACGGCGAACAACCCGCCGAAGCCGCAGCATTGATCCGCCCCGGCGAGATCAGTCACGGTCACGCCCTCGACATTTTCTGCCAACTGCCGCGCCTGATTTTTCAAACCGGATAAACGCAGCCCGTGACAGGCATCGTGGAAAGCAACTTTGGTCGGCGGCAGCGCTGCACCCAGATCGGTGATGCCCAGGCCATCCACCAGATATTCGGTGAGTTCCCAGGTGATATTGGTTGCCCAGATTGCCCGCTCGTACCATTCCGGGTCGTCTTTGAACAATTCCGGGTAATAATGGCGCACCATTGACGAGCAACTTCCCGACGGTGTGACGATCACTTCCGCGTCGGCAAAAGCGGTCAGAAATTGTTTGGCGACAGCCCGCGCATCATTCTGGAAGCCGGAATTAAACCCGACCTGTCCGCAGCAGGTTTGCGCCATCGGAAAATTCACCTCGATGCCCAGGTGTTCCAGAATATCGACCACCGAAACCCCGGTGTGCGGGTAGATCATATCCACGATGCAGGTGACAAAAAGCGAGACCGGCTTATAGCGCGGCGAGGGGCGAAGATCATCACTCATGAGATTATCCTGTTGGTCTGATGGCCTGATTGCCAGGGATAGGGGGAATGCGTTAAATGAGTTAAAAGGTGAAAGTTAAAAGTTAAAAGTAAAGGCATAGTTCGATGGTGTTTAAATAGTTAAAAATTGTTTCTGCGATTCCTGCCAGACACTCAAGTGTCCGGCTGCCAAGTAACCAAGTCCTCTCAAGAGGACTGTGCCACTCATTAGCAAATCTGTTAGTCCACTGAAGTGGACTTGGCTTTTCGGCAGCCGGACGTTTTAACGTCTGGCGGCACAAATCAAGCGTATGTTTATAGTCGTATCGCACTCAGGAGGCAGCACAGCGTATGACTGATTACAGCATCCGGCAGGCAACCCTAGCCGATATGGACATCATTGTAACGCACCGCCGGAAAATGTTCGAGGATATGGGCGGAACCGATCAGTCCATTCAAGCCGCGTTTGTGCCTGGATTCGCATCCTGGCTGCGGAGGCAAATGGAACACGACACTTATCTGGCATGGTTCGCGGTCACGCCAGAAAATGAAGTGGTGGCCGGGGCGGGCTTGTGGTTAATGGATTGGCCGCCCGGTTATGCAGACTGGTCAACTTATCGCGGCTATATTTTTAATGTCTACACCAACCGGGAACACCGCCGTCAAGGATTGGCGCGGCGGTGCGTGCAGGCTTGCCTGGATTGGAGCGCGGAAAAGGGTATCCGCTATGTCGGCCTGCACGCCAGCGACTTCGGCAAATCGCTGTACGAGTCGATGGGCTTCGCGCAGACCAACGAAATGCGCATCGTCCTGTCGCCAGCGCCCAAACTGTAAGGCGGCGAATGAAAACGATGCACATTGAAATCAGGAATGTTATGAAATGGGTTTAATCAGCCGACTTGACCGAAACCACATGAAAAACTGGATAATCTGCCGCGACTTTTTCAAATTCAGCCAGCGGTGCATCCTTATTCACCTGCATATGAGGCCGCGCTCCCGGCGCACGCCCCAGATAATTCTTCAAAATCGGGGCGCGTTGGTCAACCGGAACATCTTCCAGGTGCACGGCTTCCCGGCGGCCACTGACAATCACGGCCTGTCCGCCAGCCGCCTGAACATTTTTCACCCACTGCACATCCTGGCCCAGCATAGATACCAGATAACGCTGTCCATCAACGATGCCCACGACCAGCGGGAGCGAAACCATTTTCCCCGACTTACGTCCCCTCACTTCAAACATAATCATACGGTTGCCAGTGATGCCCGTCGCGGCCAACACAGCGCCGGTATTGTTCATGAATTTAGCCAGCCAGTTGGGCCGATGCCCGCGATACATCCAGCGGGTAAAGTTATCATTAACCATAGTAGCCATCCTCTTGTAATCGTCCTATTGGACTATACGGGGTCATGTAACGTTTTGACGCCAGAAAGTGACAGGAGTCAGCAAAAAATTGGAGACACATCATGATTCATCTGCAAAATGGCATTTCCCCGGTCAACCCGGACGACTTTGAGCGCGTCATAGTAGTATGGGAAGCGTCTGTCCGTGCGACCCATCATTTTGTTTCCGAATCGGACATCGAGATTTTTCGGCCACTGGTGCGCGAGGAAGTGCAAAGTGTCCCGGTGGAATGTGTCCGCGACGATCAAGGGGCGGTGGTCGGGTTTATGATTGTAGGCGATGGCAGCGTTGAGGCACTGTTTATCCATCCTGATTGGCGTGGGCAGGGCATTGGACGGCGCTTGTTCCAACATGCAGTTGACGACCTGGGCGCAACCGCAGTCGATGTGAACGAGCAAAATGAACAGGCGTTGGGCTTTTATCTGCGGATGGGATTCGAGGTTGTCGGGCGCTCCGACCTCGACAGCAACGGCAAACCCTTTCCGCTTTTGCACATGC
>JBDTNB010000148.1:0-15885 GCA_039933955.1 Chloroflexota bacterium
CGGGTAGGCTGCACAGGATTCTTGCGTCTTCGAATCGAAGTGTACTCCCTTAAGAAATGTGACGCTAGAGGCAAAAAATCAATGATTTTGATAACATCCTGCGATACTCTATCCTGATTCAATTTACTCGACGAAATAAAGGCGGACATCATCTATATACAACCCCTTACCACTACTGGATCGCTCTTAAAACCTCCGATTTCTGAGCACTTGAAATCGGGTTTCGTGATCTTAAAACCCGGTGAATCGATTGGCGCGCATCATACCGATGAACGCGAAGAGATGCTCATCATTCTGGAAGGTACGGCACAAATCGAGTGCGAGAACGAGACCATTGCGGTTAGCAGTCAAGCGATTGTCTATATTCCGAAGAATATGCTGCATAATGTGACCAACTTGTTGGAACAAGTTGATCTCAAGTATGTTTATGTAGTTACGCCTGTTGGGTAATTTCCCGGCAGATGATACAAAGGGTATAATCGCCGCAAGAACTGCACCCAATCCAAAAGTGATCAACACGCCAACCGAAGAGTAAAGTTTGATGGCAAACCAAGCTACTGCGAATCCCTATCGCCCGCTGCCCGATGACGATCCAACTGCCGCACCCTTCGCCGGACGGCAAAAAGCATTCGAGTTCCTCTATCAGCAGTTGACCGACCCAGCCGGGACAGAAACCAGCTTGATTATCGGGCGGCGCGATAGCGGCAAGACTGCCCTATTGGATCGGTTCAGCCATTTTTTTGACGAAAGTTTCCTGAGCGTCATGATTCCGCTCAAGGACAAAGTCTTCGCGTCAGAGGCCGATTGGCTGACTCTCTTCGTGGATGGTGCAGCCCGCGAACTGGCCGAGCGCAATTACACCCTGTCCCGATTGCCGGAATTCGATGGCGCACCCGATTCGATGCGCGGCTGGTTTACCCAAACCTATCTTCCCGAAATTTTGAATATCATTCGCCGCCACAGACGATTGGTTTTTTTGTTGGATGATGCCAATGTGCTCCTCAAAGCTGTTCAGGATGGCAAGATTCCTGAAGGCGGCATTTCTTTTCTGCATGAGCTGGTTCAGGCCAATCCCCAGCTTGGGTTAGTCCTAACTCTTGATTCGCAATATGAGGCCGACATCGCCAAATTGAGTCCGTTGGTAACACTCGAAGATATTTTCCGGCTCACAAATTTGAGTGAAGACGAAACAACATGGCTCATCACTGAACCTTCAGCCGAACACTACAAATTGTCTCCAGAAGTCGCGACAGCCATTTACAAAGCCACAGGCGGACAACCCCGTCTGGTACAGCGCTTTGGATTCGAACTGTTTCAACGATGGGAAACGCGCCCAAACCGTCCGCCATTTACCCTGGATGACGTGAAACAAATCGGACTCGCGGTGTATACACAAAGCGAAGCTGATATGCAGGCTTCGTGGAGCGCCGCAACTCGCAATGAACGCCTGGTATTGACCGCCATCAGCAGCCTGATTTACGCCGATCCGTTGGCGAAAATTACACCCGCTGGGATCGAATCCTGGCTGGTGGAGACCGATTACCCGATGGATGCTACTGGAATTAATGCCGCGATCCGGGGGCTGGAATATCGCGAGATGGTTGAAAACACGCCAAATGGCATTCGCTTAAACACTGGGATGATGCAAAGTTGGCTGCTAGAAAATGGCCGTCTGAATGAGCGTGGAGGACGCCCGGAAATACGCCGTCCCGCCCTGCGCTGGCTGGCATTGGTAGGTATCACGATTTTGGTGCTGGCGCTTGTACTCATCGCCACTCAGGTTGGCACTTCAACAACTACGAACAACCCTACTGCCGAGCCAACCGTCACGCTGGTCACAAATCCTTAGAGCGTTTTTGTGTGGGAAAGGCGACACCTTGTCCGCAAATCTTTGAAAATGAAAATCGGCGAACTCGCTTCCCACTCGCCGATTTTGCGCTTGCGTATCGTTTCCTTTTAACTGAATCCTAACCATTGCTCCCTCAAAAGCGAAACAAATGTTCGAACATTTGTTTCGCTTTTGCGTTGAGTTCTATGCTAAACTGACTTTACACACCTTTCTTTGCACCTTTGTGTTATGCACTTTTCTTCTCTGTATCTCTGTTCCTGTGCGAAGCTTCCCTTTGGGACTGAGATGCGCTTTTCCGTTTTCGCTTTTGCGGCAGTTGCGAAATTCGCGCAGCAGCAGACCACTCCCGTGTACTCGCCGCACCTTCGCACATCGGGCCGCGCTTCTCGTGCTTCCCGCCAAGTTTTCGCCCCCATAATTCGCAATTCGGCGGCGCTTCTCCTGCTTCCTGCTGACATAATCGGCGACAATTCCGCCAACACTGCCACTGGGACTGCCAATCAGCTTACTTTTCGCTAAAAGCTAACAGCTATCGCCTTAACGGGGTGTGAAATCGGTATCCGCGCTCAATGAACGCACAAAAGCCGCGATCAGACGAGCCGCGTTTTCCACATCGTCCATCTCGATCATTTCGTTAGGTGAGTGCATATAACGGTTGGGAATCGAGACAACGCCGCAGGCAACCCCACCCCGCGCCAGATGAATCACATCGCCGTCTGTTCCTGACGATGATGGATAAACTTTCACCGTGTAGGGGATATTTTCCCGTTCAGCAATCTCGACTAACTTATCATACACAACTGGGCTGTTAACAGAACCCCGCGCAAAGGATGGCCCACCGCCCAGTCGGGCTTCGCCGCGCAATTTTTTGTCAGCATTGGGGAAATCAGTAGCGTGCGTAACATCAACAATAATGGCTGCCTGCGGATCAAAGCTGAAGGTCGCGGTTTGCGCCCCAGCGAAAGTGATTTCTTCCTGGGTCGTCGCCACGGCTGCCACCGTAGCCGCTGGACGATCCTGAGCCAGCAAACGCAGGGCTTCCAGCACCGTATATGCGCCAATCCGGTTGTCCAGACTGCGCGATACAACCCGTCTATGTGCCATTTCATATAAGGGGCCATCAATGACGCCGACTGTGCCTAT
Source organism: Chloroflexota bacterium (assembly GCA_039933955.1). Classification (GTDB taxonomy): domain Bacteria; phylum Chloroflexota; class Anaerolineae; order Aggregatilineales; family Phototrophicaceae; genus CFX2. The sequence goes on from JBDTNB010000148.1 coordinate 2,993, forward strand.
GCGAACAACAGCTTCAGATTCCGCACGATCCCGCGCACCGATGTCGATCCACATATCTTCAATTTTGCTGGATTTTTCGCGCTCCTCAGGTTTCATCAGGTGGATGGCTTTTTTACCGATCACGCCTATCACATCGCCAGATTTACCTAGCAAACGGATGCGTTGTCCGACGAGCACCTGCGAATCCCAACCGCCGATGCCTGTGAAATACAAAAAACCGTCATCATCTATGTAAGTGACTGCCAGACCAATTTCGTCAATGTGACCCGCCAGCAGCACACGCGGCGCACCACCATTCAAAACCGCAAAGGTGTTGCCGCGTACATCGGTATGGATTTCATCGGCAAAAGTCTGCGCTTCGTCACGCCAGACACGAGCAGGACGGGTCTCTTCAGTAGATGGGCCAGGAGCCGTGAGTAAACGCTTCAAAAAATCAATTGTCATAGGATTTCTCTCTCAGTTAGAAGCAGTCAAATGAGCGTAACGTAAAGCTGCCATGATGCAAAGAATCAAAAAGGACACAATCACACTGTGTCCTTAAAATAGCTAGTTTTTTATGGCCCGCGATGCACATCAACGGCACATTCGGTAGCGCTGCCTGTGCTAACTGGACAAATCGCCAACACCGCGTCTCCTCGGCGCACTTCAAAAGTGACATTCGGATCGTCACTTAACCAGAACCAGCGAACAACGGAAACCCGCGCCCAGGCATGTCGTTTGCCACAATAATCGGGGGGGGGGCCAACTGTACCCACGTCAGTATCTTTCAGCACTTCGAAACAGTTCCCGCCCGGTAAATCACTGGTCGGGCGACTGCCTCCTGCCCAGAACCGCGACTCAAAAATCAGGTCGTCACCATTGATTGCGGTCTGAACATAGGTCAAACCGCTCACATCGACATCTTGTTGAGACCGGTTGAGCAGTACCAGGGAGTTGCCATCATAACGCAGCAAAACCTGTTTTTCAGCCGAGTCATCGGCTGTCGGGGCTGCATTGACATCGGACGAGTTTGTAGGAAATACAGCGACTGACGCCCCTGGCGTACTAGGCGGCTCAGACGTTTGACCCGGCAGATTCGTCCCGGTGGAAACAACTTCGGCAGGAATATCGGCAGCCGGAATCGACGTTTCATTGGAAACAGTGGTTTCTGTTTCCGCAGGAATCTCCGTCGCAGAAGCTTCAAGCGTCGGTTCGATGGCAACTTCCTTTGTACCTTCAACTGCTCCGATAGCGGTGGGGAAAACGGCTTCCGCCACGCCCTGACCTGCGGTTCCAGTCACTTCCAACGCAGCCCGCGCCGTACTGGTTGCGCTTTGATTGGCGACTGCGCCGCTGGTACTGTTCATCAGTAGGACAACCGCGAGTATCCCGGCAGCTACAATCACTGTGATCCCGGCGACAAGCCGGTTACGCTGCCCACGTTTCTGCTGGGCTTGCATCATAGCCCGCCGGGTAGCCTCAGACTTTTTCGAGTCGGTCATCGTTGGCGTGTCATCCATCACGCCCGGTAACCGTGAAAGTGAAGGGCGAGAAGGTTCCAGCGCACGGGCGACTTCCAGATTACTGCGTCCGCTGGTCGCACTCTCTGCTGCATCAGCAATCACAGCCGCTTTAGATGGTGATGACCACGATGGCAAAACGGCCACCTGATCTCTGTCGAGAAGCCGTTTCGGGTCAGTATCACCAGCAACCGAAAATGCAAATTCGAGCGCTTGCGCCAGCGCAAAACCATTTTCATAACGCTTGGCAGGGGACTTATCCAATGATTTCATGACAACTTGATCGGCACGCTGCGACAAATTGGGGTTCAAACGGCTGGGCGGCTGGGGCTGCTCATTTAGATGTTTGAGCGCAACCGACATAGCGTTCTGATCGTTGAATGGAACACTGTTGGTCAGCATCTCAAACAACACCACACCGAGGGAGTATAAATCGCTTTGGGGAACCGCCTGTGCCGACGATACCGCTTGTTCCGGCGCGATATAATGAGCGCTGCCAAACGTGTTACCAACCGTACCTTCCGACACGCTGAGCGCGAGGCCAAAATCGGTTAGGACGGCGCGACCTTCAGGCGTCACCATAATATTCGAGGGTTTGATGTCGCGGTGAATCACACCTTCGCGGTGGGCATAATCCAACGCACTGCCGATATCCCGAATCACCCGTAAAACTTCGGGATAAGGCATATAGGTATTTTTACGAGCATAATCGCGCAAATGCGAACGCAGATCGCGGCCTTCAATGAAGCTCATCGCCATATAGTAAATTGTGCCAACCTGATCGAACTGGTAGACACCGACAATGTTGGGATGGTTCAAACGGGCAATAGCACGCGCTTCGTTCTGGAAGCGCTGCCGATATTCATCTTGATCGGGTGACGCAATCAAGTGTGCTTCGATGACTTTAACGGCGGCATAGCGGTTGAGCTTTTTGTCAAAACCGCGATAGACACGCGCCATTCCACCGTGTCCCAGAATATCAACAACCGTGTAATCACCGAGCGTTTTCCCAATCAGGGGGTCAGTGGACATAAGTGGTTTTCTCGATCAGCAAACAACAAACCATTATCGCAAAAAGGGGTAGGCTAGACTACCATTAAGAGTATACGGCAGATTATCCTACCCTGCATTGAGGGATTTGCCCAAAAAACCACTTGTCCGTGAATAATTTCCTAAAGTCTGAAACATGGAGCATGTATACAATACTTTACGAAGTATCGCACCATATACATCGAACGAATGGCGATGATACGGTATACTAGATTTGAGATTGAAATTTGAATTGGCATATTTAATGGATGTGAGCCTTGACCCCCTCACCGGATATTCCTGAGAAAGAAATACGTGAGCGCTGCTCAACCATGCTTGCGTTAGCAGCAGAGGAAGCGCGTAAGCTCGGCCATAATTACATTGGCGTAGAGCATTTATTTATGGCGACCACGCGGACAGACGGCAGCCCAACGGTGAACTTGCTGCGCCGCGCCGGTCTTGATCCGCGCCATGTCCGCAACGAAATCCGCAAAGAAATCGGAACAGGCGACGGCAAACTGGCCCAGGTACTACCGCTCACACCGCGTACCGAAATCATACTGGCGCTGGCGATTTTCTTATCGGAACGCGATGACGATGCTGACGAAGATGAAATCGACGAAATGCACCTATTGATGGCAATCTTGCAGGAAGGCGAAAGTATTCCTGTCCGCAAATTGATGGATCTGGGTTTTGACTTGAACGGCTGGCTTCAACGCTTACTGCTCGAAACTCATACCATGAGAGATCCTCAGGACGACCTGGGCCATGACAGCGATTTATTCGACTTCCCACACATCAGCGATCAATTCAATTTTGACTCCGGTGTCGTTTCGGATGGTGATGATGATGAAGAGTCCAAAAGCGATGTACGAATGCCAACACCGCTTTTGGATAAGTATGGACGCGACCTTACCGCGCAGGCCAACGGCGGCAAGATTGGCCCCGCCATTGCACGCGAACGCGAGATTCGCGCCCTAGCCCGAACGTTAGCTCGCAACAAAAAGAATAATCCACTGCTCCTGGGTGACGCGGGCGTCGGCAAAACGGCTGTGGTCGAGGGTTTGGCATATGCAATCCATGAAGGCACAGCCCCCAAATCGCTGCTGCATCGCCGCATCGTGCAAATCGAAATTGGCACTTTGGTAGCCGGGACAAGCCTGCGCGGACAATTTGAAGAGCGGTTGATCGGGATTGTTGACGAGGTGAAGAACGCGGGAAATGTCATCCTGTTTATTGATGAAATTCACACCATCGTCGGCGCAGGCGACACCATTGACAGCAATCTGGACGCTGCCAACATTCTAAAACCGGCTCTCGCGCGCGGCGAATTGATCTGCATCGGCGCGACGACCCACGAAGAATATCGGCGGGCGATTGCGCAAGACCCAGCGTTGGATCGCCGTTTCCGCACTATTGACATTGAAGAACCCACTCAGGTGGATACTCTGGCAATATTGAGCGGCCAGCGCAAGAAATTAGAAGATCACCATGGTGTCATTATTCGCCCCGAAGCCTTAGAATCTGCCGTAAGTCTGTCGGTACGCTTCCTGCCAGACCGCCGTTTACCGGATAAGGCGCTGGACTTGCTGGACGAAGCCTGTACGCGCGTGATTATCAGAACCCTATCCCCCGACGAGAACATTGGCGTACCCGATGTACAAGTGGAAAATATCGCCGCTGTGTTATCCGATTGGACAGGTATCCCGGTCAATGACCTGACCAAAGATGAGAAGCGCCGTTTATCAGGTTTGGAAGAATCGCTGAAAGAGCGCGTCATAGGACAAGATGAGGCTGTAGCAACTGTTGCCGATGCAATCAAAACATCGCGTGCAGGGTTAGGCGACCCGCAACGCCCAATAGGTGTGTTCTTGTTTCTAGGGCCATCAGGCGTCGGCAAGACCGAATTGGCGTTGGCATTAGCAGACTTTCTCTTCGGTAGCGATGAAGCGATGATGCGATTGGATATGTCCGAGTTCCACGATGCCCATACCGTTGCGCGTTTGATTGGCGCGCCGCCCGGTTATAAGGATACCCAACGCGGCGGTCAACTCACCGACGGCCTGCGCCGGAGACCTTACGGCGTGGTTCTGCTCGACGAAGTTGAAAAAGCCGCCCCAGAAGTATTCGATATTTTCTTGCAGGTCTTCGACGAAGGCCGGTTGAGCGACGCCCATGGTCGACATGTCGATGCGCGGCATTCAGTCTTCATCATGACCAGCAATATCGGCACAGAAGAGACCGGCAAACAACTTGGATTCGGCAGCCGTGAAGATCAATTACCGGATTACTCGTCCTATCTTAACCGTTTCTTCCGGCCTGAATTTTTAAACCGTGTCGATGAAATCATCACATTCCGTGCGTTAAATCCACTTGTGTTGAGCAACATTCTGGATTTGAAATTGAAGGAATTGCATGAACGGCTGGAACGCCAAAAACTGAAACTGGAACTCGCAGAGGATGCCCGTGAATTGGTGCTGCGCAAAGGCTATGATCCGGTCAATGGCGCGCGCCCACTGCGTCGCATGATTGAACGATTGATAACCCGCCCACTGAGCACCAAAATCGTCGAAGATGCTTTCCAGCCGGGAGATACTATTACGGCTCACGCAGACCCAGATGGCGAGCGGGTGATATTCGAGGCTGCAAAAAGTGTCCAGGGGTAACGGAGCATTTCACCGATGACATCGGAATGGACTGCAAAAGTAATCTATTTGTTTCAATGTCACATATTGTTAGCCTAACGGCAGATTTTTACCCTAAACTGGTGATCGTATACGCATGAATATACCCCAGACAGGCAGACAACCTATCGCTCTATCGGAAGAGGAAGTTAGCAAGGCGCTTCGTAAACGCCATGCTGATGACTCGCGGGATTTTTTTGCTACCGACCCCAATGCTGAAATTCGGACGTTGGGGCGTTTAGCCCTGCGCCGTAACGATATTAATGACCTATTTGCATTAGGCGATATGTGCGCACGTCGTTCCCTCACAGATGAGGATCGTCTGCTTGTGTTTTACGTTGGCAAAACATTAATCGCCTATCAGCAAGCTGGGGATGTCGCCAAGAAAAACGTTGACCGCGAACTCGCCCGCAGCATCACACGGCACTTTATTGCCTGGGTTATCGGGGCCGCCCAGACCAATCCAACGCGCCGCAATGTGGCTGTGGCTTTATGGGCCATTGCCGAGTATGACACCAACGACGATGAAGCTGCGATTGCAAGTCTTCTGACCGCTTACGGTGGGGGAATCTCTGCGGCCAGCAGCGCACCAAACATTAAACCGATAGTCGCTGAAGATGACTTGAGCATCACCAGTGAAATTGAAGATAGTGACGAAGATGACAATTTAGACTACACAGATGTCACTGTGGCTGACTCGGAACTTGAAGTTGGCGAGCTAACTGAAACTATCGCCGACGCAGAAATCCCCACCAATTTCGCTGCCCCGGATAGTGACTATACTTACCCCAGCGAAACTGTTGCTGAACACAGTGTGATGCTGTCTCTCACATCCGTAGAACGTGATGCCAGCAATATCAACCGGCGTCTGATACAAACCCCGTCTTCTGTTGCAAGTGAACCAGCCGAAGACGAATTTCAAATTGGAGATCGCATCCAGGATCGTTATGAAGTAAAGGATATACGGCGCGGCGGCATGGGCGTAGTGTATTTATGCTACGACCACGATGGCAAAGAACCGGTTGCCATTAAAACTTTCCAGAGCCGTTTTCTGGATAATGAACGTGCAGTTGCCCGTTTCAACCAGGAAGCGACCACCTGGGTTATGGTCGAAAAGCACCGCTATGTGGTGCAGGCACGAAAAGTCGTGACAACGGTTAAACGCCCTCATATTATTCTGGAACACGTCAGCGGGCCAGAAGGACTCGGCCCCGATTTGCGCAGTTGGATCGAACACAAGCGTCTTGACCTGACGCAATCACTAGCGTTCGGTCTGCACATTGCATTAGGAATGCAGCACGCCAGCAGTAAAGTACCCGGTCTGGTTCACAGGGATTTGAAGCCAGCCAATATCCTTGTCACCAGCGATGGCATCGCTAAAATAACGGATTTCGGATTGGTAAGTTCTGTGTTTTACAGTGATGCGCCATTACCCGGAAACGATGGTGATAGTAATGAATCCGGCTCATCGCGCAACGATTCGAACCGGTTAACTCGTTTCGGGGCAGTTGTTGGAACTGCCCCCTATATGTCTCCTGAACAATGCCTCTCGCAAGATGTAGATATTCGCTCCGACATTTATGCCTTTGGCTGCATCTTTTACGAAATGCTGACGGGGCGTCACCTGTTCCAGGTGAAAAAATTAGCAGCATGGAAGCAAGCGCACATCAATGAAAAGCCAGCTTTCGAAAAACCCCTCAAACAGCAAATCCCAAAGCGGCTGCAAAAACTAGTTATGCGCTGCCTGGAAAAGAAACCAGAAGATCGCCTACAAACCTGGGGCGATGTAGTGGAAGAACTTGCCAGTATTTACGAGGAAACTACCGGGCGCAAAGCAACATTAGAAATTACTGGCCCAGAGTTGGTGTTGAATGAGTTGATCGACAAAGGTAATTCACTCATTGAGCTAAAACGCTTTGACGAAGCGATTGCCGCTTTTGACCGCGCGCTGGAATTACAACCAGAGAGTTCACGAGTGTGGGCGCGACGGGGCCTCGCATTGCGACGACAATCGCGCTATGCCGAGGCGCTGGTATGCTACGACAAAGCGCTTGAACTCAGCCCGCAATACGCGATAGCCTGGAGTGGAAAAGGTATCGTATTGGAGCGTCTGGGACGGTTGGAGCAGGCATTAGCCTGTTATGAAGCAGCCGCACAGTTCGACCCTAATGACGTCCTGTATTGGTACAACCAAGCAGATGTTCTGCAAAACATGAACCGCTATCAGGATGCACTCCCTTTACTGGAAAGAGCGCTGGAAGTTGACCCGGCCCATCCTGGTAGTTGGGCGAAAATGGGTCAGGTTCACCGGCTTACTCAAAACTATGAAAAGGCTGTTGAAGCCTACGAAAAAGCTTTAGAACTCGACCCACAATATGCCTGGGCACACAATGGGCGAGGCCTGGCTCTCAAAGCATTGGGACGTAGCGCAGATGCATTGACCAGCTTTCAACGCGCAACCAAATATGAGCCAGACGAAGTTTGGCATTGGTATAATCTGACCGAAATGCTGGTCGATATGAACAAATACCAGGATGCGGTGCAGCCTGCGCAGCAAGCCACTCGCACTGATCCCTCTCATCCTCAAAGTTGGGCCAAGTTGGGGCAAGTGCTGCGTTATATTGGGCGCAACGACGAAGCGTTAGACGCTTATGAACACGCTATTAAGCTCCAACCTGATTATAGTTGGGCGATCAATGGCAAGGGAATTGTCCTGGAACGAATGGGGCGCTACGAAGAGGCGCTCGAAACTTATAAAGTGGCTGCACAATACGCAGACAGTTATATCTGGCACTGCTGGTATAACCAGGGGAATGTGCTGGTTTTGATGGGTCGCTACAAAGAGGCACTTCCTTTGCTGGAACGAGTGTCAAAAAGCAGCCCTAATCACGCGGCGAATTGGGCGCGATTGGGCAACGCACTCCGTCACTTGAAACGCTATGAAGAGTCACTCAATGCTTTTCGGCAAGCTACTCGACTTGATCCGGATTACGCATGGGCTTGGAACGAACAGGGCAGCACATTAGAAGCAATAGGGCGATTAGATGAAGCGCTGAAATCCTTTAAACGCGCCAGCGCTGCGGCCCCGAACGATGCGTTTTATGTCTACCAACAGGCCGACATTTTGATCCAGATGGGTCAGTATCAAGCCTCACTGGAGCTGCTCGACCAATCCCTTAAACTGGATGCAGGTAATGCCCGTACCTGGGCAAAACACGGGCAGGTATTGCGCCGCTTGCGCCGTTTTGATGAAGCTCTCCATAGTTATACGCGCGCGGTTGAATTGGAACCCAATTATGCCTGGGCATGGAATGGGCGTGGTCTGACCTACAGCGCTATTGGTCAGCACGAAGATGCGCTGGCGTGCTTTCGTAAAGCGACGTCATCTGATGAGCAGGATGTGTGGTATTGGTACAATCAGGGTGACGAACTTATCAGTTTATCGCGATTTGAAGAAGCCTTAACCTCGCTTGACCAGGCCATCCGGCTCAATGCGAAACATACCGAAAGTTGGGCAAAGCGTGGACAGGCATTACGTCGACTGGGACAACAAGCAGAAGCATTAGCTGCTTACGACCAGGCATTAAGCCTGAATCCCAAATATGCCTGGGCATGGAATGGGCGCGGATTGGCGCTGGAAGCATTGGGACGACGCGAAGAAGCTCTCGCCAGCTACGAACGCTCAATTGAGGAAGATGCACAAATTATCTGGTATTACACCAATATGATTGATGTGCTGCTGGATATGGGACGCAAAACCCAGGCGCTTGAAGTGGCGGATCGGGCGAGTACCCTACTCCCCAAAAGCCCTATTGCCTGGGCGAGACGCGGACAAGTTTTGCGCCGCCTGGGTGATCCGGAAACCGCGATTGAGAGTTACCAGAAAGCCCTGGAACTGGATGACACCTATGCATGGGCATGGAATGGGCAGGGACTAGCTTTTGCCCAACTCGAACGGTGGGACGAGGCAATTTCGTCATATGAACTTGCCGTCTATTATAATGAGCATGACTTGTGGTTCTGGCTGAATTATGGCGATGCACTGATGATGGTCGAGGATTATCGCAAGGCTGTCGAGATATTTGAACGGGCGACTGAACTAGACACGAACCATGAGCCGACCCAACAAAAACTGAAATTGGCACGGGAAAAAGTGGCTGAACTCGACGAAGAAGACGAAGAATAAGCTTTTGACAGGATAGTAGGGCATGAATAAGGATATTTCGATTACCTATATGAGTGGGCCGCATGACGGCAAGACGCTGACATTTGAACAACCGGAATTGGGTGAAGAACGGGTATTGTTAATCGGACGGCGCGAAGGCTGCGATGTGCATTTGAATTTTGACAGTCAGGCATCGCGAATCCATGCCCGGTTAGGTTGTGCATCTATCCCGGTTACTGCTTCCGAGTCAGTAGATAATCCGTTCATGCTGGCCTTCTGGTTGGAAGATGGTAACAGTCGCAACGGGACTTTCATCGAAAAAGAAAAGCTGCCTATTAAGGCGCGTGTCAGTTTGCGCCCAGGGTCACTTTTTCGGGTCGGGCGGACGTGGATGCGACTGGATGTACCCATCACCTTTGACGACGGGCCAGAGTATTAAAAATCAGCCTCTAAACCGAGGAATGAAGATCAGTAGGTCAAGCGACCAGTAGGCGTAGGGTTGTAGCGCGTTTACAAAGCCCACGATGTGCTTTTTAATGGAGATACGATCCGACACTACCGGAGAAAACTTCATGATTGAGCACCATTTCCCCCTTCGCCTCCGTCACGTTGCGGCGGCAATGATGGTTGCGCTATTTATATCGCTGGGAACAGCAACCTCACCTGCCTATGCACAGGCATCAATTCCATTCCGCATCTACTTCACATTTGAAGATGGGCCAACCGATTCTTACTCGCCACAAATCCTGGACATCCTGGCACTGTATAACGCCAAAGCCACTTTCCTGATCGCAGGCGACCAAATCAATGGTCACGAAGATCTGTTACAGCGAGAAGTACGTGAAGGCCACGCCATCGTCAATCATTTATGGTCTGAACCAGGGGTCTATGCAGGCGCGCCGGAGGACGATGTGCGCGCATCTTACATCAAAACTGAGGAGGCAATCCGCGCGGCGTTAGGCGACCAACTCCCGCGCTATGACTCCCAGATTAAGATGTTCTGGCAACCGGGCGGTGGCTCTCAACCCCTACCCGAAATTGAAGGAGTGCAGGCTATTACTTACAACTGGAGCGTAAACAGCGATGATTGCGGATGGGGATTGCATGGAATTGATCTGGACACCCTGGATTTCGACAAAGCGGTAATCGACAATGTTCTGAACGAACCCAAAACCGAGGGCCAGTTCTATAATGTCTACGATTACGGCGATGGGGCTATCGTCGCGATGCATGACATTAACCGTGTGACCGGACGAGTGCTTCCCACACTCTTAAGCGAATTACAAAGTGCAGGTGCAACTTTTGAAGCACTCCCCCGTCCCTGGGATAGCGTCAATACCATGCCGATCAAGTTGGGGGTTCCACCAACAGAAGGCACAGGGATTCCAGGGGCAACAATGCGTGCAGGCGTTTTGACAGCCGCGCGAGTACGGTCTGCGCCTGATAAAAGTGCAGACATCCTGGACAGTCTTCCTCCCGATACTGCACTCATCGCAATCGGACGCGCGAATGGCTGGATACAAGTACAATATGGAGATCAGATTGGATGGGTATATGGAGAGTTGGTCAAAATATTTGGCCCCATCCCTAGCCTACCGTTAATCCAGTAAATTGAAAGTCATGGGCGTTCTTCAATTGAAGAGCGCTCATAAAATATAAATACGCAAAAATACGGTTTTTTGAAAGTAGGTTTTTTATGCGCCACCAAACTGGCTCGTTCACCAGCTCTGATGGTCTTAACATTCACACTGAATCCTGGCTGCCTGACAGTGATCCACATGCTGTGGTGCTGATTTCGCACGGCATCGGTGAACACATCGGGCGTTATGCGCATGTTGCAGCACGATTGGTAGCTGATAGATATGCAGTCTATGGACTTGATCACCGGGGACATGGCAAGAGTGATGGTCTGCGCTCGTATTTTGACGATTTGAATGAACCTGTGAATGATCTGAAGCAATATTTAGATCAAATCAAGGTCGCTCAACCGAGCAAGAAAATTTTCTTGTACGGTCATAGCCTGGGATCGTTGATTGCCTTACTATTTACACTGCGATATCAGAGCGAAATCACCGGACTGATTAGTTCCAGCACGCCTTTGGAAGTGGAACCCAGCCAGCCCAAATTTCTGATCGCGGCTGCGGGTGTGTTGAACAATATCATCCCCAAAGCAGCGATTACACCTTTACCAACCGTTTATATTTCGACTGATCCAGCAGAAGTCAAAGCCTACGAAACTGATCCGCTGATTTATCACGGCAATGTGCGGGTGCGCGTCGGCTACCAGATTGTCCAGTACAGCCGGATTGTGAAGGCGCGTCTGTCCGAAATCAAGCTGCCTTTGCTGGTCTTTCATGGTAGCGCGGACAAAATTTGCCCACCTGCGGGAAGCGAAACTTTGTATCGTGGTGCAGGTTCCAGCGACAAAACACTCAAAATATATCCAGGCATGTACCATGAAACACATAATGAGGTCGAAAAAAGCACTGTATTAAACGACATCGCCGCATGGTTGGGAGCGCATTAGCTTTTCAAATTCTGTGCAATGGTTATTACGCTCAGTTTTATGCACTAAAAGGGCAAGAAAGAATCGGCTATCAGTAAGGTGCTTGCGTGGGTTAGACACATCGTATAGAATTCCTTTTAATATTACTTTACGGAAGATAAATTTTAAGGAAAAGTGATGGAGCCAGCTCCACCCAAATTGCATATTCAAAACATTTCCCTAAATTTTGGTGGCATTCGCGCGTTACAACAGATCGACTTCAGCGTCCGGCAAGGTGAAATCCTGGCCGTGATTGGCCCCAACGGCGCGGGCAAAACCAGCCTCATCAACAGCATCAACGGTTTCTATAATCCCCAGGAAGGCGCAATCGTCTTTCAGGGTCAGGACATCACCCGCCTGCCCCCCTATAAGCGCGCCCAACTCGGCATTTCGCGCACATTCCAGAATATCGCCCTCTACACCAACATGACCGCGCTCGATAACCTGATGGCAGCGCGTCACATCCACATGAAATCCAACCTACTGACGGGCGCAATCTTCTGGGGGTCAGCCCAACGGGAAGAAATCCAACATCGGCGTTTTGTCGAGGAAATCATCGACTTTCTGGAAATGGAAGCCATCCGCAAAACGATTGTGGGCAACCTGAGCTATGGCCTTCGCAAGCGTGTCGAATTGGGACGGGCGTTAGCGCTGGAACCCACTCTACTCCTCTTGGATGAACCAATGGCCGGGATGAACGTCGATGAAAAAGAAGATATGGCACGTTTCATCCTCGACATTCACGAGCGTCAGAAAATGACCATCATGCTGATTGAGCATGATATGGGGTTGGTGATGGATATTTCAGACCGGGTGGTGGCGCTAGACTTTGGGCGAAAAATCGCAGAAGGCACACCCAACGACATCAAACACAACGAGGCTGTAATCAAAGCGTATCTGGGACAGGAGGCATAAAGATGAATATTGAAACGCCAACCGTCGCGCACCGGGCAACCAAGCCGGGAAAAATC